>DATAUG010000067.1:0-2513 GCA_036268355.1 Sporichthyaceae bacterium
GATCGTGCTGCTGCACGGCTGGCCGCAGACGGGGTACGCCTGGCGGCACGTCGCCGCCGACCTGGCCGCCGACCACACCGTGATCGTGCCCGATCTGCGTGGTTACGGCCGCAGTGACAAGCCGGCCGGGGGGATGGACAAGGGCACCATGGCCGCCGACCTCTCCGCGTTGGTGCGCGAACTCGGTTTCCATCCCGATGATCGTCACCCCTGGACCTTCCCTCGGCCCGACGTCGCCGATCGGGAGAGGAGCAGGTGAGGTGGGCAACTCGCGCTACGACCGGGACCGCCCGGTCGACGGGATCGACGTGGCGGGAGCGTGCGCATTGCACAACGTGGCTGAGCTGTTGACCGAACGCCCATCGTTCAGCGTCGAGCGTTCGATGGCTGGTCAGATCGCCGAGGTTCTGCACCCTGCGGCGACCGAGTTGGACGGCGGCCGCCCGGTGCCTCTGGTTCGCCGGGCGGTCGATGAGCTGGCGGCACTGCGGCGGGTGGCCACGCTGGTGGCCGGCGGTGCGCAGCCCGGCGAGGTGTTCATCGCTGTCGCGGATGAGCTTGCCCACCTGATCGGCGCCGAGGCGACGTTCGTCTCCAGCGTTGACCTGTCCAGCGCCGACGGGCCGGGGTCGCCTGCCGCTGACCCGTGCGGAGAGCGTGAGGAGCTTGAGGGGTATGGCACTGTCCTCGGTTCGTATGGCCGGGTCACTAGGGAAGTACCAGTTGGCTTCCGGATGAAGCTGCCGCCGGGGAGTGTCATCACGGCCGCACTGCACACCGGGCGCCCGGCCCGGGCCAACGGCGAAGCGCTGGCGAAAGGCCCGTTTGGTGCCATCGTCGGCAGGCTGGGCATTCGGGCCGCGGTCGCCACGCCCATCGTGGTGGAGGGGCGCTACCGGGGGGTGACGGTGGCTGGGACGTCGCGGGAGGACTTCCCGGCCGGCACCGAGTCGCGGATGGCGGACTTCATGGAGCTGGCCGCGATGGCGATCGCCAACGCCCGGGCCGAGCAGGAGCTGCGCGAGCTCGCCGACACGCAGGCGGCGCTGCGGCGGCTGGCCATGCTGGTGGCGCGGGGCGAGCCGGCAGAGACGGTTTTCGCGGCCGTGACCAGGGAGGCGCTGCGGCATTTCGGTGGCGGCACCGCCAGGATGGTCCGCTACGAGCCCGACGCAACAGCGACGCTGCTGGCCAACGAGGGCACGACGGGCCCGCACGTGCGGGTCGGGGAACCGTGGACGGGCTATCCGGCCACCGGGTTGACCGCGACGGTGTGGCGTACGGGTCAGGCCGCCCGGGTCGAGGACTACGGCGACATTCCGGGCGGGGAGCCTTATCTTCGCGAGGGGCTGCGGGCCGCGGTCGCCGTGCCGATCCACGTCAACGGCCGGCTGTGGGGGGCGATCGCCGTCGGGTCCGGTCAGGGGCCGCTGCCGCCTGACACCGAGCACCGGATGACGCTGTTCACCGACCTGGTCGCCACCGCGGTCGCGACCGCGCAAAACCGGGCCGAGCTCATAGCCTCCCGCGCCCGGATCGTCGCGGCATCGGATGAAGCCCGCCAGCGGATCGAGCGGAACCTGCACGACGGCGCCCAGCAGCACCTCATCGCGCTGGCACTCAGGCTGCGAGTTGCGGTGGCTGCCCACGAGAGCGAAGAGGTGCGTAGCGAGGTCACGGACGTGGCCGCGGACCTCACGGGTGTGATCGAGGCGCTGCGGGAGATCTCCCACGGCATACACCCGGTCATCCTGTCCCGGGCCGGGCTGCGGCCGGCGCTGCGCGCGCTCGGGCGCCGCTCCGCCGTCCCGGTGAAGAACGGCGTGCGCATCGATGGCCGGCTCCCTGAGCCGATCGAGGTGGGCGCCTACTACGTCGTCTCGGAGATGCTTACCAACGCGGCCAAGCACGCACACGCGTCTGCTGTGGAGGTGGACGCCGAAGTCGTGGATGGCGCGCTGCGAGTGTGCGTGCGTGACGACGGTGTCGGTGGCGCCGACCCGCGACGGGGCTCCGGGCTGGTCGGGCTGAACGACCGCATCGAGGCGCTGGGCGGCACATTCTCGTTACACAGCCCGACGGGCGGCGGAACGACAGTGTCCTTCGTGCTGCCGGTTCCAACCGACGGCGGGCAGCCGGATGCGAACCATGGCTAGTAGCCCGATGGCTTTTCGACCCGTTTCTTCCGCATGGCAACGCCCTCGCTGTCGAACTCGGCCTGTTCCGCCGCACCTACAACACCCTGCGGCCCCACCGGGCCCTCGACGAAGCACGCCGCGGCAAGCGTACGTCACCGGCACGGGGACCCGGTAAACCACAGGTCCGACCGTCCTGTTGGGGGGGACCTCGACCGCCTGAGAACTCAGACCACTCTTCGAAGGAGGAACCCATGGCAACCGCTGTGGTCAACGGGATTCGCATGCACTACCGGCGTACCGGGGAGGGCTCCCCGATCGTGCTGCTGCACGGCTGGCCGCAGACGGGGTACGCCTGGCGGCACGTCGCCGCCGACC
>DATAUG010000068.1:0-52214 GCA_036268355.1 Sporichthyaceae bacterium
AGACAGCTACCGCCTCAAAGACCGAAACCTCGGCCGCGTCCCCGCGGCCGGCCAACCAGAGGACTGACCAAGATCATCTGACGGGCCGGGGGTCAGATTTCAAGCGGCGAAGGGGGGTCAAATTTCAAGCGGCGTTGACAGCCGTCGCAGCGTCCTTGTCCCGCTCCGTCCGCCAGTTCAACTGAGGTCAAATCATTAACGCCGTTAATGATTTGACGACTCGGCCGAGACGGTCGCGGTGGGCTTCCGCCCGCTGCCTCCGGCTCCCAGTTTTCCGCGTAGGGCGGAAAGTTGGCCGCGACGAGGTCATACCAGGTCGCGAAATCGGACATGACATGTCCGATTTGGCCTTCGGTCGGGTAGGCCCGGGCGCGGCGGCCAGACCGCTACCTCGCCGATTCCCACCCGTCACAACTCCGCCAGGCGATGGCGGAGTTTTTTACCTGCCGGGACCCTCGCGGCAGCCAGGAAATCGGCACGGACGGTGCCGATTCACGACGCGAAATCGGCAGCGCGCTGCCGATCGGTCGTGCCAGGTCGCGAAATCACGCACGACGTGCGCGATTTGCCCTTCGGTCGGGTAGGCCCGTGCGCACTGCATGAACCGCCGGATATCCGACCCGCTCGTCCGGCACTACGCCGCCGCCTTCGCGGCCCGATCCAGTTCGCGGTACACGGTGGCCCTGCTGACCGCGAACAGTTCGGCCAGCTCGGCGATGGTGTGGGTCCCGGCCTTGTGCTGGGCGAGCAGGTGCGTGCGCTGCCGGGCGGTCAGCTTCGGTGGCTTGCCGCGCAGCCGGCCCTTGGCCTTGGCGATCGCCATTCCTTCGCGGGTGCGGGCGCGCAGCAGATCGACCTCGAACTCGGCGAATGTGGCCAGGATGTTGAAGAAGAGCTTGCCCATCGGGTCGTGCGGGTCGTGGACCGTGCCTCCGAGGGAGAGCTTGACGCCGCGGGCGGCCAGGTCGTCGCCGATGGCCCGGGCGTCCGGGACCGAGCGGGCCAGGCGGTCCAGCTTCGGGACGACCAGGGTGTCGCCAGCGCGGGCCGCGGCCAGAGCCTGGGCGAGCCCGGGCCGCTCGCGGTTCCTGCCGGTCATCCCGTGGTCGGTGTAGATGCGATCTGCGTCGACGCCGAGGCCGACCAGGGCGGCACGTTGGGCAGAGAGGTCCTGGGCGTCGGTAGAGCAGCGCGCGTAGCCGATCAGTGTGGCCGTCATCCTCGGAGCGTACGCACGGCCCCCGACAGTGCGACGGTTCGGCGGACACCCCGAATGCGACACCGCACCCGGCGCGGCGGGCGTCAGCTGGGCTGGGCGGCGAGGGTGTGCGTTGAGCGTTCGGTTATCGCACAACGTTCGCCATGACGCAACGCTACGTCCTTGGCCGTGGTTTCTGGGGCGCCGTCAGCAGCCGTGGCCGTGGCTCCGGCGGCGGTGTGCGCAGCGTGGGCCCCGGGCCGTCGTCAATCCCCAGCTCCTCCCGTGCAGCCGCCACCACATCCGCCAGCGCCGCCTGCAGCACCTCCCGTGCGCGCTCCGGGGCGTACATGCACGCATCCCACGCCAGCTCCACCGCCTCCTGCGCATCGGCACGCTGGGGGCCGGTCACGGCTGCCTCCTTGGCAGCGCGGCACCGCTGGTAGGCCTGCACCATCCGGATCAGCTCGCACCGCTGGCCGTGCAGCTGGCTTGCAAAGCCGGTCCACTCGGCACGGACGCTGCGGGTGCCGTAGATGTCGAAGTGGGCGGCAACCAGCTGTTGCGCAGGTGTCCGCGGCAGCGGGTTCTCACCCGGGGCACCAGGGATCAGGGCCACGGAGTCCGGGTCCATGTCGGGATCCGCGTACTCAGCCACCAGCTCCTCGATCAGCTGGGCACCCCAGGTGAGCAGCTGGGCGTAGGCGTCGCTCCGCTGGTCGCGCTGCCACTGCCGGTGCTCCCGGGTGGCGGCAGCCCGGTTGGTCCACCACGCCGTGGCGACGCTGCCTATGCCCACGCCGCCCAGCACCGTCACGCCGTCGTGCCACGCCGTACTCAAGTGCAGGCTCACGAGCCGCGCGCCTCACCGGCCGCAAGGAACCGGAACTGGTCGAGCATGACCGTCACGCCCTGACTGTGCGGAGCGGCCAGCAGCTCGTCGGCGTAGGCGATTACTGCGTCGAGGCGGGCCTGTGCCGTCCGGCATCGGTCCTCCCAAGACATGGCATCTTCGCGTTCGGCGCGCTTGGGCGCGCTTACGAAGTCGAGCTTGCGACGCAACGCGGCGACCTCCGCCTCGGCCGCTGCGACGCAGGACGGCGTGGTCGTCGTCCCACTCGCCCTCCAACTCGGCGACGCGTTCCTCCGACCGGATGGACGCCTGCCGCCATTGGCTAGTCCGGGTGCGCTCGGCCTCCGCTGCTGCGCGCAACGCCTCGATCTCGGCCGACGCGGCGGCAAGCTCGTCCTGGAGCGAACCGACCGATTGGCCGAGTTGTTGTGTCCACTCCGTCTCGTTATTGGCGATGAAGCGCGCTGTCCGCAGGTCCCCGACCAGGCGCAGAGCGTCCTCAGGCCTTGCCAGCCCCTGCTGTTCAGCACTCAGCCGGATCCGTTCGATCTCGTCGTCGGTCAGCGGCTCCTCGCTCACGCTGCACCTCCGGTCGTTCGATGGCTCACGAGATCAGCCAGTCTCCACCGTGCCGGCTGATCGGACATTCATCGTGCGTCCGGACCCCACGGTCGTAGCAATCCCCGATCACACGCGAGCAGCCAGGGCGGCACCGAGCCGGCCCATGGGCGGCGTCACGCTTAGCTATCCGAAGATGATCACGACCAGGTGCGTCTGGCCTCTTCGAGGCTCGCTTCGTACTGCGCACGGTCGAACACGAACGGGCCCAGGGCGGTCAGGTCCCAACCCGTGTGGGCCGACTCGAAACCGGACCAGGTGACGATCGTGTCCTCGATCGTGATGTCGGCTGTCAGAGGGTGGCACTGAGCGGCCCCGCAACCGCAGCCGAGCAGGATCGATCGCCCGCGGTAGAACTCGACCGGCTCGCCGAGAAAGTGCCCCCCGCCTTCGGCCAAGGCGTCCGGCGGCCACAACCCTGCGTAATCCCCAGCCTGTCCAGGTTCCCCTGCGGCCACCGCGAATGGCCGTTCAAACTCGCCGACAAGGGCACGCAACGGACGCCCATCTAAGTAAATGTTCACCACCCGCGGCAAGTCGCTGTTCTCGTCCTCCTCCAACCTGAATTCGACCTCGGCCACCGCGTCAAGCCTTCCTTATGCAGAACCTGCGCATTCGCCACCAGCAACTGCCTCTCTTCATCGCGTCCAAAAGGCGAGCGGCGAGCACGACCTGCGCGGCGGCGATGGCGGCCATCGTGGGAACCCAGGCGACCCACGCGACCGGTTCGGCGATGATGCCCAGCACCGACAGCAGGACGCTGAGCATCGGCAGGAGCAGGATCGAAAGCGGTGCCGGGGCAATCCACGCGGCGACTAGCCATCCGGACTGGCCCGGGGCGATCAGCGCCACCAGGGCCAAGATGGTCTCGACGCTGGCATACGCGACAGCGACTCGCTTCAGGCGCCGACTGGAGGACATAACAGAATTCTCCACCTCGCTGGGCACAGATGTGGGCGGTTGCATTGACCGTCAGCAGCATGCTTGGGCCCACCGATTCGACCGCCTGGAAGAGTCCGGGGGTCGGATCAGGTTCGTTCGGCTCCCACTCGTTCCTGCGCCGATGATCCCGATCGGCCGGGATCGGCAATGAGCTGTATGAGTTCGATTTCGGTGAGCACTTCGACGGGATAGCCCTTCGCGCGCAGATCAACAGCCTTTCGGGCTTTGCCGCTCCAGAAGTCCGACGGATTGTCGCCGCGGAATCCGTCGCCGATCACCAGGAAGTTTGTGCGGCGGTTCGGCGACACAACCACTTCTGCACCGACCTCGGTCACCAGTCGCCAAGCCTCAGCCCGCACGATCGAGAGCGCGCCAGTGAATGCGATGACCGCCCCGTACAGCGGGTGAGTGGGATCTGCGTCCGGGTTCGCGGCTGGCCGAGGAATCAGACGCGAACCGGTGGAGGGATTGTCCCGGCGGTGGCATCCGACCCACTGCACCGGAGTCATCTGCCCGAGCAAGACCCGCAAGCTCTCGCCCAATTCGGCAAGCGTGCCCGCACTGTGACGCTGCGCCAGGGCGAGAGCCACGGCCGCAGTCGCCGCCGCATCGTCGCCGGCGTCGTGGTGGTGCTCCAGGCGCACGCCCAGGGCATCGGCCACCAGCGGCAGTCGGTAGGAGATCAGATCCAGGGAGCGTCGCGCCATGACGAGCGTGCAGCCATACTCCAGCGTCGGCCAGGGGTGATCGGAGAAAGTGCAGGCTTCGCGGACCGCGCCCATGTCGAAGCCAGCGTTGTGTGCGACGACCGGCAGATCACCGATCAGCTCCAGCAGTTGCTCCAAGCGCTCCGCGAACGTCGGCTGGCCCACAACCATCTTTGGCGTGATGCCATGCAGACTCATGTTGAACCCGTCGAAGTGGTCCAGCCCGGGCGGGGGCTTGCACAGCCAGGAGCGTCGCTCCGTGATCGCGCCGTCTCGCGCGACGCTGAGGCCGATGGCGCAGACCGAGCCGCGGCGGGAGTTGGCGGTCTCAACGTCGAGCGCGGCGAAGTTCAGTCCGGTCGCGTTCATGCGGCCTTGGCCTCCGCCCAGTTCAGGCCGGGAAGGAGGCGCACTTCGTTGCCGAACTGGTCACGCAAGTGCGGCCTGGCCAGCCGCCGTTCCTCGATCTCGTTCCAGGTGTCGGCCCACGTCTCGACCTGCCGAGCGATCAGCAGGGCGCGCCGTGCCTCGGGCAGCGTGAGGAGGGCGGGCGGAGTTTCGAGGTCGATGGCCGGAGGCAGCGGTGGCAGCGACAGGGGCGCAAGCCGCGAGCGCGACTGGCTGCGGATGCGCTCGAACGACTCGGCGATGGCGGTGCGCTCGGCCGCTACGGCGCCGGCCAAGCGCGCCGGGTCTACCGAGTTGCCAACCGCGATGCGGAGAAAGGCGAGAACCTCACGTCCGGCCGGGGTCGGCAGGAGCCACCGGCCCGTGGTGACGGCCGTGATGTCGCTGACGCGCGTCGGGCTCAGGACCCATGCCCCGCAGAGCCGTTGTCGTTGGTGCACTTCCGCGAGCCCGACCCACCAGATGACGGCGTTGTCTTCGTGGTCCTGGTCCACCACGGCGAGGCTGCGCAGAGTCAGCATCTGGGTTCCTTTCGCCGTCACATGCCCAGGTCTTGCGGCTTTCGGGGTTTGACGGCCAGCGCGCCCAATCCGGCGGGGCTCGAACGTCCCGACCTGCATCATCAGTTCGGATGATTTCGACGCCTTGAGAGGGCGCGAGGACGTGCTCAGAAGTCGGCCCCGCCCGGCTACTTCGCGTGCGGTCTGGTGTGGAGCTTCTGGGCAGCCCCGCGCGGCAGCGCAGTGGCGGTGGAAGTGGGCACCGATTTCGGCGACGGCGCCGCCGTCGGCAGTTTCATCCCGCGCTCGATCACGTTGGCGCCCGCGCGGCCCGCCACGCCGGTCGCATCGGCGACCAGCCTCGGTGCCAACAAGCAGAGCGCCGCGACGCCCAGGGCGGCGACGAGTCTGACGAGCACCACGTCACACCTCCAGGCCGCAGCTCACTCCGGGACGCGAGCCGGGGCAGCTGAGTATCGGCTCCCACCGGTCAGGACTTGACCCAGCTCCGGTCCCGGACATTGGTGCGGCGTGGGTTGCGCGGTGCTCGGAGCAACTCCAGCAACCGGTCCGAGAGGGGCCCCGCAGCCGGTGGGCACATGGACAGGCGTTCCGGTTCAACCTGCTGACCGACAGCCTGATCGGTGCCTGGCACGGTGCCTCCTGGGCGACGCGGATGCATGCGACAACGCTGCACAGGGGTCCTGGCGGTAGTGCTGGCGGTCAGCGCCGTGGCACTGGCCGCGAATCATGCGGGGACGATCCCGAAAGCCGATCTGCCGACGGTCGTCCAGGTTCCGACGGGCGTCGCAGCCGGTGCCGCCGGCGGCCGATCAAGCCGTTCGGCTGATCCACTTTGAGCCGAACAGACGCATCGGGGCGAACCGGACGTGCGTCCAACCTGCTGCAGACACCGACGAAATCGACCGAGCAGGAGAGCACCGATCGTGGCCATCGTCCGCAGGAGCACCCTCATCACCGGCGCTGCCGCGGCCGTCGTGTCCGTTGGCATCGGCGCGGGCCTGGGCAGTAGCGCCTTCGCCCAGACCCACACCAAGGTCATCACCCAGACCGTGACCAAGACCGTCACCGTCGCGCCCCCGGCCCCGCTCCTGCCCGACCTGTCCGGCACCTGGAAGGCTCAAGACAGCTCCTACAACAGCAACGGCGCGCAGCAGACCGAGACGGACACCCTGGTGCTGCATCAGGACTCGGCCGGTGTCTACGACGGGACTTTGACCACCGACATCCAAACCGGCGCGACGAACTACCCCGTGTACACCGCGCCCTCGGACCAGACGGTCATCGAGAAGATCAAGGCGAATCAGGGCGCCGTTGATCCGGGCAAGCCCGGGCACGGGATCCTCGACTTCGACGTGACAGGCAGCAAGTCGAGCGGCATCCAGGAGCACAACGACTACGCCTCGGTGACCCAGACCGAGATCGACCTGTGCACCGTGCCCAGCCGTGGGGCTCTGGTCTTCTCCCGCGCCTGACCTCAGGAGCAGAGCCTCGGCCGACGTGGCCTTACGGCCCTGCCGCTTGTCCGGTGGGCTGCCGACCTTCTGTGTCACCTGCCGTGTCACACGATTACCCAGATTGACCGGGAGCAGGCGTCTCGCCCGGACGACGCTCACTTCCGGACGAGCGTGGGCGCGCGGACCCGGCGGCGCTCACGGACGGGTTGGACACCCCGTAGGCCCATGGCATGGAAGTGGCCGCAGTTGCCTTATGTCGCTACACCGGGTCCGGGTTTAACTTCCCCCTGGCGGCCGGCCCGGACGGGGCTCACCATGAAGTTGAGGACCGCGGCCCTCGCGGTTCGGGTCTCGTTCGGGGAGAGCATCGGATGCGCATTTCGGGAGCGGGCCGGACGGTGGCGGTGATCGGCGTGCTCGGGTGCGCCTTGGTGGGCGCGGGCGGCGTGGACCTCGGCGCGGCCCGACCTGGCCCCGGTGCGGTTGCCGCGCCAGCCCTGACCGCCGGCTCGGGCGGCGGTCCCGACGATCTGTTCGATTACACCCGCCACGGGTCCCCCATCCCCGCGGCGCGCGGCACCGCGCGGCTGGTCTGGTCCACCACCGGCCCGGCGGCCCCGCCCGGCCAGGTCATGCAGCTTTGGATCGCCGACGCCGAGCAGGGCGGGCACTGCTACGCCCTGATCCTGCCCAATCAGCCTCCGGCCCACCGACAGATCAGCGGCGAGTGCAGCAGCGCGGCCGCAGAGGCGCGACCGCAGATCCCGCTCAATCACGACCTCAGCTGGGGCCCGACGGGCGGCGCGATGATCATCTCCGCCCCGGGCGCTGACCACCTCACCCTCACCGACGCGCCCGGTACCCGTGTCCTGCCCGCCGCCGAGGGAGTGTCGGCCGCTTGGCTGCCCCCCGCCGACTCGGCCAGCACGCTCATCCTGACGAGCTATGACGCGGCCGGACGGATCCTGGCCACCACCACCGAACCTCCGGTGAACTACCCGTCGCCGCCCGGGCCCCCGGCGGGTCGGTTGTGAGCCGCTGGCCGGACTCGGCCCTCGGTGGCTTACTTAGCGTAGTTCTGATGGTCAGTCATTCTGATGGAGCGTCAGTGCGCTCGGAGTGCGCCTCCCAGCGCACTCCGACGCAACCACATGCAACCTCACGAACGCGAAAGATGCAGGTCAGAGTCAAGATCACCGGACAAACCGCAGGTGATAGAGCGGCCAGAATAGTTCGAGCTCTACTACGACATCTGATCGGTCGTCAGTTCACCGAGGGCCCCGGCCGCCGGGGCCCTCTGATGTCTCGGACCGACGGCCCCGGTATCGGTCAACGGGTGAGTTCGCGCCCATGGGCAAGGAAGTCATCGAGGGCGTCGTCGGGAAGCTCCCGGAGCGGTCGGGCCGCGCCGAACGGGGCGTTCCAGAACTCTCCGACGCGCGGCTTCCACGGGCCGACGTACACGTATGGCTCGTCCAGGTAACCGTCGCCCGGCGAGACTCCGTAGTTGACCTCGTCCGCGGTGATGCCGACGTCGAAATGTTCCGGCCAGAGGATCGGGGTCTGCGTCGGCTCCAGCCGGCGCAGCGCGGCGTCGCCGCGGCGCAGCGCTTCGAGCAACTCCCGCGCGGCGGACGGGGTGACGGTCAGGATCTCGTCCGCGGGAACGCCGGTCAGGTCGTGGTAGAGGTCGCGCGGCGCTCCGACGTCGACGCCGACCGCGGCCGCCAGGCAGGCGCACGAGGCACCGTCGAGAGCGAATTCACCGGCCGTCGAAACCAGCACAGTGGCCGTCAGCTCCAAACCCGGTTCGGCGACGGTGGCGAAGCCCTCGTTGGTGATCCGCAACGCGATCTCGTTGCTGCGGCGATGCTGCGGACCCGCCATCACCTGTTCAGCGATCGCATGCAGACAACGACGGGTCGTGGCGAGGTCGGCGGCCATCGCTGCTGCTCCAATCGGCGGGGGTTACGCCCAGTATGTGCGCCTCGCCGGACCTCGACGCGACCGCCGGGCCGCCGCCTACGCAGGCGGGTCGCCCGCGACTCCCTGCCGGCCGTACGTCGGCACGGTGTCGTCGTGGGTGGCGCGGGTCTGCGGAGGCAGTCGCCAGTCGGCAACCGGCCGCCGCGGCAGCGAGGCGATGAAGTCGGTGTCGAGCCGGCCGGGGCGGGGCGCCGGGAGCGGTGGGTCGAGGCGGCGCGATGTCTCGATGTCGTCGTAATTCTCCCGCGAGGACGGGTGGAAGGCCAACCACACGCAGACCCCGATCCCTGCCAGCAGAAGGAACTGCAGGAACACGTCCACGGCGGCTCCTCCCGGGCGGCGCTACCGGCAGATTGGCCCTGCCGGTCCTACCGACATATCGGAGCCTGCCCACTCGGCCTTGAGTCCCGGTTCGCCGCGGATCTGCCGAATTCGCCGACCGCTGCGACGGCCGCCTTGTCGAATTCCACGTGCCGTGGTGAACGAACCGAGCCTGCGGGCCGTCCTGGGATGCAAGAGTTGAGACGCGCCCGCAGATCCGGGCGCCGGTTTCAGGGGGTCGTATGAAGGGCATTCCGGCCGTCGTCGGACTGGGAATGACACTGCTTCTCGCCGGGTGCGGGGCGGGCGGCTCGGTGGTCTCCGGTTCCGCGTCGACGCCCAGCGCCGGGCCCCCCTCCACCGGCCCAGCGAGCCCTGCCCCAACGCCCACGCCCACCGCGACGGCCCCGTCCGCGACTGCGTCACCGGCGCCGGGCACGTCGGCGTCCTCGGAGCCCGCGCCCGCCTCGCCGGCGCCCTCGTCGTCGGGGACGCCGCCCTGGGCCACCGCGAGCCCGCGGCCGGGCGTCGGCAGCGCCCTGGTCGTCACCCCGCGGCCCGGGATGAGCAATGTGCATGCGATCTCGTGGGTCTACGCCCTGGAGACGGGCATCCAAACCGTGCGGATCTACTACTACGCGGGGATCCCGCCCTGCACCGTGCTCGACCACGTCGACGTCGCGTACCACAGCGACACGATCGTGATCTCCCTCTTCACCGGTTCGGACCCGAGCGCCGCGAACCAGGCCTGCATCGCCCTGGCCCGTTCCACGGCGGTGGACGTCACGCTCAACCAACCCGGGAACGGACGTACCTTCGTCGACGGGTCGACCGGCAAGGCCTCGGGGGAGGGCAACCCGGCGGGGATGTGACGCCTAGTCAGGCGTAGAAGACCCGCTCCACGACCGCCCGCGCGCGCCGGGCCATCCGCCGGTAGTCCTCGGTCAGCCGACCGGCGTGCGCCGGCGCATACCCGAGGCACCGGGCGACCGCGTCCAGGTCCCGGGCGTCGGTCGGCAGGGAGTCGCCCGGACGGCCGCGCACCAGCACGATCGCATTGCGGACCCGGGCAGCCAACTCCCAGGCCGTGATCAGCGCGGTCGCGTCGTCCGGGGCGAGCAGCCCGGCCTCCCGAGCGGCCGCCAGGGCGGCCAACGTGCGGGTCGTGCGTAGGTTCGGCACCACCGCGGCGTTCCGCAGCTGCAGCAGTTGGGCCACCCACTCCACGTCTGCCAACCCGCCACGGCCGAGCTTGGTGTGGGTGTTCGGGTCCGCCCCCCGGGGCAGGCGCTCAGCCTCGATCCGGGCCTTGATCCGCCGGATCTCGCGGATCTGATCCTCCGTCAGACCTCCGGCGGGCCACCGCAAGCCCTCGATCAACTCGATGAAACGGGTGCCCAGTTCGGCGTCCCCGGCGATCGGTTCGGCCCGCAGCAGGGCCTGGCTCTCCCAGACGCTCGACCAGCGCCCGTAGTAGACCGCGCAGGAGGCCAAGGAGCGCACCAACGGTCCGGTGCGGCCCTCCGGCCGCAGGTCGGCGTCCACCTCCAGGCCGGGCTCGGAGGCAGGCATCTGGAGGAGGCGACGCATCTCGTTGGCGACCGCCGTGGCCGCATCGGCGGCTGCCCGCTCCGGCGCCCCGGGCACCGGGTCGTGCACGAACAGGACGTCCGCATCGCTGCCGTAGCCGACCTCGTGACCGCCGAGGCGACCCATCGCGATCACGGCCATCCGGGTCGGCGCCGGTTCCCCGCCGAGGACCGAGAGCTCGGCGGCCGCCAACGCCCCGGACAGCGTGACCGCAGCTATCTCGGTCAGCGCCGACCCGACCTCGGCGACCCCCAGCAACCCCAACGCGTCGGCGGCCGCGGTTCGGAACAGCTCCCGACGGCGCACCGCCCGGACCGCGAGGACCGCGGCCTCGCCGGATTCCGCCCGTGCGGTGGCGGCGCGGACCTCGGCCCGCAGCGCCTCGGGCTGACGGGGCGTCAGCTCGGTGTCGGAGCCGAGTATCGCGACGGCCTCCGGGGCCCCGAGCAACAGTTCCGCGGCGAACCGGCCGGTCGCCAGGACCTGCGCCAACCGCTGGGCAGCAGTGCCCTCGTCGCGCAACAGCCGCAGGTACCACGGGGTCGCGCCGAGCGCGTCGGAGACCTGCCGGAAGGACAGCAGCCCGGCGTCCGGATCCGCGGCGTCCGCGAACCAGCCCAACATGACCGGCAGCAGTGTGCGCTGGATGGCCGCCCGCCGGGACAGGCCGGAGGTCAGCGCCTCCAGGTGCCGCAGCGCCCCCGCGGGGTCGGCGTAACCGAGGGCGGCCAACCGCCGCCGTGCCGCCGCCGGCGTGAGCCTCGCCTGCTCCCCCGGCAGCCGGGCGACGGCGAGCAGCAGCGGCCGGTAGAACAGCTTCTCGTGCAGCCGGCGGACCTCCAGCGCGTGGCGGCGCCACCGCTCGGTCAGTTCGGCCGCGGGATCGTGGCGCATCCCCATCGACCGCCCCAGCCGACGCAGCTCCGCCTCCTCGGCCGGCACGACGTGGGTGCGCCACATCCGGTACAACTGGATCCGGTGCTCCAGGGTCCGCAGGAACCGGTAGGCATTGTCCAGTCCGGCGGCGTCGTCGCGGGCGACGTAGCCGCCACGCGCCAGGGCGTTCAGGGCCGACAGCGTGGTCCCGCTGCGCAGCGCCGGGTCGCCGCGCCCGTGCACCAGTTGCAGCAGTTGGACGGCGAACTCGACGTCGCGCAGCCCCCCGGGCCCGAGCTTGAGCTGGCGCCCCGCCTCGGCCGCGGACATGCTCGCCTCGACCCGACGGCGCATCTGCTGGACGTCGGCGACGAAGTTCTCGCGTTCCGCGGCCTTCCACACCAGCGGGGTGATCGCGTCGATGTATTCCTGACCCAGCGTCAGATCACCTGCCACCGGGCGCGCCTTGAGCAGGGCCTGGAATTCCCAGGTGGCCGCCCAGCGCTCGTAGTAGGCCAGGTGCGAGGCGAGCGTGCGCACCAGTGGGCCGGCCCGGCCCTCCGGCCGCAATGCCGCGTCCACCGGCCAGATCGTGCCCGCCGGGGTAGCCGCCGAGCAGACCCGCATCAGCGTCGTCGCCAGCCGGGTGGCGGTGCGCAGGGCGGCCGCCTCGTCGCATCCCGGGTCGGGTTGCGCGACGAAGATCACGTCGACGTCGCTGACGTAGTTGAGCTCGCGGCCGCCGCACTTGCCCATCCCGATGACCGCCAGCCGGCAGGGCTCGGCGTCGTCGGGCAGCTCCGCCCGGGCCACCGCCAACGCGGCGTCGAGCGTTGCCGCAGCCAGATCCGCGAGCTCCGCCGACACCTCCTCCAGGCCCCCCGATCCAGTCAGGTCGCGGGCGGCCAGGTTCAGCAACCCGCGGCGGTAGGCCAACCGCAGTTCGTCGTAGACAGCCACGTCGGAACCGTCGGCGGCCGGGACCGCCGCGTACGGGTCGGCCCCCACCGAGGTGAGCAACCCGGCACGAAGGACCTCCAGCGGCACCGGCGTGCCCGGCTCGCTCTCCAGCAACGCCCAGTCGTCGGGATTGCGCACCAAGTGGTCCCCCAGCGCAACCGACGCCCCGAGCACCGAGACCAGGCGCATCCGGAATCCGGCATTGTGACGCAGCGTCAGACGCAGTTGGGTCGGGTCCTCGGCCTCGGCCAGCCGGGTCAGTGCGGCCAAGGCGAGATCAGGATCCGCCGCCTCACCGAGGGTGGCCAGCAGATCCGGATCCTCGGCGACGTCCAGGATCGGTGAGCTGATCAACTCCAGGGCCCGCGCCCTGTCGCTGAATCCGAGCCGCACCAGCCCGGCGTCGGCCTGTGCCCTTCGCGGCCGGTACGGCTCCGCCGCGCTTGGGCTCATGGGCCCCAAGCTACTCAACGGTCCGACCGGCCAAAGCCCCTGCCCTTGCGTCCGGGTAATCGTCACCTATAGGTCACGGTTACCCGGACGCAACGAGGGTTGGGGCGCGGCCCGGATCGGCCTCAGAGCACGGCGACGTAGCGGTCCAGCTCGAACGGCGTCACCTGGGCGCGGTATTCCTCCCACTCCCGCCGCTTGTTGCGCAGAAAGAAGTCGAAGACGTGCTCGCCGAGCGTCTCGGCGACCAGTTCGCTGCCCTCCATGAGCGCGATGGCCTCGGCCAGGTTCTGTGGCAGCGGCTGGATGCCCATCGCACGGCGCTCGGCGGCGGACAGCGACCAGACGTCGTCCTCCGCACCGGGCGGCAGCTCGTAGTGCTGCTCGATCCCGCGAAGCCCGGCCGCGAGCAGGACGGCGTAGGTCAGGTACGGGTTGCACGCGGAGTCGATCGAGCGGACCTCCACCCGCGTCGACTGGCCCTTGGTCGGCTTGTACATCGGGACCCGGACCAGTGCCGAGCGGTTGTTGTGCCCCCAGCAGATGTACGCGGGAGCCTCGCCACCGCCCCACAGCCGCTTGTACGAGTTGACCCACTGGTTGGTCACCGCGGTGATCTCACCGGCGTGGTGCAACAGCCCGGCGATGAACGACCGTCCGACCTTCGAGAGCTGGTACTCCGCGCCGGCCTCGTAGAACGCGTTGCGGTCGCCCTCGAACAGCGACAGGTGCGTGTGCATGCCCGAGCCGGGGTGTTCGGTGAACGGCTTGGGCATGAAGGAGGCGTACACGCCCTGTTCGAGGGCAACCTCCTTCATCACCGTCCGGAACGTCATCACGTTGTCCGCGGTGGTCAACGCGTCGGCGTACCGCAGGTCGATCTCCTGCTGGCCGGGGCCGCCCTCGTGGTGGCTGAACTCCACCGAGATGCCCATGTTCTCCAGCATCGTGATGGCCATGCGGCGGTAGTCCTGGCCGGCTCGGTGTGTGGTGTGGTCGAAGTAGCCACCGGCGTCGATCGGCACCGGACGCTCGCCGGGTTCCGGGCGCCGCTCGAACAGGAAGAACTCGACCTCGGGGTGGGTGTAGAAGGTGAACCCGAGCTCGGAGGCGCGGGCCAGCGTGCGCTTGAGCACGTGCCGGGGGTCGGCGTAACTCGGCGAACCGTCGGTCATCAGGATGTCGCAGAACATCCGGGCCGTTCCCGGCGCCTCGGTGCGCCACGGCAGCACGGCGAAGGTGGCCGGGTCCGGCTTCGCCAGCATGTCCGACTCGTGGACCCGGGCGAAGCCCTCGATCGCCGAACCGTCGAACCCGATCCCCTCGGCGAACGCGGACTCGAGTTCGGCCGGCGCGATCGCCACCGATTTGAGGTACCCGAGCACGTCGGTGAACCACAGTCGGACGAAGCGCAGGTCGCGTTCCTCGACGGTGCGCAGCACGAACTCGGTCTGCTTGTCCATGGCGCTCATAGTTTCACCGATCGGGCTCACCGCAATGCGCACCGATCCGCGCCGCGCCGCACCCGAGGGCCGAGCGGCCGTCGGTGCCCGACGCAGCCGTAGGAAGCCGGTCAACTTTCACGCGCGCAGTGTGCCCCGCCGGTGTTTCCGGTTCGTTTCGGCCGACCTGAGCCGTGGACCGGGCGCAGCCCGCTTCACGGCCAGGAGGCCGAACAATGAGCACTGCGGCTGAACTGAGCCGTAACGAGGGCTTGCCCGAGGCACGACCAGGAAGCCGTCAATGAGCACAGCGCCCCCGGCGGAGCACAGCGCACGGCGCACCTAGCCGACGACGACCTCGCTGATCTGAACGATCGGCGTGGTCTTGGTGTAGTTCGGGATGTCGCCCATGATCTGGCCCATGTGCGGTCCGAACGCGGCCTGGAACGACTCGACGCTGTCGAAGTGCAGCCAGCCGATGCAGGAGAACGCCGGGGGCTGCCCGGGGGCGCCGCCGGCCAGACCGGAGTCCACGCCCCAGGCCTTGCATGCGTCGCCGGTCAGCTCGGCGACCATGGGCATGTGCTTGGTCTTGTAGTAGTCCAGGTCGAAGGTGTCGCTGCTGTCCTGCGGGTAGAGAACGCTCACCTTGATCATGAGTACCCCTTCGTACTGACGGCTGTTGGAGCCGGTTTATCACCTCATCGGGTGTCCGCGGCACCCACCCCCGGCCGGCTACTCTCCGGGAATGCCGCAACTTCGGATCGCGCTCTGCCAACTCAATGTGACGGTCGGGGCGATCGCCGCCAATTCCGAGGCCATCGCGTCCCGGGCCGCGGCCGCGGCGGTGGCCGGCGCGGACCTGATCGTGTTCCCGGAGATGGCCCTGACCGGCTATCCGGTGGAGGACCTGGCGCTGCGCCGATCGTTTCAGCAGGCTTCCCGCGAGGCGCTGGACGCGCTGCCCGGTCGGCTTGCCGAGGTCGGCGCGAGTGACGCGGTGGTGGTCGTCGGCTATCTGGACGCGGCCGTGCACGACGTGCCACGGCTGGGCCGGCCGGCGGGCGGCCCGCAGAACTCGTTGGCGGTCTTGCACGCCGGCCGCGTGGTCGTCCGGTCGGCCAAGCACCACCTGCCCAACTATGGGGTGTTCGACGAATTCCGCCACTTCGTGCCCGGCGACCGGCTGCCGGTGGTCCGCATCGGCGGCGTCGACGTGGCCCTTGTGATCTGCGAGGACATGTGGCAGGACGGCGGTCCGGTCGCCGCGGCCGCGGCGGCGGGGGCCGGGCTGCTGGTCGTGATCAACGGTTCGCCCTACGAGCTGGACAAGGACGACGCTCGGCTGGAGCTGTGCCGACGCCGCGCCGCGGAGGCGGGCGCCACCGTCGCCTACGTGAATCTGATCGGGGGTCAGGACGAACTGGTCTTCGACGGCGACTCGTTGGTGGTGGCCCCGGACGGGACGCTGCTGGCCCGCGCCCCGCAGTTCGAGGAACACACGCTGTTCGTCGACCTGGAGCTGCCGGCAGCCGTCGCGGAACCGACCGACCCGGCGGGTGCCGAGGTGGCGATCGAGCGCACGACGCTCGCCATCGCGCCGCCGCCCGTTGGCCGCGAGCCGATGCCGACCGCGGTCGCGCCGCGGGCCGGGACCGAGGCCGAGGTCTACGGCGCACTGGTTCTGGCGCTGCGCGACTACGTGCGCAAGAACCGGTTCGGTTCGGTGATCCTCGGGTTGTCCGGCGGGATCGACTCGGCGTTGACCGCCGCCATCGCCTGCGACGCGATCGGGGCGGACCGGGTGCACGGAGTATCCCTGCCCAGCCGCTACTCCTCCGAGCACTCCCGAACCGATGCCGACGACCTGGCCGCCCGGACCGGGCTGAACTACCGCGTCGTGGCGATCGAGCCGATGGTCGCCGCCTACTTGGAGGCGCTGAAACTCACCGGGTTGGCAGAGGAGAACCTGCAGGCCCGCGTCCGCGGCACGACCCTGATGGGGCTTTCCAACGCCGAGGGACACCTCGTGCTGGCGACCGGCAACAAGAGCGAGTTGGCGGCCGGCTACTCGACCATCTACGGCGACGCGGTCGGCGGCTTCGCGCCGCTGAAGGACGTGCCCAAGACCTTGGTGTGGCGGCTGGCGCAGTGGCGCAATCAGGACGCGGCCGCGCTGGGTCACACCCCGCCGATTCCGCCGAACTCGATCATCAAGCCGCCGTCGGCGGAGTTGCGGCCCGACCAGTTGGACACCGACTCGTTGCCGGACTACCACGTCCTGGACGAGCTGCTGGACGATTACGTGGAGCACGACGCCTCGGCCGCGGACCTGGTCGCCGCCGGGTTCGAGCCGGATCTGGTGGAACGGATCCTGCGGATGGTCGACGCCGCGGAGTACAAGCGTCGGCAGTACCCACCCGGCCCGAAGATCTCCCGACGCGCGTTCGGCCGCGACCGTCGGCTGCCGATCACCAACTCCTGGCGGGAAACGGCTCCTGGGCACTGATCGCCGACCGAGGTAGCCTGGTACGGAAGTCCGGGGACCTCACCAGGAGGCCTCGAGGCGACGTCAGAGGAGTGCCCATGAGCTCCGACCGATCACGTTCCGACGCACCGTCAGATTCCACCCACGCCGCGGAAACCGCCCCGGTCTACGGCAACCTGCCACCGGCCAAGCGGGTCCGGATCCCGGCACTGCAGGCCATGAAGGCCCGCGGCGAACGCTGGCCGATGTTGACTGCCTACGACATGTACACCGCCGAGATCTTCGACGCGGCCGGCATCCCGGTGCTGCTGGTCGGCGACAGCGCGGCCAACAACGTCTACGGCTACGAGACCACGGTCCCGGTCACCGTCGACGAGCTGCTGCCGCTGGTGCGCGCCGTCGCGACGGCCAGCAGACGGGCGCTGGTGATCGGCGACCTGCCCTTCGGTTCCTACCAGGTCTCCCCCGCCCAGGCGCTGGAAACGGCGATCCGTTTCATGAAGGAGGGCGGGGCGCACGCGATCAAGCTCGAGGGCGGCGTGCGGGTCGCCGCCCAGATAACGGCGATCGTCGACGCCGGCGTCCCGGTGATGGCCCACGTGGGCTTCACCCCGCAGAGCGAGCACGGACTTGGCGGCTACCGGGTGCAGGGCCGGGGCGAGGCTGCCGAGCAAGTGCTCGCCGACGCCCATGCCGTCCAGAACGCGGGCGCGTTCGCCGTGGTGCTGGAGATGGTCCCGGCCGAGGTGGCCAAGCAGATCACCGCGGAGCTGCACATCCCGACCATCGGCATCGGAGCCGGTCCCGACTGCGACGCCCAGGTCCTGGTCTGGCAGGACATGGCGGGCCTGCGCGAGGGCCAGATCCCCCGCTTCGTGAAGCGCTACGCCGACCTGCGCGGGGTGCTCACCGAAGCCGCCCGCGCGTACGCGTCCGACGTGGTCGCCGGGACCTTCCCGTCACACGAGCACGCCTACTGATCCCCGCACCTCCGCTCCTCCGAACGGCTGATTCCGGATGGACGAACGGACCGTTTCGTCCGATTTGTGAAACCGAATCCGCCCCGCGGATGTCGAAGCCCCCAAGAGCCCGGGAAGCATCTCGGGCCGGTGGCAAAGGGGCGGAAATGAACAACGTGACCTGGTTCGTCTACCCGGTGGACAACGGTGTCGAGCTGGTCATCGACGGGACCTCGGACGACGTCTACGAGGCCGCCCTGGCCGCCTTCGTCACCGAGTACCCGGACATGAACCTGGCTTCCGAGTGGCCGTTGGGCGGCGGCGAGGTCCTGTACTTCGTGCCGGCGCCGGTGGATGCCGTCCCCGGCCCGCGGCCGCGCAGCGCGGACGAGGAGCGGTCCCGCGCCGCCCACCCGGCCGGCAAGGGCCGCCGGATGCCGGAGCAGCGCTGGGAGTTCTAGTCGGACCGACCGACGGCGGACCGGTCATGGGGACGACGCACCGATCACGCTGGGCGGGACCGGCTAGGCGTCGGCCGCCGGGGCGGGCCGGTACTCCTTACCCGGACGGGCCGCCGTCAGCGCGTGTTCCAGCTGTTCGCGGGCGCCGGCCATCGACGGCCCGTACCAGGTCAGCAATCGACCGCTGACCAGGGCGACGTCGAGGTCCGCGAAAGCCTCCGGCCCGTCGGTGGCGGTGAACAGGTAGGGCTCATCGGGAAGCACCACCAACTCGGCGCCCCGGGCGTGGATCTCCTCCGGCGAGGACCGCGGATAGCGCCCGGCGGGATCGGCCGGGGGGTCATCACAGTGCACATCGTTCGGGCTCCTGGCCACGCGACGGTGATCACGGGCGCGCGGCTCAGGTCGCCCGAACACGTTGTCGTAGCCGAGCCGGGCCAGCACGTCGGCGGTGAACGTGTCGGCGCCGGCCACCATCCACGGTTTGCGCCAGATCGGCACCGCCACCTTGCGCCGGACCCCGGCCGCCGGCGCCGCCCACGCCGTTTCAGCCGCGACCAGCCACTGGGGCCGCCCGATCCCGCAGGCCGCGAGCATCCGCGTCAGTGAGACCAGCGCCGAGTCCACGTCGCGGATGTCGGTGACCCAGACCGCGAGGCCCGCCGCCCGCAGGGCCACGATGTCGGCGGCCTTGTTCTCCTCCGCGTTGGCCAGTACCAGATCGGGAGCCAGCGCGATTACCGCCGGCACGTCCGGGTTCTTCGTGCCCCGGATCCGGGTCGCCGCCAGACCCGGCGGATGCGTGCACCAGTCGGTGACCCCGACCAGCAGCTCCGGCTCGGTGACCCCCACGGCCTCGGTCAGGGACGGCACCAGCGACACGATGCGGCGGACCCGGTCCGGCACCCGGACCTGCGCCCCGGTGTCATCGCGAACAAGCTTCGTCGGCATCACCGCTTAGACTGCCGGCATGTCCGTTCTGGCCGCCGGAACCATCTCGCCCATGCGTGCGGTGCCCGCGTCGATCCCGCGCCCGGAGTACGTCGGCCGGGCCACCCCCGCCCCCTACTCCGGCCCGGAAGTCAAGGACGCCGAGACGATCGAGCGGATGCGCGCGGCCGGCCGACTGGCCGGACGGGCCTTGGCCGAGGTCGCCAAACACATCGCCCCCGGGATGACCACCGATGCGCTGGACGCGCTCGGCCACGAGTTCCTCTGCGACCACGGCGCATACCCGTCGACGTTGGGCTACCGGGGCTTCCCGAAATCGCTGTGCACCTCGGTGAACGAGGTGATCTGCCACGGCATCCCGGACTCCCGGGAACTCGTCGAGGGCGACATCGTCAACGTCGACATCACCGCCTACCTGGACGGCGTGCACGGCGACACCGATGCCACCTACCCGGTCGGCGAGATCGACGAGGGCTCCCGGCTGCTGCTGGAGCGCACCGAGGAGGCCCTGCACCGGGCGATCAAGGCGGTCCGCCCGGGCCGACAGATCAACGTGATCGGCCGGGTCATCGAGTCCTACGCGACGCGATTCGGCTACGGCGTGGTCCGCGAGTTCACCGGCCACGGCATCGGGACCGCGTTCCACTCGGGCCTTGTCGTGCCGCACTACGACAGCGAGATGTACGACACCGTGATCGCGCCCGGGATGACATTCACGATCGAACCGATGCTCACGCTCGGCTCGGCCGCGTGGGACATGTGGGACGACGGCTGGACCGTGCTGACCCGCGACCGGAGCCGATCCGCCCAGTTCGAGCACACGCTGCTGGTGACCGAGACGGGCGCGGAGATCCTCACCCTGCCCTGACTCGGCCGGCCCCGTCCCCCTCCCCCGAAAAATACGTAGCTCGGCTACTTCTCGGTCGCCTGGGCGATCCGGAACGTGGCCGTCTTCAGGGCGTCGGTCAGCGACGGGTCGGCGAACTGGAACGCCGGCACCTCGCGCGTCTCGCCCGGGGCCATGCTCTGTTCGAGGAGTTCGTCGCTGGCGATGCGGTCCTTGCCGGATGCGTCGATGGCCTCGATCTGGATCGTGAAGGAGTGCACCTTGGTGGTCTTGTTCCGGACGGTCACCGCGAGCTCACGGGTCGGCTGACCGATTCCGTTGTAGCCGGTGGTGAACTGGCCGAAGGTGACGTCGACATCGGACAGCACCGAACCGGTGTCGGACCCGCTGGCCTTCGCGTGGCTGTCCTGGCCGGCCTTGACGCCCCAGACCAGGTTCCCGGCGACCACGGCCACGGCCAGCAGCGCCAGCACCCGCCCGGTGCGCGCGAAGCGCTCGGCGTGGGCGCCCTCACCGCGCAGCCGCACCCGCGCGGCGGCGCTGTGCCGGTGCAGTTCCTTGGTGCCGACCAGCGCTGCGAGCAGCGCGAAGCCCGCCCCGATGTACTTCAGGATCGGCCACCAGGCCAGGACCAGGGCCGCGGCACCCAGGACGAACGCGGCCATCGAGAAGTCGACCCGTTGGCGCTGGACGACCTCCTGCTCGGTCGGGGCGTCGTAGCCCGCGTAACGGTCGTACCCGCCGTGCGGCCGGGCCTTGCGGACCTCCGGCTTGCGCTTGCGGCCGTACCAGGTACGGCCGAGATCGACCTGGCGCTCAGGGACGTTCGGCCGCCATGAGTCCGCCTGGCCCCCCGGCACCCCGTCGCGGTCCATCGTGCCCTTGTCGTGCAAGCTGAACATTGCCCGTTCGATCCCTTCCCCCTGGAACGGCGATGCCGGCGTTTCTGGCATTACGAGCGGATGGTCGGACCGGCGACGATGGGCAGTGGGCGTCGGCGCGACCTGGAAATGGCGTGTGCAAAGGGTGCGCCCAATGGGGGGCCGCTGGAAACAGACTTGGCGTGATTTGACCTAAGGGCCGCCTCGGCGTGACCAACGAGGCCCTGGTGCCGCGCTTCCCCCTGGTGCACCGACATCTCGATCACTCCACTGCAGCTTGGGTGACGGTGTAGTGCGCTTTCATCAGCTTCGGCACCAGCGTGTTGTTGACGATGTTGAACACCCGGACCTGCGCGGTCTGGCCGGGAGCGACGTCGGGCACGAAGGCCGAGTCGGTCGTGATCAACTGGCCGGTGGCGTCGCGGGCGGCGAACTGCAGGTTGTACGAGGTCGGGTGGTCGGTGATGTTGTTGACGGTGACCGGGACCGTGGCCATCACCAGGCCGGTGTTGTCAAGCTCGGTGTATGGGGTGCCGAAGGTAACCGTGACGTCGTGGGTGAGCACCTGCGCGGTCGGCAACGTGGAGTTGGCGTCGGCGGCGGGCGGGGCCGGGGCCGCGACCGGCGGCGTGTTGCCGGCGTCGGCAACCGAACCGAACGCGGCCGGGGCACCGAGCAGGGCCGCAGTCGCGACCGCGGCCAGCAACACGCCGGCCCAGGCCGTCACTCGGGGGGGCCGCGACTGGGCTCGGGAACGCCGCCAGGAGGCGAATGCCAGCAGCACCGCGACGGCGCAGGCCGGCAGCCCGACCATCCGCAGGTGCTCGAACGCCGCGGCGGCGACCGCCAGCACGCCGACGGACGCCGAGGCGCCGGCCAAGGGGTCGTACGGCCCGCGTTCCGGTGCCGCTGATTCGTCCAGCAGCGGCGGACGGGCGAACCCGATGGTCGTCATCTCTCCAGCCTCCGACAATCCCCGACCCCACCCCGCGGCCCGCCGACTCGAGCGTGACCGAAGTTCATGAGACCGGAACGCGGCGATCTTCGCGGTCGTTTGACCAGGAACTGGCCGAACGGTCGATGGACGCGGAGACAGACAATTCACTTCGCCCGACTGACGCCCATTCGGCCGCCCTGATCACCTACCCGACGGACCCTCAACCGAACGTCTGATTCTCCTCCGACGAACGGATCGAACTGGGCCGAACTCGAAACCGGAACGACTCCCCGCGTTGTCGAAGAGGCCACACACGCAATCGGTGCCCTGGTGAGAAACAGGTCGGGGCGATGAGGGGGTCGGCGAAAATGGTTGGGCCGCACTGGTTCGTCCACCCGGTGGCGGACGGCATCGAATTGGTGATCAATTCGAAGAACTGCGCCGTCTACGACCGCGCGCTGGCGGAGTTCGTGACCCATTTCCTCGACTACGACCTGGTGGACGAATGGTCCACCGAGGACGGCGAAGTGCTGCGCTTCGTCCCGGCCCCGGCGAACGCTTCGGCGGTACCCACGGCGGACACCCAGACCGCGCCCCACCACTTGCCTGCGCCCCGCAGCGCCCCAGAGGTCGCCGAGGCCTGCTGATCGACCGGGCGGCGGGACGCGAATTGGACATAGCCGGGCAACACGGACGTGTCCAACCATGGACTAGGCGTTGGCGAACGGGTAAACATCGCGCAGAGCCTTGGCCCTCGCCCGGATCGGACCGCCTTGCCCCTGCCCGCGCGTCGGCCGCTCAGTCCCCGCCGGGTGCGAGTCGCCGCGCTCAGCGCGACGGTATCGGCACTGGTCGCCGGAAGCGCTCTGGCGGCAACCGACCTCGGGTCGTCGCACTCCCGCCCGGCTCCGACAGCGGCCCGGCTGACATCCGGCACCGCCGCACCGCCGGCCGCCCCACCCGGTTCACCCGAGGCGCGGATCGACGCGATCTGGGCGGCGGCCCGGGCGCGCCACCCGGAGCCACGGGTCTACACGAACACGACGGACCGCCCGATCGATTGCGATCACCTCAAGTGCATCGCGTTCACCTTCGACGACGGCCCGAGCCCGGCGACGACCGGCACGTTGCTGCGGATCCTCGCCGCGCACCACGTGCGCGCGACCTTCATGCTGGTCGGGCAGATGGTCGAGGCAGACCCGGCGGCCGTGGCCGGTGAAGCCCGCGCCGGCGACATGCTCGGCATCCACACCTGGAGCCACCAGTCGCTGCGCGGGCGCGCTGTGCCGAACATTGCCGACGACATCGTGCGGACGTCGAACGCGATAACCAAGGCCTCCGGATATCGACCCATGGTGGTCCGGCCGCCGTACGGCGCGGTGGGGCCGAAAACCGCCGCGGAGGTGCCCTACCCCTTGATCAAGTGGGGCATCGATTCCGAGGACTGGCGCTCCCGCAACCCCGACGCGGTTTTCCGGCAGGTCACCTCGACCGCCGCGCCAGGGTCGATCGTGCTGATGCACGACACCTACGCCTCGACGATCGCCGCCGTGCCCCGACTGCTCGACTACTACGCCTCACGCGGCTACACGTTCGTCACGGTCTCCGAGCTCTACGACTCCGTCCTGCAGCCGCACCGGGTCTACTTCGGCCGGGAGAAGGCGGTCGCCGCCGGCCGGGCCGCCGACCGACGCGCCGGTGTGGTCCGGGCGCCGTGGATGGACCAGGCGGCGCCGGGAGAGCCCGCGTCCGCCCCCACCGAGCCCGCGCCCGCCCCCACCGAGCCCGCGGCGCCGCCCGCCGAGGCGGCCACTGCGCCGCCGAGCCCGGCGAGCGACCGGCGCTAGCCCGCCGCCGGCCCCTTCCGCACTTCTACTGCCTGTCGCACCCGTGCAGGCGATGCGATAGGTGCAACCGGCAGCAGAAGTGGGGGGTCGGGATGTTCGCCGGGCGCCTCAGGCCGGTGCGCCCGCCGCGCTGTGCTCGTCGAGTTGGGCGGCACCGTCGAAGACGAAGCCCTCGTAGTCCTTCGCGGCGATCTCGTCGCACCGTTGCCGGTAGGGCCCGACGAACCCCAGGTAGGGCGTGAACACCCGGGCCTTGCCGGGGATGTTCGCGCCCATGTAGGTGGTGTCGCCCAGCTCGAACAACGTCGGCGAGACCAGTTCCTGGCAGTGCTCCCCCCAGGCCCGCTCGGCCGCCTCGGTGGGCTCGATCGTGCGCGCCCCCCGGGCCGCCAGGTCGGTGATGATCCGACCGACGTACTGGACGTGCTGCTCGATCGAGATCGGCATGTTCGACAGGACCGAGGGCGACTGCGGCCCGGTCAGCGTGAAGAAGTTCGGGAAGCCCGCGCTGGTCAGTCCGAGGTAGGTGTGCGGGCCGTCGGCCCACTTCTCGCTCAGCGAAACCCCTTCCCGGCCGCGGACTTCGATGCGCCGCAGCGGGCCGGTCATCAGGTCGAATCCCGTGGCGTAGACGAGGGCGTCGGCCTCGTATTCGCTGCCGTCCGCCAGCTTCACGCCGCGGGACGTGATCTCGGCGACCGGGTTCTGATGGATGTCCACCAGGTGCACGTGCGGCGAGTTGTACGTCTCCAGGTAACCGGAGTCCAACGGGATCCGCTTCACCCCGAACGGGTAGCCCTTCGGGATCAGCTTCTCCGCCGTCTCCGGGTCCTGCACCCGCTCGCGCACCTTGGCGTGCATGTAGTCGGCCAGCACCTTGTTGGCCTCCGGCTTGAAGAACGGGTCGATGTAGGCACCCAGCCAGAACCAGAACCCGCCGTATTCCCAGCGCTTGTCGAGTTCGGCCGCGATCTCCTCCGGCGTCGAGTCGAGCAGGTCCTTGCCGACGAAGGCATAGTCGAACCCGAACACCGACTGCTCCAGCCGCTTGCGCAGCTCCGCCGCCTCGGCCTTGCGGGCCGCAACGAACTCCGCGTCCAACGGGTGGTGCCGGGCCGGGATCACGTAGTTCGCGGTGCGCTGAAACACCGTCAGTTCCGTGGCCTGCTCGGCAATCAGCGGAATAGCCTGGACCGCGCTGGCCCCGGTGCCGATCACCGCGACCCGCTTGCCGGTGAAGTCCACCGACTCGTGCGGCCAGCACCCGGTGTGATATTCCTCGCCGGCGAAGCCGCCCGCTCCCGGGAACGGCGGGGTGTACACCGCGGAGATGCACCCGACCGCGCTGATCAGGAACCGGGTACGCACCCTCGACCCGTCGGCCGTGGCGACCTCCCAGGTGTCGGTGTCCTCGTCGAACCGGGCGCCCTCGACCTTGGTGTCGAACTGGATGTCGCGGCGCAGGTCGTGCTTGTCCGCGACCCGCTCCAGGTACTTCAGGATCTCCGGCTGACGTGGGTAGCGCTCGCTGAACGACCATTCCTGGGTCAGCTCCGGGTCGAACGAGTAGCAGTAGATCCAGCTCTCCGAGTCGCACCGCGCCCCCGGATAGCGGTTCCAATACCAGGTTCCGCCGACCCCGCCACCCGCCTCGTAGACCCGGACTCGCAGCCCGAGATCATCGCGCAGGTGCTTCAGCATGTACAGGCCGGAGAACCCGGCCCCGATCACGACCGCGTCGAATTCGACGTCCATGAGCGCGCCTTCCCGTCAGGCGAAGGTGATGAGGGGCTTGATGATTCCGTCCTCCTTCGACGTCATCAAGGCGAAGGCCTCCTCGATCTGGTCGAACGGGAAGGTGTGGGTGGTCATCGGGGTCGGGTCGATGCGGCCCGTGCCGAGCAGGCGCAGCAGGCGGGTCATCCGCTCGCTGCCGCCCGGGCACAGGCCGGTGTGGATCGCCTTGTCGTTCATGCCCAGCCCGAAGGCGTCCAGGGGCAGTTGCAGCGGGGCGGGCACCTCGCCGTGGTAGCCGATGTTGGAGACCCGGCCGCCGGCCTTCGTCACCCGCACGCAAGCCTCGAACGTCTGCGGGAAGCCGAACGCCTCGATGGCGGCGTCGACCCCGACGCCGCCGGTGAGGTCCATGATCTGCTCGACCGGGTCGCCCTGAGTGAAATCCACGATGTCGGTGGCGCCGAACTTGCGCGCCAGCGCCTGGCGTTCCGGCTTCGACTCCACCGCGATGATCCGCCCGGCACCCATCAGCTCGACGCCCATGGTGGCGCACAGACCGACCGGGCCCTGGGCGAAGATCGCCACGGTCTCGCCGAACTGGAGGTAGCAGTGCTCGGCCCCGACGAAGCCGGTGGAGAGCATGTCGCAGCAGTAGACGGCCTTCTCGTCCGGGATGTGGTCCGGGGTGAGCGTGAGGTTCGCCGCGGCGGACGGGACCACGAAGTACTCGGCCATGTTGCCGTCCATCTGGGTGGTGTACTTGTAGCCGCCCAGCGGACCGCCGCACTGGCTGGTGAACCCGCGCTGGCAGTAGTTGCAGCGGAAGCACGGGGTGACCGCCCCGACCGTGACCCGCTGCCCGACCTCGAAGCCGGTCACCGCTGCGCCGAGCGAGTGGATCACGCCGACCGACTCGTGGCCCAGGGTCCGCCCCAGCTCCACCGGCAGCGCGCCGTTGACCGTGTGCACGTCGGAGGTGCAGATGAGCGCGGCGGTCGTGCGGACCACCGCCTCCTCCGGGCCGGGGGTGGGGATGGGCTTGTCCACCACAGCGGTCTCGTGCGGCTTGTTGATCACGAATGCACGCATCGTCGCGCTCATCTACGCGGTTCCTCTCGGGTCGGTCCGGCAACGCTGCCGATCACCCCCCCAACCCTGTCCCGTCAATCTCAACCTCAGCTCAACTTCGATGCCGGAACTGCGCCCTGCTTCCGGGTGCTGATCGTCGCGGTCGGAGGCGGATGCGTCTTTCCCGACGAGCCGGGCAGCGACGCGCGGACGATGATCGCTTTTACCCGCCGGCTGCGGAGCAGCGCCTGGATGTCCGTCTCGTCGCTCGTGATGACGATGTCCCCGCCGTCGACCAGCAAGGCCACGTGGGCGTCCACCAAGTCGCTGGTCTTGTTCGTGCGCAACAGTTCCCCGACGTTCTTCGCCACCGGTTCGTCCAGGGGGGCGACCTCCATCCCGCGGAGCACGAGCGCAAGGCCGGCCTGGGTTCGCCCGTTGCGCCAGACCTGGGCCACGGCACCCGCGCTCGTGCGCACCGGGACGCCGTCGCGCTGGAGGATCCGCAACATGGCCCCGATCGTGCGGTCACGTCGGTCGATGCCGATGAGCGCACCGGCGTCGAGCACGACCCTCACGTTGCTCCCTTCGGCCGAGCAGCGCCAAGGTCTCGCCCGGCGGCGTCGAACTCCGCCGTGGTGAACGGTCCGTCCTCGCGCTCCCAGGCGTCCAGCGCCGCACCCAGCAATTCGTTGCGCAGCCGTTGCGCCGCGGCCGCGGACAACCAGCTCGAAACGCTGATGCCCGCCCGAGCTGCGGCCTGGCGAACGGCGGTGCCGATCTCGGGCGGCATGGTTACGGAAAGACGATCGACCTGCGCCATGCACACGATCGTATTGCATACAGCCGTATGCAGCCAGGTTGTCGGTCGGCTGAAGGCATCGGCCGGATGAGCCTGACAACCGCGTCGGACCACTCTGCAAGGGATGTGCCGCCGCGTCAGCCCTCAAGTCAGCCTCAGGCCGGCACCGCGCAGCAGAACGGGCTCCGCTACTGGTGGGTCCGTAGGTGCTCCACAGCATGCGAACTCGTACGAGCCGTCCGTCCGGCGCCATGTCCCACGGCGCGAACGCGGGCCTTGCCGAAGTGAGGACGCGGCGGCTTACTGCGGAGGCCCTCGTGCTCAATCACCACCTTCCCCCGGGCCCGGTCCGTGGCGGTGCGGCATCTCACTTGGATGCACTTCAACGGGGCGCCGCGGGCGGCTGTGCCGCCCCTCTTCGTCTTGTGCTCCGGCTTGGGCTTCGGGTGCTTGGCGGCAGCGCTGTGCGAGGTCGTCGCGGCACCAGCGGGACCGGCGATAGCGACACCGCCGGTAGTCAACGCGAACACCAGCAGACCGGCGGACGCGATCGTGAGGAGGCGAGGTGTGTTCAAGGTGGCTCCTCGGTAGGTGTGACCGGTCCGCCGGCCAGAGCGTAGTCCGCGCCGTCAAGCCGAACACCGCTCGCGGAGCGGACCCACATGACGCAAGGCCGCAGCTCACAGGCCTGATTGACGACGAGTCGGCCTGTAAGCCGGATTCTGTGCACCGGGGTTTCCCCCGGCCGACGGCCATCCATCTGGGGCCGACGTTGCCGCCGGCCTCGGTGCGGCCTACCCGCAGGCTCGGGCGGGCCGCCCTGATGCGCCTGCGCACGCGCGCCGGCCGGAGCCGTCACGCGATCTTGGCCTTGCTCCGGGTGGGGTTTGCCAAGCCGCCCGGGTCGCCCCGGGCGCTGGTGGTCTCTTACACCACCGTTTCACCCTTACCCGACCGCCGAGGCGGACGGGCGGTCTGTTCTCTGTGGCACTTTCCCGCGGGTTGCCCCGGGTGGGTGTTACCCACCACCTTGCCCTGTGGAGTCCGGACTTTCCTCGACAGACGTCTCCAAGGAAACGTCCACCGCGACCGCCCGGCCGGCTCGTCGCCAGGCAAAGCCTATCGAGACATTCGCGACCGACGTGCCGGCCGGCACCGCTAGACCGGGTCCGGCAGCTCCGGGTGGGCACCGTCCAGCGGGGTGTCGCCCGGCAGCGCGGGCAGCTCGTGGGCGACCTCGTAGGCCGACAGCATCCCGATCCGCCGGATATGCCGCGGATCGTTGCTGAACGGTGTCGTCAGGAAGCGCTCGACGAACGCGACGGCCTCGGCGGTCGTGTGCATCCGCGCCCCGACGCTGATCACGTTGGCGTCGTTGTGCTCGCGCGCCAGAGTCGCGGTCTCCAGCGACCAGGCCAGCGCGGCACGTACCCCGGGCACCTTGTTGGCAGCGATGGCTTCGCCGTTGCCGGAACCGCCGATCACGATCCCCAGGCTGTCCGGGTCGGCGGCCGTGCGGGCGGCGGTGCGAAGCACGAACGGCGGGTAGTCGTCCTGCGGGTCGTAGCCGCTCGGCCCGCAGTCGACCGGTTCGTCGCCGCGAGACTCCAACCAGTCCAGCAGGTGAGCCTTCAGTTCATATCCGGCGTGATCTGATCCCAGGTAGACGCGCACGGCCCGGAGTCTTTCAGCACCCGGTGATCGCCGAGTGCAGGGGGACCGCGCCGGCCTCGAAGTCGGGGGGTTCGTCGCGGGTCCGCTTGAGTTCGTAGAAGCCCGGGGTGGCCGCGACCAGCAGCACTCCGTCCCACAGCAGCCCGGCGGCCTCCCCGATCGGTGCCGGCGTGACAACCGGTCCGAAGAACGAGACCCCCTCGACGCTGATGATCGGCGTTCCGACGTCCAGACCCACCCGGCCTTGACCGTCGGTGTGCGACGCCTCGACCAACGCGTCGGAGTCGGCGGACTCCCAGGCGGCCAACAGATCGACCGGCAGACCGGCCTCGGCCAGCGCCTCGCTGACGATTTCCTTGCCGGGCTCCCGACGCTCGTTGTGCAGTCGCCGGCCCAGCGCGGTGTACAGCGGCGCGAGCACCCCGTCGCCGTACTCCTTGGCCGCGGCCATCACCACCCGACCGATGCCGCGCCCGAGCTCCAACCGGTCCCGACGCTCCGCGGGCATCTCCTTGTCCGCGTTGAGCAGGTACAGGCTCATGAGGTGGAAGCGGACGTCGATCGGACGAACCGTGGCCACCTCCAACAACCATCGCGAGGTCAGCCAGGCCCATGGGCACTGCGGGTCGAACCAGACGTCGACCTGCGCCTGTCGGGGCTCGGTCGTCCGGGCGTGACGACCTGCCGGGCTCGATCCGGTCATGTTTTCGACAACCTCCGGCGCTGCGATTCTCATCCCCGGTCGGTCGACACCCCAACCGACGCGAGCCCGGCTCATGACACGATGACGCGATCGCGACCGAGACAGTATTTGTCGTTCGCTCATGTTCCCGGTCGTCGCAGTCGCTCATGTCAATGGGGGTTACCGTGCCCGGCAAGAACCTCACCCGAGACGAGGCCCGCGAGCGCGCCGGCCGGCTGGACGTCGGGGCCTACACCGTAGAACTGGACCTCACCGGCGACGGCCCCACCTACATCTCGACTACCGTGATCGGCTTCTCCGCGGCCGGCGAGGGAGAGACCTTCGTCGACCTGATCGCGCCGGAGGTCACCGAGCTGACGTTGAACGGGCGTCCGCTGGAGCCGGCGACGCAGTTCGACGGGACCCGGATCAGCTTGCCCGCCCTGGAGGGCACCAACACGCTGCGGGTCGTCGCGAACTGCGTCTACATGAACACCGGCGAGGGATTGCACCGGTTCGTCGATCCGGTCGACGGCGGGACCTACCTCTACACCCAGTTCGAGGTCGCCGATGCCAAACGGGTGTTCGCGTGCTTCGACCAGCCGGACCTGAAGGCCACCTTCCAGCTCACCGTGCTGGCACCGAGCGACTGGGCGGTGTTCTCCAACGCGGCGACACCCGAGCCCCGCGCGGTCTCCGGCCGGCCCCGCGCGAGCGCGTGGGCGTTCGACGCCACGCCGCCGATCTCCACCTACATAACCGCACTGGTCGCGGGCGCCTACCACGTGGAACGCGACGTCTATCGGCGCGGGCCACTCGAGATCCCGATGGCGGTCGCCTGTCGCGCCTCGCTGGCCGAGCACCTGGACGCCGCCCAGATCTTCGACGTGACCCGGCGCGGTTTCGACTTCTTCCTGGACCTGTTCGCGCACCCGTACCCGTTCACCAAGTACGACCAACTGTTCGTGCCGGAGTACAACGCCGGGGCGATGGAGAACGCCGGTTGCGTGACGATCCTCGAGGACTACGTGTTCCGCTCGAAGGTCACCGACGCGACCTACGAACGCCGGGCCGAGACGATTCTGCACGAGCTGGCCCACATGTGGTTCGGCGACCTGGTCACCATGCGGTGGTGGGACGACCTGTGGCTGAACGAGTCGTTCGCGACTTACGTGAGCGTGCTGGCCCAGGCCGAGAGCACCCGGTGGACCAGCGCCTGGACGACGTTCGCCAACGTCGAGAAGACCTGGGCCTACCGCCAGGACCAACTGCCGTCCACCCACCCGATCGTGGCCGACATCAAGGACCTGGCCGACGTGGAGGTGAACTTCGACGGCATCACCTACGCCAAGGGCGCCTCGGTGCTCAAACAGTTGGTGGCCTGGGTGGGACGCGACAACTTCTTCGAGGCGATCCGCCGATACTTCACCCGGCACGCCTGGGGCAACACCACCTTGGCCGACCTGATGGCCATGCTCGAGGAGACCTCCGGCCGCGACCTGCAGACCTGGTCGCAGCAGTGGCTGCAGACGGCCGGCGTCAACGTGCTCCGCCCGGAATACACCCTCGACCCGGCCGGGAACTTCGCCTCCTTCGCGGTCACCCAGACCGCGGTGTCGGCGTACCCGACCATCCGTCAGCACCGGATCGCCATCGGCAGATACGATCTGACGGGTGGTCAGTTGATCCGGCGCGATCGGACCGAGCTGGACATCGCCGGCCCCCGGACCGAGGTTCCAGAACTGGTCGGGACCCCTGCCGCCGACCTGGTCCTGGTCAACGACGACGACCTGACCTACGCGAAGATCCGGCTCGACCAGCGGTCGCTGGCCACCGTGGGCCGCAGCATCGGGGCGTTCACCGATTCGCTTCCGCGTACGTTGTGCTGGGCCGCGGCCTGGGACATGACTCGCGACGCCGAACTGCCCGCCCGTGAGTACGTCGAGCTCGTGCTGCGCGGGATCGGTTCGGAAACCGACATCGTCGTCGAGCAGGCCCTGCAACGTCAGGCGATCGCCGCACTGCACTCCTTCACCGACCCCGCCTACCGCGACACCGGCCTGTCCCGGCTCGGGGCCGCCGCCCTGGAGCGGCTGCGTGCGGCGGCCCCGGGCAGCGACCGCCAGTTGTCCTGGGCACGCACATTCGCCACGGTGGCCCGCAGTGCGGACCAATTGAGCCTGCTGGCCGGCCTGCTCGCCGGGACGCAGAACTTGGCCGGCCTGGTGATGGACCCCGATCTACGCTGGCACCTGCTGCGCCGACTGGTCTCGCGCGGGGCGGCGGGCGAGACGGACATCGAGAAGGAGCTGGCGAGCGACGACACCGCGGCCGGCCGTCGCTACGCCGCCGCCGCGCTGGCCGCGCGCCCGACGATCGCGGCCAAGGAAGAGGCGTGGGCGGCGGTCGTGCGCGACGACTCCCTGCCCAACGCGACCCAGGCTGCGGTGATCGGGGGCTTCGCGCAGCCCGAGCAGGAACCGCTGCTTGAGCCGTTCGTGAAGCGGTACTTCGAAGCACTGCCGACCATCTGGGAGCAGCGGACCAACAAGATCGCCCAGGGCCTGGTGGTCGGCCTGTACCCGTCGTACCGCATCCAGGAGTCGACCCTGGAACTGACCGACCAGTTCCTGGCGAACGGCGAGCGACCGCCGGCGCTGCGCCGCCTGCTGTCGGAGAGCCGCGACGGAATCGTCCGGGCCATGCGCGCCCGCGAATGCGACCGCGCGTTCGCCTGACGCCGAGTCAGACGCCCGCGGTGCACCTGACGCCGGGTCAGAGTCCGCCGGTATGAAGCGACTGCGGGTGCCGGGCGTGCTCGGCGAGCACCTGCAGGCCCTGCGCGATGCCACCGGCGAGATTCCCGGCGGCGAACGCGGAAGTCATGCTCATCGCGGCCAGCGCGCACGCGCGGTCGTCCAGCCAGCGACGCGCCCGGGAACCGGTGACGATCTCCAGTAGCCGGGCCGCCGGATCGACGAAGACCAGTACGGAGTCCGGAGCCTCGGGGCCCAGTTCGGAGTGCCGGCGCCGGGCATACGCCCGGACGGGGCCGTCGGCGGGACCGACGTAGACCGAATAGTTCAATCCACTCTGGCGCTGGGCGGCCGCGATGGCGCGGACGATCTCCTCCCGCTGCCTGGGCGAGAAGGCCTCACCAGCGAGCACTGCTGCCTCCGTCGGTGGACTCGACGGAGTCGCCGACAGCCACGATGCGCCCGGTCAGCGCCTCGCTCCGGCGGTGCCGTCCGACCTGTACGGCGCCGTAACCGCCACCCACCTGTGCCTGCTCGTCGTCCTGCGGACCGCCGTACCACTCCGGCGTGCCCTCCCACCCGAGTCCGGGTCGATACCGGGGCCCGCGGGCCAGCGACGGCAGCGACACCACCAAGGCGATCAGCAGGCCGGCGCCAACCGGGCCCACGCCGAACAGCAACAGCGCCTTCAACCTGGAGATGGAGATGCTCGGTCCGGAATCGTCGCCACCGAACTGGTTCAGCGCGAGCGCCGCGGGCGAGGTCAGCACCGTCGAGCAGAACCACGAGCAGACCAGGACACCGAGCGCGGCGATGCGCCCGCCCGCGCGGCGCGCGGAACCCCGTTCGCTCGTCACGCCGCACAGGCTAGCGAACGACCCGGTCCGGACCGCTCCGGGACCTGTGGGGGTGACACCCGCTGTGCGGGCTCCGGGCGGCGCGTCGTGACGGCTCGTCGTGTCGGTGGGGGTGTCACCCCTTCAGGTCCAGGCCCCGGCTGCCGGGGCTTATCCACCAGGGGCATGCTCCGCGGCCGGTTCCGTCGATCACCTCAGGCCTGCGCCGCAGCGCGGAAGACCGCCGCCAGCTCCGCGACGCGGGGCGAGTCGCGCAGGTCGGACAGGAAGATCGGCCGACCCTCGGCGTCGAGCAGCGGCAGTTCCCAGTTGGGGTACTCCCGGTAGGTGCCGGGCTGGTTGTGGCTGCGCCGGTCCCCCGCCGCGTCGGCCAGGCTGACCCCACGCAGCAGGCACGGCGCCTGCGCCAGGAACCGGTGCAGTGCGACGACCGTCGCCTCCGTGGCGCCGACGTCGCCCACCGCGCCGCCCCGCTCGATGCCCAGTTCGTCGAGCATGGCGCGCCACTGCGCCAGCTCCGTGGTCAACGCGGCCCACTCCTGGTCCACCGGCACCTTGAGCAGGCCCAATCGGTGGCGCAGGCTCACGTGCTCGCCGGTCAGATAGCCGCGGGTCGGCGGCAGATCGTGGGTGGTCACGGTGCCCAGACACATGCGGCGCCACTGCTCGGGCAGCAACGGCCCCTGCTCGTCGCGCTCGAACCAGAGGATCGAGGTCCCGAACATCCCGCGCTCGGCCAGGTAGTCGCGCACCCAGGGTTCGACGGTTCCGAGGTCCTCGCCGATCACCACCGCACCGGCCCGTTGCGCCTCCAGGGCCAGGATGCCCACCAAGGCCTCGTGGTCGTAACGCACGTAAGTACCGTCGATCGGCTTCCCGCCCGACGGCACCCACCAGAGCCGGAACAAACCCAGCACGTGGTCCACGCGCAGTCCACCGCCGTGGCGCAGCGCCGCCCGGAGCAGGTCCCGGTACGGCGCGTAACCGAACTCCGCCAGCTGCCGCGGCTTCCACGGCGGCTGGCTCCAATCCTGGCCGTACTGGTTGAACGCGTCCGGCGGCGCCCCCACCGAGGCGCCGATCGCCAAGACGTCCTGCAGCGCCCAGGAGTCCGCGCCGGTGGGGTGCACCCCGACCGCCAGGTCGCCGATGACGCCGATCGGCATTCCCGCCGCCCGCGCGGTCGCCGCCACCCGAGCCAGTTGTTCGTCGAGCTGCCACTGCAGCCAGGCGTGGAAGTCGACCCGGTCGGCCAGCTCGGCGCGTCGCTCGGCGACCGCCTCGGTGGCCGGGTTGCGCAACTCCTCCGGCCAGGCCAGCCAGTTCGCGCCGTACACCTCGACCAATGCGCTCCAGGTGGCGAAATCGAGCAGGCCCACGCCGTCCCGGGCCCGATAGGCCTCGAACGCCGCCTGCCGATCGGGGCGCAACGGCACGCGGTGCAACAGCTCGGCCGCCTCCCGTTTGGCCGTCCACACCGCGCCGCGGTCGATCAGGTCGTTGGGCCCGCCGCGCACCTGCAGCCGGGCACCCAGCTCCGCGATTCGCTCCCGGACCGCGGGCGGCGCGTCGGCCAGTTCCGGAACCTCCTCGATCGACAGGTACAGCGGGCTGACGAATCGCCGGGTCATCGGCAGGTACGGCGAGGGCTCGATCGGCGGGATCGGCGCACCGGCGTGCAGCGGGTTCACGAGGACGAACCCGGCGTGCAGCTCCTCGGCCGACCAGGCGATCAGCTCGCCGAGCGCCGCGAAGTCGCCGAAGCCCCAGGACGCCTCGGTGCGGACCTGGTAGAGCTGGGTCATCAGCCCCCAGATCTGACGGTCGATCAGCGCCGCCGGCGGCTCCACCCGGCGCGGGACGACGACCAACGTCGTCGAGTCGGACCGCGCCGGGCTGCGTGCATGGATCCGGTGCCAGCCGAGCGGCAGATCCGCGGGAAGCGCGAACGTGGCCTCGCCGACCAGCGCGTCGTCGATCTGCGCGGGATCGACCCAGCTGTCCAACTGCCGCAGGTCGTGGCGCACGCCGCCGTCCTCCAGCTCCAGGTGCACCTGCACCGGGTCGCCGTGCGGGACGTGCACCCAGAACGTGGTGGGGGCGGGATCGTCGACGCGCCGGACCAGGCAGGCCGGGAGCATGCGCCGCCAGCGCTCGGCGTCGACCCGGACCAACGCCGCCTCCGCCGCGGCCTCCGAGGAGGCGTCGATCCCCATCGCGGACAGCACCGCGACGATCGTCTCGGCCGCAACCTCGACGTATTCGCCGCGCCAGTCCCAGTACTCGGTGGCCACCCCGTGCGCGGTCGCCACGGCGACCAGGTTGGGCTGCAGATCTGTCACGGCCGGATTCTTCCCTACGGTCGACAACCTTCGATCGCCTCGGCGGCGAGCGCGAGCACTCGCCGCCCTCGGCTCAATCGGTTCTGCCCCGAGCGCGATGGATTGAGTCGGCCCGAGGCGAGCCCGCCCGCAGTCGGCTAGGCGGTCGCCTCGTCCGGGAAGCCGTAACCGGCCAGGTACGGCAACCAGCGCGGGTCGTGGCGGCCGGTGCCGAGGATCCGCCACACCGGCCCGGACGGTTGCCTCGGGTTCGGCCGCGGTCCCCAGCCCAGCTCCGAGACATTCCGGTCGCTCTTGACGTGGTTGCAGCGTCGACACGCGGCCACGACGTTCTCCCACACGTGCTCGCCGCCCCGGCTGCGCGGAACCACATGGTCGACGCTGGTGGCGGCGGCGCCGCAGTAGACGCAGCGCCCACCGTCGCGGGCGAAGATGGCCCGCCGCGTCAGCGGGATGCCGGCCCGGTAGGGCACCCGCACGTAGCGGTTGAGCCGCACCACGGCCGGCAGCGGCACGGTGGCCGCCGCGCTGTGCACCACGGAGCTGGAGTCCTCCACGGAGATGGCCTTCTCGTTCAGGACGAGGATCAGTGCGCGCCGCGCCGACACGACGCACAACGGTTCATACGTCGCGTTGAGGACCAACGCATGGCCCACCGCGCCTCCTCACAGGCGACTGCGCCGTCCTGCGCGCGACCGCCGCAGCACCGCGGCGGTTGTTCGCAGGAGACCGGCGCGGTACGCGCGCCGGTCTGCTGCAACCAGTGTCCGTGACGCGAGGCGTTTTCGGCCAGAAAATTCGACTCGTCATTCGGGCGGGCCGCCTCGCGCACCTCCGCCGGACCGGGCGCCGACCACTAAATTGAGGAACATGCCACCGACCTATCCACCCGCCGCCCGCCAGGACACCGTCGAGGAATTGCATGGACAGCGGGTGGCCGATCCGTACCGCTGGCTGGAGGATGCGGCGACGGCGGCCACCGCGGGTTGGGCGGCGGCGCAGGACGAGCTGTTCGCGGCTGCGCGCGGCACGTGGCCGGGTCGCGACGCGCTGCGCGCCCGGTTGACGGCCCTGCTTCGCGCCGGTGTGGTCAGCCCGCCGTCCTGGCGCGGCGAGCGGCAATTCTTCATGCGCCGGGTCGCCGACCAGGAGCACGCGGTGCTGCTCACCGTCGACCCGCCGCAGGACGGCCGTACCGCCGGCGACCCGACAGAGCGCGTGCTGCTCGACCCGATGGCCATCGACCCGTCGGGCCTGACCACGTTGGACGCCTGGCAGCCGTCGAAGGACGGACGCCTGATGGCCTATCAACTCTCCGAGGGCGGCACCGAGGAGTCGGTCCTGCGGGTGATGGACGTGGTCACCGGCGAACTGCTGGACGGCCCGATCGACCGGGCCCGCTACTCGCCGGTGGCCTGGTTGCCCGGCGGCAAGGCCTACTACTACGTCCGCCGGCTGCCGCCGGAGGCCGTTCCCGCGGGCGAGGATCAGTACCACCGTCGGATCTACCTCCACCAGGTCGGCACCAGCCCGAAGGACGACGTCCTGATCTTCGGCGACGGCCTGGACAAGACCAACTACTACGGGGTCACGGTCAGCCGCGACGGCCGCTGGCTGACCGTGGCCGCCAACACCGGCACGGCCCCGCGCAACGACCTGTGGTTGGCGGATCTGACGGACAGTCACCCGGAGCGCCCGAACCTGACCGTCGTCCAGTGCGGGGTGGACGCCTCGACCGGCGTGGAGGTCGGTCGCGACGGCCGGTTGTACGTGTTCACCGACGCCGACGCATCGCGCGGTCGGCTCTGCGTCACCGACCCGGCCCGGCCGACCGCCGAGCACTGGGTGGATCTGATCGCCGAGGACCCGGAGGCCGTGCTCGACGGGTACGCAATGCTCGACGGCCCGGAACTCGGTGCGGAGCCGGTCCTGCTGTGCTCGTGGACCCGCCACGCCGTCAGCGAACTGACGCTGCACGACCTGCGGACCGGGACGCGGCGCGGCGTGGTGCCACTGCCGGGGCTCGGGTCGATCGGCGGGGTCAGCGAACGACCCGAGGGCGGACACGAGGCGTGGTTCGGCTACACCGACCACACGACGCCCTCGTCGGTCCACCGGTACGACGCCCGGACCAACACCACAACGCTGTGGGCCGACGCCCCGGGGCGGGTCGACGTGCCGGATGTGACGACCCAGCAGATCACCTACCCATCCCGCGACGGCACCGAGGTACGGCTGTTCCTGATCCATCGCACGGGCGCCGAGCCGGCCACGACCGGGCCACGGCCCACCACGCTGTACGGCTACGGCGGTTTCGGCATCTCACTGACCCCGGCCTTCTCGGCCGGGATCCTGGCCTGGGTCGAGGCCGGTGGGGTGTACGCGGTGGCCAACCTGCGCGGTGGCGGCGAGGAGGGAGAGAGCTGGCACCGGGACGGCATGCTCGGGCACAAGCAGAACGTGTTCGACGACTTCGACGCCGCCGCCGAGTGGCTGATCGCCAACGGCTGGACGACACCGGAGCAACTGTCCATCGCCGGGGGTTCGAACGGCGGACTGCTGGTCGGCGCCGCGATGACGCAACGCCCGGACCTCTACGGCGCGGTGGTCTGCTCGGCGCCCCTGCTCGACATGGTCCGCTACGAACAGTTCGGCCTGGGCCAGACCTGGAGCAGCGAGTACGGCACCGCGGAGGACCCCGAGCAACTCGGCTGGCTGCTGGACTACTCGCCGTATCACCGGGTCACCGAGGGCGTGGCCTATCCGGCGTTGTTGCTCACCGTCTTCGACGGCGACACCCGCGTCGACACCATGCACGCGCGCAAGTTCGCCGCGGCGCTGCAACACGCGACCACCTCCGACGCGCCGATCCTGCTGCGTGCCGAGGCCGACGTCGGCCATGGCGCCCGCGCGTTGAGCCGCGCCGTCGACGTCAGTGTCGACACGCTGACATTTGCGGCCGCCCATACCGGGGGGTTGTCGTTCTGATCGTCTCCCCAACACTGGTGCTGCCGTCGCCCAATCCCACGTCGGGCAGCGGCTCGGTGATAGTCACCAACGAAGTGCCCTGCTATCGCGCGGCCCAGGGCTCGCTGTGCAAGCAGGTGCACGACTGGACGCACAGCGACTGGTTGGCGTCCTCCAGCGATTGGTTCATCGCCAAGCCGGTGCGCATCCTGGTGATCTCCCTGGTGGCCGTGGTGCTCAACAAGCTGGTGGCGCAGGCGATCGACCGGCTCACCACGCGCGCCGGGACCGGCACGGTGACCGGGGCGATCACCCGCGGCAAGCTCTCCGCCGGCTCCCCCGGCGAGCGCCGACGGGCACGTTCGGCGACCCTTGGTTCGGTGCTGCAGAGCATCGCCGCCGGGGTCATCTACACGATCGCGGTTCTGATGTCGATGTCCGAGTTGACCTTCGACATCGGCCCCCTGATCGCCAGCGCGGGGATCCTCGGCGTGGCCGTCGGTTTTGGTGCCCAGACGCTGGTGAAGGATTTCCTGTCCGGGATGTTCATGATCCTGGAGGATCAGTTCGGCGTGGGCGACACCGTCGACCTGAGCATGGTCGACATCGAGGACACCGTGGGCACCGTGGAATCGGTTGGCCTGCGCACCACCCGGGTTCGTTCATCCGACGGGGTCGTCTGGCACGTCCGCAACGGTGAGATCGTGCGGGTGGGCAACCGCAGTCAGGGCGCCCGCGAGGACGCCGAGGCACGGGAATCGGGAAGCAAGAACCAATGAGTTTCGAGGGAGTCCCCGACGACTTCTACGCGCGGGTCGGCGGGCAAGAGTTCTTCGTCGCGCTGGTGCAGCGTTTCTACCAGGGCGTGGCCGGCGACCCGGAGCTGCGGCCGATGTACCCGGAGGAGGATCTGGCCGGCGCCGAGGAACGCCTGCGGATGTTCCTCGAGCAGTACTGGGGCGGGCCGACCACCTACTCCGAACAGCGTGGCCACCCGCGGCTGCGGATGCGCCACCACCCGTTCCGCATCCGGCTGTACGAACGCGATCTGTGGCTCAAGCACATGCGAGCGGCGCTGGATTCGCTGGAACTGGACCCGGAGCTGGACCGGCCGCTGTGGGCCTACCTGGAGATGGCCGCTCACAGCATGATCAACGCGCCCGGTTGAGTCCGTCTACCGTAGGTTCGTCCGGCGCGGGTTCATCCCGGCGCGGGTTCGGGCGCCTCGAGGAAGGCCTCCAGCACGCCGGTCTCCCCCGGCGTCAGCCGTCGCAGCCGATCGGCGGCGAAGTCGAACGCTGCGAGCACGGTGCGGCCCCGACAGTAGGCCGGGCCATCGATTCCTTCGTCGTCGCGCAGTTCGCACTCCACCGTGATCGCGGCTGCCCGTAGTTCGCTGATCCAGGTGTGCGCGATCAACGGCTCCGGGCGCACGACCAACGGCCGTTGGTACCAGAATCGCGAGCGGGCCACGACCACCGAGCCCAGCAGGCTCTCGCCCGGGGTCCCGCGCAGGCGGAAGGCGAACATCTGCGCCCGCGCCTCCTGTAGGTACGCGGCCCACGAGACGTTGTTGACGTGCTGGTAGGCGTCCATGTCGCCCCACCGCAGGCGGATCTCGCAGAGGTGTCGACTCAACCGCTCCCCACCCCAGCCGGCTCCAGGAATTCGGTCAGGAACCCGCGTTCGTAGTCCCGCAACGGTCGCGGGCGGGTGCTGACCCGGTCGATCGCGACCATCCGGGCGGTGGCCGTCGCGTACTCGAGCGGGTCGTCGGGCCCCGGGTCGACGATGCGGTGCCGCATGGACCACGAGGTACGGCCCAGATGGGTCACCCAGGACTGGACCTGGACCGGCTCCGGACGGAACACCAGCGGCCGTCGGTAGACGATCTCCAACTCGGCGATCACGAAGCCGTCGGTCTGCTCGAAGTCGGCCGACCGCGGCGGTCCCTGCGCCAGGCCGGCCAAGAAGCCGACCATCTCGATACGGGCCTGTTCCAGATAACGCAGGTACACAGTGTTGTTGACGTGGCGATAAGCATCGAGATCGAGCCAACGGATCTGACAGGCCGTCACATGTGGTGCCGTCACCTCAGTTGCGGGTGAGCCGACGATAGGTGGCTCGGTGCGGGCGCAGTGCCTCCGGACCCAGGCGGCCGGCCTTGTTCTTCTCGTAGGACTCGAAGTTCCCCTCGAACCAGAACCACTGGGAGTCGCCCTCCCAGGCCAGGATGTGCGTGGCGACCCGGTCCAGGAACCAACGGTCGTGGGAGATGACCACGGCGCATCCGGGGAAGTCCAGCAGCGCGTCCTCCAGCGAGGACAAGGTCTCGACGTCGAGGTCGTTGGTCGGCTCGTCGAGCAGGATCAGATTGCCGCCCAGCTTCAGCGTCAGTGCCAGGTTCAACCGGTTGCGCTCGCCACCGGACAAGACCTTCGAGGGCTTCTGCTGATCGGGGCCCTTGAAGCCGAACGCCGAAACGTAGGCCCGGCTGGGCATCTCCACCTGGCCGACCTTGATGTAGTCCAACTCGTCGGAGACGATCTGCCAGACGTTCTTGGTCGGGTCGAGGTTGGTCCGCCCCTGGTCGACGTAGGAGATCTTGACCGTCTGGCCCACCTTGATCGTTCCGGAGTCGGGCTTCTCCTCATCCAGCAGCATCTTGAACAGAGTCGTCTTCCCGGCGCCGTTCGGACCGATCACCCCGACAATTCCGTTACGCGGCAGGGAAAAACTGAGCTTGTCGATCAGCAGTCGGTCGCCGAAACCCTTCGAGAGCTTGTCGACCTCGACGACCACGTCGCCCAACCGAGGACCGGGCGGGATCTGGATCTCCTCGAAGTCCAGCTTCCGGGTCTTGTCCGCCTCGGCGGCCATCTCCTCATAACGCTCCAGGCGCGCCTTGCTCTTGGTCTGGCGTGCCTTGGGGCTGGATCGCACCCATTCCAGCTCCTGCTCCAGGCGCTTCTTCCGCTTGGCGTCCTTCTGCCCCTCGACCTTCAACCGGGTGGCCTTGGCCTCCAGGTACGTGGAGTAGTTGCCTTCGTACGGATAGGCGCGCCCGCGGTCGAGTTCCAGGATCCATTGCGCCACGTTGTCCAGGAAGTACCGGTCGTGGGTGACGGCCACGACCGTGCCCGGGTACTTCTCCAGATGCTGCTCCAACCACACCACCGACTCGGCGTCGAGGTGGTTGGTCGGCTCGTCCAGCAGCAAGAGATCCGGGGCCTCCAGCAGCAGCTTGCACAACGCGACCCGCCGCCGTTCACCACCGGACAGCACCTTGACCTCGGCATCCGGTGGCGGACACCGCAGCGCATCCATCGCCATCTCGATCTGGGAGTCCAGGTCCCACGCCTCGCGGTGGTCCAACTGCTCCTGCAGAGTGCCCATCTCCGCGAGCAACTCGTCGCTGTAGTCGGTGGCCATCAGCTCGCTGATCTCGTTGAACCGGTTGAGCAACGCCTTGGTCGCGGCGACGCCGTCCTCCACGTTCCCGAGCACGGTCTTGGTCTCGTCGAGCGACGGTTCCTGCATCAGGATGCCGACGGTGTAGCCCGGCGACAGGAAGGCGTCGCCGTTCGACGGCTGCTGCAGCCCCGCCATGATCTGCAGCACGGTCGACTTGCCGGCCCCGTTGGGTCCGACGACGCCGATCTTGGCTCCGGGCAGGAAAGCCAACGTGACGTCGTCCAGAATCACCTTGTCGCCGTGCGCCTTGCGGGTCTTGCGCATCGTGTAAATGAACTCGGCCATGGCCTCACCCTATGGTCGCCTCGGCCGCGCCATCCTCAGGCCGCGCTGTCCGCCCGCTCGTTGGGCTCCAGCTCGCTTTCGACCGGCTCCGCGAAGCGATCCGGCTCCCCCGCCGCACCGGCAACGTCCGCGTCGCGGCGCGGCCGGCGGAAGCTCGACACCCCGTAGGCCAGGTCGTGCCCGATGTGGCTGGCAACGATCTGCGCGTCCCTGCCCTTGCGGTCGTCCTTCTGCCACTCCCGCATCCGCAACCTGCCATGGACGATCACCGGTTCGCCCTTCACCACGGAACCTGCCACGTGGTCGGCCAGCCGGCGGAAGCACGCGACGTCGTAGAAACTGGTAATCCCGTTGCCCCAGACACCGTCGCGCTCGCTGCGCGGGGTGTGCGCGAGCCGGAACGCCGTAAGCACGCCCCCGGCCGTCTGCATGTGGCGGGGATCGTCGGCCACGTTTCCGACGATCGTCACCCACGTCTCGTTCACTTCGTCCCCTCTCCTGCGGTGTGTCTTCCGGTCGTCGCCGACGGGCGACGAACACACCCTGCCCGCCCCGACCGACGTTCCGCCGCGGTCTTTCGGCGCCTGTGGACAACTTCACGGGGCGCCCCGGCTGTGGATATCTCGCTCGCCGGGAGGTGCGTAGAACCGGCACAATCTCCTGGACCTGGCCCGCCCGCCCTCCGGTCGGGCGCCAGATCGCGCGCCCGTAGCTCAGTGGATAGAGCGACTGCCTTCTAAGCAGCCGGTCGTTGGTTCGAGTCCAACCGGGCGCACCGAGCAAAACCACTGGTCAGATCACCGCGGCGGGCGTCGCGGCAGCGCGACGGGCGCACGAAGAGCCGGAGGCGGCCTGCCGGCTGCAACCGGTCCCACAAGGACCGATTGGCGCGCCGGGAGGACCTCGCCGCGCAGATGGGTGTCTCCCCGTCGCGGGTCTCCCATATTGAGTCCGACGATCTGGAGTCCGCTTGAGATCTGCGGATCCCGGCGGTGTTCCTCGGGGAATCCGATTCACCGAAGCCGTCAGCGGCAATGGGTCTTGAAATGCAACGGAAACACGGCGTGTCGGGCCAGCCACGCCGTTCAGCCGCGCTGTTCACCGGCGATTGTCTTGACGGCCACGCAGCCTGAGGTACAGGGTGAATTCTTAGTCGTCCCCGGACCCCGGATGACATGGCGTGAGGATTCCGTCCCGGTTGGGGGTCTTGGACAGGTCGACGTTGCTTGGCAGCGCATGAGGGATTCACCTAATCTTCCGTATTCATGAAATTATTCACTATGTCCGATGGGAGATTTTTCAGTTATCAGGGATGACCACGGCAACAACTCGCGGCATTGAGCGCGACGATCAGGGCCGGGCGAGACGCTGGGACGCGCTCGCGGAGACGTCTGTTCGTGGGCGGGTTACAGCCATGACGTCCAGGACATTCAGCGCCGTATGGCTCTGGCTCGGTTAAAGGCTCCAGAGGCTCGATTAACGCATACGTGGGGGACGCAGAAACGCACCCAAGCCAGGCGAACCAGGTTCGGTTGCCGGGGCCGGGCGGCCGGCAAACTCATCGAAGGACCTGCACATCTTCCGATCTGACGGGCCATCAGATAACTGTCGGGCCATCCGGAGACTGCCTCTAAAGACCGCGGTCCGGAGACATCGACCATTGCTCGCGAGATCCGCGTGGTGAAAGCGCGACAGGAAACTCGCCGCCCGCTCAACCTCGCAGAGTTCAGCTATGGCGATGGGTTTCGGCCTCGCGTCAGTGGGGAGATGGTGATGGTGATGGATCCACTGGCCGGTACGGCAACGATTTATCGATTGGTCACCTCCAGGATGGCGCGCAGATGCCTGGCGGGTCTATAAATCGTCTGCACGGGGCTATTGGCCGCCGGGACCGGCTCTCCTGACAACGGGCGATCCGGTGCCCGCCCGCATCGCGCGACGCGATGTTGATTGCGATCTGTTCCGGAATCAGCAAACAATCAAACAAACAGAATGGGGTAACCACCGTGACTTCTCCGCAGTCCACGAAGCAGTCCACCGACCGCGACGACCGGGGGCACGACGAGAGCACGTTCGCCCGCATGGCGATCGGCGAGCTGCAGCGCGACCTGCAGCGGGTCGAGGACCAGAGCCGGCAGGCGCAGCAGGACGCGCAGGGCTCACGGCAGCTGGCCCAGAATGCCCGTGGCGCGGCCCAGCAGGCACAGAACCAGGCCCGCGAGGCGCAGAACCAGGCCCAGCAGGCCCAGGGGCAGGTGCAACAGACCCAGAACCAACTGCAGCAGGCGCACAACCAGGCCCAGCAGGCGCAAAGCGAGGCCCAACAGGCCAACCAGCGCGCCCAGCAGGCCCAGGGGCAGGCGCAACAGGCCCAAAACCAGCTGCAACAGGCGCAGAACGACGCCCAACAGGCCAACCAGCGGGCGCAGAGCGCCCAGGAGCGGGCCGATCAGGCCAACCAGCAGGCCCAGCACGCCGAGGACCAGGCCATGGCGGCCCACAACCAGGCCCAGCAGGCCCAAACCGACGCCGGCCAGATCCGCATGAACGCCCGCCAACTGCAGCGCGCGTAACCCTCGCCACCGACGCCGGATTCAGCTCACCGAGCCGGGGCACACCCGGTAGGGCCAACCGCGCGGTGTCGGGTCACATCCAAGGTGTGCCTGACCAAGGTGCATGATCAGCCTGATTGAGCTTTTCGGTGAACGGGAGACCATTCCGCGCACCGCCCGAACACACGTAAGGATCCGGGTCGCACGGCGCGCCGAACCGGCGTCGGGCAACCTGGCCCTTACGTGCCAAGGGCAGTACCGCAAGGACCGGACCCAGGGCAAACGGGCTCTTCGATCCGGCCGGCGCGTGTCGATCCGGCCGGCGCGTGCCATCGGTTGCGATGCGCGGTCAAAGCCCCGCACAAACGTCCGTTTTTGAGACTGTTCGGATCGCCTCTTGCCGGCCTCCGTATCCTCCGCACATGGGTCGGCACAGTGCCCCGCAGGCACCGGCCCCGAAGCGGGAACCGGCCGTCGACCCGACCCCCGCCGGACCGTCGGCACACATCGGTCGCCATGCCGGCCCGCCAACCGATCCGGTCCCAACCCCGCCGCCGGCCCCGCCGGTCGAACGTGTCGCGGACCCGGCGCCCAGGCCCCCGGTCGAACCAGTCGCGGACCCGCTGACCGCCCAGCTGCGCCCGACCACGGCCAAGCCTGGCCTCGGATCGGTCACCGAGGTGCTCTGCTGGACGACGTTCGCGGCCGGCGTCGCGTGGGCGACCATTGCCGCCGCGGGGCATGACCCGGGCGCGGCCGCCGGATGGGCGTTCGGCCTCGCCGCCCTGGTGCCGTTCGTGCTCGCGCTGCTGACCCTGGCCGCCCGACTCCGGGACCGGCGGGGGCATCGACGCGACCAATAGGCTGGCGTACATGAACGATCGGCTGGTCTGGATCGACTGCGAGATGACGGGGCTCGACCTCGATCGCGACGCGTTGATCGAGATCGCCGCGCTCGTCACCGATGCCGAGTTGCACGTGCTCGGCGAAGGGGTCGACGTCGTGATCCGCCCGCCGGACGAGGCGCTGGAGAACATGGTCGAGGTGGTCCGCACGATGCACACCAGCTCCGGACTGCTGGCCGAGCTGGCCGGCGGCGTCGCGCTCGCGGACGCCGAGAAGGCCGTGCTGGACTACATCCGCGAGTGGGTGCCCGATCCCGGCAAGGTCCCCCTGGCCGGCAACACGGTGGCCACCGACCGCAGCTTCCTCGCCCGCCACATGGCCGAGCTGGACCGCCACCTGCACTACCGGATCGTCGACGTCTCCAGCTTCAAGGAGCTGGCTCGACGGTGGTACCCGCGCGTCTACTACAACGCCCCGCCGAAGACCGGGAACCACCGGGCGCTGGCCGACATCCGGGAGAGCATCCGGGAGCTGCGCTACTACCGGCAGGCCCTCTTCGTCCCGCCGCCCGGGCCGGACACCGCGGCGGCCCGGACGATCGCGGCCGAAGTGCTCGCAGCCGACACACAGTTTTAGACCGGTGGCGGGGCCGCCGCATCGGCTACGATTCCGGAGCGTTCTGCACAGCGGGACGATGGTGGGCGTAGCTCAGTTGGTAGAGCACCGGGTTGTGGTCCCGGTGGTCGGGGGTTCGAGTCCCCTCGCTCACCCCAGAAAATTTTCCGGGGGCGGCTGTCTGACGCTCCGTCAGTATCCGGTTCGTCCCACTTGGCCGGCCCAGACCCTCCGAGTTACCCCGGTCGATGTCACGTCTGCCGGCCGGGGCTGCTAGCCTTTTCAACCGCGCGCCGCTAGCTCAATTGGCAGAGCAGCGGACTCTTAATCCGCGGGTTCGGGGTTCAAGTCCCTGGCGGCGCACCCACGAGAATCCGCAGGTCAACTGGCCTGCGGATTATTGTTTGGCCCGCGGACCCGAGTCCTCGAGACACCGTTGAGGGCAGCGGGACGGCAACGTCGGTCGTGAAGATGCCGTTGAGCTTGTCCGGGGCCCCGAGTTTGGTGTCGATCTTGTGGCCCAGACGGGGATTCCGCGCCGGGAGTCCCCGATCAACGCGGTGACCTTGGCGTGCGCCTCCTCCGCGGCGCGTCGGGGCCGGACTCACGCGGCATCAACGCGCAGCCCGACCAGGTAGGAATCGGGCGCGTCCAGCGGCACCGCCGGCGGCGCCCGACCTTCACCCGGTGCGCTCGTGGATTCGAGCGGCTACCGGTTCAGGTTCTCCTGCCGGTTCCCTGACGTCTGGTGGGCTCGACCGCGGACTTCAGTTGCTGCAGGGTCTGGCGCATGGTCTGCTCGTTCCTTCCGGGGCGCCGACGTACGCCGGTGACGAGCCAGCCCACGATCCACGGTCGGGTCAAGGCGATCTGGCGGTCTTCCCACCGCTCGGCCACCAGGCATCCTCGGTCGGTGGCGGTGAATTCGTAGGACCACCGCGACATGGGAAGACCGAGGAAGGACACCTCCCACGCCAGCTGCTGCCCGGGCTCGGCCGCCACGATCACTCCGCGGGTTATCCAGCGGTGTAGGCCGTTGCGGTTGTGCCCGCGGAATCGGGCCCCGACCGCGGTCGAGTTCGCGCCGCCCTTCCAGCGGATCTCCCGGCACTCGGGGCTCCACTCGCCCATCCGGGGTAGGTCGGCCACGAGCTCGTAGACCGCCGTCGGTTCGGCGTTGATTGCCGTCTCCACCTGGACCTGCCCGGCCCGTCCCATCGTCATGCCTTCCCGGGGTCGCGGCCGGTGAAGGCCGCCAGGCGGTCGAGGGCGGGCGCGGCCGGGTGGATGTCGACCGGGTCGGCGAATGTGTCGCCGTTGCGCAGCGGCTGCTCGATGAAGGCCGTCCACACGTCGATGGCGTCCTGCGCCAGTCGGTCGGGGACCGTGACCGGCGCCCCAAGGGCGTAGGCCAGATCCCAGAGGTGGGTGAGCTGGTCGGCGAAGCACACGGCGAGGACCACGGCGCCCGGACGGTCGCCGAAGGGGGTGGGCAGGTCCTTGTCCAGCACCCCGGTTGCCGTATAGGCGCAGAGCACCGACCAGATCGCGGCGCCGTAACGCTCGCCGGCGGTGCGGTCCGGGTCAGCCGAAGCCGGCACCGGAACGTGCCGGTCGTCGCCGGCCCACTCGGCGAACCCATACGGGTTCGCGGTGACGTGCTCGACCAGGTCGGCCGCCGTCCACCCCGCGCACGGCGTCGGACGGCCCACCGATTCCGGCGACAGGGACGACATGAGCCGGTTCATCTCGGCTGCCGTCTCATGGATGTTCGCGACTGGATCCATCTGAACTCCTGAAAGCCTAGTTATACTGACTAGTCGGTACAAGAAACTCGGACAATACAGACGCGGCACTGCCAGGGACGAGGCGTTTTGTACCGACTGGTTGGTACAGTTCAGCTCGTGGCTCGAAGCGATGACCCACGAGGCGGCGATAAGAGCGGCCGGCCCACGCACCGCAAGGCGTTGATCGAGGCCATGCGGCGGGTGGCACTGTCCAAGGGGTTCCCGGGCACGACTGTCGATGAGATCTGCGAACGGGCCGGCGTCGCGAAGGGCAGCTTCTACTACCACTTCCAGGGCAAGGACGACCTCGGCGCAGCCGCGCTGAGCGCGTACTTCGAGGACCTGATGGCCGCGCTCGCCGGCGGCGAATGGGGCGGGGTCGCCGACCCGGTCGAGCGCCTCGGTGCGTTCATCGCGCATGTCGCCGACGTCTGTGCCGGTCCCGTCATGGAGCACGGCTGCTTGATGGGCAGCTTCGCCCTGGACCTGTCCGAGTCCTCCCCGCAGATCAGACAACAGCTGAGCACGATGTTCTCCACCCTGCGCCATGTGGTGGCGGGACTCATCGCGGAGGCGGCCCGGCACCGCGGCCGAGATCTCGACGCGGAGCGACTGGCCAACCAGTTCCTGGCCCTGATCGAGGGCTCGATCGTGCTGGCAAAGGCACACGACGATCCGGCCATTCCCCGCCAGAACGTCGAGATGTTCGCCGTCGTGATCGCGAGCCTGTTGTCCGGCTGACAGCCGCGGCCCGTGAGCGGGGGTGCATACCCGGCAGCGCCGGTGTGCTGGTCGCCGCGACGATCGCCGCGCTTCGGAGTGCGCCGGCCTCAGGAACCCGCCGCGACCCGGATCAGCAGCATGTCGAACCGCGTGTGCTCGAACGTCGACCCGGCCGCCAGGATGCTGCCGTCGGACTGGGCCAGGCCCGCGGTGGCCGAAGCGCTGTCGGAATGCGAGGTGAGCGAGATCCCGCCCGCGGCGAAGTTGCTGTCCAACGCACCCGAAGACGTCCACCGGGCCAGGGCGACCTTGCGGTGCCCCCCGTCCGACGCCGTCCCAACCCCGACGAACGATCCGTCCGACTCGGTGACCAGCGCGTTGGCCGACGCCGATCCGGCGTCGCCGACATCGGTGAGCACGCTGCCGTTCTTGCCGAACGTGGTGTCCGCCGAACCGTTCGCGGTGTAGCGCGCGGCCATGAACTTGTAGTGGCCATGGTCCTGGGCGTAGCCGGCGGCGACGACCTCCCCGCTCGGCCCGGGCGCCAGTGCGTACGCCACGGCGGTACCCCCCGTGCTGCCGATCTGGCTGAGCACGACGCCGCTCGTGCCGAACGCGGTGTCCGCCGAGCCGTCGGTGTTGAAGCGCAGCACCGCCACGTCCGTGCCGATGCTCTGGAAGGCGCTACCGGCCGCGACGATCTTGCCGTCGGACTGGAGCAGGGCGGCGTTACCGGTTGCGTAGGACCCGTTGCCGACCGTCGCAACGACCAGTCCGGCCTTGCCGAAGGCGTTGTCCAGCGAGCCGTCCGAGGTGTACCGGGCCAGCGCCAGAACGGACTGCATGGACTCGCTGACGCCGATCTGAACCGTGATCGCGGCGGTCCCGACCGCGACGACCGAACCGTCGGGTTGCAGCAGCAGAGCGTTCACGACGGAGTCGAAGGTGCTGTTTTCACCACCGACGGCGGTGAGCACCACGCCGTTCGTACCGAATGTGGTGTCCAGCGACCCGTTGGGGTTGAGCCGAACCACAGCGAACTTCTGCTGGCCCTCGTCGGACGCCGCGCCGCCGACGATGATCTTCCCGTCCGGTTGCACCAGCGCCGCGTTCGCCTGCGCGGCGGTGCCCGAACCGAGCGGAATCAGCGCAACACCGGCCGTCCCGAAGGTCGGATCCAGCGCGCCCGCCGAGGTGTACCGCGACACCGTCATCACGTATCGACCCGCGTCGCGCGCGTACCCGGCAACGACGAGGCTTCCGTCGGAGGCACGGACCAGGGCGCGTGCCCGGGCATCGCCACCGTCGCCCAGCACGGTGGTCGCCGCACCGCTGCCCGAGTCGCCGAACCCGGCCCCGGGTGTCGGGGTCGCCGCGACCGGAGCCCCGGCGCCCGTCAGCAACAGCGCCACCAGTGCCGTCGCGAACGCGGCCCGCCGCGGGCCGAGCCGACCGAACGGCACCGACACCGGGCGGAACTCACCGACCCCAGCGGGCTCATCGTGGCGGCAACCGACGCGGTGCATTCTGCCTCCCCGCCCGGGCGGGGCCGTCGACCTCGCGCCGACCACCCCAGGACTGACCCGGCCCTCGATCAGCATCCACCGCGCGGCAGGCGCACCGGGCCGGAACCCTCGCCGCGTCACCCGAACCGAGCAATCGCGTCAGGACCAGACCGACCGGGAACCCACCGGACGAGTCGAAGGCGCCGCCGGGTCGGACGCAGGTGCGGCGGATGCGGGTGCGGCGGACGCGGGCGTTGCGGGGGCTACCGGTGCCTGGGCCGCACGCGAGCCCGGCGCGGGAGTGGACGCAGCCGGCGCGGATGCAGTCGGCGCGGATGCAGCGGGCGCGGATGCAGCGGGCGCAGCCGGCGCCTGGGCCGCACGCGAGCCCGACACCGGGGCGGGCGCGGCCGGCGCCGTCGGAGGCGATGCGGGCGCGGCCGGCGGGTCGGTGAGCGTGAGCAACGTTGCCAAGGTGCCCGCGTGCACGTTGTCGATCCGGTTGGCCGGGTGGTCGTGGCTGTACCGCTGTGCGCCGCCCTCGAAGACGAGCAGGAGGCGGCCGTTCTGCAACGCCATGTCCTCGGGCATGGCCGGAATCCAGACGCACGCGATCGGGTCGCCGAGCTGCGTCGGAGAGGCCCGACGAACGACGTTGAGCTCGCCGCGCGCTCCGGCTCCGTTGTCGGAGGAGAAGAGGAAGTCCTGGGGGGTGAGCACCATGCCCTGGGCGCGCAGCGGTATCCGCCAGGGGCCTTCGACCCGCTGCAGGTGCCCGCCCGATCCGAGCACGTAGCGGTACATCAATCCGGGCACGCCGGCATTGCCGTGGTTGCCGGTGTACATCGAATCGCCGTCGACGGTCATGAAGTCGGTGGCCTCGATCGGGTCCTCCGGGCCGTCGCTGTCCGCCCAGACCGGTTCATCGGTCTCGACGGCCTCCTGCATGGCCTCCCGCACCGCGGCGATGCGGTACCGCCGGACCGTCGGCGACCCGGCGTGCGGCCACGGGTTGTCGCCGGCGAACAGCCAGGACCCGAGGAACGCCATGCCGCCCAGATGGGAGGGGTGGACTGCCACCGTCCCGATTGCCTGACCGGTGCGCGAATCGAGGCCGACGAGGTAGGACGGCGCGCCGGTGCGATACATGCCGAGCAGCACCAGGTCGTGACCGGCCCCGTCCCAGTTCGCCCAGGGCAGCAGGGACTGCGGCACGTAGGAGTCCAGGTAGGGAATGGGCGGCCCGGACGGGTGGAAGACCTGGTCGTAAAGCGCCGAAACGGCGCCGTCGTAGGGATTGCCGTTACCCCGCGGCTGTGAGTCGTCGCACCTGGGTGCGACGTGTTGCGACGCGGGAGTCCCCTGCCCGGCCAACTGCCCTCGGCGGGCCACGATCTGCTCGACGACCGGACCGACCGGCCGGCTCACGGCAACCGCAACGGTGTCCAGCTGCCGGGTGTGGTCGTGGCCGGGGCACTCGATCGGCACCCGGGCAGTCGTGATCAGCACCGCGGCGCAAAGCGCCGAAAGCCCACCCAACCTGCGTGCCCCCACGGCAATCCCCCAAGAGCCGTTTCGAACTCGTGGAACGGCGCGGGCGGCTACGCCCCGCGGAAATAAGATCCCCACCCAATTTCCGCGGACCAACCGGCCCAATTCGCCGCATAAATCCCCGAGCATTCAACAAACATTGTCCGGTCACCGACGCGGCATCCTACCCGCGCCGGTGACCGGACGAAATCAAATCGACTGACCGAGAACCGTGGCCGGACTCGGTCCCTGCCTTATTACTTGGACGAGGTGGTGCTGCCCGCGGCCGGGGTGCTGGCCGGGGTGCTGGCC
>DATAUG010000069.1:0-4512 GCA_036268355.1 Sporichthyaceae bacterium
ACGGCGAGGCCGATCATGGTCCGAGGCACGCGCGTCCCGATCAGATCGGCGTCGGTCAGGTTCTGCGGCGACAGCAGGAGCCCCCGCCGCGCCTTGCGTGCCTCAACCTGCCATCCACCGAAGCCCGCGCCGACCGACTCCGCGTCCCCGGCCAGAACCAGCCCTACCGGGCCACGTTGTCTCCGCAGAATCGCGGTCAACTCCTCGGCCGCTGTGGTGTCGCGGACCAACTCGGCGTCGTCGACCAGCACCACCAACGGACTGCCGACGGCGGCCGCTGTGGCCAGCACCCCGGGTTCCAGACTGGAACCGTCGACGACGGCAACGACGCCCGCCTCGCCGCCCAAGCGCTGAAGGGGCGACGGCCGTGGCAGGACCAGCAGCACCCGGGTGCCCGCGGCCAGGTAGGACGCCGCCAGGCAGCACAGGGCGGTGCTGCGACCGGATCCGGGCGGACCGCCGAGCAGGAATGCCGGCGTACCCACGGCCAGATCCGGCCCGTAGGCGGTCAACCGGTCGCCGCCGACCGCGACCATGCCCCACAGCGGCCCGGTGTCGCCCATCTGCAACCGCCAGGCGGCGTCGAACGAGATGCGCGTCGGCAGAACGTCGACGCCGAAGGGCTGTCGCGACGGTGGCAACACGCCGTCGCGTTCCCTGGCCGCCGCGGCGATCCGCTCCAGGGCGGCGGCCTGGGACGCCCCGGACGGGTCGGCGTCAAGCAGCGCTACCTGCAGTTGCGCCCCACCCGGAACGCGGTAGCCCCGCCCGTCCCCGAGCTTGTCGGGGACAGCTCGGGCGCTGATTCCGATCAGCCCGAAGTCGCCCTTGTCGGCCAGCCGCAGGGCGATCTTCTGCTCGGTGAGGCTGCCCATCCGGCCGCCGAGCAGGCTCTGGTCGCCGGTGATGATCAGATGCACGCCGACCCCGGCGCCTTCCCGGAGCAGCCGCAGCACCAGGTCGACCAGTGCCCCGCCGTCGCGTTCTCCGAGGCCGGCCAGGAACCCCTCCCAGCGGTCCAGCAGCACGACCAGGTGCGGCATCCGCTCGTCGGCCGGGACGGCGGCGCGTTGCTCGGAGATGTCGGTGAACCCACGCTCACCGAGTTGGGTCATCCGCTCCCGGGTCACCCCGGCCAGCTTGGTGAGCAGGCGTTCGGCGCGCTCGGTCTCGCCGGAACGCACGACCGCCCCGCAGTGCGGCAGCTTGGCCAACGGCAGCAGCGCGCCGTTGCCGCAGTCCAGCCCGAACAGGTGGACGTCGGCACTGGAGTTCTCGCGGGCCAACGAACCGGCGATCGTGCGCAACACCTGGGATCGTCCGCTGCGCGGTGACCCGGCGATGAACAGGTGGCCGAAGCGGGCCAGGTCGACGGATTCCACCTCGCGGGACTGGCTGGCGGGCAGATCGGCCAACGCGAACGGGGCAGGCCGCAGCGTTCCGGCGCTGTCGGTTGGACGCGACGGGCGGTCCAGGTCGTCCAGGTTGATCGCGGTGGGCAACGGCGGCAGCCACGGACTCGGTTGTCGCGGCAGCTCGAGGGCAACGTTGGCCGCCCGTATCGCCTCGACGAGTACGGACAGATCCGTGACCGCACTCGACGCGGTGGTTCCGGGTGCGGCGGGTCGGCTCGGTTGCGGCTGCCCGAGCGCGTCGACGGCAAGTGGCACCACGTACGGCGGGACCACGGCGCCGCCGGTGGCGACCACGCCGGGGCGCCGGCCGCCCACGCGGGCCGCCTGGAACGGCAGCAGGGCCGCGTGGCCCAGCCGGACGTAGGCCCGGCCCGGTGTCGACTTGGCGATCCGGGCGGCGTCCGGGGCGTCGATCACGTCGGAGCTCTCGGCCGGGTCGGTGACCCGCAGCGCGATGCGCAGGTCGGTGTTGGCCCGGATCTCCGCGGAAACCACTCCCGAGGGCCGTTGGGTGGCCAGGATCAGATGGATCCCCAACGAGCGTCCGCGTTGCGCGATGCTGACCAGGCCGGTGACGAAGTCGGGCAGTTCCCTGGCCAGCGAGGCGAACTCGTCGATCACGATCAGCAGTCGGGGCACCGCGGCCAGGGCCGGATCGCGCCGCCGGGCGTCGACATAGGCCTCCAGGTCGGGTGTGCCCGCCGCGGCGAACAGGTGCTCGCGGCGGCGCAGTTCGGCCGACAACGACTCCAGCGCGCGGGTCACCAGGCCCTCGTCGAGGTCGGTGACCATGCCCACGGTGTGCGGCAGCCGCGCGCACTCGGCGAACGCGCTGCCGCCCTTGTAGTCCACGAGCACGAATGTCATCGCGTCCGGGCGGTTGGCCACCGCCAGCGAGGCGATGATCGTCTGGAGCAACTCCGACTTCCCCGAACCGGTGGTGCCGGCGATCAGCCCGTGGGGGCCGTCCCGTCGCAGGTCGACGACGAACGAGCCGTCCAGCGAGATCCCGATTGCCGCCCGCGTGGTGGCGCCGCCCGCGCGCCAGCCGGCGACGATCGCATCCGCGGTCGGCGGTTCCAGCCCCAGCACGTCGAGCAGACGCGACGAGTCCGGCAGCGCCGAGTCCTCGTCGCGGGAGACGTCGCGAATGGGCGCCAGCGCCCGGGCGATGCGCTCGCACCAGTCGGTGCCGACCAGGTCGGGCACCACGCGGTCGACCGTGCTCAGACCGGCCTGACGTAGCGTCAGATACCTGTCGTCGCCGAGCGTTGCGACGGCCTTGCACTCCTCGGGCAGCAGGCGGGCCTCGGTCTCCAGGCAGAGCAGGCGAATGCCCACGGCCGGGCCGTCGGCGAGCAGCTGCGCCACGCCGGGCAACGATCGCAGCCGGCGAGAGCCGTCGAGCACGACCAGTACGTCGGGTGCGTCCAGCCGGGCGCTGGATCCGGCTTCGCGCACAGCCTTCTGACGGGCCGCCAGTTGGTTGAGCAACTCCGAGATCCGCCGCCCGACGGTCTCGGCGGTGGTGCCGAGCAGGGCGACGGCGTCCTGGCCGTCGCGCGGGCGGGCGTGCGGCAACCAGGCCACCCAGCTCCAGCCCGCGGCGCCGGCCGGGTCGGTGAGCACGCAGATGCTCAGATCGGCCGGGCTGGTCAGCACCGCGCTCTGGACGAGGATCCAACTGGCCGCCGAGTGCACCGCGGCGGCCCGTCCGGCCAGGCCGAGGACGCCGTAGGCGGTGAGGTCGACCGTGACCGGGATGTGCGCGAGCAGCAGGGGTTCACCGCGACGGTGTTCCTCGAGGCTCGGATCAGTCAGCACGACAGCACTGGGCAGTGTGCCCGTACCCAGCCGCACCCGGCCGTGGTCGGGATCGGCGCGCCGGCGTTCCCACAGTCGCTGCCGCGGACCGGTGGCGATCAGCCGGACGACCGCAGGGTCCGGGCAGGCCGTTCGGCGCGCCGCCTGCTCGGCCGTCATCGCGTCCTGGGCGTCGGACTCGATCGCCGTGCGCCGGGCGCGGTACTCCTCATGGGTCCGCTCGGCGGACTGCTTGCCCTGCTTGCGCTCGTTGAGCTGGTTGGCAATCAACGAGATGGGGCTGAGCAGCGCCAAGGCCAGCAACGAGGTGTTGTGGGTGACGGCGGCCAGTACCAACGCGACGACCAGCGGCACGACCGCCATAACCCAGGGCAGCGGACGTTTTTCCGCGGTCGCGGGAGCGGTGGGCAGCGCAAATCGGGTCGGATGCTCCGGCAGCGCCAGCCGCGGCGGCCGGGTGTAGTCGAATCCCGCGCCGTCCTCCGACGGCGCCAGGGCCGCGTCCGGGAAATCGGGGGGCGCCAGGTCGAGCAGGACGGCACCGACGGACAGCAGGTGAGCGGGCGGCCACGGCGTGGGGTCGCTGACCCGCTCGCCCTCCAAGGTCGCCTGGACCGTGGGACCGGGCCGCACGGTTGCCGCGCCGTCGGCGCCGATGGTGACCGTCAGCGCGCCGGCGGACAGCCCGGCGTCCTCCAGTCGGATCCGATCGTTGGCCGTCGAACCGATCGTGAACTCCCCCGGCCCCAGCCGGTACAGACCGCCCGCACCCGGCCCGCCGGCCACGCGGATCTCGACGATTCCCTGCCCGGGCGACCGCACACCGACGACCGGTTCGCCCAGCCCGAGCGCGACACCGTCCCGGATCGGCGAGGAGTCCAACGGCAGGCCCGCCTCGACCTCGAATCCGTCGAGAAACAGCTGCGCCGCCTGGCCGACGCCTAGCGCCCGGACGATCTGGTCGCCGAACGCGCTGACCGGGGTCGCCGGGTCCGCATCGACGAACAGGTCGGTTCCTGCTCGGCCGGGACTGTTGACGCTTACGCGCAGCTGCACGCTGTCTCCGTGGAATTACGTGCTCGATGTGGTCGCGGATCGCGATCAGAGGAAGAATCTCGTTCCGACTCAGCACGAAGGGGTCTGCTGCACGAACGGGTGACAGCGGTTAGGCCGCTTGTTCGGCGGTCTGGGTCATGATGATCTCGAACTCGATGGGGGTCAATCGGCCGAGTGCGGCCTGTCTGCGTCGGCGGTGGTAGGTCCGTTCGATCCA
>DATAUG010000070.1:0-10853 GCA_036268355.1 Sporichthyaceae bacterium
CCTTCCGCCGGCCGGAAGGGCGCGCGACACGGCAGAGGACGGACGTAGGGGTGGCTCATTGGCGCGCCTTCATGAGCCCGGGCCGGCCGGATGTGGCGGGCACTGTGACATTGACTCGCTCGCTGCGCTCGCTCATTCACGTCCCCCGGTACGTCGAATAGCCGAACGGGGACAGCAACAGTGGCACGTGGTGATGTTCACCGGGATCTCGGATCGTGAACTCGACGCAAACCTGCGGGTAGAAGGATTCGACGTCGGCCGCGAAGAACCAAGCGCCCGTCGCGAACACCAGACGGTGCGAGCCGACCGGGGGCGACGGCAGCCGCAGCCGGCCGTCGGCGTCGGTGATCCCGGCGGCGACCTCGACCCACCCCGCGCCGGCTGCCGACTCCAGCCGGATGGCCAGTCCGATCGCCGGCCGGCCGGCCGCGGTGTCGAGGACGTGCGTGGACAGACTCATCGTCGCGCCTCGTTCCTCGGCGCGACGATGAGGCACCTTGACGCTGTGCCGATTGATGAGCGCGCAAGCTCGCTCATCGGGCCACCCACAACCGGAGCAGGCGCAGCGCGGTGATCTCGGCGAGCTCCCGGCGCACGACCAGGCCCTCCTCGGCCGCGGTGTGGGTAAGCCTTTCGTTCAGCAGGGAAAGGAGTTCCGGGCCGCTGCGCCCGGTCGCCCGCACCAGGTACACCTGGCCGAACCGTTGCTCGTATTCGCGGTTGCCCGCCTCGAGCGCGGCCCGCAGTTCGGGGTCCTCGCCCACGCCGGTCTGCTCCCGCCGTGAGGCGGCTGCCTGCGCCCCGGTCCCGGTCGGACGCTCGCCGATCCGGGGATGGGCCGCCAGAGCCGTGGCGAGTTCGGCTGCGTCCAGTTGATGCAGCAACGCATCCGAGGCGGCGACGACCGTGTCGAGGTCGATGTACGGCCGCCCGGCCGCCAACGCCGCCGCCCAGCCGGGCGAGGCACAGCACGACCGCACCGCTGCCGCCGCCGCCGGAGCCGGGAGCAGGTTCCACCAGCGGGCCGCCGCCACACCGGAGGCTTCCGTCGTCGGGTCCCCCCACAGCTTGATCCGCGCGAGCCCACCGTCCGGAAACAGGTCCACCCGAACCTGACGCACAATCAGATCGACGTCGAGGCCGGATTCGACCCCGAACCAGTGCCGGGTGTCCGGGGTCAGCGACGTCCGCGGCAGTAGCGGCCGCCACTCACCCGCCGCGTCCAAGGCGCTCATCGCGACCCCGCCGGGGGCGTTGCCGACGAAGTGCGTGGTGTCCACGACCACCTGTCGGACCCGGCCCGGTACGGCCGGGCGCAGCAGGATCCAGTCGTTGCCGCCGTCGCGGCGCCGCCGGGTCTCCCAGCCCTGATCCATCCGGGCGGCATTGCCCGGGGCGATCGCGTTCTGCGGTGGGGAGTAGAACCGGTCGCTGCAATCCAGAACCACGCCGCCGTTCTCGCCGGCCGCCAGATCCACGCTCAGCCCGACCCACCGTCGCGGGTCGGCCACGACCTCACCGAAGGCCCGCAGCCGGGCGATGCCTCCGTCCGGATGGATGGTCAACCGCAGGTGGCCGGCCAGGACCGGAGCGAGCACGGTGAGCGTGTTCTCGGCGTGCCCGACCAGTTCCTGACGACCCGTCAGCGAGATCCAGTCGGGGTGAGTGGCCACCTGATCAGCGGACGGCCACCCGTCCAGCCAGCAGGCGTGCACCTCGCACGAGGTCGGGAAGTTCCCCTTGAAGAACGCCGTGTCGACGACGATCCGGTGCACGATGCCGGGAACCCCGAGCCGCAGGATCACCCAGTCCTCGCCAGGGGAGCGACGCCGGCGCGTCTCCCATCCGTCGTAGACCTGCCCGCGCAAGCCCATCGTGTGCGGGGTGAAGGTCGGCGCCGCCGCGATGATCAGGTTCTCCTTCTCGGCGAACGTCTCGTCGTTGGCGAGCAGCACGCTGCCGCCGAAGGCTCGCGAGGCCAGGTCCACCCAGGTCGGGTCGAGGTCCGTGGCAGTACCGATCGTTCGCTCGCTGCGCTCGCTCATGCGGCTTCGCCCCGTCGCAGCAGCCGCCCGGTCGGGTGCTCACCGATCGGGGCGCCACCCAACCACACCTGCCGGACCACGCCGTGCAATCGCTTCCCGGCGTACGGGGTGATCGGGTGACGGTGCGCCAGATCCTCGGCCACCACGGTGAATTCCTCCTCCGGGGCGAAGGCGACCAGGTCCGCCGCCGCGCCGGCGACGATCGCGCCCTTGCCCGACAACCCGCTGATCCGGGCGGGCCCGGTCGCCATCCACCGCACGACCTCGGGCAGGCCGATCCCGCGCGAACGGGCCGCCGTCCAGACCACCGGAAGCCCCAACTGCAGCGAGGAAACCCCGCCCCAGGCGGTGGCGAAGCCACCGGACTTCAGGTCCAGCGGGCTCGGCGAGTGGTCGGAGACGACCGCATCGATGACGCCGTCGCGCAGGCCCCGCCAAAGTCCGTCGGCGTTGGCGGCATCGCGCACCGGGGGGCAGCACTTGAACTCGGTCGCGCCGGGAGGCACGGCGGCAGCGTCCAACGTCAGGTAGTGCGGACAGGTCTCGACCGTGACGGGTACGCCCTCGGCCCGGGCGGCGGCGAGCACCGGCAGCGCGGCGGCTGCGGACAGGTGCAGAACGTGAACCCGGGCCCCGGTCCGTCGGGACGCGTCGAGCACCGCCTCGATCGCGCTGACCTCCGCCGCGGCCGGCCGGGAGGCCAGGAACTCGGCGTAGTCGGGGCCTGCGGGCGGGGCGGCGGCCAGTGCCTCGGCGTCCTCGGCGTGCACGATCAGCAGCCCATCGACGGCAGCGACCAGTTCGGCGGCCCGGAGCAGCTCGCCGCGCGACAGCGGTGGGAACTCCGGGACACCGGAATCGGCCAGGAAGCACTTGAAGCCGAATACCCCGGCGGCGTGCAGACTCCGCACCGCCGCCGGATCGACGATGTTCGCCGGGACCGCCCCGCCCCAGAACCCGACGTCGACAAAAACCTGACCCGCCGCCACCGTTCGCTTCAGTTCGAGCGCCGCGACGTTCAAGGTGGGGGGCAGGCTGTTCAACGGCATGTCCAGCAGCGTGGTCACACCTCCGCCGGCGGCGGCCCGGGTGGCGGTGAGGAAGCCCTCCCAATGCGTCCGTCCGGGCTCGTTGATGTGCACATGGGTGTCGACGAGCCCGGGAAGCAGGACGAGATCCGGGCCCAAGTCCTCGACCCGGGCACCGGCGACCTCCGAGCGGTGCGGGAGCAGCGCCTCGATCCGCCCGTCGCGCACAACCACGGTCGCCGCCGCCTGGCCGTCCGGCAGCACCGCGCGCGGCGCGTGGACGACCAGATCCGGGCTCGCGTCGGGCACACCCGCACGGTAGCGGCCCGACCGCCGGCGGATGTGCGAGCATCGGCCTTGCGAGAAAGGGGCGTCGGTGGACGGGCAGGCCGATGGGGACGCGGCGGATCCCGTCGCACCCGAGGTCCGCACGACTTTCCTGCGCCCGGACTGGGAGATCCTGGCCCGCTGCTGGTACCCGATTGTGCGGGATGCCGATCTCGGCAACGACCCGACCGGCGTCGTCCTGCTCGATCAGGAGCTGGTGGTCTACCGAGCCGGATCCGAGGTCGTGATCGCCCCCGACATCTGCCCGCACCGCGGCGTCCCGTTGTCCGCCGGAAAAGGTGACGGGGCGTCAGTCCAGTGTGCGTACCACGGCCTGCGATTCGCGGGCGCGGGCGTTTGCGTGCACGTCCCCGCCCATCCGGCCGCGAAGATCCCCACCCGGCTTCGCCTGCAGACCTTCCCCGCGCAATTGCGCTTCGGTCTGTGGTGGACCTGCCTACGGCCGGACCCGGCCACCGCCGGCGACATCCCGACGATGCCGGGCTGGGACGAACCCGGCTATCAATGCGTCACCTGCCCCGGGTTCGATGTCGCGGCCTTCGCGGGCCGACAGGTCGAGGGGTTCATCGACGTGGCGCACTTCGCATTCATCCACACCGATACCTTCGCCGACCCGGCCGACGTCGAAGTCCCCGCGTACAACCCGGTCGCCACCGAGTCGGGCCTCAGCTTCGACTACTGGAGCACCGTGGCCAACTTCCCCCGCGGCAGCGGGCTGTCCGCACCCGACGGCTTCCGTTGGCTGCGCCGATTCGAGGTGCACCTGCCGTTCACGGCCGGCTTGGTGGTGCATTTCCCGGACGACGGGCGGCTGAGCATCCTCAACGCCGCCAGCCCGGTCTCGGCCCGGTGGACCCGGATGTTCTGCTCGGTCGCGAAAAACTTCGCCGTCGACCAACCCGAGTCCGAGATCCTCGCGTTCAACGAGCGCATCTTCACCGAGGACCGGCGCATCGTGGAGATCCAGCGTCCCGAGAACCTCCCGCTGGACCCACGGATCGAGGTGAACATCCCGGCCGACCGCAGCTCGGTCGCCTACCGGCGCGGGCTGCGCGCGATGGGCCTGAGCCAGTTCTTCACCGCCTGACCCGGGGCACCCGCACCCCCGGGCGGCGGCGGCCCGCGACCGATCGCCATCCTCCGCCGAGGGCTGCGGCTCGGATCATCGGATGAGCAGGACTGTGATCGGTAGGTCGAGCTGGGCCCAGGCGCGGTCGGCGGTGAGGACCTCGGGCGGGTTCATGCGGATGGTCAGGGCCAGGGCGCACCGGTCGCCGAGCGAGAGGCTGCGACCGCCGTCCAGTGCGCGTAGTGCGCCAGCCAATTCTGCGTCCTCGGTGGTGAGTGGGGCGAGAACAACACCCGCTGCCCCCAGTAGTTCGCGCAGCCGGGTCACGTCGACCCCGGAGTCGACGAGCTTGCCCACGACCTCGGCGAGATTCACGGCCCCCAGCACCGCTCCGTCGATCCGGGCGCCGACGAGTTCATGCCCGGGTTCGGAGTGGATCAGGGCGAGCAACGCGGAGGCGTCCAGGACGGTCATTCCTGCGCGGCCGCCGCGCGACGCTCGGCGAGCAACTCCTCGACGAACGAACGGGTCCCGGGCACCCCGCGCCCCAAGGCGCGCAATTCCTCGACGGCGTCGCCCTGGCGCTCCAACACCAACCGCGGTCCACTCGTGTGCAGATGCAGCCGGTCACCCGGCTCCAGACCCAACGCCGCCCGCACCTCGGCCGGGATCACCAACCGACCCTGAGCCCCCAGCACCACTGTGGCATCCACCACGCAATCATGCCACGCCAATCGTAATCATGCCACGCGCCGCGGGCGGCGCGGGACGGGCGGCACTCCATGCGCCGCCGACGGGGTCCGTGCAGCACCGGACGGTCAGGAGCCGGACGCCGGGCGCCGGTAGCTCGCCAGGTGATCCAGCACGGTGTCCAGCGCGATCTCCAGCGGCGCCGTGCTGCGTTCGACCTGGGCCAGCAGCAGCCCGCCCTGCAGCGCCGCGAGCACCGCGATCGCCAACCGATCCGGATCGGCCTCCGCACGCAGCTCCCCGCGCTCCCGCATCCGGTGCAGACCGCCGGCGATACCTGCCGACCATCGGTGGAACCCCGCGCGCAACGCAGCCCGCGCCTCGGGATCCGCCTCGGCCAGCTCCCCGGCCAGCGTCGCCAACGGGCAGCCGCCCGCGCACCGGCGGTCGACCTGCAGCGCGACGATCAGATCGCGCCACTGCCCCAACGCCTCCAGGCTGTCCAGTGCCGCGAAGAGCGGCTCCTGGCCCCCCACCACGGCCTCGGTCTGCCACGCGATCACCGCGGCAACCAGGGCTCGTTTGTCGGCGAAGTAGTGATACAGCTGCGAGGCGCTGACTCCTGCCCGGGCCTGGACCTCGTCCGTACTGGTGCCGGCCACGCCACGCTCGAACATCAGCGTGGCCGCGGCGGCCACGATGCGCTCGCGCGTGGCGTGTCCTTTGGCCGTCAGCCGCGTCACGGCAACTTCGGTCATGCGGGCAGCGTAGGCACGCGGGCACTCAACCTCTGGAGTTGACACTCCAGAACTGTAACGCCAGAGTGGAGCGCACACACCAATTGGAGCTAACACTCCACAGTGCTTTCGTAGAGGAGAACCTCATGAACACCAGCCAGACCCTGGCCGACCGGGTGGCCGCATTCGAGGCCGAGGCCGCCGCGCAGTTGCCGGCCGAAGCGCTCCAGGCTTTCCGGGCGGAGCGCAAACTGCAGGGTGAGCGCCCGCCCGGTGCCGGGGCGGCCGTCGGCAGCCCGATGCCCGACGGCGACTTGCTCGACGTCCACGGCAACCCCACCACCCTGGCCGCGGTCCGGGCCGGTGCACCGGCAGTTCTCGTCTTCTACCGAGGCGCGTGGTGTCCCTACTGCAACCTGACCCTGCGGGCATACCAGGAGACGTTGCTGCCCGAGCTCCACGCCCGCGGCGTCGCCTTGATCGCCCTGAGCCCGCAGAAGCCCGACGGGGCACTGACCGCGCAGGAGACCAACGAACTGCAGTACCCGGTGCTCTCCGACCCGGGCAACCTCCTGGCCGGCGGGCTCGGGATCCTCACCGAGACCGGGGCGGCGGCCCAGCAGGTCCAGGCCCAGTTCGGGATCGACGTCGCGGCCACCAACGTCGACGCCACCGGGGCGATCCCGATGCCGACCGTCGTGCTTCTCGACGCCGCCGGCACGATCCGCTGGATCGACGTCCACCCTGACTACGGCACCCGCACCGAGCCCGTCGAAATCCTCAAGCATCTGGCCGACCTCGCCGGCTGAGATCCACCAGCGGTAGCGGTGGCCCCGGGCAAATTCGAACTGCCGCAAACCCGCTGACAGCGGGACGCCCGCCGGACAACCTGCGTACGCACCGGTTTGCAGCGTCGAGCCGCCGGTGAATGCGTGCCGACCGCGAAGATCCATGGAAGATCGCCGGCGCCGCGGGCGTTGCCCCAAGGCCGTTTCACTGCGGCGCCATCCGGGTCGGACCCTCGCCTGGTGCGCAACTCGAGGGAGTGCTCATGAGCTCGGATTCGAATGACGCGACCGTGCTTCTGGTCGGCGCGTCCCGCGGCCTGGGCTACGCCCTGGCCGCGGAGTACATCGAGCGAGGATCGCGCGTGGTCGCGACGGTCCGCGGCAGCGCCCGCACCCCGCTGCACGAGCTGGCCGACACCGCGGGCGGGCGGCTGGAGATCGAGCACGTCGACATCAACTCCCCCGAGCAGATCCAAGGGCTGCGCGAGCGGCTCGTCGCACGCAGATTCGATCTGCTCTTCGTCAACGCGGGCGTGGCCAACGACCGGGAGGAGACCAGCGCGCAGGTGAGCACCGAGGAATTCACCCGCCTGATGGTCACCAACGCGCTCAGCCCGATGCGGGTCATCCAGACCCTCGGCGAGCTCGTCGACCCCGATGGCACCATCGCGATCATGTCCTCCGGGCTGGGCAGCATCGCGAACAACTCCCGCGGCGGCTGGGAGATCTACCGGGCCAGCAAATCCGCCCTCAACCAGCTCATGCGCAGCTACGCCGCGCGCCACCACGACGAGAAACGGACGCTGCTCGTCATGGCGCCCGGCTGGGTCAAGACCGAGATGGGCGGACCCGACGCCTCCCTGACCATCGAGGAGAGCATCCCCAACCTGGTCACGACGATCGACGCCCAGCGCGGCCGCCCCGGCCTGCAGTACCTCGACTACCTGGGCCGGACCGTGCCCTGGTGAGCGCACCGAGGCGCGGGCGCCCTGGGCAGCAGCCGCGGCCGACGCGAGGAAGGGAGCCTGCCGACAGGTCGAACCCTCGAGCGTCATCCACGTCCTCGCCGCGCACCTTCGGGCACGATGTGCGTGGACCGGCCAAGGCCTGTCCCGCGCCCTTCTCCAGACATTGTTGACGTCGGCGCGCGGGCGCGGTCCGCGACGCCTGACCGGTCGGCCGGCCACGTGCGGCGGGCATGTCGTTGTCCCGCCGTGTCAACGCAACGACTCCAAGGCGTGAGCGACCCGCTGATGTTCGGTGGTGATCGCCGCCACGAGGTGCGGCACGTCCACCAACGCACCGCCATGGGACTCCGCCTGCAGACACAGTTCCGCCATCATCACGGCGCCGAAAGTGGCGCCGAGGGTGCGCAGGGTGTGCGCGGCACGATGGGCCTCGGTCGGGTCCGCGGCATTCAGGGCGGCGAGCAACGGGGGCGTCTCGGCCAGGAAGTCGTCGACGAGTCCGCACATTGCCTCGCGGCTGTCGCCGACGAGTTCACGCAGATTCGTGATGGCTGCGGGATCGAGAACCCCGGCGCGGGTCCGGGACAGCGCCTCGGCCAGCTCGCCCCGCTGCAACGGCTTGGCGAGGAAGTCGTCCATCCCGGCGGCCAGGCAGGCCTCGCGGTCCCCCGGCAGCGCGTTCGCGGTCAGGGCGATGATCCGGGGACGCCGTTCCCCCATCTGCTCGCGGATTGCTCGGACGGCCGACAGTCCGTCCAACTCGGGCATGTGAAGGTCCATCAGAACTACGTCATAGTTGCGATCCAGCACTGCGGAGACTGCCTGCGCCCCGTTGTCGACAACGTCGGCCCGATGTCCGAGCCTGTCCAGCAGCAGCAACACCAGGCGCTGGTTCACCGGGTGGTCCTCGGCGACCAGGATCCGTAAGGCCGGCGCGGCCGTCAGGGAAGCCGTCAGGGAATCGGTCCCGATCACGGGCACCGGGCTCGGCGGCGCGGCCCCGCCGGCCCGAAAGCTGAAGGTGAACGTCGAGCCGTGCCCGGGCGTGCTGACGGCCCCGATCGTGCCGCCCATCAGCTCGCACAGCCGCCGGCTGATCGCCAGGCCGAGGCCCGTGCCGCCGTAGCGACGCGTGGTGGACACGTCGGCCTGGACGAACGGGTCGAAGATCCGCTCGACCCGGTCCGGTGGGATGCCGATTCCGGTGTCCCGCACGGCAAAGGTCCACCGGTAGTCGCCGGCCGGCAGCGCGTCGGCAGCAACGCACACCACCACCTCGCCGCGCTCGGTGAACTTGACCGCGTTCGCCAGCAGGTTGACCAACACCTGTCGCACCCGGGTCAGATCCCCCAACAGCATTTCGGGCGCATCCGGACAGATCGCGTGGCGCAGCGTGAGGTGCTTGCCCGCCGCCTGCGCCGCGACCAGGCCCAGCGCGCGCTCGACACAGTCGGTGACCCGGAAGGGCGCCTCCTCGAGATCCAGCCGTCCGGCCTCGATCTTGGAGAAGTCCAGGATGTCGTTGATCAGCAGCAGCAGCGCGTCGGCGCTGTCGGCGACGGTCCCGGCCAGCTGGCGCTGCTCGGGGTCGAGTTCGGTCTCCAGCAGCAGCTCCGACATACCGATCACCGCGTTCATCGGCGTGCGGATCTCGTGGCTCATCGTGGCGAGGAACACGCTCTTCGCCGTGTTGGCGCTCTCCGCCGCTGCGGCGGCCTCGCGCAGCGCGTCCGCGGCCCGGATCCGGTCGACCACCCGGCCCAGTTGGGTACCGACGTCCGCCATCAGCGCGAGCAACCGCTCGTCGGGCTCCGCGGGCCGCGCTGCGAAAAACTCCAGCACGGCGACGACATCCTCGCCGACGCGCACCGGGAACGCCATCCCGGCGCCGAGGCCTGCGGCGTGCCCGGCCCGCAGGAAACCCTGATCCTGCGTCACATCTGTTATCCAGACGGGTGCCCGGGCGTCGAGCACGCGTCCGCCCAACCCGACGCCGGTGGCGAATGACGTCTGCGCGGTGGCCGTGCGAAATGTCGGCGAGCCACCGTGCCAGATCCCGGACGGGACCAGGGCATCACCGTCGCGCCAGTACACGTGGCCGACGTGCCAGCCGGTGTACGCACAAACCAGGTCGAGGACCTCACGGGCTGCGGCAGGCAGATCCGCGGCGGAGTTGGCCGTGGCGGCCACGCGATGCAGCAGTTCCAGTTCATCGGTGCGCGCCCGGATCCGGTCCGCCATCCCGTTGAACCGTCGGGCCAAGGTGCTGATCTCGCTGACCCCCTCGACCGGCGCGTGGGCGTCGAGATCGCCCTGGGCCACCCGTGCGGTGGCGCCGTCCAATGCGAGCACCGGCCGGATCACCGCCCGACGCATCACCCCCGCGGCCAGTGCCATAGCGGCCATCAGCAGCAATCCAACCGCGACCGCCGCGACGGACCAGTCCCGCGCCCGGGCAAGCGCCCGCTCGGTATCGCGCTTGGTCCGATCGTCGACCAGGGAGAACACCTGCCCGATCGGGGCCATGATCTCGTTCTTGGCGTGCAGATAGTCCGCGTCGTAAACCAGCGCGCCGGCCCTGTCCCGGTTCGGACCGGGAGTCGAACCGCCGTTGGCAACGAGCGCGAACGCCTGCTCCTCGATCCGTGCCAACGCGTCCGAACGAGCCTGCGCAACCGCCAGCAACTGCAGTTCCGGCGGGCTGAACCCGGTCCGGGTCGCGAGTTCGGCGAAGCTGATCGGCGGCCCGAAGGGCGTCGGTCGCATCCCGGTGTCGGTGACGACGTCCCAATAGACGCCGCCGTAGTTGTCCGGGCGGGGCGAGGTTCCGGCGCGGATCGCGAGGATCTCGGAGAACCAGTCCCGGTACTTGGTCTGGCCGGTGGCAACGTAACTGCGGGCCATCCGGGTCAGGTCGTCGGAGGTCTGGCGCAGTTCCTGGGCCAGCCGCAGCGCGGCCGAACGCCGCGTCTCCGCGGCCGCGGCCGCGTGTGCGCTGCGCTCAGCCAGCAGGCTGAACGTCAGCAGCACGGCCAGCAACGCGGCCCCGATCCCGACTCCGCCCAACACGAGCCCGCGAAGCGACCGCCGGGCAGGTGCACGCCTCATCAGTGCGCCCTCCCCTTGTGCATCTTCTGACGTGTCGCGCGCCCCTCCCAACGCGGGAAGGGCGCGCGCCAC
>DATAUG010000071.1:0-23061 GCA_036268355.1 Sporichthyaceae bacterium
AGGGGCGCCCGACACGCCAGAAGATGAACAGTGGGGGGGCGACTAGGCTCGGCCAATGACCGAGATCGAGATCGGCCGCGGCAAGCGCGGCCGCGCGGCGTACGGCTTCGACCAGATCGCGATCGTGCCCAGCCGGCGCACTCGCGATCCGGAGGAGATCTCCACCAGCTGGCAGATCGACGCCTACCACTTCGAGCTGCCGATCCTGATCGCGCCGATGGACAGCGTGGTGTCGCCGGACACCGCGATCGAGATCGGTCGGCTGGGTGGCCTCGGCGTGCTCGACCTCGAGGGACTCTGGACGCGCTACGACGACCCGACGGGGCTGCTGGACGAGATCTGCTACCTGCCGGACGACGAGGCGACGGCCCGGCTCCAGCAGATCTACGCCGAGCCGATCAAGGAGGAGTTGATCGGCGCGCGCATCAAGACGATGCGCGAGGCCGGGATCATCACCGCCGCCGCCCTCTCCCCGCAGCGCACCGCGCAGTACTCCCGGGCCGTGGTGGACGCCGGCGTGGACCTGTTCGTGATCCGCGGGACCACGGTCTCCGCCGAGCACGTCTCCGGTCGCAGTGAGCCACTGAACCTCAAGCAGTTCATCCATGAACTCGACGTACCGGTGATCGTCGGCGGCTGTGCGACCTACCAGGCTGCGCTGCACCTGATGCGCACCGGCGCCGCGGGCGTGCTGGTCGGCTTCGGCGGCGGCTCGGCCCACACCACCGCGGAGGTGCTCGGGATCCGGGTGCCGATGGCCTCGGCCATCGCCGATGTCGCCGCCGCCCGCCGGGACTACCTCGACGAGTCCGGTGGCCGCTACGTCCACGTGATCGCCGACGGCGGCATGACCACCAGCGGCGAGATCACCAAGGCGATCGCCTGCGGGTCGGACGCGGTGATGATCGGCTCACCGTTGGCCCGCGGTGCGCAGGCCCCGGGCGGCGGCTGGCACTGGGGCACCGAGGCCCACCACGCGGTGCTGCCCCGGGGGACGCGGATGCACGTCGGGACGATCGGCACGTTCGAGGAGATCCTGCTCGGGCCCTCGCGGCAGCCGGACGGCTCGATGAACCTCATCGGCGCGCTGCGCCGGGCCATGGCCACCACGGGCTACTCCGAACTCAAGGAGTTCCAGCGCGTCGAGGTCGTGGTCAGCTCACACTGACGGTGCGTCAGCTCAGCTGGTACATGAATGGCTTCACGACGGTCGCGCCGCCGCAGGTCTGATTACCAGTCAGATCCGCGGGGCGCGACCGTTCGTCCTTCGGGTGCACAACGTTTGAGGTCTGGCCGCGCCTGGCGACTCAGACCTCGGCGGGTGCTCGATGGCATGCGCTGAAGATCATGTCCTCGGTCAGGTCGAGGCGTCCGAAGGCCCGCGAGACCTTCAGGTGGTTCTGGCTGACCACCCACGCACCCGTGGTGCCGGCCTTCGGGAAATCGGCGATGCCGCGCTGCACGTAGCCGGAGGTCAGGTCGAGGAACGGCACCCGCTGCACGCCCGCGGGCAGGACCGGGGTGGCGACGTCCTGCCCGTGGGTCCGCATGTGGTTGAGCAATCGGCACAGGTACCGGGAGGACAGGTCGGCGCGCAACGTCCAGGAGTTGTTGGTGTAGCCGAAGCAGAAGGACAGGTTGGGCACGCCGGACAGCATCACGGCGCGGTAGGCGACGGTGTCCGCCAGATCCACCGGGGCGCCGTCGACCTCGAACTTGGTGCCGCCCAACGGCAGCAGCCGCAGCCCGGTCGCGGAGACCACCACATCGGCGTCCAGAATCTGACCTGACGTCAGTTCGATTCCCTGCGGTAGGAAACGGTTGATCGAGTCGGTCACGACGGACGCCGAGCCGTCGCGAATGGCGCGGAACAGATCGCCGTCCGGGACCAGGCACAGCCGCTGGTCCCACGGCTCGTAGCGGGGCGCGAAATGCTTGTCCACGTAGGCCGGGTCCTTCAGGTAGGACAGCACGACCTTGCGGCACAGGCGTTTGGCCAACTCCGGCCGGCGTCGGCTCAACTCGTAGATGCCCTGGAGCAGCGCCATGTTCTTCGCCCGCACGATCGTGTGCGCCACGCCGGCGGGCAACACCTTGCGGAGCAACTGCGCGATGTGGTCGACCTCCGGCATTGCCAGCACGTAGGACGGGGAGCGCTGCAGCATCGTGACGTGCGCTGCGGACTTGGCCAGCGCCGGCACCAGGGTCACCGCGGTGGCGCCGCTGCCGATCACCACGACGCGCTTGCCGGTGACGTCGAGGTCCGCGGGCCAGTGCTGGGGGTGGATCACCGGGCCGGTGAAGTCCGCCAGGCCGGGAAACTCCGGCTGATAGCCGCGTTCGTAGGAGTAGTAGCCGGTGCACAGGTGCAGGAACCGGCAGGTGAGCGTCTGCGGGGCGCCGTCGACCTCCGTGTGCACGGTCCACCGCGCAGTCTGCGACGACCAGGACGCGCTGCGCACGCAAGTGCCGAACCGGACGTGCCGGCTGACCCCGAACTTGTCCGCCGCGGTCTGGATGTAGGTGCGGATGTCGCCCCCGTCGGCGATCGCCTGTCGGCTGGCCCACGGCTCGAACCCGTAGCTCATCGTGTAGGCGTCGGAATCCGACCGGATCCCCGGGTAGCGGAACAGGTCCCAGGTCCCGCCGATCGCGGCGCGCGACTCCAGCACCGTGTACGTGCGGTCCGGGCAGTCCTGCGCCAGGCGAACCGCGGCGCCGATGCCGGACAGTCCGGCACCGACGATGACTACGTCGAATTCGGTCATTGGCGGGAGGTCCTATCGGGGTTCGGGCAGGCAGGGCAGGCGCTTTACGACGTGGAAGAAATTGCCGGGGGTGATGACCGGTTCGCCGGCCACGATCTCGGGGCAGCGGGTCAGCAACTCCACGAACAATGCGCGGATCTGGAAGCGGGCCAGCTGATTTCCCAGGCAGTGATGGATTCCACCGCCGCCGAAGGCGACGTGCGGGTTCGGGTGCCGGGAGAGGTCCAATTCGTGCGGCCGGTCGATCGCGGCCTCGTCGCGGTTCGCCGAGGAGTAGAACATGACCACCTTGTCGCCCTTGGTGATCTGCACGCCGTCCAGTTCGCAGTCGTGCGCCGCGGTCCGGCGGAACGTCATGATCGGCGTGGCCCAGCGCACGAATTCCTCGGCAGCGGTGGGAATCCGGCCGGGCAGGTCCGCCATCAGCCAGGCCCGCTGCTCCGGATGGGTGGTCAGCGCACGCAGCCCGTGCGCCAGCGACTGCCGGGTCGTGTCGATCCCGGCGATCGTCAACAGTACGAAGAATGAGGCGATCTCGTAGTCGGTCAACCGCTCGCCGTCGACCTCTGCGGCGACCAGTGAGCTGAACAGGTCGGGCCCAGGGTTCTCCCGACGCTCCTCGATCAGCCGCCCGGCCAACTCGTGCATGTAGAGGATGCTGTCGAACAGCATGCCCAGCACGTCGTCCTTGGTGGCGCCGGCGGTCTCCGGGTCGTTCCACGAAGTGGCCCGCATCACCGCGTCGGCGGCCGCCTGCCGGTCGCCGTCGGGCACGGCCATCATGTCGTTGATGTTGTGCATCGGCAGCAGGGCGCCGCACTCGGCGACGAAGTCCACCCAGCCGTCCGGGGATTCCTTCGCCTTCTGCAGGAGGTTGTCGACCACCATCGTGGCGTTGGCCTGGATCTGGTCCTCGATCCGCCGCATCTGACGGGGCGTAAAGGCGGCGGCCACCAGGCGCCGCAGTGCGGTGTGCCGCGGCGGGTCCATCGCGATGACCGACTGGGCGGACTCGATGATCGCTGCCGGCATGGTCTCCATCAGGATGCTCGGGCTGGACGAGAAGTCGTCCGGCCGGCGGGTCACCTCGATCAGGTGCCGATGGGTGACGATCGCCCAGTAGCCGTGGTCCTGGGGATCATCGATCAACGCGTCCTCGAACGGCGGCTGCCAGGTGATCGGGCGCTGCTCCCGCAGCACGGCGAAGCTGCGCTCGCGTTCGTCGGCGGTGGCCCACCAGAAAGCCCGGGACGAGAGGTTTATCTCGTCGTGCGGGCGGTCCGGATTCCCGCTGGGCAGGCCGGTGGAGTGGAAGAAGTCGTCGTCGAACAAGGTGTCCACTGCCACGGTGTCTCTCCATCCGTTATCGGCGAGTCCCAGATTGGCGCAGCGTAAGCGGTGCTGCGACGGGGCGCCGGCCCGAAGGTTGGGCGCCCTTACGTGGCCCAAGCACAATCGCCCCGCCCCGGCCGACTCCCCATCTTGTGGCGTGTCGCGCGCCCTTCGGTCGGCGGGAAGGGCGCCCGACACGTCAGAGGAAGGGGGAGTTCGGATCAGGCCGCCAGGAGCCGGACCAGGGCCGCGCAGGCCTCGCCCGCGGCGGCCCGGGCCTTCGGGTCGATCAGCAGGTTCGCGAACCCGTGCGGCAGCGACTCGAAGCGCCGCAGTTCGACCTTTGCGCCGGCTGCCCGGGCGCGGTCGGCGAAGGCCTCGCCCTGATCGCGCAGGGGATCCATGCCGGCGGTTGCCAGATAGGTCGGCGGCAGCGCGCCGAGGCCGTCGGCGTGCAACACCGCGACCCGCGGATCTTTGGCATGCGCGGAGTCCACGTAACTGGTGAACATGTCTTTGATGCATGTCGCGGACAGCAAGGGGCCCTCGGCGAACAGGCGGTGCGAGGGCCAGGCCTCGAAATCGGTGTCGGTCACCGGATAGAGGAGCCACGCGCCGCGCGGCCGCGCGGCGTCGCCGGCGGTGTCCAGGCAGACCACGACCGAGGCGTTGCCGCCCGCACTGTCGCCGCCCACGACGATCCGGGCCGGGTCCACCCCGAGTGCCTCCGCGTTGCCGACGGCCCAGCGGAACGCCGCCACGCTGTCGTCCACGGCGGCCGGGAACGGGTGCTCCGGGGCCATTCGGTAATCGACGGACAGCACCTTGCACTTGACCTGGCGCGCCACGAACTTGGCGAGCTGGGCGTGCGAGACGGACGAGCCGACCACGAAGCCGCCGCCGTGGATGAACACGAGCAGCGGTGCGCCGATCCCCAGGCCCGGTGGGGTGTAGAGGCGGGCCGGGACGCCGCCGGCACTGAGCCGACGCATGGTCACCATCGGGCCACGGTTCAGTCCGGCGACGTGGATCAGGCCGTCCAGCCCGCGCCGGACCGCCGGCGTCGGATGCCGGGCGGCGTAGTGCAGGGTCGGGGTGAACGGACCGCACAGCGCACCCTGCAGCAGAGTCAGGCGTTGACCGTCGGTGGTCCGCCAACCGGTGCGTGAGCTCATCGGATTCCCTTCCTGCCGGGAACACAAGCGAACGAGAGGCACTGCAAAAAACTGACGGTACGTCATTCGGGTTGGGCCAGCACCACCGGCCCGAGCAGGCGGCAGGCCCGCAGGGCCAGTTCCACGTCGGCCCGGTCGGTGCGCAACGGCCGACCGCGCAAGGACTCAGCCTTGGCGATCCGGTATTGGACCGAATTCTTGTGCAGGTTCAGCCGTTCCGCGGTGGCGGTGTGGCTCGAGCCCAGGTTCAGGAACACCCGCACGGTCTCCCGTAGGCGTTCGGTCGCGTCGTCGTCGGTGGCCAACCCGCCGAGCGTGTCCAGCACCCAGATCCGGGTGGCCGCCAGGTCGGAGCACAGCAACGCGATCGTGCCGACCTCGGCGAACGAGGTCACCGGGCCGGACCGACGTCCCGCGGCCAACGCGACCGCCCGCGCCGCCCGGGCCTGGCGGTGGGTGGACCGGAAGCCGGCCAGGCCCACGGCGGGACGACCGATCGCCACCCGTGGCCGCGGCTCGGCCTGGATGCTCAGCACCTTCGCCAGCGCCGTCTCGTGGTCGCCATCGGTACGCGTGCCGATCCAGACCTCCGCGCTGCCTGCGTCGGCCGGGACCAGCAGGTGGGCCCCGCCGAGCGCGGCGGCGATCCGCGAGGCCACCTGTTCGAGCACCATGAGCGCCTCGCCGGCCGCGCCGTGGTCGCGTTCGAACCAGAGCAGCATCGCCAGGTGGGTCTGGTCGAACCGGTAGCCCAGCGCGGTTTCCGCCGCGACCAGGTCCACCTCGTCGGCGGCGAGCAGTTCCTTTATCCGGCTCACCCGGATCAGCGAGTGGTGCTGTGTCCATGCCTCGCGGGCGTTCTCGTAGGCGACCACCAGTTGCTCGGAGACCGTGTCGACCCAGGCGGTCGAGACCCGCATGGCGGCCACGGCGGCCGCCGCCGCGTCCACGGTGTGCACCTGCGGATCGGCGGCTATCTCGGCCAAAAACAGTTCGATGAACGCCGAGTGGCCCAGCCGGTAGGCCCGTAGCAGTGCCGACAACGGGATCCCGCGCTGGGCCAGCCGGCGGGCGTACTGCACGGCCGCGTTCGGCGCCTCGACCGTGCGCGGATCCACGTCGTGCTCCAGCACGTACAGCCCGCTGGCCACGTTCTCCCGCACCGAGGCGACGAGCATGCCCAGGAGATGGTCGTCGTGCTGCAACGGGGCGATCTCGGCCGCCAGCATCTCGACCAGGTTGTCGACGAAGCTCGCTCGCTCGGCCGCCATCCGTCGGGCGGCCGCGGCGACCAGGGTGGGAGCCGGTGCGGTCAGCGTCGCAGCCCCGTCGTGTCGCCGGCGGCCCGGTGATTGGTGCTGGGCACCTCGAGCTCCAGGGTGGCGGACTCCAGGAACGCGCGCAGCTCAGCCAACGCCGATTCCTTCCACTCCTCCAGCGCCTCGGTGACCGCGGCCGCCCGCCGGCTCTGTTCCCGCATCTGTTCGGTGACCAGAGTCACCGCGCCCAGCGCGATCAGCGCCAGTCCGCCGACGCCACCGGAGGCCAGGTACGGCAACTGCAGGACGATGTCGTTGTTGCGGCGGACCCCGAGATAGCCCAGCAGCACACAGATCAGCCCGCCCCCGACCAACGCGGCCGCCAACGCCTTCAGTCCGAGCTCACCCAGTCGGTTGTTCATGGTCTCTCCATCTACAGGGTGCGTTTGCGGACGATGAGAATCAGGGCGCCGGCTCCCGCCACGGCGGCGAGCATCACGTAGCGGTAACCGTTTCGGGCCTCACCGGGCAGTGGCGAGGCCACCCGGGCCGGCAGTGCGAACAGTGTGGTCGGTTCCCCGGGCACGGCGCTCGTCGTGCTGCCGCCGGCGATCGGCGGGGCGGACCCGCCCACGGACAATGTGGAGCCCGACGGCGTCACCGTGGCGGGGGGCAACGGCGCAGCCACCGGGGCGGCGGCGGGTGGCCCGGCGGCGGGCAGGGTGCCGGTCGCGGGCAGGGTCCCGGCGACGGTCGGGGCGTCGGCGGCGGGCTGGGCGGCGTCGGCCGCAACCGGAGGCGGCGCGGTCCGGGATCGGGCGGTCGCCTCGGCGGTTACGTCGCCCAGCCGGAACTCCTCGTCGGAGCCGATGTCGCTGGGCCGGGGGAAGGCGTCGGGAGCGTGGTAGCGGAACGACATCGCGGCACCGGACACCTTGGCGCCGGTCCCGTCGGTGGTGATCGAGGCCGGGAACGGGGTGAAGGTCAGTCCCTGCCCGGTCATCTGGTTGAACGCGGCGCTGAACTTCTTCAACTCGTCGGCCGGCACCGCGACCTGCTTGTTGACGCTGATGCCCGAGGTGTCGATGGTCACCGGCACGCCGCCGAGTTCGGCGCCGGACATGTTGATCTGCAGCGTCGGCACCGGTTTGCCGTTCGGCGGGATGCTCACCGAGGCGATGCTGGTCACCGCAGCGATCGTCAGCTGGGCGGTGGCCGGCCCGATCACCACGTTCTGCACGGTGGCGATGGCCCGGGTGGTCACGGTCCCGTCGGCGGCGACGACGCTCTCGCTGCGGGAGGTGGAGACACCTGAGGAGAACATCGGGCCGGACATCGAGGTCCCGTTCGCGGTGGCGGTGGCCTGCGGGGAGTCGCTGGCCCGCGCGGACAGGTCCGCGTTGCGGACCTCACCGGCGTCGCCGCCCCCGTACTGACCACCCGTCAGATGTGCCTCGCGGGGTGCGGTGGCCGACGGCGGGTCCTGGGCGTTGACCACCGAAGGCATAGCGGTGATCGTCCCCTTGGGCGCCGAGCTGACGAGGAACAGGTCGCCGAGTTCCCCGAGGGTCAGTCCCGCGGCCTGGCTGATGGACTTGCCCAGTTGCAGCTCGGTCTTGGAGAACAGAAATCCGCCGTCGGTCTCGACCGGGACCCGGCTGACGATTCCGTACGGGGTCGCCGAGCCGGCCGTGGAGAAGACGGCCAACGAGTCCGGCGGGGTCGCCCGGGCTGCGGGGCCCCAACTCAGCACGGTGGCGCCGAGCGCCGCCGTGGCGCCCGCCGCACCGGCTACCCGCAACCCCTTGCGCTTGCTCAAAGGTACGCCTCCTCGACTGCGCCGATCCGCACCGCGGCCGCCGGGGTGCCGCTGTACGCGACCCGGCCTTTCTTGAGCACGTAGATCCGGTCCGCGACATCCAGCGCCCGGTGCACGAACTGCTCGATCAGCAGGATGGACAGTCCGGCGGCATTCAGCTCCACCAGTCTGGCCAAGATCTCGTCAACCACCAACGGGGAAAGGCCGAGGCTCAGCTCGTCGATGAGCAACAGTTGCGGATTGCTCATCAACGCCCGGGCGATGGCGAGCATCTGTTGCTCGCCGCCGGACAGCGACCCCGCGGCCTGCCCGCGCCGCTCGGACAGCCGGGGGAACAGTTCGTAGGCCGTGCGAACGCGCTTGTCGACCACGCCCGCGTGCCGTCGGGCCGACCAGGCGCCGAGGCGCAGGTTGTCCAGCACGCTCATCTCCGGGAACACCCGGCGCCCCTCGGGGACGTGCGCCAGCCCGGCCCGCACTGCGCCGGCCGCGCCACCCGCGTCGATGCGTTGCCCGTCGACACTGACCGTGCCGGAGCGCGGCCGGACCAGGCCGGTGATGCCCCGCAGCGTCGAGGTCTTCCCGGCGCCGTTGGGGCCGAGCAACGCGACGATCTCACCGCGATCGACGTGCAGCGTCAGCCCGCGCACCGCGAGCACCGAGCCGTAGGCCACGTCCAACGAACGGGCGGCCAGCAGCGGCTTGTCCGGCGTCCGCTGCGTCCGCCGGCCCGGCTCGGTCATTGTCATGTCGTCACGGTGCTTCCCAGGTAGGCGGCGCGCACCTCGGCGTTGGCCCGAATCTCGCCCGGACTGCCGTGGGCCAGCAATTTGCCGAAGTTCAGCACGTAGACCCGGTCGCAGATCCCGAGGACCATCGCCACGTCGTGCTCGATGATCAGCACCGATATCTCGCGTTCCCGGCTGATCCGACGCAGCAGCGTGCCGAAGTACTCCGACTCGGTACTGTCCATGCCGGCGGCGGGCTCGTCGACCAGCAGCACCTCGGGGTTCATCACGATTGCCCGGGCGACCTCGACCATGCGCTGGGTGCCGTACGGCAGATCACCGACCGGGGCGCCGAGCACCTCGGTGAGCCCGCACTGGCCGGCGATCGTGCCGACCACGGTTCGCGCGGCGCGTTCGGCGCGGCCGGCCAGGCCGAGGGCGCCGAGCACGGCGCCGGCACCGTAGCCCCGGTGCCTGCCCAGCAGCAGGTTCTCCTCCACCGAGAGGTGCCGGAACAGCTGCGACTGCTGGAACGTCCGGGACAACCCCAGGCGGGCCCGGTCGGCCGCGGGCAGGTCGGTGACGTCCTGCCCGTTCAGCCGGATCCGACCGGCCGTCAGTTTCGCAGCCCCCGTCAGACAGTTGAACAGCGTGGTCTTCCCGGCGCCGTTGGGTCCGATCAGCCCGACGATCTCGCCGGGCTTCACCTCGACGTCGATGTTGTCGTTGGCGACCAGCCCGGCGTATCGCTTGGTCATGCCGCTGCCGATCAGGTGCCCGCTCATCGGCCGGCCCCCGGGCCCACCAGCCGGGCCCGGACCCGGGTGCCCTCCGGCAGGCCGATCGGGGGCGTGGCATGGACGACCGGTGGCCGGCGCAGTTGGTCGGCGGGGACCTCGGGCACGAACGAGCCGTACCGGATCGGTTCGCCGCGGATCGCGTCGGCCAGCGTGCGGCGGGCCGAGGTCAGCATGCCCACCACGCCGTCGTAGCCGGACAACAGCATCAGCAGCAGCGAGATGCTGCTGACCAGGTAGAGGCGGACGTCGAACAGGTTCACCAGTGGCTGCCCGGTCGCCAGGAACGTGCCGCCGATCAGCGCGCCGAGGATTGCCTCGGCGCCGCCGAGCACCGGCATCGCCAGGTAGAACAGCGACTGAAAGACACCGAACTGGTCCGGCCCGGGTGTGGAGCGGAACAGCATCCCGTAGAACAGCCCGGCGATGCAGGCCAGCGCCGCGGAGGCGGCGAAGACCCCGATCTTGTAGGGGGCGATCCGGATCGCCATCGCGGCGGCGGCCGCCTCGGAGTCGCGGATCGCGAACAGCACCCGTCCGGTGTCCGTCCGTCGGATGTTCCAGGCCAGCACCAGTGCGACGGCGAGCACGACAAGCACCGCGTAGTACAGGCCGCGGTCGGTGTCGGTCGGGATCCCGAGCAGGCTCTTGCGGGGGACGCCGGTGGCGTGGAAGCCGCGCAACTGGGGCCGGGTGAAGAAGTACCGCTGACAAGCCACGCCGAAAGCCAGCGTGGTGATCGTCAGATAGACCCCGCGCAGGCGCAGTGACGGCACGCCCAGCACGAGGCTGATGGCCGCGCCGACGGTGCCGATGATCGGTACGGCCAACACCAACGGGACGCCGTGGTTGAGCAGTTTCTCCCCGATGTAACAGCCGAATCCGAGGAACGCCGCGTGGCCCAGCGAGATCTGCCCGGTCCACCCCACGAGGATCACCAGCGACAGGCCGACCAGCGCGTAGATCGCCGACAGGGTGCCGTAGAAGTGCGCCACCTTCGGGGTGAACACCGGCCACAGCAGCGCCGCGGCGGCCAGCACCAGCATCCCGACGCCCTCGATCGAGCGCGCCGCCGCCCATCCGGTGGCGCGGCCGCCACCGGCCGGGCGCGACTGCTCCCTCAGGTAGCGCTGGGCGGCGGGCAGGCCGAGCCGCTGTGTCCTGGTCCGAGGCTGCATCAGAACTCCGCCACCACGTCGAGTTGCGGCTTGCCGGACCGCATGATCAGCACGACCAGCAGTGCCACGAACACCAGCAGCTCACCGATGCCGGCCACCGTCGTGTAGCCCTGGCTCAGGCTGAAGATCAGCCCGACGGCCAACCCGCCGGCGCCGGCCAGTGGCAGGCTGTTGAACCCGCCGAGTGCCGCGGCGACCAGGCTCGAGATCAGCACGAAGGTCAGGCTGATCTGGTCGAGGTTGTTCAGGTGGATGTACATCAACCCGGACAGCGCGGCGCTCGCCCCGCCGATCGCCCAGGTCGCGGTGATGATCCCGTTGACCGGCAGTCCGACGATGCGCGCGGCCCCCGGGTCCTGGGCGATCGCGGTGACGCCGGCGCCGAACCAGGTCCGGGCCAGCAACAGGTACAGCCCCCCGGCGAGCACGATGACCGCGCCCGCGGTTGCCAACTGATGGACCGTCACGCCGGTGTTGCCGATCCGCACCACGTGGTCGGAGAAGACCGAGGCGATCGGCGGGTTGTCCGGGCCCCAGATCTGCACGGTCAACTCGGAGAACATCAGCAGGACCCCGGTGGTGACGGTGAGCGTGGCCAACGCCCCGCGGTGGCGCACCGGGCGGACGGCGAAGCGTTCCACGCCGGCGCCGAGCGCCGCGCCGAAGCCGATCGCGACCACCGAGGCCAACGCGACGGGCATGCCGAGGCGGCCCATCAGCGTGTAATGGAACAGGAACGCGGCCAGCACGCCGGTGGCGCCCTGGGCAAGGTTGATCACCCGGCTGACCCGGTAGGTGATCACGACACCGAGGGCCACCAGCGCGTAGATCGTGCCGTTGGCCAGGCCGGTGACCACATATCCGAAGAACCTGCTCACGGGCGGCGCCGGCGCCTGCGGCCGGCGGTGTTCCGGGCCGCCGCGGGCGCCACCGCGGCGGTCGCCGGCGCGGCCACGGCACCGGACTTGCCGCCGCCGCCCAGGCCGAAGCGCTGCGAGGCCGGCTTCCAGGCCAGGTTGTCGTCGGCCTGGAACATCTCGCCGCTGACCGCGTCGCCGGAGAGGTTCGAGAAGTTGAGCTTGAGCCCCAGACCGCTGTCGAAGTCGGTCATCGAGCGCATCTGCTTGACGAACGCCTCGCGGGTCAGGTGCGGGCCGACCGCCCGCAGCGCCGCGACGATCGCCTCCGCGCCGACGTACGAAGCCTGTTCGTAGAAGTGGTGGAAGGTCTGCGGGTAGTAGTACTCGGTGATCTCCCGGTACTTCTTCACGCCGGGGTCGTCCGAGCCGTAGAAGTTGAAGAACGAGAACCCGTACATGCCCTTGCCGTTGGACCCCGCGGCCTTGGGCACGTCGTCGGCGAGCACGAACCCGCCGACGAAGATCGGCTTCCAACCCACCCGTTGCGCGGCCTGGATGAACTTGACCGTGTTCACCGGGTCGTTGCAGAACTCCACCGCGTCGACGCCGGCATTCTTCAACGCCGCCACCTGGGAGTCCAGGCTGGTCTCTATCTCGGTGTTCGAGACGGTCTTCACGACGCTCGCGCCGTTCGCCGTAGCCACCTGCTGCGCACGCTGCGTGCACTGCGGCCCGGCGACGTCGTTGAGGTAGGAGACGCCGATCTTCTTCGCGTTCAGCTTGGTCGCGGTGTACTGGGTGATCAATGCGCCGACCATCTGGCCGGACGGCTGGGTCGGGAACATCCAGGGGCTGGCGAACTCCTCGCTGTACAGCCCGGAGGACCCGACCCAGGGCAGCTTGTCCTTGGCCAGCGTGGGCTCGACAATGTCGAGGTTGAAGTCCAGGCTCGGGCCCATGATGAAGACCTGGTCCTGGTTGGCCAGCTTCGTGAGGCAACCGGTGGTGCCGTCCGCGGTGCCCGCGGTGTCGCAGGTCGAGTAGTCGATCTTGCGGCCGCAGATGCCGCCGTTGTCGTTGATGTAGTCGAAGTACGCGCGGGGCGCGTTCTCCGAGACCTTCCCGTACTTGTCCAGGTAGCCGCCGTTGAAGAACGTGCCGCCGATCTTGATGGTGGTCGCGTTCACGCCGGTGTCGGTCGCGCCGCCGTTGCCGCCCGGGGGCGCCGCGGCGGCGCATCCGCCGGACGGGGCCGGCGCAGCTGCGGAGGCGGCTGCGGGGGCCGGCGCGACGACCGGCGCCGCGGCTTGCTTGCCCTTCTTGGTGCCGGTGCCCCGTGGTGCGGCGGGCGCCGCGGGAGCGGCCACCGCCGCGGGTGCGGGTGCGGCGGCCGCGCTCGTGGTCGTGCTCCTGGTCGCGCCCGAGGGGGTGGCCGGGGCCTTGGTGCTGGGCACGACGTCGATCGCGGTGGTCCCGGGCTGGGGGGCCGCGGCGGGCGCCAGGGCGGGTCGGGCGGCGTCCTCGGCGTGGCGCTCGGCCACGGCCTGCTGCACCTCGGTGGACGCCGCGCAGGCCGAGAGCACTGCCATGGCGCTGGTGGCGGCCAACAGCTTGAGGGTGCGACTTCGGGCAAACACCGGTGGCTCCTGCTCTGACGACGGCATCCGGGCCCCGGTCACCGATGCGCACGCAGGCGTGCGAACCTACGGATCCGGTTGAGCTGCGGGTCCGCCTGCCTCGGGGTGCATTCGGTAACCATGGGCACTTATCACCATACGAGCCGATGTGGGCCAGGTCACTGGTCGTTTGCCAGTCCCTGACCTGGGCCGTTGTGCTCGCGGCACAAAGCCTGCCAGTCGTCCATCCTCCGGTGCTCCATCGGGCCCGCGCCTTAGGGTTGACGTGTGGGACCGGGACGGTTGGGACCGCAGGAGCGGGATGCGGCGCTGGCGGCGCTGGCCGGGCGCGAGCTCGACCTGCTGGTCGTCGGCGGCGGTGTGGTGGGCGCGGGGACGGCGTTGGACGCCGTCACCCGCGGGCTGGACGTCGGCCTGGTGGACGTGCGCGACTGGGGCGGCGGAACGTCCAGCCGGTCCAGCAAACTGATCCACGGCGGCCTGCGTTACCTGGAGATGCTCGACTTCGGGCTGGTCCGGGAGGCACTGGGCGAGCGCAGCCTGTTGCTCACTGAGCTCGCTCCGCACCTGGTCCGCCCGGTGCCCTTCCTGTACCCGTTGACCCACCACGGTTGGGAGCGGGCCTACGTCGGTGCCGGCATCGCCCTCTACGACGTGCTGGCCGCCGTCGCACCGGGCAAGACCGGGGTGCCGCACCACCGGCACCTGACCAAGCGGCAGACCCGGCGGCTGATGCCGTCGCTGCGTCCGGACTCCTACGTCGGGGGCCTGCAGTACTGGGACGCCCAGGTGGACGACGCCCGGTTCGTGGTGAACCTGGTGCGGACCGCGGCCGCGTACGGCGCCCACTGTGCGTCCCGGGTCCGGGTGATCGGCTTCCTGCGCGAGGGCGAACGGGTGGTCGGCGCCAAGGTCCGCAACACCGAGTCCGGGGCCGAATGGAAAGTGAGGGCCCGTCAGGTGGTCAACGCCACCGGGGTCTGGACCGACGACACCCAGGCGCTGGTGGGGGAGCGGGGCCAGTTCCACGTCCGGGCCTCGAAAGGCGTGCACCTCGTCGTCCCGCGCGACCGCATCCACGCCTCGATGGGCCTGATCGCCCGCACCGAGAACAGCGTGCTGTTCGTGATCCCGTGGAAGCGGCACTGGATCGTCGGCACCACCGACACCCAGTGGGACCTGGACAAGGCGCACCCGGCCGCCAGCCGGGTCGACATCGACTACCTGCTGTCGAACGCGAACAAGTGGCTGGCCACCCCGCTGGCCCGGGCCGACGTCCAGGGCGTCTACGCCGGGTTGCGGCCGCTGCTGGCCGGCGAGTCCGAGAACACCTCGGCGTTGTCGCGGGAGCACGTCGTCGCGCACCCGGTGCCGGGGCTGGTGGTGGTCGCCGGCGGTAAGTACACGACCTACCGGGTCATGGCCCGCGACGCCGTCGACGCGGCGGTGCACGCGTTGAACGAGCGAGTGCCGCCGTCCTGCACCGAGCGGATCCCGTTGATCGGCGGGGCCGGCTACCAGGCGGCGTGGAACTCCCGGGAACGCACCGCCGCGACCGCCGGTCTGCACGTGGCCCGCATCGAGCACCTGTTGCGCCGGTACGGCGCCGACCTGGCTCCCGTCCTGGACCTCGCCACGGCCGACCCGACCCTTCGCGAGCCGCTGACCGGAGCGGAGGAGTACCTGCGGGCCGAGATCGTGCAAGCTGCCGCCTGGGAGGGCGCCCGCCACCTGGACGACGTGATGACCCGCCGCACCCGGATCTCGGTGGAGACGTTCGATCGCGGCGTGGGCGCCGCCGCCGAGTGCGCAAGCCTGATGGGCGGAGTTCTCGGCTGGACCGCCGAACAGACGGCCAACGAGATCGAGCACTACGTGGCCCGGGTGGCTGCCGAGCGGGAGTCGCAGGACCAGCCGGACGACCGCACGGCCGACGCCGCCCGGATGGGCGCCCCGGACATCGTGCCGGTGCGCTGAGATCGCGCGACACAAGCGGCTATCCGCTCATTCGGCGCAATTCGGGCCTCACCGAGGTCGCCTGCTGCCAACATGAACCACCGACGGTCGGAACCCCGCCGACCTCGACCACAGATGCTCGGCCCCGGGCCCGCCCGGGGCCGAGCATCTTGGGTTTTCGGGGTTTGCGCGCCTTTGGTTTTTGGTGCTCGGCCCCGGACAGCCCCGTCCCGGGGCCGAGCATCTTGGGTTTTCGGGGTTTGCGCGCCTTTGGTTTTTGGGTGCTCGGCCCCGGGGTTTGGACCGGGGCCGAGCACCTGAGGGCGGAGGGCGCGCAGGCCGCAGCCCGTGCCGCTCGCTCCGCCGACGCGGGGGACACCGAAGCGTCCGACCCGCGCAACCCGGTGAATGCGGTTGAGGGCCACCGTAGACGATCGATGTCGGCCGGCGGAACAGCCTTTCGGCGGGTATCGGCCGGCCGAAGGGTCGGCGGCCGCTCATGAAAAGATCCGCCGGTGGAGCCAGTCGGGGGTCATGCCGCGGCGCGGCCGGTGCTCGTGGTCGATTTCGGCGCCCAGTACGCCCAGCTGATCGCGCGCCGCATCCGCGAGGCGCGGGTGTACTCCGAGATCGTTCCGCACACGATGCCGGTCGCGCAGATGTTGGCCCGGCAGCCTGCCGCGGTGGTGCTCTCCGGCGGTCCGGCGTCGGTCTACGCGCCCGAGGCGCCCGCGTTGGACCCGAGCCTGTTCGACGCCGGGGTTCCCGTGCTTGGCATCTGCTACGGCTTCCAGGCAATGGCGGCCGCGTTGGGCGGGACCGTCGCCCGCACCGGGCTGTCCGAGTTCGGCGCGACGCCGCTGGAGGTCGTCGCGCCGGGCGACTTGCTGGCAGGCCAACCGGCGGAGCAGACGGTCTGGATGAGCCACGGCGACGCCGTCCACATCGCGCCGGCGGGCTTCGAGGTACTGGCCGCCTCGGCGGGTGCGCCGGTCGCGGCGTTCGAGGATCGGTCCCGCCGCCTGGCCGGCGTGCAGTATCACCCGGAGGTGGCACACACGCCGTGGGGCCAGGCGCTGCTCGAACGCTTCCTGCACGAGTTCGCCGGTATCAATCCGACCTGGACGATGGTCAACATCGTGACCGACGCGATCGACGCGGTACGGCAGACGGTTGGCGCGGGGCGGGCGATCTGCGGGCTGTCCGGCGGTGTGGACTCCGCGGTGGCCGCGGCGCTGGTCCAGCGCGCGATCGGCGATCGGCTCACCTGCGTGTTCGTGGACCACGGCTTGTTGCGCCTCGGCGAGGCCGAGCAGGTGGACCGCGACTTCGTCGCCGCCACCGGCGTGGATCTGGTTGTGGTCGACGCGCAGAAGCGTTTTCTCGACGCCCTTGCCGGGATCACCGATCCGGAGGTCAAGCGCAAGGTCATCGGCCGGGAGTTCATCCGGGTCTTCGAGCAGGCAGCGCGGGACGTCATCGCCACGCACGGCGGCGGCGTCGACTTCCTGGTGCAGGGCACCCTGTATCCGGACGTCGTGGAATCCGGCGGCGGCAGCGGGACGGCGAACATCAAGAGTCACCACAACGTCGGTGGTCTGCCGGAGGATCTCCAGTTCCGACTGGTTGAGCCACTGCGGACGCTGTTCAAGGACGAGGTACGCCGCGTCGGCGCGGAGCTCGGGCTGCCGGAGGCCATCGTCTGGCGGCAGCCGTTCCCCGGGCCGGGGCTGGGCATCCGGATCATCGGTGAGGTGACCGGCGAACGGCTGGACATCCTGCGGCAGGCCGATGCGATCGCCCGGGAGGAGCTCTCCGCAGCCGGACTGGACCGCGATATCTGGCAGTGTCCGGTGGTGCTCCTGGCCGATGTGCGGTCGGTCGGCGTGCAGGGCGACGGGCGCACCTACGGCCACCCGGTGGTGCTCCGCCCGGTCAGCTCGCAGGACGCCATGACCGCGGACTGGTCCCGGATCCCGTACGACACCCTGGCCCGGATCTCGACGCGCATCACCAACGAGGTCCGTGAGATCAACCGCGTCGTGCTCGACGTCACCAGCAAGCCGCCGGGCACCATCGAGTGGGAGTGAACGGCCTGCCGGTGCCCTGGGCCGTTCGGAGGATGGTGCGTCGGCGTAACGAATGATTTTCGTCCAACTTGGGCGTTTTCTCCCGGGAATCCGGAACCCGGATTTCCGGCCGCTCGTCTCAACTGCACTTGGCGACGACCGTCGCCGGTGGAGTGCGAAAATTGGGCGGGGACCGAGAATGGGAATGATCAGCCGGGCGTACGACGCGTTCGTCAACCTCGCGACGCAGGACGGGACCCTCCACGACCGCAACACCACTTTCATGTTGGCCGCGGGCGCGCTGATCTGCCTTTTGTCGATCTACCTGGTCTACAACGTGGCGGCAATGGCCGTGAACGGTGCGAAACGGACTTACCGCGCCGGCCGTTGGCTGCTCACCACCGCTGCTCGGCGCAGCGGGCCTGCCACGTCGAACTCCGCGCTGTGACTTCCGTGCTCGGACAAGCGCCGTAACCACCCGGCACTCGGGTTTGCGGCGAGGAGTCGGCCCGGCTATCCCTGAACGGCCCCTCCGCCTCGGGTGAGGATTTGGTAGACGACCGCGGACTTGGACAGTTCGTGGAAGTACTTGATCAACGTGATGTCGAAGCCGACACCGGCAAGCCCGAGGGCGAGCATCGCGACGCAGGCCCACAGCACGATCGGCGAGGTCGCCGTCCGGGTGACCTTGCTGCGCGCGGCGACCGACCGGGTCGAGGTCATCGTGGCCGTGTCGCGGCTGAGGAATCCGAGATCGTCGGTGGTGCCTTCCGGCAGGACCTCCTCGTCGAGCCAGGCCTCGCCGGGGACCTCCAGGTCCATGTCGACGGGCCCACCGGAGGCCTCGGACGCACCGGCGACGCGGCGGGCCTGGCGGGCCAGGATCACGGTCGCCACACCCATCAGAAAGAACAGGATGATCTTGCTGTACAGCGCGTAATAGTACGGAATGCCATACGGCTCGTCGCGCAATTTGTCCCAGGCGGATCTGCTGAACGGCGGACGGTAGGTCGCCTGTTTGTAGAGCAGCCAAGTGCCGGTGCCGAATGTGAGCACATACACGCCGAACATGACGTTGACCAGCAGTTCCGACTTGACCTGGAGCGCATGCAAGCCCACGGCGGACGGAATGCGGCGCAGCTGGGGCACCGCAATCAGCGCGGTGAGGACCGCGCAGACCGCCCAGATGCCGGCCAGCCACACGTGCGTCTGAAGTATGAGGACGTTGAAGAAGTGCAGGGACGGCCGGGAGAACGGGGTCGTGGCAGCCAGAACCCGCATGGCCGGTGACCTCATTCTTCGCCTCTCGAGCCAACCCGGTGACTCGAATTTGTCGCCGAAGCCTACGTCCGGCCGTGGGGCATGTCCATGGAGCCGTTGCCGAGCAAGCAATCGAAACTACATCGACTCGTCACGCGGTCGGCCCAGCGCTGCTGACGGGCCTACCTGTCGATCCCTAGGCTCCACAGCCACGAGGCCCGGCTGTTCAAACAACGGACGGCATGGGTCGCCGAATGGGGTGTGTGCACAGCGGACCGGGAAGTTTGCCGCGGGAGGGGTCAAGTCGTGGACAACGGTGTCGAGGCCGTTCTGGCCGCGTCGCGGGTATTGATGGGGGTCGTGGCCGACTCCGTCGCTCCGGTGGCGCAGTACGTCACGATGTCGCAGTACCGGGTGCTGGTGATCGTGGCCACCCACGGTCCCTTGAACCTCAACTCCGTGGCCGGGGCCCTGGGGGTGCACCCGTCCAACGCCACCCGCGCCTGCGACCGCCTCGTCGAAGCCGGGCTGCTGGCCCGCACCGAATCGCCGATCGACCGGCGCCGGGTCGACCTGGCGCTCACCGAGACCGGGGTCGACCTGATCGGGCGGGTCATGGACCACCGCCGCGCGGCCATCGAGGAAGTTCTCGGTCGGATGACCCCGCAAGCACGGGAGGAACTCGCGGTCGTGCTGGGCGACTTCGCCGCTGCCGCCGACGAGCCGGGGATGTCCCTGGACGACTGGGCCGCGGACCTGCTCCAGGCCGCCCCACTGGCTGCCCTCGGCTGAACCGCCCGCCCTCCTCTGTGGGGGTGTCACCCCCACCGTCGCGACGCTGGCTGCCCTCGGCTGACCCGCTCTCCTCTGTCGGGGTGTCACCCCCAGCGCCGCGACGTGCCGCGCGACGCGGCTGAACCCCCCTCCTCTGTCGGGGTGTCACCCCCAGCGCCGCGACGTGCCGCGCGACGCGCCGGCCCCAGTTGTCGATGGGGGTGACACCCCATCTGTTTGGGAGCTCGGCGGAGCCTGGGGGGCTCCGGTCGGTCGCTTCGGATAAGCTCCGGCGCCCGTGGACGCCCTGCGCGAGCTGCTGCTGATCGTGCACCTGGCCGGCATGGCCGTGCTGCTCGGCGGCTTCGTGCTGACCCTGATGGCAGGGGAACGGCGGATGGTCCCGGCGATCTTCCACGGCGCCGAGATCCAGGTGGTCACCGGCCTGGTGCTGTGGTGGGCGGACCACCTCGATCACCGTCACCCGCCCGTGCCCAAGCTCCTCACCAAACTGGTGATCGCCCTCGTCGTGACCGGCCTGGCGCATGCCAACCGGCGGCGCGACCCGGTACCGGTCGGGTTGTTCCTGGGCACGTTCGCGCTCGCCTGCACCAACGTCGGTATCGCCTACGGCTGGAAATGAGCTTGCCGCCGCCGCTCTAGACTCGGGGCGATGTCCACCCTGTTCGACGAGCTTCCCGGCGCGCACGCGCCGACCGGCGCCGAGAAGCTGCTGGCCGGTCTGAACCCGCCGCAGCTGGCGGCCGTGCAGCATGCAGGCGGGCCGCTGCTGGTCGTGGCCGGCGCCGGTTCGGGCAAGACCCGGGTGCTGACGCGGCGGATCGCCTATCTGATCGAGGTTCGCAACGTGCGGCCGTCGCAGATCCTGGCGATCACGTTCACCAACAAGGCCGCCGGTGAGATGAAGGAACGGGTGGCCGCGGCCGTCGGGAGCGCGGCCCCGCAGTGGGTCTCGACGTTCCACTCGGCGTGTCTGCGGATCCTGCGGCACGAGGCCAAGCGGCTGGGTTTCGGCTCCGGTTTCTCGATCTACGACGACACCGATTCCCAGCGCCTGCTGCGGATGGTGGTGCGCGACCTGTCACTGGACCCCAAGCGTTTCACCCCGCGCGCGATCGCCGGCGCGATCAGCACCGCCAAGAACGAGTTGATCGATCACGAGACGTTCGCCGGTAAGGCCGACGGGCCGATCCAGACGGTCTACGCCGAGTGCTACGTCGAGTACCAGCGGCGCCTGCGTGCGGCGAACGCGTTGGACTTCGACGACCTGATCGCGACCACGGTGAACCTGCTGCAGGCGTTCCCGGACGTCGCCGAGCACTACCGGCGGCGCTTCCGCCACGTGCTGGTCGACGAGTACCAGGACACGAACCATGCGCAGTACGTGCTGGTGCGCGAGCTGGTCGGGATTTCCTCCCGTGCGTCCGAAGAATTGGCTGCAACAGCGACCGGTTCTTCGGACGCAACGGAATTGCCACCGGCGGAACTGTGCGTGGTCGGCGACGCCGACCAGTCGATCTACGCGTTCCGCGGGGCGACGATCCGCAACATCGCCGAGTTCGAGGCCGACTACCCGAATGCCCGGGTCGTCCTGCTGGAGCAGAACTACCGGTCCAGCCAGACGATCCTGTCGGCGGCGAATGCGGTGATCTCGCGCAACCCGGGTCGAAAGCCGAAGAACCTGTGGACCGATCGTGGCGCGGGGGAGCGGATCGTCGGTTGGGTGGCCGGCGACGAGCACGAGGAGGCCACGTTCGTGGCCAACGAGGTCGACCGGTTGCACGACGCCGGCCTGGCCGCCCCACGCGATGTGGCGATCTTCTACCGGACGAATGCCGCCTCCCGGGTGTTCGAGGAGGTCTTCATCCGGGTGGGCCTGCCCTATCGGGTGGTCGGCGGGGTGCGCTTCTACGAGCGCAAGAAGATCCGCGACGCGTTGGCCTACCTGCGGGTGCTGGCCAACCCGGACGACGAGGTCTCGTTGCGGCGCATCCTCAATGTGCCCAAGCGCGGCATCGGCGACCGGGCCGAGGCCTGCGTGGACGCGTTGGCCTCGCGGGAACGCGTCTCGTTCGCCGCCGCGCTGCTGCGCTGCGAGGAGGCCTATGGGGTCGCCGCCCGGTCGTTGAACTCGCTTCGGTCGTTCAACGAGTTGATGTCGGCCCTGGCGACCCTGGTCGAGGCCGGGACCGCGCCGGCCGAGGTGATCGAGGCGATCCTGACCGAGTCCGGTTACCTGCGGGAGTTGGAGACCTCCGACGACCCGCAGGACGAGGGTCGGGTGGAGAACCTCGCCGAGTTGATCGCGGTGGCCCGGGAGTACGAGGAGCTGGCCGAGGAACCGTCCGTGGCCGGGTTCCTGGAGCGGGTCGCGCTGGTGGCCGACTCCGACCAGATTCCTGACGCGGGCTCAGATGGCGAACCGGCTGTGGACGACGGCGGTCAGGTCACCCTGATGACGCTGCACACCGCCAAGGGCCTGGAGTTCCCGGTGGTGTTCCTGACCGGCTGCGAGGACGGCGTGTTCCCGCACATGCGCGCGCTGGCGGACCCGGTCGAACTGGCCGAGGAACGTCGGCTGGCCTACGTCGGCATCACCCGGGCCCGGGAGCGGCTCTACGTGTCGCGCTCGGAGGTGCGCCGCAACTGGGGCTCGCCACAGTGGTTCCCGGCCTCCCGCTTCCTCGACGAGATCCCCGGCGAACTGATCGACTGGAAGCGCACCTCGAATCGCAACGCGCTGACGGCGTTGGCCGCACCGTCGACCTCGTTCCGTCCGGAACGGTCCGGGCCCTCGACCCGCCCGCCGGTGTCGGTGGTCGCGCTGTCGGTGGGCGACCGCGTCACCCACGACTCATTCGGCCTCGGGACCGTGGTCGCGGTCGCCGGGGCGGCCGACCGCGCCGAGGCGACCGTGGATTTCGGCGACGGCGCCCCGAAACGTCTCCTGTTGCGCTATGCGCCGGTGGAGAAATTGTGAGGTCTGCCCGCTGATCGGGTGAGAATCACACCTCGTTGCGCTTTCGCCGGCCTCGGTTAGCCCATTCGGCCCTATAACAGCTGTGGCCACTTCCAAATCTGAGGCTACTTCACAGCGGCGAGGGCCGCGCTCCGGGTCGGTGCGAGAAGCGCGCCGACTCGGCAAATGAACACGGCCGTCGGGTGCTCCCGCGCGGCGGAGGGGATTTCACATGATTCGCATAGCGACTTCCCGTGGCGGCGCCAAGCTTGGCGTACTCGGTCTGCTCGTCCTGGCCGCCTTGGTCGGCTTTGTGCCGATGGCCCAGGCGACGCCGATGGTTAAGCACTCGCCGAGCCTTATGGCGGCGGGCACGCCCGGTTCGGAGGCGATCGGAAACACCACCACCGAATCGGCGACCCTGTCGGGCGCCTTCTTCCCGAGCCCCGTGCCGGCAGGCTACACCTAC
>DATAUG010000072.1:0-41409 GCA_036268355.1 Sporichthyaceae bacterium
GACGGCACCATCTACGTCGGAGCGACCAACGGTCCGGCTGCCGAGGCCGCGCGGAACACGATCAACGCGATCGCCAACCCGACCATGCCGGAGGTCGGCGAGCGTTACCTGGGCACGGTGGTCAAGACCACCACGTTCGGCGCGTTCGTCTCGCTGGTCCCCGGCCGCGACGGCCTGCTGCACATCTCGCAGTTGCGCAAGCTGGCGGGCGGCAAGCGGGTCGACAACGTCGAGGACATCGTCGCCGTGGGCAGCAAGCTGCTGGTCGAGATCGCCGAGGTCGACCCGCGCGGCAAGCTGTCGTTGATCCCGGTGGTCGAGGGCGGCGAGGAGCCCGCCGACAGCGCCGACGAGTGACGGCTAGGAATCTGACGTCCGGTCAGCAGCGTCCGGGGTCCACCCGGACGCTGCTGGCCCCCGGCCCGGACTCCGGCGGCGTGCGGCGTACCGTGCTGCCCGGTGGGCTGCGGGTGTTGACCGAGCAGATGCCTGCGGTCCGGTCGGCGACGTTCGGGATCTGGGTCGGGGTCGGCTCCCGCGACGAGACCCCGAGCCTGGCCGGTGCCACCCACTACCTGGAGCACCTGCTTTTCAAGGGCACCCGGCGGCGCGACGCGTTGACCATCTCGGCCACCCTCGAGGCGGTCGGCGGCGACCTGAACGCCTTCACCAGCAAGGAATACACCTGCTACCACGCCCGGGTGCTGGACACCGACCTGCCGCTGGCCATCGACGTGATCGTCGACATGGTGACCTCCTCGCTGATCGCCTCGGCCGATGTGGATGCCGAGCGCGACGTGATTCTCGAAGAGATCGCCATGAACGAGGACGACCCGACCGACGCCGTGCAGGAGGCCTTCGCCGGGCAGTTGCACGTCGACTCACCGTTGGGCCGGCCCATCCTCGGGACGGTCGACTCGATCCGTGGGTTGAGCCGGACGGCGATCGCCGGCTACTACCGCCGCCGTTACGTCGCGCCGAACATCGTGGTGACCGCCGCCGGGAATCTGACGCACAATCAGGTCGTCCGCGACGTCCGCACGGCGTTCCACAAGGCCGGCGCGCTCGGTGCCGACTCGGTTCCCGCGCCGACCCGGCGCGGGGTGTCCCGGCAGGTGCCGCGGCCCGGGGTGACGGTGCTGCACCGGCCAACCGAGCAGGCGAACCTGGTGCTCGGAATGCCGGGTCTGGCGCGCACGGATCCACGTCGCTTCGCGTTCGGCGTGCTCAACGCGGCGCTGGGCGGCGGTATGAGCTCCCGGCTGTTCCAAGAGGTCCGCGAGAAGCGTGGACTGGCCTACTCCGTCTACAGTTTCAGCGCTCAGTACGCCGACGCGGGCGCATTCGGCGTCTACGCCGGCTGCATGCCGCAGAAGATCGACGAAGTGCTGGAGGTCTGCCGCACCCAGTTGGCGGCGGTCGCAGCCGACGGCATCACCCCGGACGAACTGGCCCGGGGCATCGGCCAGCTCAAGGGCGCCTATGTGCTGGGTCTGGAGGACACCGGTCAACGGATGTCCCGGCTGGGCAAGTCGGAGGTGGCCTACGGCGAGCTGCTCCCCGTCGACGAGGTGCTGCGTCGGCTCGACGCGGTGACCCTGGACGAGGTGCAGGCGGTGGCCGGGCAGCTTCTGGCGGCGCCGCAGACGCTGGCTGTGGTCGGCCCCTTCGAGCCGGACCGGGACTTCGGCCGGTAGGAGATGCCTTGACGATCAGGGTGGCAGTGCTCGGGTCGGCCGGCCGGATGGGTCAGGAAACCTGCGCGGCCCTCGTCGCCGCCGACGACATGGAACTGGTCGCGGCCGTGGACCAGGCCGACCCGATGACCGCGCTGACCACGGCCGGGGCCCAGGTGGCGGTGGACTTCACCAATCCCGGCGTGGTGATGGGCAACCTGGAGTTCGTGATCGATGCGGGGATCCACGCGGTCGTCGGCACCACCGGCTTCGACGAGTCCCGCTTGGCCACCGTCCGGGGTTGGTTGGCCCGGCGCCCCGAGGTGGGCGTGCTGATCGCGCCGAACTTCGGGATCGCCGCGGTGTTGATGATGCGGTTCGCGGCCCAGGCGGCGCGCTTCTTCGAATCGGTGGAGATCGTCGAGTTGCACCACCCGGACAAGGTCGACGCGCCCAGCGGCACGGCCGCGCGCACCGCGGAGCTGATCGGCGCCGCGCGCACCGCGGCAGGCTTGGGCCCGATGCCGGACGCCACCCGGACCGGCCTGCCGGGTGCGCGCGGGGCGGCGGCGGCGGGCGTCCCGATCCACTCCCTGCGGCTGCGCGGCCTGGTCGCGCACCAGGAGGTCATCTTCGGCGATCTCGGCGAGACACTCACGATTCGGCACGACTCGTTGCACCGCTCCTCATTCATGCCCGGCGTCCTGTTGGGGGTGCGCCGGCTGGCCGCCGGCTGCCCGGGACTGACGGTCGGGTTGGAGCACTTCCTCGACCTTTCATGAATCGGCCTTTCATGAGGCACCGCAAGGCATCTGACTGAGCGTCAGTTGGCAACTGTGATCACCGGACGCGTTCGGGCGGTTCCGGTGCGTGCCCGGGCGGGCAAAGATCGTGGCAATCTCGCGGCCCTGGTGCGCTTGCGGCGTGTCGCCGCGTTCCGATGTGTGCGGCCGGGCAGTTATTGTCCAGGAGAGTCAGCGAAGCGATGCGAATCGCACGACCACCCGAGGTTGTCCATGCCCCTGCGCGCCCCCCGTCGTACCGCCGCATTGATCGCCGCGTCCGCAGTCATCTCCGCCGGTGTGTTCGCCGCCGCGCCGGTGGCAGGGGCGGCCGACGCGCCTGTACCGGCCTACCGCGGCTCCGCGTTGGCGTTGGCTGTCAAGGTCGATCTGGGTGGCACGACGATCCTCGACACAGTGCTGCCCGGTGGGGTCAAGTTCCCGGTCGGCGGGACCGGCGAACTGATGCGGTTGCCCAACGAGCTGTCGAACGTCGCGACGTTGCAGGTGCTCGACGAGTCGTCGAAGATCACCAAGGACAACACTCTGCAGTCCAACGCGCTGGCCGCTTCGCTGTCGGTGCTGCAAGGCCTGGTCGGTGCCCAGTTGCTGAACGCCGACTGCTCGGCCGACGGCTCGCAGGTGGCTGGGGATTCGCAGGTGCGCGGCCTGACCCTGGCGGGCACCAAGATCCCGGTCGAGCTCGGCAAGCCCAACTTTGCCGCCGAGATCCCCGCCGAGTTGGCGAAGCTGGTCCAGGGCGGGATCTACGTCAACGAACAGAGCCACTCCGACGACGGCGTGCTGCAGATCCGGGCGCTGCACCTGCGGCTGTCGGTCGCGCCGGATGCCTTGACGAGCGCGTTGCGGTCGACGGTCCCGCAGGTGCGGGCGCTGGCTGAGCGGGTCACCGGCGCTGTGGAGACCGTCACCGGGAAGACGCTCGAGCAGTTGCTCGGCAAGCAGCAGGCGATCACCGGCGGGGGCCACGGGGCATCGGCCGACGCGGACGTACGTCGCCAGGCGAGCGCGCTCAAGGCCCGTCCGGCGCAGGACGCGCACGCCACCGGTGCCGCCGCGGTGGCCCGCCCGGCCGTGCCCGCGGCCACCGCCACCCGCTCCGAAACGGCAGCCGCCGCGGCGGGGAGTTCGGCCGCCGCCCCCGCCCAGCGGTCCACCACCGCGAACACCTCGACCGCGGAACGGAAAGCCGACGACGCGGCGGTCGCGCGGCAGGCGCAGGACACCGACACCGCGGAAACCACCGACGAGCAGGCATTGGATCAGCGCGCCGAGCGCGGCGCCCAGGCCGCGGATCCGGCGCCGCAGCCGGCGACGCCGGCGGACTCCACCGCATCCGCCGCAGCGGTGCAGCAGTCACCCGACCAGGTGCCGGCGAGCCCGCAGCAGGCCGACGAGGCCGCCGCCGCACCGGCGTCGCAGCCGGTGGTCACCGAGCAGTCACCCGGAGCCAGGTACGGCAGCGGCCCGGCCACCGCGCCGGCGAAGCCCGACAGTGCCGACGTGTCCCGAGGGGACCAGACGGCGCTGTCCCGACAGGCCGCGCAGGCGGCCGCCGCCCGGGCCGACGACAAGTCCGACGGCAGCGAATTGAGCGTCCGGCAGCGCGCCGCCGCGCCCACGGCCGCCGTGCCGGCCGCAACGGCCGGCAAGGGGCTGGTGAACCTGGACATCGTGGTCAGCCAGGTCAGCTGCGCCGGCGCCCGGATCGTGGAGGCCGCGGCCCCGGTGAAGCCGGCGGTGCTGCCGCACACCGGCGCGAACGGCCACGCCACCCGGGACCTCGGCGTGGTCGGCCTGGGGCTGATCCTGGCGGGCTCGACCGTGATCGACCGACTCCGTCGGCGCCGCGGTCCGGTCGCGCACTGAGCGCGGGCGTCCTCCCGGCACCCGGGTGCGGGAATTGTCGGTGGCGGGCGACATGATCTGCGCGGGTTGCCGACCGGTGCGGCCCGAGGGGAGGGCGTGATGACCGTGGCCCAGGCCGACGTGGGCTCGGCCGACGTGGGCTCGGCCGACGTGGAGTCGGCCGCGCCGATCGTGTTCCGCAGCGCGATGACCGTGGAGCTGGTCAAGGCCACCGCGTCGGACGCGGACGTGTTGTTCGCGGCCCGGGTGTCGACCAAGGGCGAGGCCTCGCGGGCCGACGTGGATTCCGATGCGTCCCGTTCGGCCGGGCTGATCCGCTACCTGATGCGCGACAGGCACGGCAGTCCGTTCGAGCACAACTCGATGACGTTCTTCATCGAGGCGCCGATCTTCGTGTTCCGGGAGTTCATGCGGCACCGTCTTGCGTCTTACAACGAGGAGAGCGGCAGATATCGCGAGCTGCGACCGGTGTTCTACGTCCCCGGCCCGGAGCGCAAGCTGCGTCAGGAGGGCAAGCCGGGCGCCTACACCTTCGTCGACGGGACATCCGAGCAGCACGAGTTGGTCGATCGGTTGACTCGGGAGAGCTGCCGATCCGCTTATGCGGCCTATCAGGAGATGCTCGCGGCCGGGGTGGCGCGCGAGGTGGCCCGGATCGTATTGCCGGTGACCACCTTCTCCTCGATGTACGTGACCATGAACGCCCGGGCATTGATGAACTTCCTCTCGCTGCGGACCAAGCGGGAGGACTCCATGTTCCCGTCGTTCCCGCAGCGGGAGATCGAGATGGTGGCCGAGCAGATGGAGCGGTTCTGGGCGGAGCTGATGCCGTTGACGCACGCCGCATTCGACGGCAACGGGCGGGTGGCGCCCTGATCAGCGGGCCGGTCAGCAGCGCGGTCGGCCGCCGTCGGGGGGCTGGATGCGGGATACTTCGAACATGTCCAGTTCTGCCGTGACGCCGCAGACCCCCTTCGGCCGGGTGCTGACCGCGATGGTCACGCCGTTCGACACCCACGGCGAGGTCGACCTCGACGGCGCGGCGCAGTTGGCCGTCGAGCTCATGGACTCCGGGCACGACGGTCTGGTCCTCAACGGCACCACCGGTGAGTCCCCGACCACCTCCGACGCGGAGAAGGAACGGCTGATCCGCGCCGTCGTCGAGGCCGTGGGCGATCGATCGGTGATCCTTGCGGGCGTCGGCACCAACGACACCCGGCACACCGTGGAGCTCGCCCAGGCGGCCGAGAAGGCAGGCGCGCAGGGCCTGCTGGTCGTGACGCCGTACTACAACAAGCCGCCACAGGCGGGTCTTCACGAGCACTTCCGGACCGTCGCGGACGCGACCGGCCTACCGGTGATGCTCTATGACATCCCCGGTCGCTCCGGGGTCCAGATCGCCACCGAAACGCTGATCCGGCTTGCCGAGCACGATCGGATCGTGGCGGTCAAGGACGCCAAGGACGACCTCGGGGCGTCCAGCGTGGTGCTGGCCTCGACCGACCTGGCCTACTACTCCGGCAGCGACATGTTCAACCTGCCGCTGCTCTCGATCGGGGCTGTCGGCTTCGTGAGCGTGGTGGGCCACCTGGCGGGGCCTGCGCTGCGGCAGCTGGTCGAGGCCTGGACAGCCGGCGCGACCGCGGCCGCCACCGCCTTGCATCGCGAGCTGCTTCCGCTTTACCAGGGCCTTTTCCGCACCCAGGGCACGATTCTGGTCAAGGCCGCCCTGGCGCTGCAGAACCGGCCGGGCGGGGGCGTCCGGCCTCCGCTGGTCCCGGCGACGCCGGAGCAGATCGAGCAATTGCGGATGGACCTGGTGGCCGGCGGTGTCCGGCTGGGTTCGGGCTGACCGGCGATGGGCATGACGGTGTGTCAGTTGAGATGACGGTGTGTCAGATGAGAGGGCATCAGTTGGCGGCTTGCCAGTGAATGAGTGCAGCGAGCGAACCGATGAACACAAGCGAGGCAGGCTTCAGGAGCGCGAGCTTGCTCGCGGTCCCGAGCCGATTGAGTTTGTCGACCGAAGGGAACCCAGCAGCGTGACTGCGGCCGCAGACCGAGCTTGCGAGGTCACGGCATGAGCCATCCGCATCCGGAGTTGTCGAATCCACCTGCGCTGCCGCCCGGTGGCCTGCGCATCGTCTCGCTGGGCGGAATCGGCGAGATCGGCCGGAACATGACGGTCTTCGAGCACGCCGGTCGCCTGTTGATCGTCGACTGCGGCGTGTTGTTCCCGGAGGCGCACCAACCTGGCGTCGACCTGGTCCTGCCGGACTTCTCGATGATCGCGAACCGGTTGGACGACGTCGAGGCGATCGTGCTCACGCACGCCCACGAGGACCACATCGGTGGCGTGCCGTACCTGCTGCGCCACAAGCCCGACATCCCGTTGGTCGGGTCGAAGCTCACGCTGGCGCTCACCGAGGCAAAGCTGACCGAGCACCGCATCCGGCCGTACACGTTGCAGGTGGTCGAGGGCGACCGGGAGCGGTTCGGTCCGTTCGAGTGCGAATTTCTTGCGGTCAACCACTCGATTCCGGACGCCATGGCGGTGGCGATCCGTACTCCGGCCGGGCTGGTGCTGCACACCGGCGACTTCAAGATGGACCAGCTGCCGTTGGACGGTCGGCTGACCGACCTGCCCGGGTTCGCCCGGCTCGGTGCCGAGGGCGTCGACCTGTTCATGGTCGACTCGACCAACGCCGAGGTGCCCGGCTTCATCCCCAACGAACGCGACATCGCACCCGTGCTGGATCGCGTGTTCGGCAAGGCATCGCGGCGGATCATCGTGGCCTGCTTCGCCTCCCACGTGCACCGGGTCCAGCAGGTGCTCGACACTGCGGCGGCCCATCGGCGCAAGGTCGCGCTGGTCGGCCGTTCGATGGTGCGCAACATGGGCGTGGCCCGCGACCTGGGCTACCTCCGGGTGCCGCCGGGTCTGCTGGTGGACATCAAGGCCGTCGAGGACCTGATGCCCGAGCAGGTGGTGCTGTTGTGCACGGGTTCGCAGGGCGAGCCGATGTCGGCGCTGTCGCGGATGGCCAGCCGCGACCACGCGATCAGCATCCTCGCCGACGACACGGTGATCCTGGCTTCCTCGCTGATCCCGGGCAACGAGACCGACGTCTTCCGGGTCGTCAACGGGCTGACCCGGTTGGGCGCCAACGTGGTGCACAAGTCCAACGCGATGGTTCACGTGTCCGGGCACGCGTCGGCCGGCGAGCTGGTCTACTGCTACAACCTGGTCAAGCCGCGCCACGTGATGCCGGTGCACGGCGAACCGCGACACCTGCGAGCAAACGCGGAGTTGGCAATGCTCACCGGGGTGCCCGCGGAGCGGGTCCTGATCGCCGAGGACGGCGTGGTCGTCGACCTGGTCGCCGGCACCGCCAGGATCGTCGGGTCGGTGCCGTGCGGGTACGTCTACGTCGACGGGCTGTCGGTCGGTGATGTCACCGAGGCCTCCTTGAAGGACCGCCGGATCCTCGGCGAGGAGGGCTTCGTCTCGGTGTTCGTGGTGATGGACGCGAGTACGGGGAAGATCACCGGCGGCCCGGAGGTGTCCGCCCGCGGTGCGGGAATCGACGACGACGCGTTGCAGGCGGTGCTGCCCCGGATCGTCGAGGCGCTGCACCGTGCCGCGGTCGACGGCGTCGACGACCAGTACTCACTGCAGCAACTGATCCGCCGGGTGGTCGGCAAGTGGGTCAACGAGACCTACCGGCGGCGCCCGATGATCGTGCCGGTGGTCGTCGCGGTCTGAGCCCGGATCCGGCCGTCAACTTCTGGTGTCCGGCGTACCCTCGGCAGTCGCCCGGGGCGGGGTAAGCGGCTAGCTAGGCGGCGAAGAAGTTGAGGTGCTGCGGCCGCCGGAAGCCGCAGCGCGGCTGACCGCGGCGTGGCGCATGTTGCTGGTGTGGCCATTGAGACTAACGTGGCATCATGGCTTCTCGCGCGCCCAAGTCTGAACCTGCCGCGAGCCGTAAGGGCGGCGACAAGGCCGTCGGCAAGGGTGCCGGCAAGGGTGTCGAGCGTGGCAAGACCGTTGCCCAGGCGGTCGGCCACGGCACGCCGGGCAGTGTGCTCGACCCGCCCGGGAACGCTCGCACCCGGTTGCGCCGGGTGGTGATCGCCACGATGCGGATCAACCCGGTGTCCGGGCTGATTCTCGGGATCGGCGTGCTCATCGAGGGCGTCTACCTGGCCGTGGCCCGGACGGTAGGCAAGGCAATGCGCGGCTTCAGCCGCTCGGCGCGGGAGCTCGACCCGGCGCATCGGCGCGACGGCCTGGGCATGAGCCTGTTCGGCCTGGGTGTCGTGGTGGCGGCCGGGGAGTGGTGGGGCCTGCACGGCGCGGTGGGACGGATCGTCCGGGCGGTCGTCGCCGGCAGCCTCGGGTCGGTCGGCCTGGTCGTGCCGCTGGTCCTGGCGGGGGCGGCGGTTCATCTGATGCGCAACAGCTCCGACGGATCAGCCGGCGGTCGGGTCACCGTGGGAACTTCGGCCCTGCTGCTGGGCACCTGCGGACTGGCCCAACTGCACCACGGGATCCCTCGTCCGCAGGACGGTCCGATCGCGATGCACCGGGCCGGCGGGATGATCGGGTACCTGGCCGCCGGACCGCTGGCCGCGGCCACCGCCCCGTCCGTGGCCGCCGTGCTCCTGGTGCTGCTGTCGATCTTCGGACTGCTGGTGATCAGCGCCACACCGGTCCGCCTGGTGCCGGAACGGCTCCGCGCGTTGGCCACGCCCTTGCTGGGCCCGCCCGGCGACTGGGAGCCGGCCTGCGCCGCGCAGCCGGCCGCCGAGCAGATCCCGCACGAGCAACTCGTCCTCCGCCCGGTCCCGCGCGGCCGGGGCCGGGCACCGCGTTCCGACGGCGACCTGCCCTTCGACTCGCCCGTGATCACCCCCCGGCGCCGCGTGCCACCGCCGGCGCCGCCGCTGGACGACCTGCTGATCGACTTCCCGACCCCGACGCCGACACCGAACCCGCCTGTCGAGCCGGTGCGTCCGCCCGCACCGACGCCGGAGCCGCGATCGGCGGATCCGCCGGCGGAGGTCGTTGCCGCCGAGCCCGAAGCCCCTGCCGCCCCGGGGGGCAGGTACGCGCTGCCCGCGCCGACTGCGCTGTCCGCGGGCACCGCCCACAAGGCGCGCACCGCGGCCAACGACCAGGTCGTGGCCGCGTTGACCGGCGTCCTCGAGCAGTTCGAGCTCGACGCTGCGGTCACCGGGTTCACCAGGGGGCCGACGGTGACCCGTTACGAGGTGGAGGTCGGGCACGGCGTCAAGGTCGAGAAGGTCACCACGCTGGCCAAGAACATCGCCTATGCCGTCGCCAGCGCCGACGTGCGGATCCTGTCGCCGATCCCGGGCAAATCGGCGATCGGCGTGGAGATCCCGAACGTCGACCGCGAGTGGGTGTCGCTGGGCGACGTGTTGCGTTCGCCGACCGCCACCGGCAACCCGCACCCGATGCTGGTCGCGCTGGGCAAGGACGTCGAGGGCGGCATGGTCCTGGCGAACCTCGCGAAGATGCCGCACATCCTGATCGCCGGCGCCACCGGCGCCGGCAAGTCCAGCTGCATCAACTCGCTGATCGTCTCGATCCTGATGCGAACCACGCCGGAGCAGGTGCGCCTGATCCTGATCGACCCGAAGCGCGTCGAGCTGACCCACTACGAGGGCATCCCGCACCTGATCACGCCGGTGATCACCAACCCGAAGAAGGCGGCGGACGCCCTGGGCTGGGTCGCGCGCGAGATGGACATGCGCTACGACGACCTGGAGCACAGCGGATTCCGGCACATCGACGACTTCAATGCCGCCGTCCGGGCCGGAACGCTCAAGCCACCGCTGGGCAGTGAGCGCGTGTACACGCCCTACCCCTACCTACTGGTGATCGTCGACGAGCTGGCCGACCTGATGATGGTCGCGCCTCGCGACGTCGAGTCCTCGATCCAACGGATCACCCAACTCGCCCGGGCGGCCGGAATCCATCTGGTGCTGGCAACGCAGCGGCCGTCCGTCGACGTGGTCACCGGCCTGATCAAGGCCAACGTGCCGTCCCGGCTGGCGTTCGCGACCTCGTCGTTGGCGGACTCGCGCGTGATCCTCGACCAGCCCGGGGCCGAGAAACTCGTCGGGCAGGGCGACGGGTTGTTCCTGCCCATGGGGGCGAGCAAGCCGACCCGGGTACAGGGCGCGTTCGTTCCCGAGAAGGAGATCGCCGCGGTCGTCAAGCACTGCAAGAAGCAGATGTCGGCGCTCTATCGGGAGGACGTCACGGCTCCGATCGCGGTGGTGCGCGACATCGACTCGGACGTCGGCGACGACCTGGACCTGCTCTGCCAGGCAGCGGAACTGGTGATCACGACCCAGTTCGGCTCGACCTCGATGCTGCAACGGAAGCTGCGGGTCGGCTTCGCCAAGGCGGGGCGCCTGATGGATCTCATGGAAAGCCGCGGAATCGTCGGCCCCAGCGAGGGTTCCAAGGCGCGGGACGTGCTGATTCCAGCCGACGAGGCGATCGACGTCGTGGCCGGGTTGCGGGGGGAATGAAGGTGCGCGTCCCGCCACACACATGGACTACGGCTCCTGACACAGGGAGGGTGCATCGATGAGCGCTTCTGGTCCGGAAGAGCCGGAGGCTGTCCGGCGGCGTTGGGAAGGCGTGATCCGCGTCCAGAAGCCGGGGCCGGCCAACACGGTCCGCAGCGCCGCGCATCTGGAACACGAGGCGGACGAGGCAGTCGAGGAAGTGCCCGCGGTGGCCCGACGCGCTCCGGCATGGGCGATGGCGCCGGCGGAGTGGACCGTGGCGCTGCCGCGATTCACGGCAGCGCACTCGGTCGACTGCCGGCTGCTGTCGGAGTCGGCCTCGGACACCGAGGTCGAGATGCCGGCGCCTGGCCGATCGGCCGTTCCCGAGGCCGATCTCGTTGAACCGACCGCGGTTGGGCAGCAGGACGTCGAAGCGGCCCGGGCCCTGCAGCGGGTCGTCGGACCGGAGCCGGCTGCGCAGCAGGACGTCGAACCGGAGCCGGCCGTGCAGCAGGACGTCGAGCTCGCGTCGGCCCGGCGGCGGGAGGCCGATGTGCGCGACGCGGTCGCGGTTGCCGTTGTGGGCGTGGAGGCGGTCGAGTCGAAGGTTGTCGAGGTGGCCGGGCGCGTACTCGCCGCTGACAGCGGCACCGGCGCGACCCGCGCTGCCGGGGCGGTGGAGGCCGTCGAGGCGGAACCGGCGGAGCCGCTGGCCCGTTTCGTGCGCAGGCCGGCAGCTCCTCCGCCGGCTGTGCCGCGGGCCGTTCCGGTGGCGGCGGACAGTCCGCCGCAGGAGGCCCGGGTGCCGGCCAGTCGCCGAGAGGCCGACCCGCTGCTCACCTCGGGCGGCATCGGTGCTCGGTTGGCCGAGGCCCGGAAATCCGCGGGCCTGACCCATGAGCAGTTGGCCCGGATCACCCGGATCGGTATCGGGCGGCTGGTCGAATTCGAGAACGACGACTACTCGGGGTGTGGCGCCGGGGTGTTCGCCCGCGGCCGGCTGGACAGCATCGCGCGAGCGGTCGGCGTTGATCCGGAGCCACTGCTGCAGGAGTTCGACACGCGGCACGGACGCGGCGGTGCGAACTCCTCCGCCGAGGCCGTCCATCGGCAGTTGGCGCGCATGTCGCGAAACTGGACGACGGTGCTGCTCGTCGTGCTGGCTCTGGCCGCGGTGTACCCCGTTGCGTTGTTGGTGGTAGCCGTACTCGGATGACCGAGCGCAGCGAGGGAATCAATGTCGCAGTACCCGCCACCTCTCCGGGTCGCACCTGCGATTGATGGGTGCACGAGTGAGAGACCCGGCCGCGTAGGCTGCTGGCTTGTGACTTCGCGCCGACATCGACCGCGCCCCCGGGATGCGGCAGTCGCCCGCCAGGTTGCGCGCCGGCGGGAACGTCGGATCGGCTCGGCCCTACCCGTCGAGAACGGGCCCACACCTACGGTTTCGTTGGTGACGTTGGGCTGCGCCCGCAACGAGGTGGACTCCGAGGAGCTCGCCGGCCGATTGGCCGCCCAGGGCTGGTCCGTCGGCGACGATCCCGAAGCCGCCGACGTGATCGTCGTGAACACCTGCGGTTTCGTCGAGGCCGCCAAGAAGGACAGCATCGACGCGCTGCTGGCCGCCGCGGATGTGGTCGACGGCGCGGCGGGCCGAGTGGTCGTCGCGGTGGGCTGCATGGCGGAGCGCTACGGGGCGGAGCTGGCCGAGGCGCTGCCGGAGGCCCGGGTTCTCGGCTTCGACGACTACGGGGCGATCTCCGACCGACTGCACGACGCGCTGGCCGGTACCGCGCACCTCGCCCACACACCCCGCGATCGGCGCCTGTTGCTCCCGTTGACCCCCGTCGACCGGCCCGGCGCGGCCGCGGATGTCTCCGTGCCCGGGCACACCGGGCGTGCAGTGGACCCGGTGGCCGACCTGCTGTCCTGGGCAGGTCCGGGCAGCGGCCCACGCCCGTTGCGACGTCGGCTGGACCGTGGTCCGGTCGCGCCCGTCAAGCTGGCCTCCGGATGCGACCGCCGGTGCTCGTTCTGTGCGATCCCGTCCTTCCGTGGGGCCTTCCTGTCGCGTCCGCCCGCCGAGGTGCTCGAGGAGGCAGCGTGGTTGGCCGCCGACGGGGTGCGCGAGATCGTTCTGGTCTCGGAGAACTCCACCTCCTACGGCAAGGACCTGGGTGAGCTGCGCCTGCTGGAACGCCTGCTGCCCAGACTCGCCGCCGTCGACGGCATCGGTCGGGTCCGGGTCAACTACCTGCAGCCCGCGGAGATGCGGCCGTCGCTGGTCGAGGTGCTGACCGGCACGCCGGGTGTCGCCCCGTACTTCGACCTGTCGTTCCAGCACGCTTCCGCTGGGGTGTTGCGTCGCATGCGCCGCTTCGGCGACACCGAGCATTTCCTGGAACTGATTGAAAGCATCCGCGCCCGGAAACCCCGGGCCGGGATCCGGACCAACGTGATCGTCGGGTTCCCCGGGGAGACCGAGGCCGACGTGGCCGAACTCGAGCGATTCCTGTCCGCGGCGCGTCTGGACGCCGTGGGTGTGTTCGGCTACTCCGACGAGGACGGCACCGAGGCTGCGGGCTTCCCCGACAAGATCAGCGAGGCGGAGGTCCGCGACCGCGTCGACCGCGTGACCCGGCTGGCCGAGCAGCTGACCGAGCAGCGCGCCGCTGATCGGGTCGGCGACCTGGTCAGTGTCCTGGTCGAGTCCGACAGCGGCGGCGATTATCCGGGCGCGGAACAGTACGGTCCGGCCCAGGCCGAGGGCCGCGCCGACCATCAGGCGCCGGAGGTCGACGGCGCAGTGGTGCTCCTCGGGGCCGCGTCGGTCGGGACGCTCGTCGCCTGCGAGGTCGTCGGCAACTTCGGCGTCGATCTGGTGGCGCGCCCGGTCGGCCTCATCGCGAGCTCGGGGCCGGTCGCCGTGGCGGGGGTGGCCCGTTGAGCCTCCTGCTGCGTGGGCGCGCGCCCGGCTGGTTGGGGTCGGGCGGTAGTTGCTCCACCTACCGGCCGCTTCGACTCCGGCGGCGCTGGTTGGAGTCGGGCCGTGGTTGTTCGGCTGACGGCGTTTTCGCTGGGGCCGCGAGGGCGCGCCGGTGAGTTCCTTGGCGCAGGATCACTTGACCGACCCCGTAGCACGTGTCGGTACCGCGAACCTGGCCAACGGGCTGACCCTGGTGCGGTTGCTGCTGGTGCCGGTGTTCGTGGCAGTGCTGTTCCACGACGGCGGGCACGAGTTCGAATGGCGTTGGTGGGCCTGGGTCGTGTTCGCGATCGCGGCGTTCACCGACACGGTCGACGGGCGGATTGCGCGCCGGCGGTGCATCGTGACGGATTTCGGCAAGATCGCCGATCCGATTGCCGACAAGGCACTGTCGGGCGCCGCCCTGGCCGGGTTGTCCTCGTTGGGCGACCTGCCGTGGGCGGTGACGGCCGTGGTCCTGACCCGCGAGATCGGGGTGACCGCGCTGCGGTTCTGGGTGATCCGGCTCGGCGTGATCCCGGCCAGCCGGGGCGGCAAGCTCAAGACGATGCTGCTCGGCTTCGGTACGGGATTCTGGATCCTGCCGTTCACCGGCTTCGGGCACGACATCGCCAGGGTGCTGATGAGCGCCGCGGTGGTGGTTGCGCTGGTCACGGGGTTCGACTACACGCTTCGGGCGCTCCGGTTACGGCGCGCCGCCGCAGTGCACTAGGAGGGTGCCTCACGTGGCGAACTGGCCTACGGCGGCGCGGCCCCGACACTGCCCGGCTGCGACGCGAAGCGCTACCTCCTCAACCACGCACGGCGAGTGGGCGTCGTCGTCGCTGATACAAACCCGGTATCGGCTCCTCCTCCGCCTTGCCGGATCGGCGCCGGTGCTGCGCCTCGCTACGGCCGGCCACGTGAGACACCCTCCAGCGCCATGACCCGGGTCGAGCTGATCGCCATCGGCGACGAACTCCTGTCCGGTCTGGTACTCAACTCGAATGTGGCCCTGGTGGCTGATGCTCTCGGGAGGCTCGGGCTGGGGCTTTCGACCGTCTGCGACGTGCCGGACGAGGTCGACGAGATCGTGGCCGCCCTGGCGGCGGCGGCCGGGCGGGCCGATGTGGTGCTGTGCAGCGGTGGCCTGGGTCCTACCTCGGACGACCTGACCCGGGACGCGCTCGCCACAGCCGCCGGCGTGCCACTGGTGCGGGACGCGGCGCTGGTCGAGTTGATCCGGTCGCGTTATGCGGAGTGGAACGCGCCGATGGCGGAACTGGCCCTGTGTCAGGCGGACGTTCCGGTCGGTGCCGAGGTCGTGCCGAATCCGCTGGGCAGCGCACCCGGGCTGCGGATGACGCTGGGCAAGGCAGTGGTGATCGCGCTTCCCGGCGTGCCGCGGGAGCTGTCCGCGATGTTGGACGAGCAGGTCGTGCCGTATCTGGCCGAAAACGTCGAGGCCGAGCGGCGGGCGACCCGGACGATCCGGGTCGCGTTGCTGGGGGAGTCGGGCATCGCCGCCGCGTTGGCCGATCTGGAGGCCGCGGGCGCTGTGCGGTTCGCCTACCTCGCCGCCCCCGGGGACGTGTCGATCCGACTGACCGGAAATCCTGCCGCGGTGTCCGAGACCGGCGCGCAGGTGGTCTCCCGGCTGGGGGCGTACGCCTATTGCGACGACGGGCGCAGCCTGTCCGAGGTCGTGCGGGACCTGCTGCTTACCGAGGGGGGCACGGTCGCTGTGGCGGAGTCGGTCACCGGCGGGATGGTGGCGGCGGCGTTGACCGACCCGGCCGGCGCCTCGGCCACCTTCTGCGGTGGCGCCGTGGTCTACGCGACGGCGGCCAAGGCCGAGTTGGGCGTCGACGAGGCCCTGCTGGCCGAACGCGGGCCGGTGGATCCGGACGTGGCGGCAGCGCTGGCGGCCCGTGTGCGGTCCCGCTTGGGCGCGCGGTACGGACTGGCCACCACCGGTGTGGCCGGCCCGGACCCGGTAGGCGATCTGGCGCCGGGGACAGTCTTCGTGGCGATGGACTCCGCGGCCGGCGCCGCCGTGGCCCAGTTGGCGCTGCCACCACGGCGCGACCTGGTGCGGCGGCTTTCGGTCGTGCATGCACTGGACATGCTGCGGCGCCACCTGCTGGGTCTGCCGATGGCGGAGGGTCGCTCGACCCGCCCGGTGCGGTTCGTCCGGCCGTAATCGATTTCCGACCCGAAGAACACGTTGTGGACACGTCGCGGTAAGGCCCACCGACAGGTACCTTTGTGACAACCGCCAGTCGGAAGGAAGGCCGGAACGTTGATCCTGCTGCGATCGCTCGTGGGCGACGTGCTGCGTTCCCGTCGGCAGTCCCAGGGCCGGACGCTGCGGGAGGTGTCGGGGTCGGCGCGGGTGTCGCTCGGCTACCTCTCCGAGGTCGAGCGCGGCCAGAAGGAAGCCTCCTCCGAGCTGTTGGCCTCGATCTGCGACGCCCTGGGCGTGCGGATGTCCGACCTGTTGCGCGACGTCAGTGAATCGCTGGCCCGGGTCGAGGCGGTGCCGGCGACCAACGTGCTGCCACTCGAACCGATCACCGTCGCCGAGGTCGGATCCGCGTCGGGCCTTGGGGCCGTGGTCGCGGCCTGATCAGTAGGTCGGCCGATCCGTCGCCGCGCCCAGATCAACTGCGCAGGCGCAAGCCACGCGGTGTCGGGTGGAAGCCTGCGGCCTCCAGCGCGCGGCCCAGTCCCGACTCGCCCACCGCGGCTCCATCGGCGCGTTCCACCGTGAGCTTGCCCAGGGCACCTTCGCGGACCGCCAACGCCAGCGCGTCGGCGGCCGGTTGGAGGGATTCGTCCGGGACCGGCCAGGTCAGCAACGAGCGCCCGCCCCGCTCCACATAGATGACCAGGACGCCGTCGACCAGCACCACCAGGGCGCCGGCCTTCCGACCCGGTTTGTGGCCCGAGGCCGCCTCGTCGGGACGCGGCGGCCAGGGCAACGCGGCCCCGTAGGCGTTGGCCGGGTCCGTGGCGGCCAGGACCGAGGCGCGCGGGCGACCGGCCGGCGAGTCGGACTGGGCCCGCACCCGATCGACGGCACCGGGCAGGGCGAACTGCGCGGCCCCGAGGCCGGCCACGACGTAAGCCCGACTGCAGCGGCCCGCCTCCTCGAATGCGCGCAGCACCCGGTAGGTCGCGGCGAACCCGCCGGGGACTCGTTCGGCCACGACGGCGCCGCGGGTCAGCACGCCGTGCCGGTCGAGCAGCACCTCGACCAGCGCCTGGGCGCAGCGGGTGGGGTCGGCCGTGCGGGCGGGCAGCAGCGACCATCGCCCCGCGACGGTCGGCGGCCCGCTGCGCGTGGGCAGCGCGGGGCGACCGAACGAGGCGCGCCGCCCGGCATAGCGTGGCCGGGGTGCCGCGGGCCGGGTGCGATGGGAGCCCCGACCGCCCAGCAGCGTTCGCAGTGGCGCGAGGGTGTCGTTGGTCAACACGCCGGACCACACCAGGTCCCACACGGCACGGGCCAACTCGGTGTCGTCGGTGGACCCGGTACGGTCCGCGATCTGCCGGAAGAACAGGGCGCGGCCGTCGGCCAGGGCGTCGAGGACCTCGGCGTGCACCGGTCCGCCGACCGCATCGGCCTCCGGCGGGGCGAGGAGCAGTTCGGCCCGGTCCGCCAGGTGCAGCGACACCCATCCGTCATCGCCGGGCAGTGCACCGTGTCCGGCCCAGAGAACCTCCCCGGACGCGGTCACCTCGTCGAGCAGTGCCGGGCTGTAGTCGCTGATCCGAACCGGCAGGACCAGGCTCTCCAACGCCGACGCCGGTACCGGGGCGCCCTGCAGTTGATCGACAACCCGGAGCAACCCGTCGACACCGCGCAGCGAGTCGGCCCCGACGTGTTGCCAGGCGGGCAGGAACCGGGCCAGCGCGACCGGTTCGACCGGCTCGATCTCCTTGCGCAGCAGAGCGATCGAGCGCCGCCGCAGTCTTCGCAGCACCTCGGTGTCACACCATTCCGCACCCGCGCTGCCGGGGCGAAACTCCCCGGCCACCACGCGCCCCGCGGTCTGCAACCTGGTCAGCCCGTGCTGGACCACGGCGGCACCGAGGCCGAACCGGGCAGCCACGTCGGTGGTGGTGAACGGGCCGTGGGTACGGGCCCAGCGGGACAGCAGGTCGCCCAACGGATCTGCGACCGGCTCGGTGAACGCCACCGGTACCCCGACCGGGAGAGCGACCCCGAGCGCGTCGGAGAGTCGGCCCGCATCCTCGACGGCCGCCCAGTGCTCGAGGCCCGCGATGCGTATCCGGATCGCGCGCCGCTCGGCTTCGAGTTCGACCAGCCAGTCCGGTCGGCCGCCGCGTGCCGCAACCTCCGCGGTGGTCAACGGCCCGAGCCCACGCAACAGGTCGGCGACACCCTCGAAGTCACGAACCTGACGATCCGTCACCAGGCGTTGCAGCTCGGCCTCCACCCGCTCGACCGCCTCGGCGTCGAGCAGTTCCCGTAGGTCCGCGGTACCGAGCAGTTCGGCCAACAAGGTGGAGTCCAGCGCGAGCGCTGCCGCTCGCCGCTCGGCCAGCGGGGAGTCGCCCTCGTAGATGAACGTCGCGACGTAACCGAACAACAACGATCGGGCGAATGGGGACGGGGCCGTGGTCTCGACCTCGACTACCCGCACCTTGCCGGTACGGATGTCGGTCATCAACTCGGTGAGGCCGGGGACGTCGAAAACGTCCTGCAGGCACTCCCGCATCGTCTCGAGCAGGATCGGGAACGTCGGATACTGCGCGGCAACCGACAAGAGCGCGGCGGCACGTTGCCGTTGTTGCCACAACGGGGAACGGCGCCCTGGGTCGCGGCGCGGCAGCAGCAGGGCGCGCGCGGCGCACTCGCGGAAGCGCGCCGCGAACAGCGCCGAGCCACTGAGCTCGGCGGTGACCGTGTCCGCCACGTCCTCCGGCTCGAGCACCGCCGACAGCGTTTCGCCGGCGGGCAGTTCATCGAAGTCGGGCAGGCGCAGCACGATCCCGTCGTCGGCGTGCATGGCCTGCACGTCGATCCCGAACTGCTGCCGCAGGCGGGCGGACAGGGCCAACGCCCACGGCGCGTGGACCTGCGCCCCGAACGGTGAGTGCACGCAGAACCGCCAGTCGCCCAGCTCGTCGCGGAATCGCTCCACGACGATCGTCCGATCGTCCGGGACGTGGCCGGTCGCCGCCCGTTGCTCGTCCAGGTAGGCGAGCAGGTTGGCGCTCGCCCACTCGTCCAGGCCGCAGTCGCGCAGCCTGGCCTGCGCCGCCGTCGTGGGCAGCCGGGCGAGCTCGCGCTGAAAAGCGCCGAGCGCCCGACCCAACTCGACCGGCCGACCGGGTTGGTCGCCCTTCCAGAACGGCAGCCTGCCCGGTTGGCCCGGGGCGGGCGAGACCAGCACCCGGTCGTGGGTGATGTCCTCGATCCGCCAGGTCGAGGAACCCAGCGTGAACACGTCGCCCACCCGCGACTCGTAGACCATCTCCTCGTCGAGCTCGCCGACCCGCGGGGCTTTGTCGCCGACCAGGAACACCCCGAACAGGCCGCGGTCGGGGATCGTCCCGCCGCTGGTGACGGCCAGCCGCTGGGCACCCGGACGGGACCGCAGCACGCCGCCGACCCGGTCCCACACCAGACGAGGACGCAGCTCGGCGAACGCGTCGGACGGGTAACGCCCGGCCAGCATGTCCAGCACCGCGTCGAAGGAACTGCGCGGCAGCGTCGCGAACGACGCGGCCCGGGTGACCAACGCCAGCGCGGCGTCGACGTCCCAGTCGTCCATCGCGACCATCGCGACCAGGTGTTGCGCGAGCACGTCCAACGGATTGCGGGGCACCCGGATCGCCTCGATCAGACCGGCGGCCATCCGTTCCGCCGTCACGGCGGCGGGCACCAGGTCGCCCCGGTGCTTGGGGAACATCACGCCCCGGCTGACCGCCCCGACGTGGTGTCCGGCCCGGCCGATGCGCTGCAGCCCGGACGCCACCGAGGGCGGCGACTCGACCTGCACGACCAGGTCGACCGCGCCCATGTCGATGCCGAGTTCGAGGCTGGAGGTGGCCACCACCGCGGGCAGCCGACCGGACTTCAGCTCCTCCTCGGTGCTCGCCCGCTGCTCCTTGGACACCGAGCCGTGATGGGCGCGCGCCAGCACAACCGGTGCGCCCCGGGAAGCTCCCGAGGCCGCCATCAGCTGCGCCGGTTGAACTGACCGGGCGTCAGGCAGCTTCTCCCCGGCGCGTTCCGCGGCGATTTCGTTCAACCGTTGGGTCAACCGCTCCGCGAGCCGCCGCGAGTTGGCGAACACAATCGTCGAGCGGTGGGCGGCGATGAGGTCATGGATGCGCTCCTCGACGTGCGGCCAGATCGAGTTGACCACCGGCCCCTCCGGGCCCGATCGGGTTGTCGTCAGGTCGCTCATGTCCGGGACCGGGACGACCACCGAGACCTCCACGGTCTTGTCCGCCGGCGGCCGCACGATGGCGACCTGCGCCGCGCCGCCCAGGAACCGAGCCACCTCCTCGACCGGCCGCACCGTCGCGGACAGGCCGACACGTTGCGCGGGTCGGCCCAGCAGCGCGTCCAGCCGCTCCAGCGACAGCATGAGGTGTGCACCGCGTTTGGTGCCCGCGACCGCATGGACCTCGTCGACGATCACCGTCTCGATGCCCGCCAACGACTCGCGGGCCTGCGAGGTCAGCAGCAGGAACAACGACTCCGGGGTGGTGATCAGGATGTCCGGCGGCCGGGTGAGCTGCCGCCGTCGGTCCGCCGCCGACGTGTCGCCGGTGCGCATCCCCACCTCGACCTGTGGCTCCGGCAGGCCCAGCCGGATCGCGGCCTGCCGGATGCCCGCCAGCGGGGCCCGCAGGTTGCGCTCGACGTCGACCGCCAGCGCCTTCAACGGTGACACGTAGAGCACGCGGCACCGCAGGTTCCGCTCGGTGGGCACCGGTCGGCTGGTCAGGCCGTCCAAGGCGGCCAGGAACGCCGCCAGGGTCTTGCCGGAGCCGGTCGGGGCGACGACCAAGGCGTGCCGACCGGCGGCGATCTGCGCCCAGGCACCGACCTGTGCCGCGGTGGGCGCGAGGAACGCACCCCGGAACCACGCCCGGGTCGCCGGGGCGAAACGGTCGAGGGCGGCGTCGAAGCCGGGGTCGGTCTCGGTCACATCCTTATCCTGCATCGCCGGTCCGACACTTTCCGGTGCGCCCGCGGGGCAGGCCTTGTCGGCGGCCTCCCCGGATCGGTGAGCGAGCCCTCTCGGCGGGCGTAAGCGGTGACAATCGACACTTTCCCGCTACCGGTTCAACCCCACTTCGTGGGACGGCGCCGGGTACCGTGCCACCCAATGAGCGGCACACAGGTGGGGGAGGCCGGCGCGCGGGCGCAGGCGGCCGTGGCGCCCCCCGCGTTGATCACGGCGCGCGGGCTGACCAAGGCCTACGGGTCGTTCACGGCCGTCGCCGGGATCGACTTCGACATCCCGGCAGGTGAGTCGTTCGGCTTCCTCGGCCCCAACGGGGCGGGGAAGAGCTCGACCATGCGGATGATCCAGTGCGTCTCCCCGCCGACTTCGGGGGTGTTGCGCGTGTTCGGCCAGGACCCGGTGGCCGACGGTCCCCGGATCCGCGCCCGGCTGGGGGTGGTGCCGCAGGAGGACACGCTCGACAACGACCTGACCGTCCGCGAGAACCTGCTCGTCTACGCCCGGTACTTCGGAATCGGCTGGGTCGCCGCGCGCGCCCGGGCCGGCGCCCTGCTGGAGTTCGTCCAGCTGTCCGACAAGGCCGACGCCCGGGTCCAGACGTTGTCCGGAGGGATGAAGCGGCGGCTGACGATCGCCCGGTCGCTGGTCAACTCCCCGGAGGTGCTGCTGCTCGACGAGCCGACCACCGGGCTGGACCCGCAGGCCCGGCACTCGGTGTGGGAACGGCTGTTCCGGCTCAAGCGCGACGGCGTCACCCTGGTTCTGACGACCCATTACATGGACGAGGCCGAGCAGCTCTGCGACCGGCTGGTGGTGCTGGACGGCGGGCTCATCGTGGCCGAGGGGTCGCCGCGCGAGTTGATCGACCGCTACAGCTCGCGCGAGGTGGTCGAGCTTCGGTTCGCCGGTGAGGTGCCCGCGGCCGAGGCGTACGCGGATCTGGCCGCCCGGGTCGAGCGGGTTGCCGACCGGGTGCTGCTCTACGGCGACGACGGCGACACGATCGCGGCGTCGGCGGCCCGGCGTCATCCGGTCGCGGCCGGGGTGTTGGTGCGTCGTTCCGGGTTGGAGGACGTGTTTCTGCGGCTCACCGGCCGGACGCTGGTGGACTGATGGTCACCCTGTCGCCTCCGGCGACCGACCGGTCGTCCGGTTGTGGACGACTGAGGGCCGTGGTCGCTCCGGCAGGCCGATCCTGCCTGTACTGGCTCGTGCAGTACCGCCGTTGGTGGCGGGTCTCGTTGCTGATCAGCTTCGTCAACCCGGCGCTGTATCTGGCGGCGATGGGCCTCGGCCTGGGCGGCCTGATCGACCGGGGCGGACCAGCCGCGGCCCTGGGCGGACACGGTTATCTCGCGTTCCTGGCTCCCGGCCTGTTGGCGGCCAACGCGATGCAGACCGCGGTCGGCGAGAGCACTTGGCCGGTCGGCAACGCGGTTCGCTGGACGCGGTCATACGTGGCGATGGTTGCCACCCCGCTGCGGCCGGGTGCGGTGATGGCCGGCCACCTGTTGTTCGCCGGGTTGCGGGCCGGGCTCGGCGCCGGTGCCTTCCTGATCGTGGCCGGCCTGTTCGGTGCCCTGGATTCGCCGATGGCGGTTTGGGCCTGGCCGGTCGCGCTGCTGTGTGCGCTGGCCCATGCGGCACCGGCGGCCGCGTTCAGCGTCGGCCGCAGCCACGACCAGGCCAACGCGGCGCTGCAGCGCTTCGTGGTGATCCCGCTGTTCCTCTTCTCCGGGGTGTTCTTCCCGGTCTCCCAGCTGCCGGGCGTGCTGCGCGTCGTGGCCTACCTGACGCCGCTGTGGCACGGGGTGGTGCTGTGCCGTGAGCTGTGCCTGGGGCAGGCCCAATTCCTGTCCGGCGTCGGACATCTGGGGTACCTCGTGCTGTGGCTGGTCGCCGGTTGCCTGCTGGCCCGCGGGGCGTACCGACGGGCGTTGACCCGTTGACCGCAACCCTGCCCGGGCGCCCCGCGCGGTTCGGCGCGTGGCACGTCATGGAACGAAACCTGCTCAACCAGCGGCGCTGCTGGTGGGCGTACGTCTCGGGGTTCTTCGAGCCGCTGTTCTACCTGCTGTCGCTGTCCGTCGGGGTGTCGCACCTGGTGGGGCAGGTGTCCGGGCCGGACGGGCGCGGAATCCCGTATCAGGTCTTCCTCGCCCCGGCCATGTTGGCCACCTCGGCCATGAACGGCGCGGTGCTGGACTCGACCTACAACCTGTACCACAAGCTGCGTCACGCCCGGGTCTTCCAGGCGGTCCGGGCCACCCCGTTGGGCGCGCGGGACATCGCGTTGGGGGAGATCGCGTCGGCCACGGTCCGCGGCGGGATCTACGCGGCTTTCTTCGTGGCCTGCATGGCTGCCCTCGGCCTGATCCGGTCCTGGTGGGCGGTGCTCGCGGTACCGGCCGCCTGGCTGGTCGGCCTGGCGTTCGCCTCGCTCGGGGCCGCGGCGACCACTTTCGTGCGGCATCTGGGCGACCTGGAATGGGTCTCGGTTGCCCTGCTGCCGATGTTCCTGTTCTCGGCCACGTTCTACCCGTTGGCCCGTTGCCCGCGGGCGGTGCGCCCGCTGGTCGAGCTCAGCCCGCTCTATCACGGGGTGGTGGTGACTCGCGGCCTGACGACCGGAGTGGTCGGGCCGGGGTTGCTCTGGCACGTGGCCGTGCTGGGTTTCCTGGCGCTGCTGGGCATCACGGTCGCGACACGACGCCTGGATCGGATCCTGTGCGACTGAGTGACGCGGGTCTCGCGACGGGTACCATCGGGGGCGCGCCGGGGGCTCCGGACGCGTTCGAGTTCGGGTTCTGTGGGAGTTGTGGTGGCCGGTAGCAAGCAGTCCAAAACCTCACGCGCGTCAGTCCGCGCCGGCGCCGGAGCGGCAGCGGGTGGCGTCAGCGCGCTGGGCGAGGTCAAATACGTGATCCCCCTCAACGCCGGGCGCAACGCCTACGTCCGGAACATCACCACGGGGCGGACCCCGAACCTGAAGACCAATTCCGACGCGTTCGTCGAGGAGATCCGGGTGTTGGCCGCGGCCGGTCACGGGGCGAAGATCCGGGCGGAGCTCGAGCAGCTCGCGAGCGATCAGCCGAGCCACGGTTGGGACGCGACCATCAAGCGCCTGGTGGAGGCCGAGGCGTTGCCCGCCCCGGCCTGATGTCCGTCCTCGACCGCCCTCCGACCTGTTCGGGGGGCGGTTTGTGCGTCCTGTCCCGCTTCCGAATGGGCCGGCCGTGCGGTTGACCGACTTCTGGTCCCGGATGCATGCCGAGTTCGGGCCGGTTTATGCCGACTCGTTCGCCCGCGACTTCGTGCTGGCCGAATTGGGCGGGCGGACGGTCGAGCAGGCGCTGGGCGACGGCATGGACGCCAAGATCGTCTGGCGCGCGGTGTGTGCGGCGATGGATTGGCCGGCCTCGAAGTTCTGAGTTCGACCGCCCGGTGTGTCGGCTAGGATCGAACGAGTGTTCGACCTAGGTTGAGGAGTGCCGGCGGGCGGCCGACGAAAATTGTCGGACCCCCCACCTAACGTCCGGTGACGACAACCAAGCGCACCACGGTGCGCGCCCGACAACACGGACAGGTGGGGAAATGGCTCCTCCAGCGGCGGACCGCGACAAGGCCCTCGGCTCGGCGCTCGCGCAGATCGAGCGGCAGTTCGGCAAGGGCTCGGTGATGCGCCTGGGGGACGACGCGCGCGCCCCCGTCGAGGTGATCCCCACCGGATCGATAGCGCTGGACGTGGCGTTGGGCATCGGTGGGTTGCCACGCGGTCGGGTCGTGGAGATCTTCGGCCCGGAGTCCTCCGGCAAGACCACGGTCGCGCTGCACGCGGTGGCCAGCGCCCAACGCCTCGGCGGGGTGGCCGCGTTCATCGACGCCGAGCATGCCCTCGACCCGGATTACGCGGCCAAGCTCGGTGTCGACACCGACTCGCTGCTGGTCTCCCAACCGGACAACGGTGAGCAGGCGTTGGAGATCGCCGACATGCTGATCCGCTCCGGCGCGATCGACGTCATCGTCATCGACTCGGTGGCCGCGCTGGTGCCTCGCGCGGAGATCGAGGGCGAGATGGGCGACAGCCACGTGGGGCTGCAGGCCCGCCTGATGAGCCAGGCATTGCGCAAGATCACCGGTGCGCTGAGCAACACCAATACGACAGCGATCTTCATCAACCAGTTGCGCGAGAAGATCGGTGTGATGTTCGGCTCACCCGAGACCACCACCGGTGGTCGGGCGCTGAAGTTCTACGCCTCGATCCGGTTGGACGTCCGGCGCATCGAGACTCTCAAGGACGGCTCGGACGCGGTCGGGTCACGTACCCGGGTGAAGGTCGTGAAGAACAAGATGGCCGCGCCGTTCAAACAGGCCGAGTTCGACATGATCTACGGGCACGGGATCAGCCGCGAGGGCGGCCTGATCGACATGGGTGTCGAGCAGGGTTTCGTGCGCAAGTCCGGTGCCTGGTACACGTACGAGGGCGATCAACTCGGCCAGGGCAAGGAGAACGCCCGGAACTTCCTGCGCGACAACCCAGACCTGGCCGACGAGCTCGAGAAGAAGATCAAGGAGAAGTTGGGCATCGGCGCTCAGGTCGACCGCGATTCCGATCCGGGCAGCGCCACCCCGACGGATTTCTGATCGTCGGATGTCTTCCGGCGTGGACGAGGAGGCCCGCGCCCGCGACGTCTGCCTGCGCCAATTGACCGTCGGGCCACGGACCGCCGCCCAGTTGGCCGGGACGATGGCCCGACGGGGCGTCGCGGAGGAGACCGCGAATCGGGTCCTGAGCAGGCTGAGCGAGGTCGGTCTGATCGACGACGCGGCCTTCGCCGCGGCCTGGGTGAACAGTCGGCACACCGGCCGTGGCCTGGCCCGGCGGGCGTTGGGCCACGAGTTGCGAACGCGTGGGGTGGCCGAGCCTTTGGTGGCTACGGCCTTGGCGGAGCTGGAGCCGGATCGCGAGGCCGCGACGGCGCGCGAACTTGCCGCGCGGCGGTTGGCGGCCACCCGTGGCCTCGACGTCACCGTGCGGTTCCGGCGAGCGGCCGCTGTGCTGGCGCGCAAGGGCTACTCGCCGGAGCTGAGCTACCGGGTGATCCGCGAGGTGCTGGAGGGCGAGGCGGAGGGCGCAGCGCAGGAGGGAGCACAGGAAGGCAGAAAGCACGAGGGCTGGGTGGCGGATCATCCCGATCTGTCCGGCTTCGCCCCGGACGACGAATGAGGGTCACCGCCCGGTGGGTCGTACTCTGAGCGGCGTGTCACCGACAACGGCGCCGTCGACGAGTGCACGCACCTACCAGGTGCGCACATACGGCTGCCAGATGAACGTGCACGACTCCGAACGCCTTGCCGGGTCGCTGGAGGCGGCCGGGTATCGGCGGGTGGACGACGACGAAATTCCCGACGTGATGGTCTACAATACCTGCGCGGTGCGGGAGAACGCCGACAATCGGCTGTACGGCAACCTCGGTCATGTGGCTTCGGTGAAGGCAGCGCGGCCGGGCATGCAGATCGCGGTGGGCGGTTGCCTGGCGCAGAAGGACCGGTCGGAGATCGTGCGCCGCGCGCCCTGGGTCGACGTCGTGTTCGGCACCCACAACGTCGGTTCGCTGCCGGCTCTGCTGGACCGGGCGCGGGTGCTGCAGGAGGCTCAGGTGGAAATCCTCGAGTCGCTCGAGGTCTTCCCCTCGACGTTGCCGACCCGGCGCGACAGCGCTTACGCGGCCTGGGTGGCGATCTCCGTGGGGTGCAACAACACCTGCACGTTCTGCATCGTCCCGGCGTTGCGCGGGACCGAGAAGGACCGCCGGCCCGGCGACATTCTGGCCGAGGTCGAGGCGCTGGTGGCCGAGGGTGTCGTCGAGGTGACGCTGCTCGGGCAGAACGTGAACTCCTACGGGGTCGAGTTCGGCGACCGACAGGCCTTCGGGAAGCTGTTGCGGGCATGCGGGCACGTCGATGGCCTGGAGCGGGTCAGGTTCACCTCGCCCCACCCGGCTTACTTCACCGACGACGTCATCGCCGCGATGGCCGAGACGCCGAACGTGATGCCCGCGTTGCACATGCCGCTGCAGTCCGGTTCCGATCGGATTCTGCGGGCGATGCGACGTTCGTACCGCGCCGAGCGGTACTTGGGCATCATCGACGGCGTTCGCGCGGCGATGCCGGAGGCGGCGATCACGACGGACATCATCGTGGGATTCCCCGGCGAGACCGAGGCCGATTTCCAGGCCACGCTGGAAGTCGTGGGCGCGGCCCGGTTCGCGTCGGCGTTCACGTTCCAGTACTCCAAACGCCCCGGCACACCTGCGGCCGACCTGCCCGAACAGGTGCCGGCGGCGCTCGTGCAGGACCGCTACCGACGCCTGGTGGCCCTGCAGGAACAAATCTCCTGGGACGAGGCGAAGCTGCAGGTCGGTCGGGCGGTCGAGGTGCTGGTGGCCGCCGGTGAGGGTCGGAAGGATGTCGACACGGCTCGGATGACCGGCCGTGCCGGCGACAACCGCCTGGTGCACTTCCGACCGTCGGCGGGGCGCCCGCTGCCGCGGCCCGGCGACTTCGTGACAGCGGAGATCACCTATGCGGCCCCCCACCACCTGGTGGCCGACACAGGTGTCACGTCGCCGAGGCGGACCCGTGCCGGCGACGCCTGGGAGGCCGCACAGGCGCGTCCGGCCGAGGCCCCGGCGCCGGGGGTGTTGCTCGGCATGCCCCTGCGGCGCAACTGAACGACGGGTCGAGGCTTCGACGCAGTCCGAACGGCGGGGGAATTCGGAAGGGACGACGATTGCTGTACCGCGCGATCGGCGACTTGTGCCGATCCTGCCGATTCGCCGAAGTGCCGATTCGCCGAGTGCCGAAGGGAAGCGACGATGGGTCTGTCGTGGCAACAGGGGCCGCTCGCGCCCGGCGCACCAGGGCGTTTCCTGGTGCCCGATCCGCTGCCGGAACGCCTGCTGTTCGCCGAGCCGTTGCGGCGGCGAATGCGGGTGCGCTTGGGTGGTGAGTGGATCGCCGACAGCGAGGACGTCTGGCTGCTTCACGAACCGGGTCGTTACCCGGTTGCCTACTTCCCGATCGGCGACATCAGCCCGGGGGTGTTGCAGCCGACAGAGACCCTTACGAACCACCGCGACCTCGGCGCCACGTCATGGTTCACCGTCGAGGCCGGCGGGCGTAGCGCGGCACGCGGCGCCTGGCAGCACATCGCCCTGCCGAAGCACGCCGATGAGCTGAGCGGTCGCGTGGCGTTCGCCTGGCGCGCGATGGACGCCTTCTACGAGGAGGAGGAGCGGATCGTCGGGCACGCGGCCGACGCGTACCACCGCATCGACATCCGCTCCACCGCTCGCCGCCTGGTTGCGCGGGTCGGCGACCGGGTCGTGGCCGACAGCGCCGCTCCGTCGGTGCTCTACGAATCCGGCTTCGCCCCACGTTGGTACGTGCCGCGTGCGGACCTCGACGAGACCGCGCTGACCCTGGTGGAGGGGCAGACGTTCTGCCCCTACAAGGGCCTGGCCGACTACTACGACGTCGCCGGTGTGGCGCGTGGGGCATGGTCGTACCGCGACGCCTGGCCGGAGGCCGGCCGGGTACGCGACATGGTGTCGTTCGAGCCGGACAGGGTCACCGTTGCGCTCGACGGCAAGATCCTGCAACTCGAACGCGGACAGCAGGTCAGCCCGCACGGGGTCGACCGGGGTCTCGACGTCGATGAGATTGCGCCCACCCGGCGAGCCTGAGGGCGATCAGCCCATCGTCTTACGTCCGTCGATGGCCTCACGGATGATGTCGGCGTGTTCCCTTCGGTCAACAGGCTTCAATCGGCTCGGGAGCTGTGAGTGGCTCGCGGGCTCGCTACTCACGCTCCGCTCGCCTCAATCGCCTGTGGCCGCAGTGTTGGGCGGTCTCCGCGATCAGGTGCAGCGCCACCCGGCGTGCGCTCCAGCGTGAGCCCGCGGGCCACCACGGCGTGACCGGCAGCGGTTGCTCGACCGACAGGTCGGCCACGAGCGCAGTCGGTCATCGGTACCCGCGGCCGCGGCCTCATAGCCGGCGAGCAGCTCGGCGAGACGATCGTCGGGGGTCATGACCAGGCCGGCCTCGTGGGCCGCGAACGACTCCGCGGTGAAACTGCCGAACACTTCGGGGCCCTTGAGGACGAAGTCCGACCAACGCCGCTTGACCTGGATCAGGTGCTTGATGATGCCGCCCACCGACAGGCTGCCGACGGTGCTGCGGGTGCGGGCTTGCTCGTCGGTCAACCCGTTGGCGGTGCGCTGCATCAGCGCGCGCTGGTGGTGCATGGTCTCGATCAGCACGTCGTGCTCGGTCGACATCAGGGCTCCTCTCGAATTTGTCGGTACTGCGCTGTTCGTAGACTCCCACCGTGGCTACCGGGCGGATCAGGGACGAGGACATCGCCCTGGTTCGGGAGCGATCGGCCATCGCCGACGTGGTCGGTGCCCAGGTGGGCCTGCGCAACGCCGGCGGGGGCTCGTTGAAGGGGCTTTGCCCGTTCCATGATGAGAAAACCCCCTCGTTCAACGTCAGCCCGGCTCGCGGCTACTTCCACTGCTTCGGCTGCGGGGTGGGCGGCGACGTCATCGACTTCGTGATGAAGGCCGACCACCTGAGCTTCGCGGAGGCGATCGAGCGGCTGGCGGGTCGAGCCGGGATTACGCTGCGTTACGAGGAGGGCGGCGCGGTTCCGCACCGCCCACAGGGTGGGCGGGCCCGACTGGTGGCCGCGCACGGCGCCGCCGCCGAGTTCTACGCCGGTCTGCTGGCCGAATCCCCAGAGGCCTCTCCGGGACGCGACTTCCTGGCCCAGCGGGGATTCGACGCGGCTGCAGCTCAGCAGTTCGGCGTCGGGTTCGCCCCGCGGTCCTGGGACGCGTTGGTCCGTCATCTGAGGGATCGTCAGTTCAGTGATGCGGAGCTGGTCGGGGCCGGACTCGCCCGGGAGGGTCCGCGCGGGTTGCTGGATCGTTTCATGGGTCGGCTGGTGTGGCCGATTCACGACGTGACCGGTGACGTCGTCGGCTTCGGCGCGCGGCGACTGTTCGACGACGATCGGATCGAGGCGAAGTACGTCAACACCCCGGAGACGCCGATCTACAAGAAGAGCCAGTTGCTGTACGGGGTCGAGGCGGCCAAGAAGGACATCAAGCGACGCGGGCAGGCGGTGATCGTCGAGGGCTACACCGATGTGATGGCCTGTCACTTGGCCGGCGTGCCGACCGCGGTGGCGACCTGCGGAACCGCGTTCGGCGTCGAGCACGTGAAGATCCTGCGACGGTTGTTGATGGACGCCAGCGAGTTCCGCGGCGAGGTGATCTTCACCTTCGACGGCGATGCCGCGGGCCAGAATGCCGCTCGCAAGGCCTACGACGAACAGGATCAGCGATTCACCACCCAGACCTTCGTGGCCGTCGAACCGGACGGGCTGGACCCGTGCGACGTGCGGCTGCGCAAGGGCGACGCCGCGGTCCGCGATCTGATCGCCAACCGGGTGCCGCTGTTCGAGTTCGCGATCCGGGGCACGTTGCGCCGACACGATCTGGAGACGGCGGAGGGACGAGTGGCCGCGATGCAGGCAGCGGCCCCCGCGGTGCTCGGAATTCGGGACCGGGCGTTGCGTCAGGAGTACGGCCGACGCCTGGCCGGCTGGCTCGGCATGGATGTCGACGCCGTGCTGGCCGAGTTGGCGACCCGGGCGCGTGCCACACAGCTGACGCCCCGTCAGACCGGCTCCCCGGCGCCGCGGCAGGCCACCGCCGGGGAGGTGGAACGCCCCGACCTGCTCGAACCTGCGCTGCAGGTGGAACGCGAACTGGTCAAGCTGGCCATCCAGTTCCCGCAACTGCTGGGCCCTCGTTTCGATGCGTTGGAGGCTGAGGTATTCCGTGCGCGGGCGCATCTGTTGATCCACAGCGCGATCGTCGCCGCCGGCGGCACGGCAACGGGGGGCAGCGGTGAGCAGTGGGTGTCGCAGGTCCGCGAGCAGGCGAGCGACGAGGTGGTGCGCGCCCTCATCGCGGAGCTGGCGGTGGACCCGCCGTTGGCTGCTTACGAGCCGGATCGCCGATACGCCGCCGAGCAGTTGGCCACGGTGCAGGTCGCCGCGGTGAACCGGCAGATCGACACCTTGCGGGGCCGACTGCAACGGGTCAACCCGGTGGAACGAGCGGCCGAGCACACCACGCTGTTCGGCGAACTGGTGGCACTGGAGCAGTTCCGCCGCGGCCTGCGGGAACAGTTGATCGACGGCCTCTGATCCTCGCTCGTCATCCACCGGCTCCGACGGCTTCCGGCGCACGAACAGGCTCGCGAGCCCACTCGGTGGTGTTCGGCTCGGCCCAGTCACGGGAAGGGCCGTCCGGGTGATGGACAGATCGGTCGTGGTCACCGCAAACCGACATCGTTCGCCCCCCGGGTTTGGTCAAGTCCCGGCGGGCCCGCAACCGCGGCGGACACACTGAGTCCCGTCCGCAGGGCTTCGTATCCGAGGGGGTGGCCGTGGCCCGCGCCACGTCGTCTCGTGCCGCAGACGCCGGTCCAGTTGCCGGCGTCGCCGCGGGCGGGACCGCACGTGAACTCGACCGGATCATGGCGCAGAACGGGCCCGATCCCGCAGTCGTGCCCGGCGACCTGCTGCTCGGCGGCCGCGAACTCCTGCGCAATGTGCCGGCTCCGGCCGGCCGGGCCAAGGCGACCGAGCCGGGCGACGAAGCGGTGCCGGAGGACGTGGCGGTGGAACCGACCGAACCATCCACCGGCGACCTGGCCGAGGACGACGACGCCGACGACGCCGCCCCGGTCCATGAGGTTGCTGTCGTGGCCACCGACCTGGTTCGCCACTATCTGCGCGAGATCGGCCGCGTCCGCCTGCTGTCTGCCGTCGAGGAGGTGCAGCTGGCGCGGCGTATCGAAGCGGGTGTGTTCGCCGCCGAGAAGCTGGCCACCGAACCGGTTATGGATGCCACCCTGCACAGCGAGTTGCTGATCATCGAGCACGACGGTGCGCGTGCGAAACGCCAGTTGATCGAGGCAAACCTGCGACTGGTGGTGTCGATCGCCAAGCGTTACGCCGGGCGTGGCCTGCCCTTCCTGGACCTCGTCCAGGAAGGCAACCTGGGCCTGATCCGGGCTGTCGAGAAGTTCGACTACACCAAGGGCTACAAGTTCTCCACCTACGCGACCTGGTGGATCCGGCAAGCCGTCACCCGCGCCCTGGCCGACCAGGCCCGGACCATCCGGGTCCCGGTGCACGTCGTCGAGATGATCAACAAGATCATCCGGCTGCAGCGGGTCCTGCACCAGGAAACCGGCCGCGAGCCCACTCCGGCGGAGATCGCGATCAAGCTGGACCTGACCACCGAGCGGGTCATCGAGGCTCTGCGGTTCGCCCAGGACCCGGTGTCGTTGCACACGCCGATCGGCGAGGCCGAGGACTCCGAACTCGGCGATCTGATCGAGGACTCCGAGGCACCGTCGCCTGCTGATGCTGCGTCAGTATCGATGCTGCGCTCGGACCTGGAGTCGATCCTGGAGACCCTGGGGGAGCGGGAGAAGCGCGTCGTCAAGATGCGCTACGGGCTGCACGACGGCAACCCGCACACCCTCGAGGAGGTCGGCCAGATCTTCGGGGTAACCCGGGAGCGGGTACGCCAGATCGAGGCCAACACGCTCGCGAAGCTCCGGCACCGCCCGGCGGCAGCCGAGCTTCGGGAGTACCTGGCCTGAGCCGACGCGCCTGGCGCAAGTGTCGCGGGCGGTGGGAGCCGCGTGCGCTACGCTGACCTCCGGTCCGCCGGGCCTCGGCTCGGCAAGACGATCCCGCGTAGCTCAATTCGGCAGAGCGTCCGGCTGTTAACCGGTAGGTTACAGGTTCAAGTCCTGTCGCGGGAGCCCTTCTGACCAGCAGTTCTACCTCCAGACCCCACCTTGTGGAATGCGGGTGGAATATCGTCGCCCGGGTAGACCGGGGCTTCCGGGGCTTCCGGACAGTCATGCCGTGGCGGCACGAAGGGGGCCCGTGGGCGGGCTCGCGGGAACGTTGCAACGATTGGCCGGCCGTGCTCTACCGGTGCGGGTGTATGCGGGTCGGGATCCCCTGCCGGGCAGGTCAAACGGCCACGATCTTCCACATGTAGGTCGAGTAGCGGTACGAGTGGTCCTTGCCGCCCATGTTGAGCGCATGCGGCCCTGCCCACATGCCCTCCCCGAACACGACCTCCCAGCAGCGGTGAGGCCGTCGTAGGCGGGGCGGGACTCCGCATGCTGCTCATGGGCGACCGGCTATGGAGCCTTCACCTCAAGTTGGAAGAGCCGCTTTCGCATTTCGTCGGCTCGTTTCGGGCGTGGACGGCCCAGGACTCGACCGCCGCTTTCAGGTCGTCGATGCGGAACCGCGGCGACCGACGCTGGACGCCGGTCGGCAGGTACACCACCGTCAGATGCCCGCCCTCGACGAGAGCCCAGAGCGTGTCGGTGTCGATGCCGAGGAACCGGGCCGCTTCGGACGAGCGCACCAGGTGCGGCTCGATGTCGTGCTTCTGGCGCGCGGGCGGATGCACGGCGCCGCCAGAACGGGGACGAGGAGTGGTCAACGGATTCCCCCTTTGTCTCGGTCAGTTCCCCCATCGTGTTCCTGCTTTGTTTCGGTCAGTTCCCCCATCGTGTTCCCCATTTGTTTCGGTCAGTTCCCCCTATCGTGCGCGCGAGGCACAGAACCTCTTGGCCGATAACGAGAATAAAGTGCCTCCGGTTTGTCCAGTTCAGGTTCAGGCGTCCGACGTCGCGAGATCAATCAGCATTGCGAGCCGCTGCCGAGGGTCCGTCAGGTCCAGCCGCGTCAATTCGGTGATCTTGCGGAGGCGGTATCGGATCGTGTTGGGATGCACCGCCACGCGGAGGCCGGCGTCGACGAGGTCGCCCTGGGCTTCCAGCCATGCGCGCAATGTCGCGACGTAATTCGTGGCGTGCGCCGCGTCGTGCGCGCGCAGCGCGTCCAGCGTGGCGCCTCCCGATCCCGGCGCTGACGACCAGATCGCAAGGAGAGTGCGCCCCGGAGGGTACGCACCCAGGGATGCGCCGGGCCGAGGTCATCGCCCGGCAGAATCCGGTACACGGTCTCGCCGACAGGCACCGTCCTCCAACGCGATGTTCTGCGCATCGCTGAGCAGGGTCGTGCTTTCGACCCAGATCGATCCCAGGAGATCGTTCCCGGCCCGTACAGCGGCGACCGTACGGCCGTTGAACTTGTGAATCGGTGTGCGGCGGGACGAACAGCGGCTTGTCCGATGTCGCGAGGTGGGCGTAGACGCCCCACCGTTCGTACAGCCCGCGCACGTGGTCGGGTACCCGGCGCTCGAGAATGACCGCCACCCGCACCGGATCCGCGTACTCCGTGAGGCTGGAGCAGGCGACGACCCGCGCCACCTCGTCCTGGATGACCACCAGCCCGCCCACCGCGGCGGCGAACTCGACACCCTCGATGGCCGACTCCACGCCGACCGCGAGGAAAACATCCCCCACGAGGGTCCGCGGGTCCATCGGGTCGCGGATCGCGGATCGCGGATCGCGACACCGTGCAGCTCGACGGTGCAAGGCGATGCGCACACGGGCCAGGCGGGCGCCGTAGCCGCCCAGCACGTTCACCAGTGGCCAAGCTTCATCAGGCCGGCCCGAGGGCGTCGTGACCATGCCGGTCCACCGCCGGCGCGGAGCCGGCTTCGTCGGGTTGGAGCCCGGCCGGTCGGACTCCCGGCTTGAGTTCCTCAAGGTTCATTGCGGCCTCCGCGGCTCTGCCCGGCCCGACCGTGGCGATTGGGACCGACATCCGGTCCGCCCCTGGTCGGCCCGGCGGATGTGACCGCGGATACAACCAGCAGCCACTGGTTTAACCTGGATTTAGGGTGATCTATCAGCATATAATCAGTATTCATTAGGTTTAGCTGGATCTAGGAGGATCGATGCCGCCGAAGCGGGAGACCATCAGCCAGCGGATCGGTGGCCGGCCACGACGCAAGGCCCCCACTGCGGTGGCCTGCGCACTGGTCGTAGCCACCTGCACGGGTTTGGGCACGGCGAGGGCCGACGACTCGCCCGCCGGGCCCCCGGAAACGTTCGCCGACCCCGCCGACCCCGCCGGCGCTCTGTCGGCCGTGAAGGCCCTGCTGGCCCCGTTGAGCCCCCCGGCCCGCACCTGTCAATGGCCGCCGTGCTCCGGCCCCTCCGCCGCTGTGCCGGCGTACGCCGTCACAAATACGGTCGACGTCCCCGTCGGGAACGGACCGTCCGCGCTGGCGGTCAACCCGAAGACCAACAAGATCTACGTCGCCAACATCAGAAGCAACAACGTGACGGTGATCGACGGGAAGACGAACAAAACCACCACCGTGCCCGCCGGGCCGATGCCGAACGCGGTGGCGATCAACCCGGTCACCAACAAGATCTACGTCTCCAACCAGAACCTGGACGCCCCGAACGCCAATGATCCCGGCACCGTGACGGTGATCGACGGGAAGACGAACAAGACCACCACGGTGACCGTCGAGGTACAACCGGGCTTCGTGGCGGTCAACGAGAAGACCAACAAGATCTACGTCGTCAACAACGGCACCAACTCCCTGTCGGTGATCGACGGGAAGACGAACAAAGTCGACGCCACCGCGCACTTCCGGCCGGATGGGCGAGCCCCGCTGGAGTCGGGGGTGATGTCCCCGTACGACGTTAAGGTCAACGAGGTCACCAACCAGATCTACGTCACCGGCCCCCAGTCCAACACCGTCGCGGTGGTCGACGGGAAGACGAACAAATTCACCATCGTGCCCACCGGGTCCACCCCGACCGGGGCGGCGGTCAACCCGATCACCAACACGATTTACGTCACCGACTTCACCACCAACGAGCTGACGGTGATAGACGGGAAGACGAACAAGACCAGCTCCGTACACATAGAGGACGTTCAGGACCCGCTCGTGGTGGCGGTCAACCCGATCACCAACAAGGTCTACGTCGCGGACATGACCAGCAAGGCCATATCGGTGGTCGACGGGGTGACGAAAAAGGTCATCACCATCGGCGACCTCCCGGGGAAGCCGCACGATATTGCGATCAACCCGATCACCAACAAGATCTACTTCCCCCTCTTCTCACTGTACCGGGGTAACAACGTCGGCGACGACAGGGAGATAACCGGCGTTATCGAAGAGCTGGACGGGGCGACGAACACCGTCACCACCATCATGGCCGGGACCACCCCGCTCGCGATCGCCGTCAACCCGAACACCAACAAGACTTACGTCGTCAACCAGGACAGCAACACCGTGACGGTGCTCTCCGAATAACCCAGCGTCCGGTGGGCCTCGATGTTCATCGGTTTCCGCAACCACCGGCCCTGGGCCGGATCTGGGCGACCGCGCGAACCCTTTTGGAAAGGACTGCCATGCCCAACCACCCCGTCGTCCGGCACAGCGGTGTTATCGGCGGGCGCAAGAAGCGCTCCCGGGCCGTCATCGGCGCGTCGGCGCTCACCGCTGCCGTGTTCCTCCCTGCCGCAATGCCGACGGCTGTCGCAACGTCGACGGTCCCCGGTTTACCGTCCAAACCGTCCGGCGGGCCGGCCCTGAGCATCGTGAAGGTGAAGGTGGTCGACCCGGGCACTGTCGATACGACCTTCAGCAACCCGATGGATCCGGCCAAGCTGAAAGTGGAGCAGTTCCAGGCCCCGCACTACTACTGGGTCATCCCGCACACCCACATTGCAGTCGCGTTCAAGATGCTCGACGGCAACCGCACGGTGCGGACGGTGTTGGACCGCGGCCTGCATCCGACAAGTGGGCGGTGCGACGGAGCAGCAATCGGCCTGAACGACCCGCGCTGTTCCACCGACACGCTGGAGTGGCAGGTCGACGGGGCCACCGACATGTACGGCCAGACGATCACGAACAACGAATGGAAGGTCTGGTCACCGGACCAGCCGGGCCAGGCCGGTGCCGTGAAACATCCCGACGCTTGTCGGCCGGGCTGCCCCTGAAGACCCGGTACTCCTGCAAAGTCCTGCCACTTGAGGCCCACCGAGACCCGAAGGATTCGCCATGATCCACGATCGGAGCCCCGACAGTGCCGTCGATGCCCGCGGTGATGCCCTCGAATCCGGATACGCCCGGCGTGCCGTGCTGCGGGGCGCTCTGACGCTGGGCGCGGTGGGGATCGGTGGCGCGTTGGCGGGGGCCGCGGCCGCACCGGCCGGCACCGGCAGGAGGGCGGGCGCTCCGCTCGGGCCCGCGAGTGCGATCCCGGTCGGCGGTGGCGTGATCTACGACAAGGCGAAGGTCGTGGTCACCCAGCCGACGGCGGGGGTGTACAAGGCGTTCGACGCGATGTGCACCCACCAGAAGTGCCTCCTCGCCGAGGTCAAGGGCGGCACCATCAACTGTGCCTGCCACGGCGCCAAGTACTCCATCACCGACGGATCCGTGGTACATCCCCCGGCCACCGTCGACCTGCCGCCCAGGCAGGTCACCGTCTCCGGTGGCAACGTCTCGGTGACCTGAGCGGATTCTCCCGACCCCCGGTTCCATCCCGATTCACCAGGTCTCGCCGAGCCTGGCCTTGAGCGCTGCGGCGAGGATGTCAGGAGCCCGAATTGTTCGACAAGTTCTTGGGCCTTCCCACGCACATACTGGTGCTCCACTTCACGGTCGTGCTGGTGCCGTTTGTCGCGCTGGTGACGATCGCGGTCTTCCTGCGGCCGACCTGGCGGAAGCGGTGGGCCGGGTGGGTGGCGATCCTCGACGTGGCGATGCTCGCGCTCACCTTCGTCACCGTGCGGGCCGGCTGGGACTTGGAGAGCCGGTACCGGGTCGAGGGCGACACCGATACGCCGGGGTTCAACCACGAGACCCTCGGCAAGGCCTTGCTCTGGATCATGGTGGCGCTCGCCCCGATGGCCGTGCTCGCCTGGTGGGTCAGCCGTATCCCGAACCTGCCCCCGGGGGTGAATCTCGGGCTGGGCAGCTTGGTCGCCTCGATCGCGATGGCCTCGATCGTGCTGACCGCGCTCGCCGGTCACACCGGCGCTGAGGCGAGCTGGACGGACTTCATCAAGTTCTCCGACAAGCAGATAGCCAAGAAGAAGGCGGAGAAGGAGTCGCCGCCGCCCACCGTGGCACCCGCGTCAGCGCCCACCACGGCGCCCACCACGGCGCCCACCACGGCGGCCGCGTCACCGCCTACCAAGGCGCCCGCATCAAAGCCCACCAAGGCGCCCGCGGCAAAGCCCAAACCGTAGGTCGCGTAGCCATGATTCCCGTCGGGCCCGGTGGGACCGGCGGACATCGGACATCGGACACAACAACAGTGCTGGTCACTTCAACGCGATCTAGGAGCAACCAATGCGTACCAAGCAGGCGACCGGGACGCGATGGACCGGTGGACGGGCACGGTGGGCGGGCACCGCGGCAGCGGCCTTGGCGGTGGTCGGGGTCACGGGTGGCGGTGTGGGCAATGCGGCCGCGGCATCCGCGCCGGCCGAGCACCCGAACCTGGGACCAGGAGCGTTCAGTATTCCGGCGCGCCCCGGCTTCGATTACCTCGGCGAGTTCGCCAACGTGAAGGACGCCCCGGAGGGGACCGGGCCGATCGGCGGCATAGCCGCCATGGTCGTCACCACGCATGCGACGACGACCAGCATCTCCGTGAGCGGGCTGGACCCGAAAGCCGTCTACATCGCCGATGTGCATTCCACGTCCTGCTTCATCAACGAGGGCAGCGGTCCATTCCTGTTCGACCCGACGGGGCCCGACGCGCCCCCGAACGCGATCTGGCTGACGCCGATCGCGGTCACCAAAAAAGGTGCGGGCACCGCGACGACCAGCAGCTCGTTCGCCGCGGGACCGCGCGCCAAGTCCGTCGTGCTCCATCTCAAGCGGAAAGCGGGGGCCTTGGTGGATGAGGCCAGTCCGCCGAAGCTGGCCTGCGCCGACCTGCCCAGGGTCACCAGCTGACAGGCAGTCGCCGGGTACCTCATCCCCAGCGGCTCGCGCGCCGGCCGTGATCGGGGGTGACGACGCCGGAGAACGTACCCACCTGACCCGAAGTCACGCGTCCACCCTTGCGGCGGCACAACGGAACTGACAGCTCGTCATCGCGACGGGCCCGCGTCGATGCCGCGGGCGACCCGGGAGCCCGCCATGAACCGCCGCTCGACGATCGTCGGCCTCGCCGCCGTCACCCTCGCGTTGCTGGTGGGCTGCGGCAAGGAGTCCAAGAGCGCCTCGTGCCGTGACGAGTACGTGAGGATCTACAAGGGGGTCGTGAAGCTCCTCAAGGACGGGTCGCCGAGCGACCCCCACCTCGATGACAAAATGTTGAAGATTCTCGGCACCCACGGGCCGCCGAAGGACTGCAAGGACCCCCGCCTCGCCAACCCGATCCTCGATCAGGTCGCGCACGAGTTCGGTCCCCAACTCGTCGCGCTCGAGGGCAAGTGGGGCCATGATGCGCTCAACGGATTCCGCGACCCGCTGAACGCCGGACACGGGGAGCCGGTCCCCTCTGCGCCGCCAGGTAGCTGATCATCGCTTTCTCCCTCATCGAGAGATCCAAGGGACCGATAGGTGGCGTCGATGAGGCGCTGGGCACGGCCGCCGATGCTCAGCGCCGATGACATGCGGTTCATCGTGTAACCGAACGAGAGCCCGTGCGTCGGGTCGGCGAAACCGACGGTGCCGCCGAATCCGGTGTGGCCGAAGGCGTGCGGGCCGATCAGCAGGGAGTCGCGTTGCCGCGGCGGGCGCCACCGGTTGTCGACGGCCAGCATGTACCCCAACCCGTAACGGGTGTTGTGGCGCAAGGTGTGGTCGTACCCGGCCGAGTGAGCGGTCGAGAGCCAGGCCACTGCCTCGGCGTCGAAGCAAACCCCGTGGTGGTCGACACCCGGGAAGGCGAGCGGCTCGTACAGTGCGGCCAGACCCCGGGCGTTGGTGATCCCGCCGGTCGACGGGATCTGCGCCGCATGTCCCTCGCGGCAGTCGAAGTTGCGCGGCCCGGGGCTCAGATAACCGCCCGAGTTGCCCAACACCAGGCCGGGCACCGAGTCGTGATCGGTGCTGAGGAGAAAGAATTCCGCGGCGGTGACCGGGTCCATCTCCGGAAGCAGCATCGGCGCGATCCGCCCTTCCACCTGCGGCGGGCTGCCGATCCAGAAGTCCAACCCGAGCGGCCCGGCCAGCTCGTCGGCGAAGTACCGGCCGAGCGAGCGGCCGTCGGTGCGACGGATCAGTGCATCGAGGACGTAGCCGAAACAAATTCCGGTGAAGCCGTGCTGTTGGCCGGGCGGGAAGAACGGCGCCTCAGCGGCGATCAGGTCGGCCATCAACTCCGGGTCGAAGAATGCGCCTTCGGGCAGCGGCTCCCGGACCGCCGATACCCCGGACCGGTGTGCCAGCAGATCGTGGATTGTGATCTGATCCTTGCCCTTGCGTGCGAACTCGGGCCAGTACGCCGCGACCGGCCGTTCGAGATCGATCTCCCCGCGACCGGCCAGCAGATGCACGCAGGTCGCCGCTGCGCCCAGGGTCGCCGAGAAAATCACGCCGACTGTGTCGAGTCCCCAGGCCCGACCGGTGTCGGGGTCGGCGATCCCGCCCCAGAGGTCGACCACGGTGGCACCGCCGACCCGCACGCAGACCGAGGCACCGACCTCGGAGTGCTCCCGGAAATTGCGCTTGAACTCTTCTTCCACGCCTGCAAAGCGGGTGTCGCAGGCGCCACCGACCGACAGGCCCAGGGGGACCGTTGGGTAACGGATCTGCCCGGCAGCCGTGCCTGAACGCTCACGCATGCGGGCAGGATGCCCGGCCCGGTGGTACCGGCAACAGGTTTACATACCGTGTGTAACGGTCGTTCGGGCGTCATAGTCAGTGCCGTGTTGGGCGGCAAGCGGGCAAATCTGCGCTGAGCAATGACCCCTGATCGTGCTGACGAAGTTCGTTCGCGGCGCTCAGGCGGCGGTGAACGCCAGCCTGGGCAGCCCGTCCTCGGTGCGCACTTCGGCATCGATGCCGACGCCGCGGCGCATCCATTCGACGGCTGTTCGAGCGCGAAGCGTCGGCCCGAAGGGCGGATACCATCGGTGCAACCCGATTGCGAGACTCAGTGGGTTATGCAGAATCCAGATCTGACGGTGTGCCAGACGAACATCGGCTCCCCTTCTCGGGAGGATTGGAGTTACCACGCTGCAATCCCGACGCAAAAAGGAAGCCGATGCGCTATCAGTCTACTACCGGGCTAGA
>DATAUG010000073.1:0-1711 GCA_036268355.1 Sporichthyaceae bacterium
GCGGCGCCGATCGCGACGGCGTTCGGCCTCGATGTCGCCCTGGACGGCCGGCTGATCGAGCCGGCCAACGCCTTCGAGGGGATGAAGTTCGGCGTGGGCGACGGATCGCTGCGCCACCCGGCCAACTGGCCGAAGCTCTACAACCCGTTCCGGCCGTCCTGGGGCGAGCCCTACGCCGACATCGCCGCCCGGATGCTCGAGGCGGTGGGCGCGGCGCGGGCGGCTGCCGAGGGTCACGAGGCGGTCTGCGTCAGCCACCAACTGCCGATCTGGACACTGCGGCGCCGGCTCGAGGGCAAGCGGCTCTGGCACCACCCGCAACGCCGGGAATGCGGCCTGGCGTCGCTGACCAGCGTGATCTACGACGACGACGAGATCCGGGGCATCGAATACACCGAACCAGCCGGGCCGACCCCGGCGGAGGCCACCCCGGGCGCGTGATCGACAGCGCGGTGGTCACACTGGACGACGACGCACCACCGCGCAGGAAAGGCCCCCCGTATGTCCGTCGCCGTACGCCGTCGCCTGGCTGCGGCGATGATCGGCACGGCCCTGGCCGGCGGTGCACTCTCCTCCCTGGCGGCCTGCTCGACCGGCGCCGACGCCGTGGACCAGACCGCGGGCGGTGACTTCCGGTTCGTGGCCGGGACCGACACTGGCAAGGCGATCCCGGTGGCCGCCCGCATGGCCGCTCCCGACTTCTCCGGGCAGACCCTCGACGGGAAGACGGTGTCGCTGCGCGACTACCGCGGCAAGATCCTGGTGCTGAACTTCTGGGGGTCGTGGTGCGCGCCCTGCCGGGTCGAGGCCCCCGACCTGGAGACGGTCTACAAGGAGGACGCCTCGCGCGGGCTTCGGGTGCTCGGCGTGGACGTCAAGGAGGCCGACAAGCAGTTCGCCACGTCGTTCATCCGCAACAAGGCGCTGACCTACCCGAGCCTGTGGGATCCCGACGGCCGCACCGCGCTCTCCTTCCGCAACTACCCGCCCAACTCCATCCCGTCCACGATCGTCATCGACGGCAACGGCAGGGTCGCCGCCGTACACCTCGGGCCGCTGCTCGCGCCCGATCTGCGCACCATCGTCGACCCGATCCTGAGGCAGCAGCAGTGACCGCCGCGGCCGGAGTGGGCACGAGCCTCGCGCACGCCGTCACCGACGGACCGCTGATCGTCGGCGCACTCATCGCCGCGCTCGCCGGCCTGGTGAGCTTCCTTTCCCCGTGCGTGCTGCCGCTGGTCCCCGGATACCTCTCCTACGTCACCGGACTCGCCGGGACCCAGCAGACCACGGAGTCCACCGTGGCCTCCACAGTGGACACCGCCACCGAGCCCACCGGGGGCGGCGGATCCACGGTGGCGACGGCGACCACGACGACCCGCACCCGCAGCGGCACCCGCGGCCGCACCTTCGCCGGCGCGGCACTTTTCGTGCTCGGTTTCACTGTCGTGTTCGTCTCCTACGGCGCGGCGTTCGGCGGGCTCGGCCGGGCCCTCTTCGCCCACCAGCGGGTGATCGAACAGGTGCTCGGTGCGGTCACGGTGCTGCTCGGACTGGCCTTCCTGGGGTTCTTCCCCGGCGCGCAGCGTGAGCTTCGCCTGCACCGGCTGCCGTCGGCCGGCCTGCTCGGCGCACCGCTGCTCGGCGTGGTCTTCGGACTCGGCTGGACGCCGTGCGTCGGGCCGACGCTCGGCGCCGTGCAGACACTCGC
>DATAUG010000074.1:0-36591 GCA_036268355.1 Sporichthyaceae bacterium
CTGACCCGACGCTATTAACGTCGGGTCAGCCGGACGCAACGCAGGACACGCCCGGGTGCCACGTCGAACTGAGGGGTCGTCAGGCCAGGCGGGCGGTGAACCGGCTGCCGTCGTGGTTGACGACCAACGGCAGGCCGAAGCACTCGGAAAGGTTCGCCGAGGTCAACGTCGCCGCCAGCGGGCCGGAGGCGACCACCCGCCCACCGCGCAGCAGCAGCCCGTGGGTCATCCCCGCCGGGATCTCCTCGACGTGGTGGGTGACCATGATCGTCGTGGGCGCCGCGGGATCCAGGGCGAGCACGGACAGCCGGCGCACCAGGTCCTCCCGGCCGCCCAGGTCGAGGCCGGCCGCGGGCTCGTCGAGCAGCAGCAACTCCGGGTCGGCCATCAGCGCCCGGGCGATCTGCACCCGCTTGCGCTCCCCCTCCGAGAGCGTGCCGAATGTCCGTTCCGCGAAAGCCTCCATGCCCAGCGCCCGCAGCAGGTCCTCCGCGCGGGCGACGTCCATCGGGTCATAGCTTTCCCGGAACCGGCCCATGACCGCGTAGGCGGCGGTCAGCACGACGTCCCGGACCCGTTCCGAGCGCGGCAGTCGGTCGGCCAGCGCGGCACTGGCCAGCCCGACCCGAGGCCGCAGCTCGAACATGTCGGTCTCGCCGAGCACCTCGCCGAGGATCGCCGCCCAGCCGGAGGTCGGGAACAAGTGGCCGCCGATGACCTGCAGCAGGGTCGTCTTCCCGGCGCCGTTCGGCCCCAGGACGACCCACCGCTGGCCCTCGCGGACCTCCAGGGTCACGTCGTCGAGCAGGCGATTTCCCTCCCGCATCACCACGATCTCGGCGAGGTCCAACACCAGCGGGACGGTCGGCGCGCTCATCAGCACCAAACCTACCGGCGATTGAGCCGAGGGCAGCGCGAACAAGCGAGCCTGCGAGCCCTCGCAGCCGCCGAGCCGATTGAAACTTGTCGAGCGAAGCGAACGTGACACGGATGGGAGCCGCCGCGGCCTTACCCTGTTGGCGATGGACACGCTGCTGCGGTCGGGGCGCCTGGTCGCCTGGGGCAACGCCGTGCTGGCCGGGACCGTGAGCCCGGACACGGCGGCGGACAAGGTGACGGCCGGCGACGGTCGGCACCGACTGTGCGGCCCGGTCGGCGACGCGACCACGTTGCCGATGTTCCTGGCCTCGATGCGCTCGGCCGGGGTGCGTGGCCTGATGCTCGTGCTGCCGGTGCCCGGCGATCCGGTGGGCCTGCCCGGACCTGCGGCGTTCAACGCGCGCGCGATCGACGTCGGCGAGGCCGTGCTCACCGTCGCCGATCGCCCCGAGGGACTGCTTCCCCGGGTGGCGCCGCCCGATCCGGACGGCCCGCCTGAGACGTTGGTCCACTGGGCGGTCGTGCCGGTCAACCCCCGGGTGGGGCTCGATCTGCCGTCGCTGAGCGAGGCCGAACGTGACCTGATCACGACGGTTCGGGACGTGACCGCCGCGGTCGCCGACCTGGACCTGGCACGCTGGCGGCCGCAGTTGGCAGCGGCGCTCGACGAGATCCGCGACGGCACCGGCGCGGCCGCCCTGGCCCCGGGCTATCCCGGTCGGGCGCATCGCGTGCTCGCCCTGGCGCAACGGTTGGGCGCGATCGCCGACCTGGTGCGCACCGACCCGGGCGGGGCGGCCGGAACCGGCAGCTCGGCGACCCGCGACGCGCTGCTGCGTCCGTTGGCTACCGCCGCTCGCCGGGCCACGGTGGCGGCGTTCAACTGCGTGGTCGAGCCGGTCGTTCAGCCCAGCAGCCGGCCGTAGAGCTCCACGGTTCGGGACGCTATCTCGCGCCACGAGAACTGGGTGACCGCGCGTTCCCGGCCCGCCTTGCCCATCGCGGCGGCCCGGCCCGGGTCGCCGAGCAGCAGATTGACGGCGGCCGCCAGGTCGGCGGCGAACGCCGCCGGATCCAGCGGCGTCCCGGTGCCGTCGTCGGCCTGTTCGATCGGGACCAGCAGCCCGGTCTCCCCGTCGTCGACGACCTCAGGGATCCCGCCGGTCGCCGTGGCCACCACGGCGGTCTCGCAGGCCATCGCCTCCAGGTTCACGATCCCCATCGGTTCGTAGACCGACGGACACACGAAAACCGTTGCCTGGCTGAGGATCTCGACCAGTTCGGCGCGCGGCAGGGTCTGCGAGATCCAGAACACCCCACGTCGCTCGGTCTGCAGCAGGTTCACCAGCCCGGTGACCTCGCCCAGGATGTCGTGGGTGTCCGGGGCCCCGGCGCAGAGCACGATCTGCGCGTCTGCGTCGAATGCCCGCGCTGCCCGCAGCAGGTACGGCAAGCCTTTCTGCCGGGTGATCCGGCCGACGAACACCACCGTCGGGCGGTCGGGGTCGATGTGGTGACGGGCCATCACATCGGTGTCCCGCCGTGGGGAGTACTCCTCGGTGTCGATGCCGTTGTGGATCACGTGGACCCGGTCCGGGTCGACGTCGGGGTAGCAGCGCAGCACGTCGGCCCGCATCCCCGCGGAGACCGCGATCACCGCGTCGGCGGCGGAGATAGCGGTCCGTTCGGCCCAACGCGACAGGGCGTAGCCGCCGCCGAGCTGTTCGGCCTTCCACGGTCGTAACGGCTCCAGGGAGTGGGTGGTCATCACGTGCGGCACACTGTGCAGCAGCTTCGCGACGTGGCCGCCGAGGTTGGCGTACCAGGTGTGGCTGTGCACCACGTCGGTACCGGCGACCGCGGCCGCCATGGTCAGGTCCACGCCGAACACCCCGAGAACGGCGTTGGCACCCTCGAGCTGTGCCGGTACCTGATGGGCACTCACCCCGGGTTCGTCGCGCGGCTCGCCGAAGCACTGCACCCGGACATCGATCAGCCGGCGCAGCTCCCGGGCCAGGTACTCGACGTGTACCCCGGCGCCCCCGTAGATCTCCGGCGGGTATTCCCGGGTCAGCAGGTCGACACGCACGAGTAGAGACACTAACGCCTAGGCTTCGCTGCCATGGCCCGTCAGCCAATCCTCGCGATCGTGCTCGCCGGAGGCGAGGGCAAGCGGTTGATGCCGCTCACCTCGGACCGGGCCAAGCCTGCTGTGCCCTTCGGCGGGATCTACCGCCTGATCGACTTCGTGCTCTCGAACCTGGTCAACGGTGGGTACCTGAAGATCGTCGTGCTGACCCAGTACAAGAACCACAGCCTGGACCGGCACATCTCGCGAACCTGGCGCATGTCCACGTTGCTGGGCAACTACGTGACCCCGGTGCCGGCCCAGCAACGCCGCGGCCCGCACTGGTTCGCCGGCTCCGCCGACGCGATCTTCCAGAACCTCAACCTGATCGACGACGAGCAACCCGAGCATGTGATCGTCTTCGGTGCCGACCACATCTACCGGATGGATCCGCGCCAGATGGTCGCCCAGCACATCGAGTCCGGCTTGGGCGTCACGGTGGCCGCGGTCCGGCAGCCGCGATCGATGGCCAAGCAGTTCGGTGTGATCTACGCGGACGGGGCCCGCGTCGAGGCCTTCCTGGAGAAGCCGGCGACGGCGCAGGGCCTGCCCGACTCCCCCGACGAGATCTACGCGTCGATGGGCAACTACGTGTTCCGCACCTCGGCGTTGATCAAGGCCGTCAACGAGGACGCGATGGACCCGACCAGCAGGCACGACCTCGGCGGCAACATCATCCCGCGGTTGGTCGCGGTCGGGCAGGCCGGGGTGTACGACTTCTCGCACAACCAAATGCCCGGACCGGCCGGCCGCGAATCGTCCTACTGGCGCGACGTGGGCACACTGGACGCCTTCTACGAGGCGCACATGGACCTGATCTCGGCCAACCCGGCCTTCAACCTGTACAACCGCGACTGGCCGATCTACACGTTGCAGGACGCCTGGCCGCCGGCCCGCTTCGTCGGCGGCACCGAGGGTGTCACCGGCCACGCCGTCGAGTCGATGATCTCCAGCGGCGTGCTGGTCGCGGGCTCCGTCGAGCGGTCGGTGCTGTCCCCCGGGGTGGTGGTGGGGCGCAACGCGCGGGTCGAGGGTTGCGTGCTGCTCGATGGGGTCCGGATCGGTCAGGACGCCGCCGTGCGCAACGCGATCCTCGACAAGAACGTCGTGGTGCCCGACGGCTTCCGGTTGGGCTACTCCGCCGCGGACGCGAGCCTGCCGCGGGTGACCATGACCGCGGACGGGATCCGGGTGGTCTCCAAGGGCACGCTCGTCGGCCCGGCCTGACTTCGCCGTGTCTGTCGTGGAGGGCAATCGCACGCTGCTGGTCACAGTTACCGGACGCGACCGGCCCGGGGTCACCGCAGCCCTGTTCGCCGCGTTGGTCGGCCACGATGTCGCGGTGATCGACATCGAGCAGGTCGTGATCCGCGGCCGGCTGGTGCTCGGGGTGCTGCTGGCCGTCGGCGAGGCACCGCGAGCGACTGCGACGAGCGAGGAACGAGCGAGAAGCACGAACGAGCAACGAGCAGAGAACGCGGTGCGGAGCGCGACCTGCGCCGTCGCCGCCCAGCTCGGGATGGACGTCGAGATCACCTCCGGGACCGAGGAGGGCACGCCGGGGCGCAGCGGGCGGCTGCACGTCACCGTGCTCGGCCGGCCGTTGCGGACCGCGGCGATGGCCGGCATTGCGGCGCGGATCGCGGCCTCCGGTGCCAACATCGATCGCATCACCCGGTTGTCCCGCTACCCGGTCACCAGCCTGGAGCTGGAGGTGTCCGGGGCCACCGACCTGGCCGTGCTGCGCGGTGAGCTGGCGGCCGAGGCGGCCGTCCGGGGCGTGGACGTCGCCGTTCAGCAGGGCGGGCTGCACCGCCACGGCAAGCGTCTGGTGGTCATGGATGTCGACTCCACGCTGATCCAGGACGAGGTCATCGAACTACTGGCCGCCCACGCCGGCCAGGCGGCCGAGGTGGCCCGGGTGACCGACGCGGCGATGCGCGGCGAGTTGGACTTCGAGGCGTCCCTGCGGGCCCGGGTCGGGCTGCTGGCGGGGCTGGACGCGGGCGCGGTCGACGCGGTCCGCGCCGCCGTCCGGCTGACCCCGGGCGCCCGGACCCTGATCCGGACGTTGCAGCGGCTGGACCACGAGATCGCGATCGTGTCCGGCGGCTTCACCCAGATCACCGATTTCCTGGCGGCCGAACTCAACCTCGACCATTCCTGCGCCAACACCCTGGAGATCGTCGACGGGAAGCTGACCGGTGGTCTGGTCGGGCCGATCGTCGACCGAGCCTACAAGGCGCAAATGCTGCGCGAGTTCGCGACCCGGGCCGGGGTTCCGCTGTCGCGGACCGTGGCCATCGGCGACGGCGCGAACGACCTGGACATGCTTGCCACCGCCGGCCTCGGGGTCGCCTTCAATGCCAAGCCGCTGGTCCGGCGCGCGGCACACGCCGCGATCAACGTGCCGTACCTGGACGCGCTGCTCTTCCTGCTCGGGATCAGCCGGGAGGACGTGGAGGCAGCCGATGCCGCCGATCCCGGGCTCCCCGAGCCCACCGGGCAGTTCGGAGTGTTCAGCGCACATGGAGCGGCTTCCCCTCGCCCCTCACTCCGCGGACGGCCCTGAAAAGACGTCGAGCCGGCCACTCCGCTCGGTTCTCGGGTCGCCGCTGCGCGTACATGGAGCGGCTTCCCCTCGCCGCTCAGCCGCGGGCGACCGTGAAGTCCAACAACGTCGCGACCCCCGGGTCTATCGCCTTCCACTTCCCGGACAACTCCAGCCGCGCGAGCGCGGAGGTGGAGAAGTCGTGGCGGGCGGCCGCAATGGGTTCCGGGTCCCCGGCGCCCGCGAGGGTCAGCACGAGGTCCTGCAGCGTGGGGTTGTGACCCACCATCAGCAACGTGCGGACGTCGTCGGACGTGTCCCGGATACAGGCCAGCAACTCGTCGACGTCGCCGGAGTAAATGTCGCGTTCGAACGTGGTCGGCACGCCGTCGCCCAGTTCCATGGCGGCCAGCGCCCAGGTCTCCTTGGCCCGGGCCGCGGTGGAACACAGCGTCAGATCGGGCTTCACGTCGTGCTCGGCCAGCCACCGCCCGGCGGCGAGCGCGTCGCGCCGGCCCCGGGCGGTCAGCGGCCGGTCGTGGTCGGCGTAGGCGCCGCGTTCGGCCTTGGAGTGGCGCAGGACGATGAGCTGGCGCGTCATCCGTTACCGGCCGCCCAACAGGCCAGGATTACCAGGCCCACCAGGAACGCGGCCATCGTGAGCAGGATGATCGCCGCTTGTCGGCGATTGTTGAGCGGCGCGTCGGTCCGTCCGGGCTGCGATCCCCCGGACGGGCCGGTACTGCCGTCCTCCATGGAATTCAGTCTCCCATGAGAGTCGATGTGCCGAACGTGCCCTGCTCCGTCAATGGCACCAGTTTGGCACGACCCGTCGACTGCATCGATGCGAGGATCGGTCAACCGCCCATCGCGTGGACCCCGCCGTCCACATGGATGATCTCCCCGGTGGTCGCCGGGAACCAGTCGGACAGCAGCGCCACGCAGGCCTGGGCCGTCGGAACCGGGTCAGCGACGTCCCAGCCGATCGGTGCGCGGGCCTTCCAGACGTTCTCGAACTCCTCGAACCCGGGGATCGACTTGGCGGCCATGGTGCGGATCGGGCCGGCCGCGACCAGGTTCGAACGGACCCCGTGCGCGCCGAGGTCGCGGGCCAGATAGCGCGAGCAGGACTCCAACGCGGCCTTGGCCACGCCCATCCAGTCGTACTTGGGCCAGGCCACGGTGGCGTCGAAGGTGAGCCCCACCAACGACGCTCCCGCAGCCGGGTAGAGCGGGCGGGCGGCCATCGCCAACGCCTTGTAGGAGTAGGCCGAGACGTGCAGCGCGGTGGCCACGTCCTCCCAGGTGGTGTTGAGGAAGTTGCCACCCAGCGCCGCCTCGGGAGCGAAGCCGATCGAGTGGACCACGCCGTCGAGGCCGTCGGTGTACTCCTGGACGGCCGCCGGCAGCGCGGCCAGGTGCTCCGGGTTGGTGACGTCCAGTTCGATCACCGGAGCAGACTGCGGCAGGCGTGCCGCGATCCGGGTGGTCAACCGCAGCACCCGGCCGTAGGAGGACAACACGACCACTGCGCCCTGTTCCTGCGCCAGCCGGGCGACGTGGAACGCGATGGAGGCGTCGGTGAGCACCCCGGTGACCAGAACGCGCTTGCCCTCGAGCAGACCCATCAGAACTTCCCCATCTCTCAGTACCCAATTTCGCTCGGGCTCCTCGCTCGTCGCGCTCGCTCAGTGGCCCATGCCCAGACCGCCGTCGACCGGGATCACGGCACCGGTGATGTAGGCGGCGTGTTCGCCGGCCAGGAACAGGCAGACGCCGGCGATCTCCTCGGTCCGCCCGTACCGGGCCAGCGGTACCGAGTCGAGGATCTGCTTGCGTCGGTCCTCGGGCAGCTGCGCGGTCATCGCGGTCTCGATGAAGCCCGGCGCGACGACGTTGGTGGTGATGCTGCGCGAACCCAGTTCGCGGGCCATCGACCGGGCCATCCCGACCAGCCCGGCCTTCGACGCGGCGTAGTTGACCTGACCCGGCGAGCCGAGCAGGCCGACCACCGACGAGATCAGGATGATCCGGCCCCGACGTAGCCGGAGCATCGACTTCGCCGCCCGTTTGGCCACCCGGAAGGCGCCGGTCAGGTTCGTGTCCACGACGGTGGCGAAGTCCTCCTCGCTCATCCGCAGCAGGAGGGTGTCGCGGGTGATCCCGGCGTTGGCGACCAGGACCTCGACCGGCCCGTGCGCCGCCTCGGCCTCGGCGAATGCGGCGTCGACGGCTGCGGTTTCGGTCACGTCGCACTTGACCCCGAGGACCCCGTCGGGCAGGTCACCCGACCGGTAGGTAACCGCGACCCGGTCGCCGGCGGCGACGAACGCTTCGGCGATCGCGCGGCCGATCCCGCGGTTCCCCCCGGTCACCAACACCGAACGATCCACGACCACCCCCTACCTAGGCAGTTCACTGCTCGAACTTATCGGCCGCCCCGGATCGCTCGCCGCGACCTCCAACACGGGCTGCAAGTGGGGCCCCACAGCCACTGGAACACGCGATTGCGGCGCGACACGCCGCGCAGCGCGGGAATGATCAACGGGGCGGGCCCGGCCGCGGCTGGTTTGCTTGCGTCGTGCGGACCAGCCCAGGCAGCAGGCCACGTGGCCCCCGCGCGGTCGCGGGCGCCGCTGCGGTCGCGCTGGTCGTCGCCGGCTGTGGCTCGTCGGGCGGTTCGGCCTCCGGCCACGACGCGGTGACGACCGCCGCCACGACCTTCCTGCACGACTGGTCCACCGGAGATCTCACCGTGGCGGCGGGGTTGACCACCGACCCCACGGCGGCGCAGGCCGCGCTGGAGGACTTCCAGAACCGCATCCGTCCGGACACCCGGACCTTCACTGCGGGTCCGCGAACGGGGTGCCACAGCGGGCAGCCGTGCAATCTCGCGTTCACCGCGAACCTGCACATCGAGGCGCTCGGCCCGTGGCAGTACCAGGGTTCGCTCGGGTTCGTGGAGCAGACCACGGGCAGCACCAAGCGCTGGGTGGTGCAATGGGCGCCCAGCGTCATCCACCCGCAATTGACCGACACCACGACGATCACCCGGGTCCGCTCCTTGCCGGACCGGGCGCCGATCGACGACCGCTACGGCCGGCCGTTGGTCACGAACCAGACCGTGATGAAGGTCGGCGTGACCGCCGGATCCGTGCCGGACGGCACCATCGACAAGCTCTCGGACGTGCTCAACCTCGACGTGGACGGATTGACCACCCGGACCAGCGAGGCCAAGTCCGGGCAGTTCGTCGAGGCCGCGGTGCTGCGGCGCAGCGACTACGACGCGATCTCGGACAAGCTGTCCAAGATCCCCGGCGTGACGACGGCGGAGGCCACCGAGTCGTTGGCCCCGACCCGGGAGTTCGCCCGTGAGGTGCTCGGCGCGGTGGCGACCGCAACGGCCCAGTCGTTGGCCAACGCCGGCCAGTACGCCTCGCCCGCCGACCCGGTCGGGTCCTTCGGCCTGCAGGAGACCTACCAGCGGCAGTTGGCGGGTCTGCCGTCCGGAAAGCTGTTGCTGGTCGACAAGTCGACGCAGAAGCCGGTGACCACTCTGGCCACCTTCGACGGTACGCCGGGAATTCCCTTGCACGTCTCGTTGGACAGCCGGGTCCAGCAGGCCGCCGACGACGCGTTGACCGGAACCGACGAGAACTCCTCGCTGGTCGCGATCGACGTCGCCACCGGCGACATCCTGGCTGTGTCGAACGGGCCGGTCAGCCGGGCCGGTGACGACCGGGCGCTGGCCGGCCAGTACGCGCCCGGTTCGGTTTTCAAGGTCATCACATCGGAAGCCTTGCTGCACAACGGTTTGAAGTCCACCGACGTGGTTCCGTGCCCGTCGGGCATCACCGTCAACGGCAAGCAGTTCAGCAACTACGACGGGCTCGGCTCACTCGGCGAGGTGTCGTTCGCCCGCGACTTCGAGGAATCGTGCAACACCGCGTTCATCGGCGCGGCCGGCAAGCTCGGTGAGAACGCGTTGACCGACGCTGCCGCCAAGTTCGGCGTTCGTTCGGAGTGGGACCTCGGGGTGAACAGCTATTCCGGTGACGTCCCACCCGCCAACAGCCCCGAGGAGCAGGCCGCGGACGCCATCGGCCAGGGCCGCGTGTTGATGAGCCCGCTGGCGATGGCAGTGGTGGCTGCCGCGGCCGCGTCCGGCACCCCGCGCACACCTCGCCTGGTCCTCGACGGGCCGCCGATGGACCTGCCGACCGCGGTGCCTTCGGGCGCACCGACCCCGACGAGCACGCCCCGGCCCAGCCTGGCGCCACTGCCCGCGCTGGAGAACGCCGACGTGCTTCGCACGCTCATGATCGACACGGTAAGGAACGGCACGGCCCGAGTGCTCCAGATGCCCGGGGTGGAGATCGGTGCCAAGACCGGGACCGCGCAGTACGGCAGTGCCAGCCAGCCGGGCAACCACGCCTGGATGGTCGGCTTCATGGGCGACGTCGCCTTCGCGCTCATCGTCGAACGCGGCGACACCGGGGCGACCACGGCCGGCCCGTTGGCCCGCAAGTTCCTCGGCGAGATCAAGGACTACGCCCAGTCGTTGCCGAAGCCGCAGTACCCGTAAGGCGACTGACGCCCCGTCAGCGCCAGTTGTCGGCTTGTGCTCCTCGCTCGGTGCAGTCGCTCGCAGTTGCTCAGAGGGTGCGATAGCTCCACAGCTTGTGGCCGCCGCGCAGGCCGGCCTCGTTGCCGACCCGGGTCGCCCGGTGGCCGAGGTCGCCCACCAGGTACTCGGCGTTGCCGCCGCCGAGGTAGAGCCGGTCCCAACCCAGTACCGGGTACCAGCGGTCCAACGCCATGGCGACCCGGCGGCTCCACCGGTGCGGTCCCAGCGCGCGCAAGGCATGGTCACCAAGTTGCTGGTCGTAGGTCTGCCCGTCGCGGAACGGCGCCTGAGACAGCTCCAGTTTCGGCAACAACTTGCCGTCGTCGAACAACGCGGCGCCGAAGCCGGTGCCGAAGGCGAGCATCACCTCGAAACCGGCGCCCTCGATCACGGCGACCGCGGCCAGTTCGGCGTCGTTCACCACCCGGACCGGGCAGCCGAACGCCGCGTTGAGCGCGCTCGCCGCGTCGTAGTTCTTCCAGGCCGCGAAAAGGTCCGGGCGGACCGGCGTGAACGGCCCGGCCTCGGTGATGAAGTGAGGCGTCGTCAGCACGCGGCCGCCGCGGATCATGCCCGGCAGACCGATGGAGACCCGGTCGAAGGACGGCAGTCGGTCGGCCACCTCGAGCAGCGTGCGGATCAACGTCTCCGGGGGGCACGGGTACGGCGTCGGAATCCGCAGCAGGCCGGCCGTCGGCTCGCCGGTCCGGTCCAGCACGGTCGCCTTGATCCCGCTGCCGCCGACATCGAAGGTCAGTGTCGACTCCCGGCCCTCGACGACCCGGGCCGAAGCGCCCGCCCGGACCGTCATCGTTCGGCGGGGAAGTGCAGCCCGGTTCGTGCGATCGAGTCCTGCGGCCACCGGGCGGTCACCGCCTTCGCCCGGGTGTAGAACCGCACACCCTCCGTCCCGTGCATGTGCGTGTCGCCGAACAACGAGTCCTTCCAGCCGCCGAAGGAGTGGAACGCCATCGGGACCGGGATCGGGACGTTGATCCCGACCATGCCGACCTGAACCCCGCGGCTGAACCATCGGGCGGCCGCCCCGCTTCCGGTGAACACCGCGACGCCGTTGCCGTAGGGGTTCGCGTTGACCAGATCGAGGGCCGCCTGCGCGGTGTCCACCCGCACGACGGCCAACACCGGGCCGAAGACCTCCGCGGTGTACAGGTCGGCGTCGGTGCTGACGTGGTCCACCAGGCTGGGCCCGACGAAGAAGCCCTCGCCCGGGTGCGGCGCTTCCCGGCCGTCCACGACGACTTCGGCGCCGGCCTGCTGCGCCCCCGTCAGATGTGTGCGGACCCGCACCAGCGCCGCCTCGTTGATCAGCGGCCCCATTTCTGAGGCTGGGTCACTTCCGGCCCCGACCCGGATGGCCCGGGCCCGGTCGGCCAGGCGGGACACCAATGGGTCGGCCGCCTCGCCGACCGCGACGACGACCGACACAGCCATGCACCGCTGGCCTGCCGAGCCGTAAGCCGCCCCGGTCAACTCAGCCGCGGCCAGATCCAGGTCGGCGTCGGGGAGGACCACGGCGTGGTTCTTCGCCCCGCCGAGGGCCTGGACCCGCTTGCCCGCGGCCGACGCCCGTTGATGGATCAGCCGGGCGACCGGGGTCGAGCCGACGAACGACACCGCGGCGATCCCGGGGTGGTCCAGGATCGCCTCGACGGCCGACCGGTCGCCGTGGACGACGTTGAGGACGCCCGGCGGCAACCCGGCCTCGGCGTAGAGCTCGGCGATCGCGACCGACGGTGACGGATCCTGCTCGCTCGGCTTGAGCACGAATGCGTTGCCGGCCGCGATCGCGATCGGGTGCATCCACAGCGGCACCATGACCGGGAAGTTGAACGGCGTGATCCCGGCGACCACCCCCAGCGGCTCGCGCATCGACCAGGCATCGACACCGGTGGCCACACCGTCGGAGTACTCCCCCTTCAACAGGTGCGGGATCCCACAGGCGAACTCGACGACCTCGATCCCGCGCTGCACCTCACCCCTGGCATCGGCCAAGGTCTTGCCGTGCTCGGCGGTGATCAGGGCCGCGAGGTCGTCGATCCGCTCGTTCAGCAGCGCCCGCAGCGCGAACATCACCCGGGCCCGGGCCGAAGGCGAGCGCTCGCGCCACGCGGCGGCGGCCTTGGTGGCGGCGGTAACCGCGGCATCGACGTCGGCGACCTCGGCCAACGTGACGGACCCGGTCACCGCCCCGGTCGCGGGGTCGTACACCGGACCACTTCGCCCGGACTGACCCGAGGTTCTTCCCCCGTCGATCCAGTGCTCGATCCGCCTCATGGCGAAAGCGTGTCAGAGCCGCTGGGCCGCTGCTCTGGCAGGGCCAGAATTCGGCCCGTCCTGTTGAACTAATCGTCGTAACCTCGATTTCCACTACCGTTACCACAGCGGGCACGTCGACGGCGGTGCACCGAATTCCCGAACGGTCGGAGGCCACGCGAGCCAACTACGGAGATCGTAGTAGAGCGTTCAACAATCCTACCGTCACCGGAGTCATCGTCGGAGCCTTTATCGTGCTCGAGCGGACCGTGCAGTATTACCTGCCCGTCACGGCGGTTCGGGTTTTCGTCAGGTCCGATGTGGCTCAGTCTGTCGATGGGTCAAACGCGCGAGTTGCCCTCTCGGTGGAACAAGATTTTACCCACCTCGTGCGCCGGGGGGCCCGAAGAACCGGCCCGCGGCGGGCTCCCTCGGCGGGCGGGGAAAGCACCGCCCGCTCGCCAGTAGCTTATGCGGCCCGGTTCTCCCCCGGCGCACGAGGACTCCGGCCAAAATCTTGATCTGACCCGCGGAATGGGTCCGATGGTTTCCGTTGTTGGGGGAAATTGTCGGCGCGTTCGGCTAATATGGTCGGTATGGAAAACGCGGTGGTTGAGACGGTCTCGGAACTCGAGGCTGCTATTTCCGCTGCGCGGAAATCGGTGGAGAACGATCTTTGGTCGTGCGGTGGGTCGCAAATCGCGGAGTTGCTGCGGCAGGTTCATCAGTTTCGGGCGCAGGTCGAGTCCATGGAGCTGTACCTGGTCCGCCAGGTGGTCTTGCGTGGGATCCCGGTCGAGGTCGGTGCGGTCGATCCGCGGGCCTCCCTGATGGGCGCGCTGGTCATGTCGCCGGCCGAGGCCACGGTCACCGTGAAGCTGGCCGAGACCCTGGGTGGCCGCTTGGCCGACACCGGGGCCGCGTTGGCGAAGGGCAGATCTGCCGCGACCGGGCTCGGGCGATCGTCGACGTGGTGACCGGCCTTCCCCCGGTCGCGTCGCTGGAGCAGCAGGACGAGGCCGAGCAGATCCTCCTTGAGCAGGCCGCCCAACTGAACGCCCACCAGCTCCGCAAGCTGCGGAAGGTCCTGGAGCACTACATCGACCCCGACGGACCCGAACCGCGCGAAGAGGCCGTGAAGGCCAAGCGCGCTGCCCACCTGCGGCCGAATGGCGACGGGACCACCAGTTTGCGGTGGACGGATACCGAAGAAAACATGGCGCTTCTCCAGGCCGCCTTGGATCCCCTGTCGGCACCTACGCCCGGCCCGAGCGGGGAGAAGGACACCCGCAGCCCTGCACTGCGCCGCGCCGACGCCCTGGTCGACCTCGTCGCGCAGGTCCTGCGCCACGGTGACTTACCGACTTCCCGCGGTGGCCGCCCGCACCTCGCGGTCACCGTCACCGAGCAGGGTTTGCGGAACGGGCATGGTCTGGCGATCACGGCCTCCGGCGAGTACCTCTCCGCAGCCGTGGTGCGCCGGATCTCCTGCGACGCGGATCTCACCGCGATCCGGCTGGACACCGACGGCGTGCCGCTCAGCATGGGCCGCACAGGCGATTGAGGCGAGCGGTGTGCAAACACGCGAGCCTGCGAGCCTGTTTGCACACCCGAGCCGATTGAAGCCTGTTGACGAGCGTAGCGAGGAACACCCGACGCATCGTCACCCCCCAGCAGTGGCTGGCCCTCGTGGTCCGCGACTCCGGCTGCGTCTTCCCGAACTGCGATCGACCGGCACCCTGGACGCAGGCCCACCACATCGTCCACTGGAGCCAAGGCGGTCCCACGGACCTCTCGAACATGTGTTTGGTCTGCGACCGCCACCACGACGCGATACATCACGGCGGCTGGGACGTGGAAATGTCAGACGGTCGCCCGCAATTGAGGCCCCCGCCTTGGGTTGATCCCGAGCGCCGACCCCGACGTAACGAGCGTTGGCACGTCCAACGAGCAACCTCGGGACTGACCGACACCTGACCCTCAGAGCAGTAGTCCCTCAGAGCAATGGCCGCCGGCGTCGTTTCTGTGCCTCGTAGACCTCGCGGGCGGCAGATGTCCCCGCAAGTTCGGACACCTCCGCGACCGGGACGTCCCACCAGCAGCCCGACGACGGTGCCGCTGCGACCATCTCGGTGCGGACGTGGATAACCGTCGTCCGCCGGTCGTCCAAGGCCTCGACCAATGCTTTCTGCAGGCCGTCCAGGTCGGTCGGTTGCAGCACGCGGGCGCCGAGGCTGGCCGCGTTGGCCCCCAGGTCGACCGGTAGGGGTTCACCGTCCAGCAGGCCGGTGCCGGCGCTGCGGCGGCGGTAGGCGGTCCCGAAGCGCATGCCGCCCAGCGACTCGGACAACGCGCCGATCGAGGCGAAGCCGCCGTTGTCGACCAGCACAACCACGAGCTTGATGTCCTCGGCGACGGCGGTCGCCAGTTCCTGAGCCATCATCAGATAGCTGCCGTCGCCGACCAGAACGACCACGTCGCGGTCCGGTGCCGCCATCCGGGCGCCGAGGCCGCCGGCGATCTCGAACCCCATGCAGGAATAGCCGTACTCCACGTGATAGCCGAAGGGGTCGCGGGCCTGCCACAGCATCTGCAACTGGCCGGGCATGCTCCCGGCGGCGCTGACCACGGTGCCGCCGCGTTCGAGGACCAGATTGTTGACCACGCCGAGGATCGCGCTCTGGGCAGGCGGTCCGGCTTCGCCGCCGAGCCGAGCCGCGGCCGCCACCGGCGCCCAGCCGTCCGCAAGTTCGCGAAGCCGAGCGGTCCAACCCTCCGGCACGCGCCAACCGCCCAACGCGGCCGACAACGCCTCCAGCGCGGTTCGGGCGTCGGCAACCACCATGACGGCGCCGTGCTTCGCGGCGTCGAACGACGTGATGTTGAGGTTCACGAATCGCACGTCGGGATCGGCGAAGACGGTCCGCGACCCGGTGGTGAAATCGGTCCACCGGGTGCCGACCCCGACGACCACGTCGGCATGCGCCGCCAACGAATTCGCGACCGGGGTTCCGGTGGCGCCCAGCGGACCGGCCGCGCAGGGGTGGTCGAAGGGGATCGTTCCCTTACCGGCGTGGGTATCGGCGACCGGGATGCCGGTCGCCTCGGCGAAGGCGATCAGCGCGGCGGCCGCGTCGGAGTACACCACCCCACCGCCGGCGACCAACAGCGGCCGACGGGCGCCGCGCAACAAGGCCGCCGCACGTGCGACGGCGCTGCGATCCGGACCGGGCCGCCCGACGTGCCAGACCCGCTCGGCGAACAGCTCCGGCGGCCAGTCGTGGGCCTCGGCCTGGACGTCCTGCGGCAGCGCGACAGTGACCGCGCCGGTGGCCGCCGGGTCGGTCAGCGCCCGCATGGCGCCCAGCAAGGCGGCCGGGAGCTGTTCCGGTCGCTGAACCCGGTCGAAGAACACCGAGACCGGCGCCAGGGTGTCGTTGACGCTGATCCCGGGCGCCCCGAAGACCTCGAGCTGTTGGAGCACGGTCCCGGTGGCCCGGGTGGCGAAGGTGTCGCCGGGCAGCAGCAGCACCGGCAACCGGTTGACCGTTGCCGTCGCGGCGCCGGTCACCAGGTTCGTGGCCCCGGGCCCGATCGACGTCGTGCAGGCGAGCGTGGCCATCCGGTTGCGCATGCGGGCGTACCCGATGGCGGTGTGCACCATGGCCTGCTCGTTGCGCGCCAGGTGATACGGCAGGTTCGCCTCGCCGGTCACGTGGGCCTGTAACAGCGCCTGCCCCAGCCCGGCCACGTTGCCGTGTCCGAAGATCCCGAAGCAGCCAGGCACCAGGCGCTGCCGGACCCCGTCGCGTTCGGAGTACTGCGCGGCCAGGAACCGGACGACGGCCTGACCCACCGTCAGACGAAGCGATTCCATGCACGGATCATCTCGCGGGGCCGGCGGCCGAGGTCATCGGCAGCCGCGGGTCGACCGGGCGGCCGGTCCACTGCGCGCGCACGCCGGCGTGCACCGGGTCGTCGCAGATCCGCCAAGCCCGTTCCGCATGGGGACCGGCCATCACGTTCAGGTAGTACAGATCCACCCCGGGAGCCACCACCGCGGGGCCGTGCCAGCCGTGCGGGACCAGGACCACGTCGCCGTCGCCGACCTCGGCCAGCAGGTCGATGGGCCGCATGCCACTGCCGTAAACGCGCATGTAGGCGGGGCCGAAGAAACGGGACAGCTCGAAGTAGTAGATCTCCTCCAGTTCCGACTCGGCGCCAGGCCGGTGCTCGTCGTGCTTGTGCGGCGGGTACGACGACCAGTTGCCGCCCGGAGTCAACACCTCGACCGCGATCAGCCGATCGGCGTCGAACGACTCCGGGGTGCAGAAGTTGTTCACCTGCCGGGAGGCCGCCCCGGCCCCGCGCAACTCGACCGGCACCGCCTCCGCGGCGCCGTACCGTGCAGGTAGTCGACGCTCGCAGACCGCGCCGGCCACGGCGAACCGACCGCCGGACCGGGAGTGGATCTCGACAGTGGAATCCCTTGGCACATAGGCGAAATCACTGACCCGGTCGAACACCGAGCCCCGGCCGGTGAGTCGGATCTCGGCACCGTCGGCCAGCACCCGGGCCCCGCCCGACAGCGGCAGCACCACGATCTCCTGGGCCCCGGTCTCGAACCGCTGGGACCCACCGGGGGCCAGTTCCACGACCCGCAACGAGGTATGCGCCCAGCCCTCGCGGTCGGGGCCCACCGAGACGCTCCACGGTCCTGTGGCGGTACTTCCGGACGGCAGGTGCCAGTTGCCCCCGCTCATGACCGTGCGCCGACCGAACGATCCGCTGCCACCACGGCCTCGACCTCCGCGGTGGTCGGCATGGCGTCCGCGCAGGCCAACCGGCCGGCCACCAGAGCCCCGGCGGCGTTGGCGAACCGCAGGATCCGCCCGGTGTCCCACCCGGCGAGCAACCCGTGACACAACGCACCACCGAACGCGTCGCCGGCGCCCAGACCGTTGACCACCTCGACCGGTACCGCGGCGCAGTGGTGCGCTCCGGAGTCGTCGAGCGCGAACACGCCGTCGCCACCCATCTTCACCACGGCCAACCGCACGCCCGTCGCGCGGAGCAGTTCGGCCGCCCGCACCGGGTCGCGTTCACCGACGGCCACCTCGCACTCCTCGAGGTTGCCGACCGCTACGGTCACCAGGGCCAGCGCGGCCCGGATCCACGGGGCCGCCACTGCCGCCGACTCCCAGAACATCGGGCGCCAGTCCAGATCCAGCACCGTGTACGCGCTCCGGCCACGGCGCGCCAGAGCCTCCAGCGTCGTGCTGCGGCTGGGTTCCTGGCACAGCCCGGTGACGGTCGCCCAGAACAACCCCGCGCCCCGGATCGCCACCGGGTCGAGATCTGCCGACCGCAGTTGCAGGTCGGGCGCGCTGGGCCGACGGTAGAAGTAGATCGGGAACCGGTCGGGCGGGAAGATCTCGCAGAACGTTACGGGCGTGGGCAGTTCGGGAACCTCGACGACGAACCGGCCGTCGACCCCGAACCCGGCCAGCGCACGCCGGACGAACCGACCGAACGGGTCGACGCCCACTCCCGAGACGAGCCCGGTGAACCGACCGTGCCGGGCGGCGGCGACCGCGACGTTCCCGGCGCTGCCGCCCAGGTACTTCCCGAACGAGGTGACGTCCTCCAGCCCCACGCCCACCTGCAGCGGGTAGATGTCGACGCCGACCCGACCCATCGTCAGCACGTCGAAGTGGTTTCCCGCCTCGCCGCTCGACGACATCCCGGTCATGTCATGCCGCGCCGATACGCGCCCGCACTGCGGTATCCATCACCGGCTTGTCTGCCGCGCGCATCCGCGTGGCCGAGTCCGCCGCGGCGGTCAGATGGGCCAGGCTCGCGGCGACGTCGGCGCGAACCGCGGCCAACGCGCCGGCCGAGCCGGCCCGGTCGGGGGTGAGCACGCGGTCCTGCTCCAGGACGTACCAACCGGAGTACCCGGCGGCCTCCAGCAGCGCGACGATTGCGGCGATACCGACGTCGCCACGGCCCAGCGGCCGGTACAGACCGCCGGCGACGGCCTCCGCGTAACCCAGCACGCCGGACCGGACCTGGGCGGCCACCTCCGCGTCGACATCTTTGAGGTGCACGTGCACCACTCGGTCGGCTGCCGTCCGGGCGAGCGAGAGCGGGTCGCCGCCGCCCACCAACACGTGCCCGGTGTCGAGGCACAGCCCGATCCGCGAGCCGTCCAGGACGATCGCGACGTCCTCGGGACACTCCACGAGCGTCCCGACGTGCGGGTGTAGTCCGGCCGTCAGGCCCCGGGCGCCGGCGGCGTCCGCGAGCCGATCCAGGTTGCGACAGAGCGTCCGCCGAGCGGTGGCGTCCAGTTCCACCCGCTCCTCGTAGCCGTCGGCCCCACTGACCGCGGCGAACACCACGGTGTCCGCACCGGCGGCCAGGAAGTCGTCGAAGACGGCGGCCAGACCGTGTACCGGGTCGAGGTCTTCCCGATGCGCCACAACCGGCACGAAGCCGCCGACGGCACGTAGCCCGTGCCCGGTCAACACGCGAGCCTTGGCCGGCCCGGAGGCCGGCAGGAAGCCGTCCGGGCCGAATTCGCAGGCACGCAGGCCGAGCGCGGCCATCTCGGCCAGCACCAGGTCGACGGGCAACTGCGGGCCCCAACCGGGCACCTCGCAAACGCCCCACGAGATCGGCGCGCCGGCCAACCGGCCCGCGAGCGGACGGATTCTGTCCAGCATCACTTCACCTCCGCAACCGTTACCGGTCGATGTTCCCCACGGGACAAATCGCATGCCTGCGCCAGCACGAAGGCCGCCAACGCGTCGGACACGGTGCAGGGGCTGGGCCCGCCTTCGACGACCAGCCGAGCAAAGGCCTCGATCTCCGCCGCGTAGGCCTCGCGGAACCGGTCCAGGAAGCCGGGGTAAGCGGCGTCGCCTGTCGCGGCGGCCGGCTCGACCGACCGCAGCGGGGTCCGCGGGTCCAACCCCACCACGATCGAGTCGTCGTGGCCCCGCAGCTCCATCCGCACGTCGTAACCGGCCCGGTTGTAACGGCTCGCGGACAGCTGCGCCAACGTGCCGTCGGCGAGGGTCAGCGTGACGGCTACCGCGTCGACATCGCCGGCGTCGCGGATGTAGTCGGCTCCGAGGTTCGAACCTGTCGCGTACACCTCGACCACCTCCTGGCCGGTGACCCAGCGCAGGATGTCGAGGTCGTGCACCAGGCAGTCGCGGAAGATCCCGCCGGAACCCGGTATGTAGGAGGCCGGCGGGGGGCTCGGGTCGAGAGTGAACCCGACCACCGTGTGCAGCCGGCCGAGTTCGCCGGAGTCGACGGCGGCCCGGGCGGCCGCGTAGCCGGCGTCGAACCGCCGCTGGAATCCGATCTGGACCGGTACGTCGCTGCGGCGCGTGCGCTCCAGCACCGCTCGGGTACCGGGCAGGTCGGGGGCGACCGGCTTCTCACAGAACACGGGCACCCCGGCGGCCACGGCCCGCAGCAGCAGGTCGGCGTGCCCCTCGGTGGGTACCGCCACCACCAGACCGTCGAGGCCGGCGGCGAACAGCGCCTCGACGTCGGACACGGCCCGGACGCCCAGCTTGTCGGCGACCGTCGTCGCCCGCGCGGCGTCGGCGTCCGCGATCAGCACCGAATCGGCACCGACCACCGCCGCCAGGTTCTCGGCGTGCAACACGCCGATCCGTCCAACGCCCGCCACGCCGAACCGCATCGCCGAACTCCCCTCCCCTTGACCACCAGGGTGAGGCAAAGTGCATCAGTTGCGCGAGGGGAACTACAGATCCCGCACCCGATCGTGATCACTGTTGGTCGGGCAGACCCAAACGTTCAACCATTTGTTGACGGAGCAGGTACTTCTGCACCTTGCCGGTCACCGTCATCGGGTAGGCGTCGACCGTCTCGACGTACCGCGGGATCTTGTGGTGCGAGATCCGGCCGGAACAGAACTCCTTGATGGCCGCCGCGTCGAGTGACGTGCCGTCAGCCACCCGGATGCACGCGCACAGCTCCTCCCCGAATTTTGCGTCGGGCACGCCGACCACCTGGACGTCGACGATGGCCGGGTGGGCATACAGGAACTCCTCGACCTCGCGAGGCGCGATGTTCTCCCCGCCGCGGATGACGGTGTCCTTGATCCGGCCCACGATGCGGACGTAGCCGTCGGCGTCCATCTCGCCCAGGTCGCCGGTGTGCATCCACCGTGCCGCGTCGATGGCCTCGGCGGTCTTGTCCGGCTCCTCCCAGTAGCCACGCATCACGTTGTAGCCGCGGGTGCGCAGCTCGCCACGCTGCCCGCGGGGCACCACCCGGTCGGTCTCCGGGTCGAAGATCCCGATCTCGACGTGTGGGTGCACCCGGCCCACGGTGCCGGTCTGCCGGTCGAGGTCGTCGCCGATCCGGGTCTGCGTCGATACCGGGGAAGTCTCGGTCATCCCGTAGCCGATGGTGATCTCGGTCATCCCCAGGTCGCTGATGACCCGCTTCATGACCTCGACCGGGCACGGCGAGCCGGCCATCATGCCGGTCCGCAGCGACGTGAGGTCCAACTCGGTGCGGCACGGGTCGGCGAGCATCGCGATGAACATGGTCGGCACGCCGTACAGCGACGTGCATCGCTCGGCGGCCACCGCGGCCAACGTCGCCGCCGGCTCGAACGCCGGCGCCGGGATGACCACGGCGCCGGCATGGGTGAGCGCCGCCAGGTTCCCGATCACCATGCCGAAGCAGTGGTAGAAGGGCACCGGGACGCAGATCCGATCGGCCGGGGTATAACCCATCACCTCACCGAGGAAGAAACCGTTGTTGGCGATGTTGTGGTGGGTGAGCGTGGCACCCTTCGGGAACCCGGTGGTGCCCGAGGTGTACTGGATGTTGATCGGGTCGTCGAAGGACAGGCCCGCGGCCACCTCGTCGAGTTCCGCGCCCGGCGCCGTGTGCTCGGCCAGCGCGCGCCAGCTCTCCTCGCCGATGAACACGACCGACTCCAGCGCCGCGCAATCGGGCATGACCTCGGCGACCATCGTCCGGTGGTCGCCGGTCTTGAACCGGGGCACCGTGACCAACATCCGACTCCCGGACTGGCGCAGCACGTACGAAAGTTCGTGGGTGCGGTAGGCCGGGTTGACGTTGACGAGGATCGCGCCCATCAGGGCGGTGGCGTGCTGCACCAGTACCCACTCGCCGCAGTTCGGCGCCCACAGTGCGACCCGGTCGCCGGGCCGGATCCCGGCCGCGAGCAGGCCGGCGGCGAGCCGGCGCACGTCGGCGTGAAGCTGCGGATAGGTCCAGCGCCGACCCGACGGGATGTCGACGACGGCCTCGGCGGTCGGGTGGTCGGCCGCGATCCGGGCCACGATCGTGCCGATGGTCTCACCGAGCAGCGGGACCGAGGAGGCCCCGGACGCGTACGCCGGCTCGGCGATGTTCATCAGCTGGTCAGTGCCGCTACCGCGGCCTCGACGTCGGCCGAACCGGTCCGGTTGTGCGGCAGCTTGGCGAGCAGACTGCCCATCAGGCAGGTGTTGGACAGGGCCGCGAAGGTCAGGCCGCCGCCGATGGCTCCGGACAGGAACTTGGCCTTCGGGAACTTGAGGCTGGCCAGGATGCCGCCGAGCACCAGCGACCCGGCCACCAGCCGGACCTGACGCTCGATGGTCCACGCCGCACCGCCACCCTCGACCACTCCGCCCGCGCCCTCCCAGGCCGCGATGCCGCCGGACAGGACGCTGACCCGCTCGTGGCCGGAGGCGCGCAACTGCTCGGCCGCCCGGGTGGCCCGGCCGCCGGACTGGCAGACCACCACGAGGTCGATCACCGCCCCACCGGACAACGCCTCGGTGTGGCCGGCCAGGTCGCCCAGCGGGATGTTGTGCGAGCCCGCGATGCGCCCGGCGGCGAACTCCCCCGGCGTCCGGACGTCGAGCACGCGCAGCTTCTCGTCGTTGCCGATCCGGTCGCGCAGCCCTGCGACGCTGATCGTGGCCTGGGTCATGAACTTTCTCCTCGCGGTCCGTACGGCGTTTTGTCGATCGTCCTCAACCCGGACGCTACCCACCCTCCCTAGGGGGGTCCACCGTCCCTGGGCAACACCATGAAATTGGTCGACATTCCCGGGCGCGTCAAGCGGTTCGACGACCCCTGTGGAGGGCCGTGGCCCTGTGGACGTGGCCCTGTGGACGCGGCCCTGTGGACGCGGCCCTGTGGACGGCCACGGCCGTGTGGACAGGCACCGCCATGTGGACAGCAACCGCGCGTTCAGCCCTCGGTGGACAGCTTGCGGGCCAGGTCGGCCGGAGTGTCGATGTCGGCCGGGTCGGCGATGTCGTCGCACGGCACCGGCGTGACCAGTTCGGGGTGGGCGGCCAGGAACGGCCGAGCACCCACGTCGCCTTTGGCCAGGGCAGCCACCTCGTCCCAGGTCGACCGGGCGAACAGCACCGGGTTGCCCCGCTTGCCGCTGTAGGACGCGACGGCCACGGTCGCCCCGGCGGCGAACGCGTCGATCAGGCGGGCGACCACCGCCGGGCCGATGTCCGGCTGGTCGACCAGGGACACGACCACCGCGTCGCCATCGGTCGGCAGCGCCGCCAGCCCGACACGCAGCGACGAGCCCATGCCCGTCGCCCAGTCCGGGTTCTCCACCACCACTGCTCCGGCCACCTCGGCCAGTGCCGCGCCGAGCACGACCACGATCGGCTCCGCGCCGCCGTCGCGCAGCGTCCGCACCGCACGGTCGACCAGTCGCTCGTCGCCAACCTCGACCAACGCCTTCGGCCGGCCCAGCCGGCTCCCGGAGCCCGCCGCCAACACCAGCCCCCCGATCTGACGCCCCGTCATTCGATCGGGGCTGCCGCGGCGGTGAACGCCGGGCCCAGGTGGTGGGTATCGTTGTATCGGCGCACGATCCAATGATCCCCGTGCAGGATCAGCTGCGAGATCGAAGCGTTGTCGCACGACATGAAGGCCAACGTACGCGATCCGGTGGCCAGCGCGAGGGCCTGCCCGATGACGCCGCCGTGGCAGATCACCGCGACCCGCTGCCCCGGGTGTGCCTCGTGGATTCGGGTCAACGCCCCGTGCACCCGGGCGGCGAATTTCTCGGACGGTTCGGCACCGGGCACGACGTCCCAGTCGGCCCCGGCGAGGAGTTGGACCATCCGCGGGTCGCGGACCTGCGCCCGGCGGCGGAACTCACCGCCCTCCCACTCCCCGAGGAAGATCTCCCGCAGGTCCGGTTCGATCTGCGGCTCCAACCCGGTCAGGGTCGCGAGTTGGACGGCCGTCTGTTGGGTGCGGCGCAGGCTGGTGACGTAGATCGCCTGCAGGCCTGCTCCGGCCAGTCGTTCCCCGGTCAGTCGAGCCTGTTCCACGCCCAACGGCGACAACTCGGGGTCGGCCTGCCCGTCGGAGTTCGTCCGGAGGTCGGGGCTCGCCGGCATCGGCGCGGACTCCCCGTGCCGGACCAGGAGCACGTCGGTCGCGGTCGGCGGGATCCGGAAGCGGTACTGAGCGTATTCCTTGGGCTTCTCGGCCACGACAGCGCCGGAGGCGTCGGTCATCAATCCATCCCCCCACGTCGAATCAACTGACGCATGATCACATCTCGCTGGATCTCGTTGGTTCCCTCGCCCACGATCATCAGCGGGGCGTCCCGGAAGTACCGCTCGACGTCGAACTCGGTGGAGTACCCGTAGCCCCCGTGGATACGCATCGCGTCGGTGGCCACCTCGAGCGCGACCTCGGAGGCGAACAGCTTCGCCATCCCGGCCTCCACGTCGCTGCGCCCGCCGAAGTCGTACCGGACGGCCGCGTGCAGGATGAGTTGCCGGGCCGCGGTCAGCTTGGTCGCCATGTCGGCCAGATAGTTCCCGATCGACTGGTGCTGCCAGATCGGCTTGCCGAACGTCTCCCGCTCCTGGGCGTAGCGGAAGGCGTCGTCGAACGCGGCCCGGCCCACCCCGAGCGCCCGCGACGCGACCTGGATGCGGCCGACCTCCAGGCCCGCCATGAACTGCGTGAAGCCGGCGCCCTCGACGCCGCCCAGCAACCCGGCGGTGCCCACCTCATGGTCGTCGAGGACAACCTCGCAGCTCTCGATGCCCTTGTAGCCGAGCTTGCCCAGATCTCGGGAGACGGTCAGCCCCGGACCGTGCTCGCACAGCAGGATGCTCATCCCGCGGTGTGCCGGCCGCACGTCCGGGTCGGTCCGGCAGAGCACGGCGATCAGGCCCGCCCGGCGGGCGTTGCTGATCCAGGTCTTGGTGCCGGTGACCCGATATCCGTCCGCCGTCCGGCGGGCCACCGTGCGCAGCGCCTGCAGGTCCGACCCGCCACCCGGTTCGGTCAGCGCCATCGCGGCGCGGACCTCGCCGGTGGCCATCACCGGGAGCCAACGGTCCCGCTGCTCGGCCGTGCCGAAGCGTTTGATCAGCGTGGCGACCACGGTGTGGGAGCCCATCGCCCCGGCCAGGCTCATCCAGCCGCGGGCCAGTTCGGCGGTGACCATCGCGAAGCAGGGGGTGGAGACCGGTGCCTCGGCCCACGGCTCCGGGATCGCCAGCCCGAATATGCCCAGCTTTTTCATCGTGTCGATCAGCTCGGCCGGGTAGGTGTTCGCATGCTCGAGTTCGCGGACCACCGGGCGCACGTCGCGGTCCACGAAGTCGCGCACGGTGGCGACGACCTCGGCCTCTTCCGAGCGCAGTCCTGCGGGGTCCACTGGTGTTCGATCCCATCACGATCCTGGCCGGCGACCGGCCGGAGCCGGTCCTGCTAGGCGATACGGTGCCATTCCTGCGTGCGCAGGCCGCCAAGCAGGTCGGTTGGAGGAGGTCAAGCGGTGTCGGAGCCGTACCGGCCAGGCCCCTTGGCGGGCCTACGGGTGGTCGAGATCTCCTCGTTCGTGGCCTCGCCGTTGGGCGGGATGACGTTGGCCCAGTTGGGCGCCGACGTGATCCGGATCGACCCCGTCGGCGGCGCCCCCGATGTCCGCCGCTGGCCGCTGGCACCCTCCGGGGTCAGCCTCTACTGGACCGGGCTCAACAAGGGCAAACGTTCGGTCGTCATCGACCTGCGTTCGCCGGCCGGCCAGGAGGCCGTGCAGCGCCTGATCAGCGCTCCCGGCGAGGGCGGCGGGATCCTGCTCACCAACGCCGCCGGACGCGGGTTCTACAGCTACTCGACGCTGGCGCAGCTGCGCTCCGACGTCATCGTCGTGGAGCTGACCGGCCGGGCCGACGGCTCCCCCGCCGTCGACTACACGGTCAACGCGGAGATCGGCTTCCCGCTGGTCACCGGCCCGGAGGAGCTGCACGCACCGGTCAACCACGTGCTACCGGCCTGGGACGTCGCCTGCGGGCTGTATGCAGCGTTGGCGATCGTCGCCGCGGAACGGTCCCGCCGGCTGACCGGCGCCGGATCGCACATCACCGCGGCCCTGTCCGACGTGGCCCTGGCAACCGCGGGCAACCTCGGGCTGCTGGCCGAGGCCGAACTGGGTGGCGTCCGCCCCCGGATCGGCAATCACCTGTTCGGCGGGTTCGCCCACGATTTCGCGACAGCCGACGGGCAGCGCGTGATGGTAGTGGCCCTGACGCCCCGTCACTTCCGAGATCTGGTTGAATTGTGCGGGGTCGGCGCGGCGGTCGACGCGGTCGAAGCGGCCCTGAAGGCGGACTTCGGCACCGACGGCGACCGCTACGAGCACCGCGAGGTGCTGCTCGGATTGGTGCGGCCGTGGTTCAGCTCCCGCTCGCTGGCCGAGGTGTCGGCCGGCTTGGGCGCCACGTCGGTGCTCTGGTCGGTGTACCGGACTTTCGCCCAGGCGCTGGGCGATGCCGCGGCCAACCCGATGCTGTCGGTGCTCGACCAGCCCGGCGTGGGCTCCTACCTGGCCCCGGGGTCCCCACTGGCCTTCTCCGGCCATGCCCGGACGCCCGCCCCCGCGCCTCGGCTCGGCGAGCACACCGCGGAGGTGCTCCGCGCGGTCGCGGGGTATTCGGAGTCCGAGATCGACCAACTGGTCGCCGCCGGAGCAGTGGCCGGCGCCGCGGGAGGATGAAAGTGACGGCTACCACAGATGCCCCACCGGCCACCACGGCCAAGCCCTCGCTGACCGAGATCGCGGCGCGTTGGCGACCCGAGACGATCGCCCAGTCCGAACGCATCGACATCACGCCGACCGCGACGTTCGCCGGCCTGCTCGACCAACCGGTGCCGGTTTCCGGCGACGGCGACCCACTGCCGCCGCTGTGGCACTGGCTGCACCTGCTGGACCGGCCCAAGAAGGCCGACGTCGGCCCCGACGGCCACCCGTTGCAGGGGACGTTCCTGCCGCCGATCCCGGACCGGCGACGAATGTTCGCCGGCGGCCACCTGATCCAGCACGCCCCGTTCCGGGTCGGCCAGGACGTGACCCGGGTGTCCACGGTCACGGACGTGAAGGTCAAGCAGGGAAGCACCGGCGAGATGATGTTCGTGACCGTGCGCGACATGTTCACCGCCGGCGGCATCCTGCTCGCCGTGGAGGACAAGCACATCATGTATCGCTCGGGCGACCCGGCCCGTGCGGCCCAGGACCCGAGCAGTGCGCCGCCACCCCCCGCCGACAGCCCGTGGCAACTGCACTTCCAGCCGGATCCGGTGACGCTGTTCCGGTTCAGCGCGCTGACCTACAACTCACACCGGATCCACTACGACCAGCAATACGTCACCGAGGTCGAGCACTACCCGGACCTGATCGTGCACGGCCCGCTGCTGGCGATCCTGTGCCTGGAACTCCCGCGCCGGTACGCACCGGAACTGACGGTCAGTCAGTTCCGCTTCCGCGCCAGCAGCCCCGCCTATTGCAAGCATCAGATCCTGGTCCACGGCGAACCCACCGCCGGCACCCGCGGTTCCACGTGCACACTGACCGTCGCCACCTCGGACAACCCCGCCGCGATGACCGCCAGCACGACGTTCGCCTGAGGAGGCGAAGGGCCCTGCGAGCCCTGGTCTACCTGGAAGTAACCTGTGCGGAACCTCAACTGACACCGCACAGGGAGCCACGCAGGCATGGGACGTCTCGCGCAGACCGAGGATCTTTCCGACGTGCAGCAGGAGATCCTGCGCACGGTGCGGGACTTCGTGGAGAAGGAGATCATCCCGGTCGCGCAGGAGCTGGAGCACGCCGACGAGTACCCGACCGCGATCGTCGAGGGAATGAAGGAACTCGGCCTGTTCGGGCTCACGATCCCCGAGGAGTACGGCGGGCTGGGTGAGTCGCTGCTGACCTACGCCTTGGTCGTCGAGCAGATCGCGCGCGGCTGGATGAGCGTGTCCGGGATCATCAACACCCACTTCATCCTCGCGTACATGCTCGTGCAGCACGGCACCGACGAGCAGAAGCGGCACTACCTGCCGCCTATGGCCGCCGGCGAGGTGCGCGGTGCGTTCTCGATGTCCGAACCGGGCTGCGGGTCGGACGTGGCCGCGATCAAGACCCGCGCCAAGGAGGACGGCGCGGACTTCGTCGTCAACGGCGCCAAGATGTGGCTGACCAACGGCGGCTCGTCGAATTTGGTCGCCGTGCTGGTGCGTACCGACGAGGGTACCGAGTCGGTCTACAAGAACATGACCGTGCTGCTGGTCGACAAGACTCCGGGCTTCGGTGAGGTCGCCCCCGGCCTGGTCATTCCGGGCAAGATCGAGAAGATGGGCTACAAGGGCGTCGACACCACCGAGTTGGTCTTCGACGACTACCGCATCGCCGCCTCCCAGGTGCTCGGCGGCGCGGGCGGCCGAGGGCGCGGTTTCTACCAGATGATGGACGGGGTCGAGGTCGGCCGCGTCAACGTCGCGGCCCGCGGATGCGGGGTCGCGTTGCGCGCGTTCGAACTCGGCATCGCGTACGCCCAGCAGCGGGAGACATTCGGCAAGAAGATCGCCGAGCACCAGGCGGTCATGTTCCGGCTGGCCGACATGGCCTGCAAGGTCGAGGCGGCCCACGCCATGATGGTCGCGGCCGCCCGGAAGAAGGACTCCGGGCAGCGCAACGACCTCGAGGCCGGCATGGCCAAGTACCTGGCCAGCGAGTACTGCCACGACGTGGTCGAGGACTCCTTCCGCATCCATGGCGGCTACGGCTTCTCCAAGGAGTACGAGATCGAACGGCTCTACCGAGAGGCCCCGATGCTGCTGATCGGCGAGGGCACCGCCGACATCCAGCGCATGATCATCGGGCGGCGGTTGCTCGAGGACTACAAGTTGCGCGGGTGAGCGAGCGCAGCGAGCGAACCGATGTCACAGTGCCCGTTTTCAGCGTGCACAGGTAGGCGGTGGTGGACCAGTGAGCCGGGCGGCGTTCGCCGGCTACCCGCCCACCGGCCAGTGCTCCACCGACAATTCCACCATCGGGAAATCCCGCGGATTTCCGGTGGCAAGTCGTGCGCCTGCCGACAGGGCGGCAGCCGCTATCAGACAGTCGGCCTGACTCAGCGTCACTCCACCTGCCGCGAAGCCCCGGCGCCATGAGCCGGCCAGCCGTCCCTCGACCTCGCCGATCTCCAGAACTCGCAGGCCCGCGAGCAATCGGTCGGCCCGCTCCTGCTCAACCGGCCGCAGTCCGCGGACCAGTTCCTCGACGTTGAGGGCTGTCGTCGCCGGCACATCGCCGGTCCTCTGCAACGCATTCACCCGCGCTACTGCCGGCCGGCCGCGCAGATAGTCGATCAGGACGGTGGAATCGAGCACGACCAGCATGGATCAGCCGCGACGGCGACGGTCCGCATGGCGCTGCTCGTGAACCCAGGCCGCCGGATCGGAGTCCCACTCGTGGCCCGCGGCGGGAATCGACCCCGCGGCCGACTTCAGCGACAGCCACCGTCGTTGCTGTTCCACGGCTGCGCTGATCGCATCCCGCACGAACGCACTGCGGCCTCGTGGGCCGCACAGATCGTCGACCTGGGCCACCAGCGCATCGTCCAGTTCTATGTGCATACGCATGTGCATATCTTAACACACAACCTTCAGCTCGGCGGCTCAGCCGAACGTGGCAGGCTGAACGCATGCACGATCCCGTTGCGGTGATCCGGCCCGCAGACTTCGCCGAGGCCGACCCCACACCAGGCATGCGCCGGCGCAATGCGTTCACCGCGCCGGGGCTGTGGGCCGGGGTGGTCCATACCCAACCCGGCGCGATCTCGGGCTGGCACCACCACGGCGACCACGAGACCAGCCTCTACGTGGTCGAGGGCGTCATGCAGTTGGAGTTCGGCCCGGGCGGGGCCACCGCGGTGCGGGCGGAGCCGGGCGACTTCATCCACGTGCCGGCGCACACCGTGCACCGCGAGTCCAACCCGACCGGGGCGATGAGCACCGCGGTCATCGCCCGGTCCGGGACGGGCGTGCCCACCGTAAACGTGGACGGCCCCGACCCGGCGCCGTAACCCGCCCTACGTACCTGGAACCGCTTCGTACGTGGCGAACTGACGGTCAGTCAGCAACGGCCGGATCCGGTGCACGGCGATCTCGTGGTAGTGCTCGGAGTTCAGGTGCGCGTCGAACGCGGCCCGGTCGACGTAGTGCTCGATGATGCGGAACTCGCCGGGATCCTCGAGGTCGTTGAGCACCTCGTAGCCCCGGTTGCCCGGCTCCTCGCGGGACGCCGCGGCCAACGGGACCAGCAGTTGGCGGACCCGCGCCTGGTTGTCCGGCGCCACCTGGTACCGAGCTATGACCACGAACATGCGGTGCACCCTACTGGGGGCACATGCGCCGGACTGGGCCCCGGGTTCAGCCGGCCTCCGCGGTCAGCTTTCCGTAGACGTCCAGCAACGACAGATCCGCCGCGGCGCGACCGGCTGCCCAGCCTCGGGCGTCGCCGATCGTCGTCGACCTGGTCGTCAGCGAGGGGAACAGCCGGGCGAACTCCGCTTCGACGGCCTCCTGCGTCGCGCGCAGGACAGGCAGGAGGCGGTCCGCGTGCGGGGCCTCGCGGACCGCGGATTGATCGGTGGCGGTCAGCCGTTCGCCGATCCGGCCGGCGTAGGCGATCAGGAATGACTGCCGGAAGGACCGGGTGCGCGAGGTTCCGCCTCGGTCGACCTGCCGGCCGTGGCGCAGCATCGCGACGTTTGCCTGGACCAGCAGCGACGTGCTGAGCAGCTCGACCGCATCGAGGTCGCGTGGCGCACCAACCAGCGTGCAGCACCCGAGGGTCTCGCTGATGACCGCCCGTGACCGGTTGGCGGTCGCGACAGCGTTGACCAACATTCCCTTCGCCAGCAGGTAAGGCGCGTCGAGCCAGATCCGGCGGGCACCGATCGAGGATCCGACACCCACGCCGCTGTCGAGTTGTCCGAGCAACCGCTCCAGCGCGTGCCGGCTGATCAGTTCCTGCGCCTTCGCCGTCAGTGCCTCCGCCTCGGCGTCGTACTCGGTGGACTCGGCCTTCGCCAACAACGCCCGCACTCGGGCCAGTTGCTTGTCGGCGAATTCCGACGAAGCGCCGGCGCCGGCCGCCGACCTGTGCCGGGCGTCGCGACGTCCCGGTGGCGGCAACACCTCGGCCAGTCGCGGCAGCCGATCCAGCGCGCCGGCCAACGCCAAGAGCTGGGCCAGGCCCTCGGCACGCAGCGGGTCGACCGAGACCGGTTCGCCGAGCGCAACCACCTGCGCCCGCCACTGCGCTTCGACCAGATCGCCCGGACAGCCGGCGACATGCCGTGCCAACGAATCGGCCAACACCCCGCACAGGTGTGGTCCCGCCCGGCGCCGGGTGATCTCCCGCAGGTCGTCGGGCGTCCAACCGTTGCCGACGAGCACCTGCACCGATCCGTCCAGCAGGTCGAAGGACTCCGTCACGAACAATCCGTGGGACCGAGCATCGACTCGCCCGAGCACCTCGCGCGCGGCCCGCAACGCCTCTGCAGGAGTCGCCACGACCTGTCGCATCGCCTCGACCAGTACGAGCTGAAGCGTCACTCGTTCCCGCAGGCCTGACCGGTCGGGCCCCGAGGGACACCGCGCCCCGTGGTCGGCGCAATCTTGCGCCAGGAATCCCGAGCCGCCGTCGTCGCGCCTGCCCCGATCCTTCGCGCGCGCCTTCGTAGCGCGGCGTTGTTTGTTGTTCATCCCCATGCCTGCGCATCTTGGCGAAGCCCACCGACAAATTCGGCCGGGGCTCGCAGGTTGTGACGAATGGGGTTCAGGAGGCCGCGACCGGACCAATGCCGCGGCAGGTCACCGGGCCGGGCGGCCGATCTTCCGCAGGTCCACGGTCGGGTCGGCCAACTGTTCCGCGCTCACCGGGGTGCCCGCCGCGATCAGCTTGCGAACCCGCAGGATCTCCTTGGAGTTGTCCAGCGCGAACGCGGCCTGCACGCGATCACCCTTGAGATAGAACGCCACGAACGCGTGGCCGTCGGGGTCTTCCCGCCGGATCACCACTTGGTCGTAGTCGGTCGCCAGGCCGACCGCCTGCAGATTGTGCTCGTACTGATCCGACCAGAACCAGTGCGAGTCGCTGTGCGGCTGCTCGGCGCCCAGCATGTTCGCCGCGGCAGCCGCGCCCTGCTTGGCCGCGTTGTCGTAGTGCTCGACCCGCACCCGGCGGCCGAGTTCCGGGTCCCAGGCGTTTGCCACGTCGCCCGCTGCGTAGACGTCGGGGTCGGAGGACCGACAGAACTCATCGACCAGTACCCCGTTGTCGACCTCGATCCCGGAGCCGTCGAGGAACTCCGTGTTCGGTGTCATACCGACGGCGACCAGCAGGTAGTCGGCTGCGATCTCCCCGTCGGCAGTGCGGATCAGTACCTTCCCGTTGCTCTCCTCGACCGCGGTGATCACCGCGGACATCCGCATGTCGACGCCGTTGGTGCGGTGGATGTGGGCCATCGCGTGGCCCACGTCGTCGCCGAGGGCCCGCTTCATCGGGACGTCGAGCGATTCGACCATCACAACCTCGACGCCGCGCTTGCGGGCCGAGGAGGCGATCTCGCAACCGACGAAGCCCGCGCCGACCACGACCAACGTGCTGCCCGCCACCAACTCGGCGGACATCCGGTCGGCGTCGGCCTTGTCGCGCAGATACCGCACCCGCTCGCCGCTGATGGACGGGATCACCCTCGGACGCCCGCCGGTGGCGATCAGCAACTTGTCGTAGCGCTGCTCGGAGCCGTCGGCGAGGGTGAGCATCTTTGCCTTGGGGTCCACGGCAACCACCCGGGCGCCGAACCGGACGGTGACGGCGTTGTCCGCGTACCACTCGGCCGGCTTGAAATAGAGGTCCGCGGTGTCGCCGGTCAGCAGGTACTCCTTCGACAGCGGCGGCCGTTCGTAGGGGTACTCGTGCTCCTCGGCGAGGATGACGACCTCGCCGGCGAAGTCGCGGTTACGCAGTTCCTCGGCCGCCGCGGCGGCCGCCTGCCCACCGCCGACAATCACGAAACGCTGCTGGTTCACGGTCAACTCCTTCAGGGCTCGCGAATGTATTCCCCGTCACGCCCGTCCGTAGACCCGGACCGCGGTCCCCGTCACAGCCTGGGAGTCGTCACCGCACAATCCCTCGATGACCGCCGCGATCTGCATGGGCGGTACCCATCGGGAGTGGTCGGCGGCGGGCATCGACGCGCGGTTGCCAGGGGTGTCGATGACCGACGGCAACACCGCGTTGACCCGGATGCGGTCCTGGCGGTACTCGGCATCGAGGGCGGCCACGAAAGCCAGCACCGCGGCCTTGCCGGTGATGTAACCGGCCGCGCCGGAGAACGGCTCCATGGCGGCCCGGCTGGAGACGCAGACCACCGCGCCGCCGTCGACCAACAGGTGCGGCAACGCGGCGGCGGTTACCAGGTAGGTCGGCCGCAGGTTGAGCCGAAGTTGGGTCTCGAAGTCCTCGACCGGCGTCTCGTGCACCCGCCCGCCCATCGCGAACCCGCCGACCAGATTGACCACGGCCCGCAACGGCGGTCCGGCGGCCGCCTCGGCAACTGCCCGGCCGACATCGGCCACGTCGAAAAGATCGGCAACCACGAAGTCCGCGGGCGTGGTGTCCGGGCGCACCCGGTCCACGCCGACCGCCCGCCAGCCCGCGGCGACGAACGCCTCCACCACCGCACCGCCGAGGCCACCTGCCGCACCGGTGATCAACACCGACCGGTCGCCGCGTTCAGCCATCCAGTCCCTCCGCAACCCGTACGCCGTCGCTGCCCGGTTGTTCGGCGGCCACCACCCGGGACTGGCCGCGGAACTCGGCCACCACTTCACCACCCCGGGTCACGCTGACGTCGTAGACCCCGCTGCGACCGAATCGGATCCGCTCCCGGGCCGCCGCGACCAGTTCGTCGCCGACCAGCGCGGGCCGGGCGAACACGATGTCGGCGGTGGCGGCGACGGCCCGCGGGCCGTGCGAGTTGCAGGCGATGGCGAACGCCGTGTCGGCCAGCGTGAACAGCACGCCGCCGTGGCAGACCCCATGTCCGTTGGCGTGGCCCTCAACGACTGTGAGGCCCACCGTCGCTGCGCCCGGCCGGACCCCGACCAGCCGGATGCCCGAGTCCGTCGAGGCCCGGTCGGCGGTCATCATCGCCGCGGCGACCGCCTCGGCCACTTGCTGCGCGTCCGGCGGCATCGGAGCAGCTCCCCTTCCGGCCCGTCGCCCGGCACTGCGGCCAGGCGAATTCGCCGCCGCGATCGTGTCAGACTGCTGCCGAGTCGAGGAGGCGAGCCGTGTCCGTCGCACCCATCGGGTACCCACGCCCACCGCTCACGGTGGCGCAGTACGCCGCGCTGCCCGAGGACAGCGACACGAAGTTCGAGCTCCAGGAGGGCAGCCTCGTCATCTCGCCCCGGCCGACCCGCCGACATCAGCTATTCATCGGTCGGTTGTTCGCCGAACTCGACCGGCAGGCGCCGCCGCATCTGAGCGTGGCGCCGGACGTGGATGTCGACCTGGGCCTGGACGGGTCGGGCGGCCCGGGATTCGTCCGCGCGCCCGACCTGGTCGTGAGCACCGCCGAGGAGGCAGCCCGGGTGGATCGGGAGGGCGGGTTCCTCCGCGCCGCTGAAGTGGTTCTGGTGGTGGAGGTGCTCTCCCCCGGGTCGCGGCGCACCGACTCCGTCGTCAAGCTCGGCGAGTACGCCGAGGCGGGCATCCCGCACTACTGGATCGTCGATCTCGACGACCAGCCGTCGGTCCGCGTGCTCCTGCTGACCGACGGCACGTACGCGCAAGCAGGCGTGTTCGCCGGGGCGGTCGACCTCACCGATCCGTTCCCGGTGCGCTTCGACCTTGCGCTGCTCGCGGGCCGGCTCTGACCGACCGCGGCGACATCGGGCTCAGCCACCGGCTCCCAGGGCGGCGGCGGTCAGGTCGAAGACCGTCCGGTCGGCGGCCAGGGCGACGTGCTCGGAGAGGTCGGCCGGGTTCGCGTCCTGGAGCAGGATGTTGTGGACGTTCTTGCCGTGCAGGAAGGCAGTGTCGATCGGCGTGACCATGTAGTCGTAGCGGGTCGCGATCACCGTGTACTTCACGTCGCCGACGGTGTCGCCGCCGTCGTTCAGCTTGGCCAGGAACGTCGAACCGGGCATGAACTCCGGGCAGGACTGGCAGTAGGTGCCCATGTCGTCGTCGAACTCCGGCCAGAAAGCCCGCAACGGCGTCAGCCCGGAGACCGTGGTGCCGTGGTTCGGCGGGGCCCAGGCCACGAAGTGGGCCACCTTGGCCGCACCGCCGTCGAACTTCAGGTACCAGCGCGGCATGATGCCGCCTTCCGAGTGCCCGACCAGGTCGACCTGCTCGGCACCGGTCGTGGCCAGCACTCGATCGACGAACGCGGACAACTGCCCCGCCGAGGTTTCCATCTGGTCGACACCGCCGCGGCTGGGCCACTGCGGAACCTGACCATACGTCAGTCCGTAGACGCAGTAGCCCTTTGCGGCCAGGTACGGGGCGAAGACGTGCCAGTTCTCGCTGGCCGTCGCACCGAGGCCGTGGACCAGAACGACCGGCCGCGGATGCTGGGCCGACGGCTTGCAGGAGGCGTCGTTCATGCCCTCGGCCTTGGGTTCCGGGAACAGCCAGGCGTGGTCGGTGGAGCCGATGTCATCGGCGCGGGCCGTGGCGGGGGCCGACACGGTGGCGGCCAGGCCGAGGGCGACAAGGGCGGCGGCAATTCGCTTGTTGCGCATGTGAGGACTCCTTCGAGTGGGAGCCGATCGCTTCGAGGCACAGCCAAGCACGACAGGTACCAAAAAGCTAGAAGAACTTCCAAGAAAATTGTGCAACAATCGGGACGTGCCCAGGACACTGACGCCGCGCCCCAGATCGCAACCCAGACGGGACGCCCTGCTCGACGCCGCCGTGGAGGTGGTCGGCAGGCACGGCCTGGCCGGGACCACGCACCGTTCGGTCACCGAGGCCGCCGGGGTGCCACTGGCAACCGCCAGCTACTACTTCTCCTCGATCGGGGAACTGGTGGCAGAAGCGCTCACCCGGTTCGTGCGGGCGCGGGCTGCCCAGATGGAGATCGGCGATCTGAGTGCCATTGCCGATCTGCTGACCCCCGCCGACGTCGCGGCCTCATTCGCCGACCGGGTCATGGACCTGGCGCCCCTGCAGCGCATGGCGTTCTACGAGGTTCTGGTCAACGCGGTGCGCTCACCGGAACTCGCCGACCCGGCCCGGGACGCCCTGGACACCTATCGCCGGGCCGCGCAAACGGGGCTGGCCGCGGTCGGTGGCCGGACCGACGACCGCTCGGCGCGGGCGTTCGTGGCCCTCGGCCTGGGCCTCGGTCTGCTGCACCTGGTGGCTCCGGAGGCGGATGACGCCGAGCAGTTGTTCGACGCCATCCGCGACCTGTTCCTCGGTCAAGAACTGTCCGCGAACGACCCGGCCGGGGTGGCCGCTCGGCTGAGCCGAACGGCCGCTGCCCAGGCGGCGCAACAGGACTGACGCCACGTCAGCTCTGGAAAGCCCGTCACATATCAGCGGCGAATCGTTCGAGGCCTTCGGTCCGGCCGAACACGAAGATCACGTCGCCGGCCCTCAGCACGGTGTCCATCGTGGTGTAGTTGAACTCCCCGTCGGCTTGCTTGACCGCCACCACCGTGATCCCGTATTTGGTGCGGACCTCGCTC
>DATAUG010000075.1:0-2095 GCA_036268355.1 Sporichthyaceae bacterium
CCCGGACTGACAGACTTTGGCTTGCAGCAGGACGTTTTCCCGGAGACGGGTCTGGGTGAAACATCGTCGGTCGGTTCCGGCTTCCTGCTTGGTCCACGCCGCATCGGCGGCAGCGGCCGGACCGCCGTCGAACGACCACACTTGCATCGTCCCGTTGTCCAGATGCATGGGCGTGGTCTGCCCGGCGCAACCCACCGTTCGGTCGACTACACGGTGAAACGCCGCGCCGGCGGCCGGCGCGGTGGCGAACACACCGACCGCCTGCTTGACGAAGTGCGTCTGGTCGGTCGGCGAGGTCTGCGTGCTTGCGCCGTTGAACGACGCCAGATCGGGATCGTTGTAGACCTCTGGCAACCCGATGTCGGCCCAGTTGTTGCACGCCGGGTTGTCGACGAAGAACCCCTGGAACGGCTGATTGAACAGTGACTCGTCCCGCATCGGTCCCCCGACGATGTTGCCCACCGACCCCTTGCCCAAGACGGCGTAGCTCACCACCCCGGGATCCGATGGCCGTGCCGATGCGACCGAGGCAGTCAGAACGGCCGCGACACAGCCGACCGACGTGCCGAATGCCAGTGCGGCAGCGGAAATCCGCCTAGTCATCGCCGACGTGACGCCGCTACGGCGTGTAGGTCGGCGAAGGCGGGGGCTCTTCGGGACCGCCGTGGCCACCGTGACCGCCAGGCCCGCCCGGACCCATGCCCGGGCCCCAGGGACCCCACGGACCGCCGGGACCTGAACCCGGGGGGAACGGGCCGCCCGGGAACACCACCCACGGCGGCGGAGCGTCTGGGCCCGGCGCATCCGGTGCGAGGACTCCGTGGTGGTGATGGCGGTATTGCGGACCATGTCCGGAGACCTCGGTACCGGCGAAGAAGACGACCGCCAACACGAAGACAGTGCCGGCCACGATCACCACCCACGCCGCCGCCTGATACAGCCGGGCATTCCTCGCTACCAGCGGGGGCGCAGCAGCTGGGACGGCCGCGGGTGGGCCAGGAGGTGGCTGAATCGGGGGCTCGGGTGCTTGGGTCATCTCTAGATCATGCCCAGGCGCGGTCCGGCCATCAACCAGCCGCGCACGGGAGGCTCCTTAATATCCGAGCGCCCACACGAATTTCAAGATGACCACCGCAATCAGCGTGAGCCCGGCAACGATCGCCACCCAGGCCGCTACTTGGTAGAGCCGCTCCGATTGGGGCGACGGAGCCAGGATCGGCACAGGAGCGGCCGGAGTCGACCGGCCAGACGGGTCGGGAGTCTCGCTCATACCCGCATAATGCCTCAGCGCCGAGGCGTCCGCGACTGGTCCGTTACCGGGGAGGGGTACCGAAATGAAGAGCCCGGCGCCCCTGAGGGCGCCGGGCTGGTGGAAAGTCGGGCTGCTAGTGCGCCGGAGCCAACGACGGAGCGACCGATTCCGGCATGTGCGACGGTCCCGGACCGACGAAGCCGTGGTGGAATCCGGCGCCCTGGTCGTGCTGGCGCGGACCGCCCGGGCCCCCTGGATGTTGGTGGTGCATGCCGTGGTGATGGCATTTGTGATGTCCCAGGTGGGCGACCTTGAAGCCGGTGAAGAAGATGCTCAGGACGATGAACACGATGCCGGCGACGATCACCACCCAGGCGGCGAATCGGTAGAGCCAATAGGGCTTGACGGCCACGGTTGCCGGCTCCGTGGCGACTGTGGTCGGTGTTGTTGGGGTGTCAGGTGTTTCGGTCATACCCGAAATGATGCGGTCGCTACAGCTAGATTCCGCTGGGTACAACTTATGAAGCAGCTATGAGCAGCGCCGCATTCGCACGTAGCAGCGTCGGCTGTTCGTCGAGGGCAACACGCTATTTGTAACCAGTGCTGATACGTCGAGTTCCGCGTGGGCGTGCGTTGCTTATGCAAGCCTGTGAGGGTGTCCACGGTGGCTGCTCCTTCGGGAGTAGTGACGTTTCTGTTCACCGATGTCGAGGGTTCGACTCGTCGGTGGGACGGCGATGCGGGCGGCACTGGCGGCACATGATGCGGTATTGCGTGCGGCGATCGAGTCGCACGGGGGTTGTTTGTTCAAGCACACCGGCGACGGCGTGTGCGCGGCATTCG
>DATAUG010000076.1:0-1910 GCA_036268355.1 Sporichthyaceae bacterium
CACCCGGGGGGCCGCCTTCCGCCCCGTGGCCGCCTTGCCCGCTGAGTCGGATCCGTTGCCCGTCGGTGACGCCGGGCGGCACAGTGACCTCGTAGCTGCGCTGGCCGGACGGGCCGCCCAGTGCGATCCGGTGCTGGCCGCCGGTGAACGCTTCCGCGACGCTGAGCTTGAGCTCGGCTTCCTGGTCGGCTCCGCGGATCGGACCGGTCGCACGCCACGCACCGAACAGATCGTCGAAGTCCCCCCGGCCGAACAGGTCCTCGACATTGATGCTCGAGCTGCGGGCGCCCGCCGTGCGGCGAGGCCGCCCGGTGCTCGTCCCACCGCCGGTACTCGTCCAATCACCGGTGCCCGCGCCGCCGCGGCGGGCACCGGCATCCTCGCGGACCTGCCGGAAGTCTGGTCCGAAGCGGTCATAGCGCGCTCGCGAATCCGGGTCCGCGAGAACGTGGTAGGCCTCATTGATCTCTTTGAAGCGCTCTTCGGCCGCGGGGTCGGAGTTGACGTCGGGGTGGTAGCGGCGGGCCAGGGTGCGAAACGCACGCTGCAGTTCCTCGGCGCTGGCCGTGCGGTCCACCCCGAGGACGTCGTAGAAGTCGCGGCCCATACCGGCTCATCACGGGTGGCGGGCGACGGCAACCGCGGCCGGACGCAACTGGTTGTCGGTGTCGCCGTAGCCCGGGCGTAGAACGCGCACCACGGTGCCCGGGGTCACCTCCGGATCCTCGACCACCGACACCACCTCGTGGGCGGCGGGGTCGAACGGAACACCAGCCTGCTCCCGTCGGCCGTAGCCGAGGCGCTCCAGCATCGCGATCGCTTGATCGCGCACCGCGCGCAGCCCCTCGACGATCGTGGCCGGGTCAGCGTCGGCGTGAGCGAGAGCCAGTTCCAGGTTGTCCAGGACCGGCAGGAACTGCGCGGCCACCATGGCGCGTTCGCTGGCGCGGGCGGCGCCGATCTCGCGGGCGGACCGTTTGCGGACGTTGTCGAGATCCGCGGCCGCGCGCCGCCAACGATCCTCAAGCTGCTCGACCGTCACCTCATCGGAGTCGATCGACGCGTCCTCTGCCTCCGTGGCGGTCGGATCGTGCGAGTCCACCGCGGGGCGGCCCGGCGTGCTCGGCCGGGTCTGCCCGCGCGAGGCAGCCGTCCCATCGGTCACAGTCGAATCAGGCACGGTTGAACTCGGCGTCGATGATATCGTCGTCGTCAGCGCTGCTCCCGCCCTCGGGGCCGGTGCGCCGCTCGCCGCGCACCCCATTGGTGTCGCCGCCGGGTCCGTTACCGGTGTCGGCGCTGGCATCGAGTGCGGCGGCGGCCTGGGCGAGTTCCCCGGTCAGTGACCGAACGCGATCCAGGGGAGCCTGTTCCTCGATTGCCTGGCGAGCATCGGCAATCAGCGACTCGGCCCGTGCCTTCTCATGCACGGGGACGGAATCGCCCCGGTCAGTGAGCCGCCGTTCGACCTGGTAGGCGGTGCTGTCCAGCTCGTTGCGGGCCTCGACCTGCTGGCGCAGTTGTTGGTCCTCGTTGCGGTTGTGGTCGGCTTCGGCGACCATTCGCTCGACTTCGCCGGGATCCAGGTTGGAGCTCTGGCTGATCGTGATGCCTTGCTCGGCGCCGGTGTCGCGGTCGCGGGCGGTCACGCTCAGGATGCCGTTGGCGTCGATGTCGAAGGTGACCTCGATCTGCGGCTCGCCACGCGGCGCCGGTCGGATGTTCGTCAGCTGGAAGCGACCGAGGACGCGGTTGTCGGCGGCCAGCTCCCGTTCGCCCTGCAGCACCACCACGTCAACGGCCGGCTGGTTGTCGGCGGCGGTGGAGAACACTTCGCTGCGGCGGGCCGGGATGGTGGTGTTGCGCTCGATGATCTTGGTCATGACGCCACCGCGGGTCTCGACGCCCAA
>DATAUG010000077.1:0-2291 GCA_036268355.1 Sporichthyaceae bacterium
AGCCGGGACCACAGGCCGCGCGGCCCCCAGCACAATTCGTCGAGTGCGATCAACCGTGCCCGTTGGCTGGGCACCTTCTTGCTCGCGCCCCCGGGGGCCTCGACGTACATCGACCAGGCGGCGCGAGGATCCCAACCGCTGCTGAGGTTTCGCCCGTCGCCGGTAAGTGTCAAGACCTTGATCGCGTCGTCGGACTCGACGCGGTCCAGAAAGCCGCACAGCAAGCGGACGGTGGGCGGGTCCAACTCTTCGCCGTGCAGGGTGATCCGGGCCGTGTGGGCCGTCGGGTCCATGCTCAGGCTCGCGCCGGGTCCCTCCGGGTTCATCGACGCCCGCCCCATTTCGCGTTCGCGTAGAAGCCGGCCTGGTCGAACTCGCGGCCGACGCCGTGCCCGTCGAGGACTGCCTGCAGGAGCATCTTCGACATCGTGATGCCGTCCAGCGGCATCCGGGTCACAGTGGCGGCACGGCGGGCCACGACCTCGTCCAGGCCGGCCGGGGCGGCGATCTCGTTGATCAGCCCGGCGGCCAGCGCCTCGTCGGCCTCGAGCACCCCGTTCTGGACCAGCCAGGCCTTTGCTCGGTTGAGTCGCATCATCAGTGCCCCCAGGACGAAATTGGCCTCGGGACGGTCCAGGAACGGCGATCGGAAGCGGGCTCCGGTCGCTGCCACAGCCAAGTCGGTGCACAGCAGCAACCCCGAACCGGCCGCACCGCAGGTCCCGGTCACCACGGTCATGGTCACCTTCTTGCAGAAGCACAACGACTGGTACAACGCGGTTGCGGCGGCGAAATCCTGCTCCCAGGCAGTGAAAACCTCACTCTCCGGGGCCGTTGCCGGCAGGTCCGGGCAGAAGTCCGGTGCGGCGGTGCGCAGCACGAGGACCTTGACCGCGTCGCTGTCCGCGGTCTCCTCGACGGCCTCGCACAGCGCCCGGGTGAATGCGGCGTCGTAGCGCGCCAGGGGGCGCAGGTCGTCGACCGTGAGGGTCGCCACTGCATCGGCCACGTCCACCACCACCGGGCCGCTCACGAACCGGCCCCGTCGCCGCGCGGGTCGACCGCCCCGGTTCGCGTCTTGTCGGCGTCCAGTGCCCCGCCGACGCCGACGTCACGGGCGGTGCGCCAGAAGTCCAACTCGTCGTGGTCGGCCTGCAGGTAGTGGGAGACCAGCAGGCCGGTGATCGAGGGCACGCTGGTGTCCATCAGTCCCTCGGCGGATTTCAACCGGGCCTTGAGATAAAGCAGTTCGCGCCGGTCGCGGGCCGCGATGCGCTCGGCGACCGTGTTCGCGACCGCCTCCAGTTCTGCGGCCTCGGCGGTGATCGACACCAGGCCGAGACGTTGGGCCTCCTCGCCGGACATCGGGGTGGCGGTGAACCCGGTACGTCGCGCGGCCTTCATCCCGATGATGCGGTTGATGTGGACGCTCGCGACGGCACCGGCCGGTCCGAGGAACCTGGCTTCGAGCGCGCCGAGGCGGGCGTCGCGGGCGGCGATGACCAGGTCGACCTTGCAACAGATCATGAAGTAGGCCGCTGCGGCGCAGTAGCCGTGCACCGCGGCGATCGTGATCTTCGGGGAGCGGGAGATTGCCTGGCTGAAACCCTGCCGGCCCCAGGCCATGTCGCTGCCGTAGCGGTAGCCGACGGCCAGGGTGCGGCGCCGCTCGTGCGCGGCGCGCTGACCCCACTCCTCGTTGATCTCGTTGCCGCTGCAGAAGGACTTTCCTCGGCCTCGGAACACGATCACCCGCACGTCGTCGTCGACGGCCAGGGCAGCCATGAGGTCACGGATCCGGTCGCGCATGGGCACCGACAGCGCGTTGTGCTTCTCCGGACGGTTCAACGTCAGGCAGGCGACCCCGACGGGCCTGTCTATGTCGAGCAGGATCTGGCCCGACGCGGCCGCGATGCTTTCCGGGGTGCCGTAGCGGGCCATCTCACCTGCCTCCGGCGTCCGCGTCCTCGACGATCTGACGCTTGATCAGATCGACTATCTCCGCCTCGGTGTAGCCCGCCTCCAGCAGTCGGCCACGAGTGTCCTCGCCGAGTTCGGGTGTCCATTCGCCGATCCGGGCCGGGGTTTCGCTGAGGTGGAAGGGATGGCCGACGATCTTCTGCTTGCCCCAGCGCGGGTCGTCCTGCTCCAGGATGTAGCCGTTGGCCAGAGCGTCGGGGTCCTCGGCCAGGTCCAGGAAGGTGTTGACCGGCCCGACCGGTACGCCGTGGCCGCGCAGGATCGGCAACCACTCGTCGCGGTCGCGGGTGGCGAAGGTGGTCTCGATCTCC
>DATAUG010000078.1:0-3085 GCA_036268355.1 Sporichthyaceae bacterium
AGCGTGGCGAAACCAGCGGAACCCGACCGGCCCCGACACGCGCGCCTCGACACACGCATCTTCAGTCTTCTCGCCGCGAGCAATCGCCGCCCAGAACCGAACCCGGTCCTCTCGCCAAGCCACCGTCGGCCGTCCCGGCGAGGAGATCTGACCCCGATAAAGCTGAACTTCTCGCTGCCGCTCGCGAACACCCATCCGACACCTCCATCATCGAGGTGTTGCGACGACCACTTGATTCCGCCCTGGGTGCCGCGGTCAGAGTGCACGATCGTGCCGTCGGGCCTGCGCCGCCAGCGGGCCATGTCCAGGGCGTCGACGACCAGTTCGGTGCGCAAATGGTCGGCGATCGACCAGCCCACCACCCGGCGGGAGAACACGTCGAGCACCACCGCGGCGTAGACCCAGCCTTCGCCGGTGCGGTGTTGGGTGATGTCGGTGACCCAGAGCCGGTCCGGGGCGTCGGCGACGAACCGGCGTTGCACCCGGTCCGGCCAGGTCGCCTCGGCCCGCCGGCCGTGGCGCCACCGGCGCCGATGGACCCCGGCGAGGCGGTGGCAGCGCATCAGCCGCTCCACCCGCCGCCGCCCGACCGGCAGCGCCCGGCCGAGCCGCAGCTCGGCGTGCACCCGGCGCGCGCCGTAGGTGCCGCGGGCCGCGGCGTGCACGGCGATGATCGTGTCCAGCAGGTAGGCGTCGTCCAGGTCACGGGTCGACGGCGGGCGGCGCCGCCATTGATAGAAACCCGAACGGGACACCTTGAGCACCCGGCAGGTCACCGCGACGTCCAACCCGTCCGCGGCGAGCTCCTGGACCAGCCGGAACCCTATTTTCCGAGCACGTTCTCCCGCGCGAAGTACGCCGAGGCGCGTTTGAGGATCTCGTTCTCCATCTCCAGCACCCGGTTCTTGCGCCGCAGCTCGACCAGCTCCTTATGCTCCTCGCTGCTCACACCGGGCTTGTGGCCCTCGTCGACGTCGGCCTGATCCATCCAGCGCCGCAGACACGACTCGCTGATCTGCAGATCCTTCGCGATCGCAGCGATCGGCTTGTCCCGCAACCGGGCAAGCTCGACCGCCCGCCGCCGGAACTCCGGTGGCTTCGGTGCAGGCATCCAGGACTCCTCTCCGAGACGATCATCGCCTCAGAATCGGTGTCCGGAAAACCGGGGGCAGCTCAGGGGAGGCTTTCCGCAGCCACGGGATTCGGGTGCGGATCTCGTCGGTCATCTGCAACGTGCCCTGGTCCCGTTTTGGTGGTCGGGTCTTGGCTGGGCGCGAAGCGCCCTCGCCGGGCCGCTTGCGGGCCGAAGAAGACCACTTAGGTAAGTGCTTATTGGCACGGCGGGGTCCGCTGCGCGGGGGGGTGCCATCGTCCACAGGAATGGACTTGCGGGGGGAGTGCAGGGCATAGACCGACGCGATGCGGCGCAGTTGCTGGTGGCCGGCGTCGAGGGCGGCGGTGCGTTCGGTGAGGGTCATGTGTCGACCGGCCTGGGTGCGGGTGAGCATGTCCAGTGGTGCGAGGACGCGTTTGGTGCGGTGGACCACGGTGAGGCTGCATCGGGATTGCGTGACGACTCGGTGTAGGCCGGGACGACAGTTGCGGCCGGTGGTGGTGTCGGCGTAGCGGGCGAGCGTCGTCGCGACGATGAGCAGGGTGTCGGGGGCGATGTGCTCGGATCGGCACAGCTCCCGCCCGCGGTCGGTGTGCAGCTGGGCGCGGAGTTGGGTGAGCCAGGCGTGCCGGGACAGCCAGCACCGCACTGCGCTGGCGACGGTTTCGTCGGCGGGCGTGAGAAACCGCTGCAGCCGCGCGGTGGCGTGCAGGCGGTCCAAGGGCGGAACGGCATAGACATGCCGCGACACGCCGGAACCGGCGTGAGGCACAACTCCACCGTCCCGGGGGGACGGTGCTATCGTCGCCTCCAGGAACACAGGGGAAGCGATCTCGCATCGGGCTTCGGTTGGTCGCCAGCGCCCGTGCTAGACCACAATGGATTGACTTGTCAGAGCCCCGGCCACATAGCCGGGGCTTTCTGATGTCGCTAGGCCGCCCCCTCCATTTCGTCTTCCGTGTCTGCGTCGCCCGGCTCCAAGTGATCCAGGGCAACGTTGGCCAGGACGGCGAGTGCCTCAGCAACCGGCAGATGCTGGGCTTCAGCCCACTGCTTGACGCGCCTACGAGATGCGTCGTCGAGCCGGGCCTTGTAGTACGCGCCAGCCTTCTTCGGCCGGCCGCCCCGCTTGCGCTGTTCTGGCATGCCAACGATCATGCCGAGGAATCGTGGCCACGATTGCCCGACACGCCGGGCTTGCCCGATCCAAGCGTGGCGGTGGCGACGTAGCAGGGTTCACCTGCCAAAGCGTCGGATATGCCTCTGCCTCGAATCGAGCTCTCGCGTCTGTCCGCACCTAGGCTGGCGTCGTGGCGATCCGGTTCGTGCGAGTGGAGCAGATGTTCGGCCTTCGCGGCGGCTTGTTCGATGGGGAGGACGCGGATGTGTGGACGGCCGTCGGTCGGGCGATCGACGCGGAGGTTCCGGAAGCGCCGGACCTGGATTTCAAGCGCGTCTGGTGGGATAAGGCGACGGAGATGGCGAAAGACTGCGCGGCGCTTGCGAACGGGCTCGGCGGCGTCATCATCGTCGGCGTTGATGACGACCACCGTGACGTCGCGGCCGCGTGGTCGCCGGTGCCGCTAACGCGGGGGCTGGACCTGACGCTGCAGCAGGCAGTCGCGGCCAACACAGCTCCGAAGGTCCCAGGGATCTTGGTCCGCGCCGTGCCGGACCCAGCGGACCCGGCGCGCGGGGTAGTGATCGTGGGCGTGCCGCGGAGCCCGGTGGCGCCGCACGCGCATCCGGTGAACCGGGAGAGGCTCGGATATCCGATCCGCCGGTCGACGTCGACGGACTGGCTACTCGAGTACGAGATCGCCGACCGCTATCGCAGCCGGTTCGATCTCGCCCACTCCCAGCAGGACCGGGCCGATGACGTCCGGCGCGCGGCACTTCCCGCGCTGGATCGGGCAAGCTGGGTGTGGACGACGGTTGCACTCGTACCGAGCGCAACCGGATCGCTACCGT
>DATAUG010000079.1:0-1606 GCA_036268355.1 Sporichthyaceae bacterium
GTGACGGTGTGGACCCTGGCTCGCGGAGGCGACAGCGGGTTCTTCCGACCGGTCGATCCTCCGGTCGAGGTGCGGCTGGTGCCAGTTGCGGACCTCGACGGTGAGCCGCTCGGGACCCGGGTCCGGCGATCCATCGAGGCGCTGGCCACGGCCTTCCGGGCGGACGGCTACGACGTCGTGCACGCTCAGGACTGCATCACGGCCAACGCGGTCGTCGAGTGCATCCGGACCGTGCACCACCTGGACCACTTCACCACGCCCGAGTTGGTGGAATGCCACGAACGGGCGATCACCCGACCCAAGGCGCATGTGTGCGTCTCGCAGTCGGTGGCCGACGAACTGGCCGAAGGCTGGGGGATCGCTGCCGTCGTGATCCCGAACGGGGTCGACGCGGAGCGCTTCGCCCGGGCCGGGGCACCTGGTCCCGCGGCACTCGCGATCCGCGAGGCCTGGCGTCGCAGGCTCGGCCGCTACGTGCTGACGGTGGGCGGAATCGAGCCACGCAAGGGTTCGATCGAACTGCTCGAGGCAATGGCCCTGCTGCGGCGGGTCAGACCGGGGCTACGACTGGTCATCGCGGGCGGGGAGACGCTCTTCGACTATCGCGACTACCGGGCACGCTGGGAAGCTCGGGCCAAGGAGCTCGGGCTGGACCCGATCGTGCTCGGCCCGGTTGCCGACCCGGAGTTGCCCGGTCTCGTGGCCGCCGCGGAGGTCTTCGCGTTTCCCTCCGCCAAAGAGGGATTCGGGATGGCCGCTCTGGAAGCGCTGGCGGCCGGCGTACCTCTGGTCACCTCGGACCTGCCGGTCTTCCGGGCCCTCTTCGGCGATGTCGCGATCTTGGCGGACTCACCGGAGGGCTTGGCCCGGGGGTTGGCCGTGGCGATCGACCGACCCGACGCAGCCCGGCAGGTGGCGGGCCGGGAGTTGGCTCGCTCGTACACCTGGGACGCAGCCGCGGCAGCCCACTTGGAGCTGTACCACCTACTGCGGGCAGCCGCCGGACCGTGGGGTCACCTATCCGCCTGAGGCAACGGCGGCTCAGGGTGTCTGCGGTCCGGTTCCTCGCGCGGCGCGTTCGAGCTCGTCGCGCAGGTGTTCGGTGTGCCGGGTGACGCCGTCGATCTGGCTCGGGGTTGCTCCGGTGAAGCTGGCGATCTCGGCGCTGGTGAGCCCGGCGGCGCGCATCTGTTCCACGTTGTCGGACAGGAGCCACCACCGCTCGCTGAGGCTGAACGGTGTCGCGGAATGCATGAGTGTTCCCCCCTGGGCGGGACCGGCCGGCCGGTGGGATCCGACGGACACGGGCGTCGCTCCGGGGAGCCTGCACCACGGGCGTTTCGGGATTGCTTCCCCGGCGTGAAATCCCGGTTCCGTTGCACGTAGCGAGCTGTCCAGAACCAGTCGATGAACTATCTTGACACGCTAACGATATATCGCTAGTGTACAACCATCCAAGCCGATACAACGAGAGGAATGGCACGGATGAGACCCATGCACGACGAGGGCCGCGGACGCGGCCCAGGTGGACCCCGGGGCCGCGGACGCCCGGGCGGCGGCCGGATGGGCCGCGGCGATGTCCGCAACCTGCTGCTGGCCGCGCTGC
>DATAUG010000080.1:0-51360 GCA_036268355.1 Sporichthyaceae bacterium
GACCCGTACGGCAACCAGCGCGCCGGCTTCGAGGGCCACACGGTGATCAATCGCAAGGACTGGGGCGTGAACTTCAACGCCGCGCTGGAGACCGGCGGCGTGCTGGTCTCGGAGAAGATCACCCTGGAGTTCGACATCTCCGCGATCAAGGTCTGACCCCCGCGGGTTCCGCCGCTGCTGCACGAAGGGGTGTCACCCCTGGGGCACGAAGGGGTGTCACCCGCCGGGGCGGGAAGGGGTGTCACCCCCTGGGGCACATACAGTTGCGCGTCGGGTACGTGTGGGGGCGGCCTTGGGGGTGTCACCCCTTGGGACAGGCAGGATAGGCGCGTGGAGCAGGACGACCCGCCGGCGCATCCGAGCCCCATCGACCCAGACGTCCCGTCGGACGAACCGAGCCCGCCATCCGGTGGGCTCGGTCCTGTTCTGGCCGCGGTCGCGGTCGGTGGCGTGGTCGGCGCCCTGGCCCGTTATGCGGCGGCCCGCATCTGGCCGACGGCGGCGCGGACCTTTCCCTGGGCGACGCTCTGGGTGAACGTGGTCGGCTGCGCCCTGATCGGCGTGCTGCTGGTGTTGGTCACCGAGGGTCGGCCGGTGCACCGGCTCTGGCGGCCACTGCTCGGGACCGGCGTGCTCGGGGGATTCACCACCTTCTCCACCTACGCCGTCGACCTGCAGAACCGACTGGCCGCCGGGTGCGTCGGGCAAGCCGTCGGGTACGGCGTGGGGACGTTGCTCGGGGCCATGCTGGCCGTGACCGCAGCAACTGCGCTCACCCGGCGGTTCGCGGTGCACCGATGAACTGGTTGCTGGTGGCAATCGGCGCCGCCGTCGGGGCGCCGGCGCGCTACCTGACCGATCGGGCCCTGCAGCGTCTACGCCCAGGTCCGTTCCCGATCGGCACCTTCGTGGTGAACGTGTTCGCCAGCCTGGCGCTCGGTCTCGTGGTGGGCTCGCAGGCCCGCGGCGGTGCCTGCGCCCATCTGGTCCTGTTGGTCGGCACCGGGTTCTGCGGGGCGCTGTCGACCTACTCCACCTTCTCCTGGGAGACCCTGCGGCTGGCCGAGGAGGGCCACGGCGGACTGGCCCTGGCCAACGGATTCGGCTCGGTGGCGCTGGGGCTGCTCGCAGCGGTGGCAGGCGTGATGCTCGGTCATCAGCTGACCTGATCCGACCTGATCCGACCTGATCCGACCTGATCAGTCCGAATCCGCAGGGAAGCTGACGAATAGTCAGATCTCCGTCGGCTGCACTGAGCCGCGTGCAAAGGAGATAGAACAAAAGGGGCGGCCAGAAAGCCGGCAAATCAGATACTGCCACGACCGGTCCGAGTGGACTGGGTGGATTCTGACCGAAAGGCTGACCGGGCCGGCGTAAAGGCGACTCCATCTACTGACGATGAACGATCTACCCGGACAGATGCCGGGAACTCGTAGCGAGTTTTTCGTGCCCGTCAGGAGATCACGTGTCGCATCGTCGCTTGCACTCATTCGCTTCGCGGCGCCGCCGGACCGCGCGCACCGGCGTCGTGCTGTCCGCCATGGCATTGCTGGTTACCGCCGCCGGTCAGGACGCTGTGGCCGCCACCTCGAGCAGCGGTTCGTCGGTGAGCGTGACCAACGTCTGCCCGCTGCATCCGGCGGCGGGCCAGATGACCTGTCTGGCCATGCGCCGGACCGACGTCAAGGCGCGTACCCGCACCCAGATGGCCGCGGCCGCGACGACGCCCTCCGGCTACACCCCGGCCAACCTGGAATCTGCCTACGACATCCCGACCACCCTCGGATCCGGCGGCACGGTGGCCATCATCGACGCCTACGACGACCCGAGCGTCGCCTCCGACCTGGCCACCTATCGCAGCCAGTACGGCCTGCCCGCCTGCACGACGGCCAACGGCTGCTTCGAGAAGGTGAGCGAGACCGGCAGCACCACGGCGTTGCCGACCGCGGACTCCGGTTGGGCGTCCGAGATCGCGTTGGACACCGAGATGGTCTCGGCGGCCTGCCCGCTCTGCCACATCCTGCTGGTCGAGGCAAGCAGCGCTGACGACGCCGACCTGGGTGCCGCGGAGGACTACGCGGCGAGCCGGCCCGGCGTCCGTGCGATCACCAACAGCTACGGCGGAAGCGAGAGCTCGACAGACGCGTCGGAATCCAACACCTACTACAACCATCCGGGCATCGCGATCACCGCGTCGGCCGGCGACGAGGGCTACGGGGCGGAGTTCCCCGCCTCCTCCCCGAACGTCATCGCCGTGGGCGGTACGTCGCTGAGCAAGGCCGGCAGCGCCCGCGGCTGGACCGAGTCGGTCTGGGACACCAGCAACTCCGAGGGCACCGGCAGCGGTTGCTCGGCCTACGAGACCAAGCCGGCCTGGCAGACAGACACCGGGTGCAGCCACCGGACCGTGGCCGACGTCTCGGCGGTGGCCGACCCGGCCACCGGTGTTGCCGTGTACGACTCCTACGGCAGCGGCGGTTGGACCGTCTTCGGCGGCACCAGCGTCTCCTCGCCGCTGATCGCGGCGATGTACGCCGAGGCGGACAACCCCGCGCCGTCGGCGGCCTACGCCTACGCCGCCGGGAACGCCACCGGCTTGAACGACGTGACCACCGGTCAGAACAAATCCTCCTGCTCCACCTACCTGTGCAAGGCCGGCGTCGGGTACGACGGTCCCACCGGCATGGGCACCCCGAACGGCGTGCTGGCCCTCGGCGGCACCGGGGCGGTCCTGGGTGTTGGCGGCGGTTCCGGCGGTTCCGGCGGGTCCGGCGGCGGTACGACTTCCTCGACGTTCTCCATGTCTTCGTCCGCGTCGAGCGGCAGCGTCGCGGACGGTGGCAGCACCACGGCCACGGTCTCGACGGCGACCACCGGCGGCTCGGCGCAGTCGGTCGCATTGAGCGTCTCAGGTCTGCCCAGCGGGGTGACCGCGAGCTTCAACCCGACCTCGGTCACCTCGGGCAGCAGTTCCACGCTGACCCTGTCGGTCGGTTCCGGTGCGGCCGCCGGGTCCTATCCGTTGACGATCACCGGCACCGGCTCGGCCGGGGGCAGCGCCTCGGCGACCTACACACTCACCGTCACCGCCGCTTCCTCGAGCTGCTCGTCCACCCAACTGCTGACCAACCCCGGCTTCGAGTCCGGCAGCACCGGGTGGTCCGCCACCGCCTACGTGATCGGCAAGAACACCGGGATCGGCGCCCCGCACAGCGGTTCCGAGGACGCCTGGTTGGACGGCTACGGCCGTACGCACACCGACACCCTGTCCCAGACCGTCAAGGTCGCGTCCGGTTGCACGAAGGCGACCATCTCGTTCTGGATGAACATCAACACCAGCGAGACCACCACCACCGCTGCCAACGACGTCATGAAGGTCACGTTGGGCTCGGCCACGGTGGCGACGTACTCGAACCTCAACCACACGAACGGCTGGGTGCCGGTCACGGTCACCACCGCGATCCCGGCGGGTAGCACCAGCCTGACCCTGAAGTTCACCGGTACGGAGAACAACTCCCTGCAAACGTCATTCGTGATCGACGACACCGCGCTTACCCTGAGCTGACGGCTCGGACAAGGAGATCGGTATGGATGCTCGGCAGCTGCGGGTGGCGGTGGCGGGGGCGGCGACGCTGCTGTTCTCGATGGGCCTGGTGGCGGTCGACGCCCGGGCGGACAGCCCGGCACCCGCCACGAGCTCAGCCGGTACCTCGCTGCTGCTGACGGTCGCCCCCCAGCAGGGCACGGGGCACAGCGTCACGCTGACCTGCCCGGCGGGTGGCACGCACCCGAACGCCGCGGGTGCGTGCAGCGCCCTGAACTCCGCAGGCGGCGACATCGACAAGGTGTCGCCGAAGGCCGGTCAGATGTGCCCGAACTTCGTGCGGCCGGTGACGGCGTCGGCGACCGGCACCTATCAGAAGCAGCCGCTGTCGTGGTCGAAGACGTTCAACAACGCCTGCGAGATGCAGCGGGCCACGAATCCAATCTTCACTTTCTGACACCAAGTCAGATTGCGCGGGCGCGCCTCCCGACGGGGCCGCGCCCGCTGCCCATCTCAGCTCGCGGTTCGGGGAAAGTCGGTATCCGCCAGGGCCCCACCCCCACCCGACACAACCGAACGGACCGAATCTTTCCTGGGCCACCGGGCCTGTCAACCGGTTCTCCCGATCTGTGGACGGCGGGCGGCTGTGGACAACCGAGTGCCGTCCATCCCGTCGACGACGACACTTCGGCGCAATTCCGCCTCAGCGAGCGCGAGCTGCGCCGGGGCCGCGCCCGCCGCCGTGCTCCAGCTGGAACCACCGGGCGGCCGCCTCGGCGCGATTGGCCGCGCCGAGCTTGCGCAGGATGTGTTTCACGTGGGTCTTCACGGTGCCCTCGGACACCATCAGACGCCGGGCGATCCGGGCGTTGGTGTCACCGTCGGCCAGGTGGCGCAGCACCTCGGTCTCCCTCGGGGTCAGCGTCGAATCGGCCGATCCGGCCGCCAGCAGCGTGGTGAGGAAGCCGTGCCGGGCATCGCCGGTGGTGCTCGTCGCGGCCGGTCCGTCGGTCGACCACGCCGCGGCGGGCATCGCGGTGCTGACTCCCGCCGCCAGGTTGGCCAGGTCCAGCCGCACCGAATCCAGCCGGTCGAGCACGGCGGTTCGGGCCAGCGCGTAGCCCAGCCCTTCCCCGAACACCGCCAGGATGTCCCGGTCGGTCTCGTCGAGGTTGCGCCGCTGGTAGTAACAGTCCGCGTGCAGGAACCCGACCACCGCCCCGTGGGCGACGATCGGCGCTGCGACGTAGGACCGGGACAGGGAGGCGTCGGCGACCGGGCGGTTGACCGCGGTGCGCTGCTGGACGTCGGAGATCAGCAACGCGGTCCCGGTGCGCGCCATCGCGGTCTCCGGCAGTGATTCGTCGAGCAGGAGGTTGGCCTCCCGGCCGATCGCCAGGATCTCCTGCGCCCACCTGGCGTCGCGACCGACGTACACCGACTCGGGCACCCAGCGTCCGGCCTCGATCCGCGAGACGATCGCCCGGTCGAAGCCCAGGCTGCACACCGCGACCGCAGCCTCGTTGACCAACGCCGCGGTCGCGTCGATCCGGCGCAGCTGAGCCAACGCCTCCCGCGCCCGGGCGAAGGCGCTGTCCCGCTGCCGCAGGCGTTCGTCCCGGATCCGGTCGTCGAAGGACTTCATCGCCCGCAGCAGGTCGACCAGTTCGGGCAGGTTCGCCCGGCCGTTCGGCTCGGCCGAGATCGCGCCCAGACCGATCTCCCAGCCTGCCCGCAAGACGTCGTGCGCCGCGGCGTAGTCCACGACGATCTCCGGGTCCCAGATGTCGTCGCGGCCGGTTGTCCGGGCCAGGCGTCCGAGCAGGTCGCGCAGCTCGTTCTTGCTGGCGCTGGGCAGCAGGTAGCCGCGGCCGGGCCAGGGGTCGCCGCGGTCCCGGCTGCGGATCACCTCGACGCGGGACAGGCCGGGATCACTGCTGTGCCTGGTTGTTCCCTCGCTGCACTCGGTCACTCGCGCACCATCGTCCGACGATGCACGTTGAATGTCGCGTGCACCGTGACATTGCTTCGCTCGCTGCGCTCGGTCACACGCGTCGGCCTACTCCTGATCGGCCGTCAGATCAAGTACACCGCCGGCTTCACACCGCCGTGGCGGGCACCGCCCCGGCGAACTCCAGGGCCTGCCCCCAGGACGCGCGGTTGGCGATCAGGCGGCTGTACTTCATGATCTGCGCCGGCCGGTCGATCGTGAGCGCACCGGTCAATCGGTCGCCGCGGCGGTACAGCGCGAGGAACCCATCCTGGTCCACCTCAACGGCGGCACCCATGCTCGGATTCCTGGCCGTGGGTGCTCCTCCGTCGCGCGCCCGGCTCAGGTCATCCGCCGCGCCCATGCTCGGATTCCTGGCCGTGCGTGCTCCTCCGTCGCGCGCCCGGCTCAGGTCATCCGAGATGACCCGCACCTCGTCCGCCTCGGGCACCCCGACGAACTGGATTCGCGAGTCGTACCAGTCCGACCAGAAGTACGGGACCTTGGTCACTTCCGTGGCCGCGAGCGGGTTCAGGGCGTTGCGCGCCGCGGTTGCGCCCTGGTCGGCGGCGTTCGTCCAGTGCTCCAGCCGCATCTGCAACCCGTCGAAGACCGGGTGCGGGAAATGGGCGACGTCGCCCGCCGCGTAGACCCCGGGGAGGTTCGTCGCCAGCGTCGCGTCGCAGACCACGCCGCCGTCGCGTTCGTGCAGGTCGATCCCGGACCCGCGCAGCCAGTCGGTGGCCGGTCGCACGCCGATGCCGACCACGACCAGGTCCGCGGGCAGCACCGTGCCGTCGTCCAGCAGCACGCTTTCGACGTGGTTGCGGCCGCGCACCCGGGCGACACCGACTCCGCAGCGCAGATCGGTCCCGTGCCGCAGGTGCAGCGCGGCGCACACCGCACCCGTGGCCTGGCCCACCGAACGGACCAGGGGGGTGGGCAGGCTTTCCAGCACCGTGACCGGCAGGCCGCGTTTGCGCGCGGCGCAGGCCACCTCCGACCCGATGAACCCGGCCCCGACGACGACCGTGCGGGCCCCGGCGTCGAGGGCGGCCCGGATGGCCACGGCGTCGTCCAGGGTGCGCAGGCAGTGCACCCCGGCCAGCCCCTCGGTCCCCGGCAGGGTCCGCGGGGTCGTCCCGGTGGTGACGATCAGCGCCGAGTACGGGATCGCGTCGCCGTCCAGGATGAGCAGCCGTCCGTCCGGGGCCAAGGCCGTGGCCCGGATGCCCAACCGGAGGTCGACCCGCAGTTCGTCGCGCAGGTGTGCCTCGTCGCGGAAGGTCGGCACCTCCGGCGCCCCGTCGGTGTCGGCGTCGAGGTCGAGGAAGGCCTTCGAGAGCGGCGGCCGGTCGTAGGGCAGATGTTCCTCGGCGCCGATCAGGGTGATCGGCAGCTCGGGATCGGCCTTGCGGGCCGCCTCGACTGCCCGCAGCCCGGCCAGCGAGGCGCCGACAACCACCAGACGTTCGGTCCGCATCAGCCGGCCCCGACCTGCGGACTGCTGCCTTGTTCGGGGGTGAAGGCGAAGTCCAGGTGGGTGATCCCGCGCATGAAGTTGTTGCCCAGGAACGTGGGGTTGGAGGCACGGAAGTCCGGGATGCGGGTGAGGATTTCCTTGAAGAGCGCTCGGAGCATCGACTTCGCCAGGTTGCTGCCGAGGCAGAAATGCACTCCGCCGCCGCCGAAACCGCAGTGTGGGTTGGGGTCCCGCGACAGGTCCATGCAGTCGGGATTTTCGAACGCCTTCGAATCGCGGTTGCCGGAGGAGTAGAACATCACGACCTTGTCCCCGGGCATGATCCGCGCTCCGGCCAGCTCGGTCTCCACGATCGCGGTGCGCCGGAAGTTCCCCACCACCGCGCCGTATCGGATCATCTCCTCGACGGCGGTGTCGATGCGGGCCTCGAAGTCCTCCGTCAGCCAGGTCCGCTGCTCGGGGAACTCGGTCATGGCCAGGACCGCAAAGCTCGCCGTGTGTTTGGTGGTGTCGGTGGCCGCCACGCTCATCAGCACGAAGAACGCGCCGAGTTGCGCCTCGTCGAGGCGCTCGCCGTCGATCTCGGCCTGGACGACTCCGGTGAACAGGTCGTCGGTGGGGTTCGTCAACCGGTCGGAGTACATCTCCGCGGCGATCTCGTGCAGGATCGAGGCCGCCTCGACCTGAACCTCGTCGGGCTGCCGGTCGCCGAGCACCTCGGGGTCGGCCCAGGCCACGATGTCCGCGGCCGCCTTGCCCGTCAGTTCCCACTTGTCCTTCGGCACGCCCATGACTTCGCAGAAGGTCCAAAGCGGCATTTTCTTGGCCAGATCGGTGACGAAGTCGATCCGGCCCGCTCCCGCCACCTCGTCGACGATCCGTTTCGCGGTCGCGGCGATCTGCTCCTCCATGCGCTTCACCCGCCTCGGGGTGAACGCGGAGGACACCAGTCGACGCAGCTTGCCGTGCTGCGGGTTGTCCATGGCCAGGAACGACTGGGTCATGGTCAGGAAGATCGCCGGGAGCATGTCGAACAGCACGCCTTGCCCGGAGATGTAAACCTCCGGGTTGCGGCTGACCTCGTTGATCTCGGCCAGCGTGGTGACCGCCCAGTACCCGGGGTCGTCCGGATCGGGGATCACGGCTTCCTCGATCGGTCGTTGCCAGGACACGGGGCGCTGCTCGCGCAGGATCCGGAACAACGCGTTCTGCTCGGCGAAGTCCTGCTTCCAGAATGCCGAGGACGAGATGTCGATCTCGTCGTAGGGCGGCTTGTTCTCCTTCGTTGCCGGGATGAAGCCGTTGTCGCCGCCCTCGTCCCAGTCGATCTCGTCGATCAGGCTGCTGGTCATGGCCGGGCCTCCCGCTTGTGGATCCTTCGGACACCACGACGTGCCGTCGGTAGGCACGAGGATCCGCCCCGGTGATCGGGCGCGCATCCTCCCACCGGGGTACTGCGCGACCCGAAGGGGATACGGGCGGCCGTGGCATCGGGAAAGGCCGTGAAAACCGGATGAAAAGCCGCTCGACCGCAACGGTACGAAGTCGTACAGTTCGGGGAGTACGAAGTCGTACTGATTCCTTTCGGGTGGTCGCGACGAGCTTGCGAGGTGGGCGTGAGCGAGCGCAGCGAGCGGACCAACGAGCGCTGCAGCTTGGCGAACGCTCACGCTTGCGAGGCTGCGGCGTGAGCCTGCGATCGGTTCTGGGCGACAAACGCCCGCCCCGGGCCCGGACCGGCACCTCAGCTGCGGTTTCGGCACCGGACGTGGCCGCCGGCGACGGCATGGACGCGGCCCGGGAGCGGACGCCCGAGCCGGATCCCGCGCCTGTTCGGCAGCGCCTTCGGGTGCGCCGGACCATGCCCGGCGGGCGGGCGCGGCAGAGCGTCACGTTCGCGTGGGGAGGCATCCTCGCGAACAAGATGCGAGCGGCGCTGACCATGCTGGGCATCGTGATCGGCGTCGCCTCGGTCATCACGTTGGTCGCTGTCGGCACCGGGTCGTCGGCCGCGGTGCAGGCGTCCATCGACCGGTTGGGCTCGAACAGCCTGTTCGTGCTGCCGACCTCCACGGTCGCGGGCGGCCAGGGCAGCGCGTTCCTGTCCCAGCTGCGTCGCATGCTGGGCATCAAGGCCGGCCAGGACGAGGGCACCCACGACCGGAAGTCCCAGCTGACCTACGACGACGCCGCCGCCCTGATCAACAACCCGATGGCACCGGACGTCGCTGCGGTTTCCCCGGCGGTCGTCATCCGCAGCGCGGTGGCCACCCACGGCACCTCCTCGCACACGGTCGGCATTGTCTTCGGGGCCACCCCGAACTACCTCGACATCGACAACGACACCGTCACCGCCGGGCGCAACTTCACCGACGCCGAGTACGCCGCCCACCGCAGGCTGCTCCTGCTCGGCACCACGGTGGCCGCCGACCTGACCGACGGCGACCCGTCCGACCTGATCGGGCAGGACGTGCGCCTCAACGGCCAGCCCTTCACCGTGGTCGGCATCCTCGGCTCGAAGGGGTACTCCGGGCAGCAGGACCTGGACGACCGGGTCTTCGCCGCCGGCACCGCGGTCTCCGACGCCCTCTACGGCTACGCCCCGCCCGGCCAGGGACCGCTTTCCGGCCTCGACGTGCAGGCGACCTCGCGGGCCACCACGGCCGCCGCCCAGACGGAGGTGCAGGCGATCCTCGGCGCCCGCCATCACGTCGGGCTGGCCAACACCGACTTCGTGGTGTTCAACGCCTCCGCGGTGTTGTCCGCGGGGGCCTCGACCGACAAGACGTTGACGATCCTGCTCGCCGCGGTGGCTGGGATCTCACTGCTGGTCGGCGGCATCGGGGTCATGAACATCATGCTGGTCTCGGTCACCGAACGAACCCGGGAGATCGGCATCCGCAAGGCGATCGGTGGCACCAGCCGGGACATCATCGGGCAGTTCCTCGGCGAGGCCGTGATCCTGTCCATGTTCGGCGGGATCCTGGGGGTCGGTATCGGTCTGGCGGCCAGCCACTTCACCATCGTCGGCGTGCAGCCGGTGGTCGCAGGCTGGTCGATCTGGCTGGCCTTCGGCGTCTCGCTGTTCACCGGCCTGTTCTTCGGCTTCTACCCCGCCAGCCGCGCCGCGGCGCTGCGCCCGATCCAGGCGCTGCGTTATGAGTGACCAAACCCCGTAGCGTCCGACCGGATGTGGCCCACAGGCCACATCCGGTCGGACGTTATGCAGCGCCACGGGCCAACTGCCGTCGTGGGGTGTCACCCCGTACGACGGGTGTCCGGGGCGTGTCGTCGCCTGCGGGCGGTCGATGGGGGTGACACCCCGTACGACCACGGGAGGGCTGATTCATGCGGCGTCGGCCGAACGACTGATCGCGCCGCAGCCCGCCGACTGATGCAACTGTCGGTGCTGCCGGCTACCTTCATGCTGTACCGATCGTTGCCAAATGCGCTCGGAAGTAGTCGGACTTCAAGGCCTGAAGGCTGCTCCTGTCGGCCTACTTCCGATCGCATTGGCAGTGGCGGCAATTGTGGGGGTGAACGGTGGCGACCGCGGCAAGAGACCGGCAGGCGGTGCCGGAGCGCGCTACGTCGTTGCCTGACGCGGTCAGGCAGCGCGGAATGCTGCTCGGCCTGCTGCGCGATCGCCTGCGGGCCTATCGCGGGTCGGTGATCGCGCTTGTGGCGTTGCAGTTCCTGCAGACCGCCGCGGCGCTGTATCTGCCGACGCTCAACGCGGACCTGATCGACCGGGGAGTGGTGCTCGGGGACACGCGCTACGTCCTGCGCGAGGGCGCGGTGATGCTGCTGTTCACGCTGCTGCAGGTAACCACGTCGTTGTGCGCGGTGCTGCTGGCGGCGCGCACCGCGATGGCGATCGGTCGCGACCTGCGGGCCGCGGTGTTCGATCGGGTGTTGGAGTTCTCCGGTCAGGACGTGGCCCGCTTCGGTGCGCCGTCGCTGATCACCCGCACCACCAACGACGTGGCGCAGGTGCAGGCCTTTCTGATGACCGCTTTCACCATGGCCGTACCGGCGCCGGTGATGTGTGTCGGCGGGATTGTGCTGGCGTTGCACCAGGACGTCTCGCTGTCCGGGTTGTTGTTGCTGAGCCTGCCGGTGCTGGTCGGCGTGATCCTGGCGATCGTTGCGCGGATGCGGCCGCTGTACCGCCGGATGCAGACCCGCATCGACACGGTGAACCGGGTGCTGCGGGAGCAGATCGCGGGCATCCGGGTGGTCCGGGCGTTCGTCCGAGAACCGGCCGAGGTGGCCCGATTCGGGGTGGCCAACGAGGAGCTGAGCGACGTCTCGATCCGGGTCGGTCGGCTGATGGCGCTGATGCTGCCCGCGGTGATGCTCGTGGTGAACGTGTCCAGCGTCGCGGTGCTGTGGTTCGGCGGGCACCTGATCGACGACGGTCGGATGCAGGTCGGCGCGTTGACCGCGTTCCTCAGCTACCTGATGCAAATACTCGGCGCGGTGCTGATGGCGACGTTCACGTTCATTCAGCTGCCCCGGGCCGAGGTGTGCGCCGAGCGGATCGTCGAGGTCCTGGACGCTGCCGGGTCGCTCGCACCGCCGGTCGAACCGGTGCGGACGCTGCCCGAGCCGGGGCGGTTCGCGGTACGCGACGTCGAGTTCCGCTACCCGGGCGCGGAGGCATCGGTGCTGCGGGGTGTCACCTTCGAGGCGGTGCCGGGCGGGGTCACCGCGATCGTGGGCAGCACCGGCGCGGGCAAGTCGACGCTGCTGCGCCTGGTTCCCCGGTTGGCCGACGTCACTGCGGGTTCGGTGCTGGTGGGCGGTGTCGATGTCCGGTCGCTGGCCCCGGAGGTGTTGGCGGCAAGCGTCGGCTATGTGCCGCAGCGGCCCTACCTGTTCTCCGGAACCGTGGCCAGCAACCTGCGGCTGGGCGCCCCGACCGCGAGCGACGACGAGCTGTGGGCGGCGTTGGAGGTCGCGCAGGCCCGCGCGTTCGTCGAGGCGATGCCCGCTGGGCTGGATGCGCGCATCGCCCAGGGCGGGACCAACGTCTCCGGCGGGCAGCGGCAACGCCTGGCCATCGCCCGGGCCCTGGTCGCACACCCGCGGCTGTACCTGTTCGACGATTCCTTCTCGGCGCTCGACTACGCCACCGACGCCGCGTTGCGCACCGCCCTGCGGCCGTGGGTCGCCGGGGCGACGTCGATCGTGGTCGCGCAGCGGGTCAGCACGATCCGCGATGCCGACCGGATCGTGGTGCTCGACGCCGGCACGGTGGTCGGCGTCGGAACACACGCGCAGCTGTTCGACAGCTGTCTGACGTACCGTCAGATCGTGCTGTCGCAGATCTCCGCGGAGGAGGCCGCATGAGTGGGCGGCCTGCGTCCCCACCAGGGACCGCGGCGCCTCGGCGGATGCCAGGGGCGCCCGGCCCGGCCGCCCGATTCGGCCAGGGGCCGATGGCCGCGGCGGTCCCCGCGGAGAAATCGCTGAACTTCGGACGTTCCTCCCTGCGGCTGCTCCGCCTGCTACGACCGGACCGCGCGGTGCTCGCCGTGGCCGGGCTCTGCGGCATCGGTGCGGTCACGTTGAGCGTGTGGGGGCCGCGGTTGCTCGGTCGGGTGACCGACCTGGTGTTCGCCGGGCTGATCGGCAAGCACCTGCCGGCCGATCAGACCAAGGCGCAGGCGATCGCGCAGTTGCGGGCAACCGGCCACGGCAACACCGCCGACCTGATCGCGAAGGTTCCGGTGCAGCCCGGCCACGGCGTCGACTTCACCGCTGTCGCGCACACCCTCGGCGCGGTGTTGGCCGTCTACGTGGGCGCGTTCTGCCTGGCGCTCATCCAGGGCCGCCTGGTGACCCGCAGCGTGCAACGGATGGTGTTCCGGATGCGCCGCGATGCCGCGGCGAAGCTCACGCGGCTGCCGTTGTCCTACTTCGACGGTCAGCCCCGCGGCGAGGTCCTCTCCCGGGTCACCAACGACATCGACAACGTGGCCCAGACGCTGGCCCAGACCCTCAGTCAGCTGGCCACCTCGCTGCTGACCATCACCGGCGTGCTCGCGATGATGTTCTGGATCTCCCCGTTGCTGGCACTGGTCGCGCTGGTCAGCGTCCCGGTTTCGGTGTCCGCCGCACGGTTCATCGGCCGCCGCGCGCAACCGGAGTTCGTCAAGCAGTGGGCGAGCACCGGACGGCTGAACGGTCACATCGAGGAGACCTACACCGGGCATGCGCTGGTGAAGGCCTTCGGTCGGGCGCCGGAGTCGGCAGCGACGTTCGCGGAGCACAACGAGGCCCTCTACGCCTCGGCGTACCGGGCCCAGTTCATCTCCGGCTTCATCCAGCCGGCTATGACATTCGTGGGCAACCTCAGCTACGTACTGGTTGCTGTCGTGGGCGGGTTGCGGGTGTCCGCCGGTGTTCTGACGCTGGGTCAGGTACAGGCGTTCGTCCAGTACTCGCGGCAGTTCAACCAGCCGGTGACCCAGGTGGCCTCGATGGCGAACCTGCTCCAGTCCGGGGTCGCCTCGGCCGAGCGCATCTTCGAGTTGACCGACGTCCCGGAGCAGACCCCCGACCCGGCGCCGGTGCCGATGTCCGTGCCGGTCCGCGGGCGGGTGGCGTTCGAGGAGGTGTCGTTCCGCTACACGCCCGATCGGCCGCTGATCGACGAGCTCTCGTTGCGCGTCGAGCCGGGCCGGACGGTCGCGATCGTCGGGCCGACCGGAGCCGGCAAGACCACACTGGTGAACCTGCTGATGCGCTTCTACGACCTCGACGGCGGCCGGATCACCCTCGACGGAATCGACATCGCCGACATGCCGCGGGGTCAGTTGCGCGCGAACATCGGGATGGTCCTGCAGGACACCTGGCTGTTCTCCGGAACGATCGCCGACAACATCGCATACGGCTGCCTCGGCGCCACCCGCGAGCAGATCGTCGCGGCCGCGCGGGCCACCTACGTCGACCATTTCGTGCGCACGCTGCCCGACGGCTACGACACCGTGCTGGACAGCGACGAGGCCGCCCTCTCCGCCGGGGAACGCCAGTTGATCACGATTGCCCGGGCCTTCCTCGCCGACCCGGCCATCCTGGTTCTCGACGAGGCGACCAGCTTCGTCGACAGCCGCACCGAACTGTTGATTCAGCAGGGCATGGCCTCGTTGCGGGCCGGGCGGACCAGCTTCGTCATCGCACATCGGCTGTCCACGATCCGCGACGCCGACCTGATCCTGGTGATGCAGGACGGCCGCATCGTCGAGCAGGGCCGCCACTGCGAGTTGCTGGCCGCCGATGGCGTCTACGCCGGGCTGCACGCCGCACAGTTCGCGCAGCCGATCGCCGGCGATCAGTAGATCGTGTGGTCGGCCTGGCTGATTCCGAATCCGCGCCCGTTGCGGTCGAAGCACCTCGCCCTCGCGCCAGGCGCCCGAGGCCCCGACACGTCAGGCCGTCGTCAACCCTGCGATGATCCCGGCGGCCGCCGACGGTTCCAGGTGATCGGTGTTGAGCACGACGTCATAGTGGTGGGGCTGTTCGGCACCGATGTCGTAGAAGCGCTTGAGGTAGTCCGCTCGGTTGGCGTCCAACTTCGCCAGCTGCTTGGCGTCCTGCGACAGTCGATCCGCTCGCGCCTCCGGCGAGGCGGTGAGGAACACGCGCAACGTGTCGCGACGGGCACGCAGGGCGTACGACCCGGCGTGCGCCATGATCACGACCCCGCCCAGTTCGGCGACCTGGCCGATGGCCGCTCGGATCAGATCACGCAACGCAGCCTCATCCGGTGTGTCATCCACCATCGGGGACACGTAGGCACCCATGGTGGATGTCGCCACCGCGGTGGGACCGAGCCGGTCCAGGACCCGGTTGATCAGCGACTTGCGTCGCTCGACGTCGGCGATCTGGGCGGGGGCCAGCTCAGCCTGGCGTGCGGCCAGAGCAACGATCTCCTCGTTGACCAGCCGGTAGCCCAATTGCTCGGCGACGAGCGGGCCCACCTGCTCGCCCCCGGAGCCGTCCACGGCGGATATGCACACGACGCGGAATGCCATGGCCGCGACCCTACTCGGCCGCGCCGGTCCGCCGAGGAGCAGCAGTACCAATACCCCAGGCGGCCCGAGGCATCGCAGCACTGCGATCGCTGGGTGGCGTGTTGGCGACCAGGCGCGCCCTGACAGCCCGGCTACGCGCCCCTCAGGGAAGCGGTCTTGAAAAGGTTGACCGGGTCGTTCAACGACACGGCGACCATGGGCTCTTGTCGGCGATGGCCGGACGGCCCGGGCCTGACCGCGGTTCCGTAAATGGTGAAGCCGATCGCGTGATGGGCGAAATTCATCGGTCCCTCATTCATCCGGACGGCGACCACGCCCGTTGCCCCCATCCTCAGCGCCGAGGTCTGGAAGCGTTCCATGGCGGATTCGCGCGCGGCATAAAGGGCGTTCGTGAAGGCAGTCAACTCGACGTTCTGCATGCTCTGGGAGAGCGTGTCCCCGGCGGTCCGTCTCGGGGCGTACACGAAGGCCGCGCCGTGGGCCAGACCACAGGTCTCCCACCCGGCGTTCTGCAGCAGAGCGAAGTCCCGGCCGCTCAGATCGGAGACGAACGGTCGACCTGGCCGGCCACCCGCCGACGGCGCGACGGCAGTCCCGACCAGCACCACGTGGACCGCGTGCCGATGTATCGACACGTCCACTCTCACTCCGACCACACCTTGGGCGTCGACCCGGCCGCATTCGGTACCGATCCGTTCGACCGCCGCGTCGAAGGCCGAATGCCAGGCATAGGAGGCCCCGCCGATCTCGCCGCTCGCCCACTGCCAGCTGAATGACGGAATTGAGAAGACGCCCGCGCCGCAGACCAGTTCGACGGGCTCCCACCCGATCGAATGCAGCACCAACGCCTCGTCGAGGGACAGGTCCGAAGTGACCGGGCGGTTCTTGCCGGATCTCACGCCGCCCGCGGGTCCGGAAGCTTTCCGTGCCGCTTCCCGTACTTTTTGACGAAGAACCGACCACTCAGGTTGGGTGCTCATTTCAATACCACCGTCGGTATCGGAACCGGCAGCGGGTCGGAATCGGCGAACCTGCGCACGCGAGTGCCGCGGAGTATCGAAATTCGTTCGAAGTCGCCCGGGCCGATGTCCTCCCAAAAATCGGTGAATGTGGCTCCCTGGAGCAGGTCCGACCCCAGTCCGGCCTTGATCCGGTCGCGCGCCACCCAACGAGCCTGCATCTCGGAGTCGGATATCTGTGCGATCTCATCGCCTGGTCGAACGTAGTTGTCGTTCCCACCATGCAGGAGAATTTCTGTGGCACAGACCGCCCAGACACGGATTGACGCCATTCCAGCGACCACCGAGACCGGGAAGAAACCGGCTTCGACCAGTTTGGCCAGCCGCTCGCCGGCCGCGTACGACGTCCAAACCGCGCCGGTCCGCTCGGCCTCCTCCACGACGACTGCCGTTCCATAGACGTGGAACTCCCGGATTCCCCGCTCATCCAGATGGGACGAGGAATCGACAATGCCCACCACTCCATGCGCGCCGACCTGCTCGGCTTCCTCGACCATCCGTCGGAAGGCCGCGTTGTAACCGGCCCCCCACGCCTGGGACACCCAGGTCTGTTCCACATTGGCCCCCCAGACCCGGTGCTCGGCACCGCCCTGGTTGTAACCGTAACCCGAGAAATGGGGACACCCGTATGAGCTCAGCTGCGACGAGGTCGACGAACCGGACCAGAAAAGCGACGAGCCGTAGGGCGAGCCGGTCGCGTACCAGGACCATCCCATCACGCAGTAACCCTGCACCAGGCCGACCGGTCGCAGTCCCATGCGCAGACAGGCCGCGAAGTCCGGGATCGAGAGACCGGAGGTGAAGGCCTTCTTTCCGAGTCGGGACGCGGCCTCGGGCGGGATGTCCGTGGCGGTCATCAGTTGTCGAGCGAGATTATGGTGGTCGGTACGGGCAGGACCACGTCGTCCGCGGTCTTGAGCACGGCAGTGCCCAGCGACAGGAACTCGATCGTGTGGCTGCCCCACATGTGGCTTTTCTCCTCCAGGCGAACGCCCACTATGCCGGTGGCCGAAAGCCGTTCCGCTTCATCCTGCATGCGGTTCATGGCCAGTTCGCGGGCCTCGTAGAGCGCCTGGGTGAAATTGGTCAGCTCGATATTCTGCCCCATCGAGCCCAACGTCTGGCCGAGTCCCCGGTGGGCGATGTGGTAAACGCAGGTGCCCATCACCAGCCCCTGCGGGACATGGCCGGTCTTCATGATCGTCCAGAAGTCCTGGCCGGAGAGGTCGGAGGTGAATGGCTTGCCGAGTTTGTTCAGGTAAGACTGCCCATTCTCGGCCTTCACCGCCGTGCCGATCGCGATGAACTCGACGGCGTCCTTGCCCCACTCGTAGTAGTTGACGTCGAGCCGCACTCCCACCACACCGTCGGCCCGCAGTTGCTCGGCCTCCTCCTCCATCCGGTTCATCGCGAGCTCACGGGCGTTGTACATGGCCTCGGTGAGTTTCTCCAGCTCCTGGGACTGCGACCACTTCTTGGCCTGGAATCCGGTGTGGTAAATGGACGATCCCATCACCAGGCCGAGCGGGTGGAATCCGGCTTCCTTCACCAGCAGGAATTCGTTCACCGACAGATCGGAGGTGAACAGGCCGTTCTCCAGCTCCCGTAACCGGCGGCCGGCATCCGGGGGCAGGTCGGCGGGCAGGCTCCCCTGGTCGCTGTTGCTCATTCCGATCCTCCGATCACGAGTCGCTCCAGCGCCAACCTCGCGTCTTGGCTGCGGACCGCTTCGGCCTGCAGCCGCAGGAGCAGTCGGTGCAGCCACTGCCCCATCTCCAGCTTCTCCGTCCGGATACGAATACCGCCGGACGAATGGCCGACGGTGCAATCGAGGACGCCGTCGCGCACGAGCGCGTCGAAATCTTCGTCCCCGAGGCGAACGCGCACCGACTTGATCTCGTTTGAACGGTGGATCAGCCCACCTCTGCGTTCCACCTGCAGGCGATCGCCGAGGGAGGCCGACAGGTCGGCCGCGAGCACTCTGAGCAGAGTGTGCACATCGTGGGCCTCAGCCATCAGCGTGGCCACCGCGAGCTCGAGGTCGTAGCCGGCGTCCGTCATGACTTTCCGTCGGGCACGATCTCGGCGTCGACAACCTCGGCCTCGTGTGCCTTGGTCGTCCCCGGCCCCAGCGCGCCCGCCGGCCCCATGCCTGCCCGCAGGGCCGCCAGTTGCTCGTCCACCGAACTCGCTGTACCGATCCGGTCGAGCTCTTTCTGGATGTCGTCGCCACCGGATCCGACGCTCTCCAGGACTCCCGACTCGAGCAGCTCGTCCAGCGCCGAGGACCGGGCCTGCATGCCCGCGATCTTGTCCTGGGCCCGTTGCAGGGCGGCTCCGGAGTCCGTGATCGACTTGGAGATTCCGGCCACTCCCTCGCTCACCGAGGTCATGGCCTGGGCCGCGGTGTACTGGGCCTTCATCGTCTCTTTCTGCGTGCGGAACTGGTTCACCCGGGTCTGCAGCGCCGACAAGGTCTGCGACAACTTGCCCTCCTGCTCGATCAGCTGCTGGTGCTGCGGCTCCATCTGCTCGATCTGCTGCATCGCGGCGGCGCGCCGGGTGAGCGCCTCCCGAGCCAGCTCCTCGCGGCCCGCCCCGAGAGCCGCCTTCGCCTGGTCCTGGAGGTGGTCCGCCGAGTGCTGGAGTTGGTCCTCCTGCAACTCGATGCGCTTGCGGGAAGCCGCGATCTCGACCAGTGCTCGGCGGACCTGGGTGATCTGCTCGAGCATCTTTTCGTAGGACAGGTCGAGCATCTCGTCGGGCTTCTCCGCCCGGTCCAAGGCCCGACTCGCCTTGGCCGAAACGATGTCGTGCGCCCGCTGGAAAAGTCCCATCGCCGAGCCTCCTAGGGTTCACTGCCCAGACGAAATCGTGGCACACCCCGATCGGCTCGTTGACCGAAGGGAACGCATCACCCGTGGGGCGTGCGAGGACATGACCCGGTGTCCGCGTCAGGGGTATGGCTGAAGCCCTGGCCTGCGGGGTACGAGGGACATCATCCCGGCGCCAGACCCCTGGCCCGGCGAGGTGCGCGTTGCCGTGCACACAGCGGCGATCACCTTTCGGAGCTGACCGCCTGGCAGGCGCTGGTGGGGCCGGGCGACACGGCCAGGCTGCGAGCGGTGATCAGTCAAACCGTCCCGCCGGCCGAAGGGCAGTAGGCCTTCGAAAGGGGCGGAGTGGTCCGACCCCCGGAAAGACCGTCCTCGTCGTTCGCTGAATCCAAGGCGGAGGTGCGTCACATCCGAGGTCGAAGTGGCCAGGAAGGTCACCACCTTGGGCACGCCCCGGACTTCAACGATCGCCGGTGCCAGAGATACATTCGTCGCTGCCTCGCCGTGATCGAATGGCCGGACGGACCGGCCGCTCCGAGAGAGGGTCATTGCCTCGGTTCGGCCGGTTTCCTCGTAGGCGAACCGAACCGAATGAGGTTGCCGTCCGGGTCGGCCACGGCGCCTGCCGTAGCAGCCTCCTGAGTATTCGCGGGACGAAGAAACCGAGCCGCTGGTAATGCCGGAGCGCCGCGTCGAGATCGCGGACGGCGAAGATGGGTGCTATCCGGTGCAGGCCGCTCACCCTGCCGGCTTCGCACGGACCGGCACGCGAGGCTGTCGCTGCGATTGGCTCAGGCCGTGGCCGCAGCGCGATCGCGACCCAGGGCGCGGATCAGGCTCAGGGTGGAGACCACCGCCCAGACCCCTTCCACGAAGACGAAGCCGAGCTCGTGGTCGACCGCTGCGCACCCGGTCAGGATCGCGGTCCCCAGGGCGTTGGCGAGCAGATAGAGGGCCGCGTCCGACCCGAGCCCCATCCGTTGGTTTGCCACGAATCCGGCGAGGACGATCACGGCGCCGAGCATCTGAATCGCTTGTCCCATGGTTGGACCCTTTCACCAGCACGTCGCGTTGGACACGGCGACAGCAGGCAGTGGAACCCCGGGTACCACGGTGGGGAGACAGCATTCGCCGTCCTGCGCCTGGTACATCGTGGAGGTGTCGGCCTTGACGACGTAGACCTCCCACGGTTCGGCGCCGGGGCCGTGTACCCAGACCTTGTCCTGGACGGCGTAGCAGCAGGCGGTGTCGGCCTCCTCGATCGTGGCCATGCCTTCCGCGGTCAGGCGGGCCGAGACGGCGGCGACCGCCTCGGTGGTCTCGACCTCGACGCCCAGATGGTCCATGACGGTGGGTCGGTCGGCGTCGCCCTCGATAAGGACGAGTTTGAGCGGCGGCTCGGTGATCGCGAAGTTGGCGTAGCCCGGGCGGCGTTTGGCCGGCTCGGTGTTGAAGAGCCTGCTGTAGAAGGCAACGGAGGCTTCGAGATCGGCGACGCGTAGGGCGAGCTGGACTCTGGACACGGGCTGTCTCCGTTCGCTTTGCCCTCTTGGCGGCGGGTCCTGCCCGATGTTCACCCGATCGAGCTTGCTCTCCGACATCGACTGATGTCAATATCGAGAAACAACGATATGGATGAACGTCGATGGGAGATGCGAGCGTGGAGTCCGGCGAAGTCGTGTCCTGCTCGCCCCTGCTGCGCGAGCCGCTGACCGCCCAGGCGGCCGTGGAACTGGCCGCCGTGTTCAAGGCGTTGGCAGACCCGATGTCAGAAGAACCCAAACCCAGCGTCCTCTTCGTCTGCGTCCACAACGCAGGCCGCTCCCAGATGGCAGCAGGATGGCTCGCCCACCTCGCTGGGGACCGCGTCGAGGTCCGTTCCGCCGGATCGGCACCCGGCGCAACCATCAATTCCGTCGCCGTGGCCGCCATGGCCGAGGTCGGCATCGACATCACCTCAGCGATCCCGAAGGTCCTCACCCCCGAAGCGGTACAGGCCTCCGACGTGGTTATCACCATGGGCTGCGGAGACGCCTGCCCCTTCTTTCCCGGAAAGCGCTACGAGGACTGGGCCCTCGACGACCCCGCCGGTCAGGGCATCGAGGCCGTGCGCCCAATCCGCGACGAGATCCACGGGCGGATTGCGAAACTGCTGGCCGAGCTCGGGATCAGCGTCCGTGAGCGAACAACGCAATGAGCGCTACAGCTCGGGCGCTGGGAACCTGGTCGTCACTGATCGCGGTCGCGCACCGCCTCGGCGGCGAACTGCAGCCTCGCGCACGTCGTCGGCCTCAAGATCCGGGTAGTCGGCGAGGATCTTCGCGACGGTCATCCCCTCCGCGACCATGCCAACCACGGTCGCGACCGGAATGCGCAGGCCCGGATGCAGGCGACCCCGCCCATCTTGTCCGGCGCCACGGTGATCCGCTCGAAATGCGTGCGCCAAGGCTACGCCTCGACGGCCCCCAAGCGCTTCGCGCGCAGCCGTCGCGCGCGGTCGGGCTCCGCGGCCAAATCAGACGGAAACTGAGACGGAGAGCGACAAACGCCGGGCACCCGAAGATCGGTGCCCGGCGTTTGTGCTGGTCAGCCGGCGGAGAATCGGGGATTTGAACCCCGGAGGGATTGCTCCCAACACGCTTTCCAAGCGTGCGCCCTAGGCCACTAGGCGAATCCTCCTTGGAGCGGCGCAAGCTTACCGCGCGGTGTGGGCCGGTTCGGAGCGCGGCCGGGACCGGGCCGGGTGAAGCTGTAGACTGCCAAACCGGCTCCCCGTGCGGTGCCACCTATCCCAACCCCCCCAGGGCCGGAAGGCAGCAAGGGTAAGCGAGCTCTGGTAGGTGCGCGGGGAGCCTTCACATCTTCTCCCCAGACGTCGCATCTCGTGGCACCGTCGTCGGCGGCGCCGGCTAGGGTCGACTCGTGACGCTCGCGCTGTACCGCCGGTACCGCCCGGAGACGTTCGCCGAGGTGATCGGTCAGGAGCACGTCACCGAGCCGTTGCAGCAGGCGATCCGCAACGGCCGGGTGAACCACGCGTACCTGTTCAGCGGGCCGCGCGGATGTGGCAAGACCACCAGCGCGCGAATCCTGGCCCGGGCGCTGAACTGCGAGCGCGGCCCGACGCCGACGCCGTGCGGGGAATGCCAGTCCTGCCGCGACCTGGCCCGGGGCGGCGGCGGGGGGCTGGACGTCGTCGAGATCGACGCGGCTTCCCACGGCGGCGTCGACGACGCCCGCGACCTGCGGGAGCGGGCCTTCTTCTCCCCGGCCATGTCCCGTTACAAGATCTACGTGATCGACGAGGCCCACATGGTCACCACCGCGGGCTTCAACGCGCTGCTGAAGGTGGTCGAGGAGCCGCCCGAGCATCTGAAGTTCATCTTCGCGACGACTGAGCCGGACAAGGTCCTGTCCACGATCCGGTCGCGGACCCACCACTACCCGTTCCGGCTGGTCCCTCCCGGCGTGCTCCGCGACTACCTGGCGTCGCTGTGCGAGCGGGAGAAGGTGGACGTGGAGCCCGCAGTCCTTCCGTTGGTCGTCCGGGCCGGTGCTGGTTCGGTTCGGGACAGTTTGTCGGTGCTGGACCAGCTGATCGCGGGGTCCGGCTCGGAGGGGTTGACCGTGGCCCGGGCGACCGCACTGCTCGGTTACACCGACGCGGCGCTGCTCGACGACGTGGTCGACGCGTTCGCCGCGCACGACGGCGCGTCGGTGTTCCGCCTGGTCGACCGGGTGATCGAGGCCGGCCACGACCCGCGGCGGTTCGTCGCCGACCTGCTGGAGCGGCTGCGGGACCTGGTGGTGCTGGCCGCGGTCCCGGACTCCTCGGCCGCCGGCCTCATCGACGCCCCGGTCGACGCGATCGAACGGATGCGCTTGCAGGCCGGCGGATTCGGTCCGGCCGACCTGTCGCGGGCGGCCGACCTGGTCAGCACCGGGCTGACCGAGATGCGCGGCGCCACGGCGCCCCGGCTGCAGCTGGAGCTGATCTGCGCCCGCGTGCTGCTGCCCGGTGCCGGCCCGGTGTCCGATCACGCCGAGGCCCGCGACCTGCACGCTCGGCTGGACCGGCTGGAACGTCGCATGGCGGGCGCGGCGCCGCCGGCCCTCGTTACGCCACCGGCAGTCCCGCTGCCGGCTCGCGCACCCGAACCGACGCCGCCGTCGCCTCGCCGGCAGCCGTCCGTTGCCGAGGAACGCCCCGCGCCCGCGCAGGAGCGCCCCGCGTCTGCCGAGCGCCCCGTGCCGGTCGGCCCAGCCGCGCCGGCGTCGACTCCGGTGGCCCAAGCCGAACCCGCCCCGCCGGCAGCCCCGGCCGCGCCGGCCCCCACAGCGGCGCCGCCGGCGGCGCCCCGGGGGCCCGACATCGACACGGTGCGCCGGATGTGGCCCGACATCCTGAACATCGTCAAGACCCGGCGGCGCTACACCTGGATGCTGCTGACCGAGAGTGTCGCGGTGGTCGGCCTGGACGGCGACACCCTGGTGCTGGCATTCGCCGACGAGGGCCGGCGGCGCAACTTCCTGTCCGGCAGCAGCGAACTGCTGGCCGAGGCGATCCAGGAGGTGCTCCGGACCACCTGGCGGGTCGACGCGGTGCTCGACCCGAACCGGGCCGCCGGCTCGCGACCCGCGCCGGCCGGTCCGAGCCACTCGGTGGCGCAGCGCCCGGAAGCCTCACCGCGCCCGGAAGCCGCGCCGCACCGGCCGCCGGCGCTCACGACGGAGGTCCCGCCCCCGGCGCCCCCTCCCGTGGTCGCGCCCGAGCACGACGAATCGGCCTCGACCGACGACGAGAGCCTCGACGAGGGCCTGACCGGTCGCGAGCTGCTGATCCGCGAACTCGGGGCCAGCGTGCTCGAGGAGATCGAGCACGACTGAGTTGAAACTCGTCGGCGAGGGCCGCGAGGAACACGACCAGGGCGCGTCCGGCTCAGCTCCCGACAGCCTCCGCGGCACGCTCGGCAGCCGTGGCCACCAGGTCGGTGGACTTGGCCTCGGCGTCCAGCCGGTCGTGGGCCACAACGCTTTGCAGGGCGCGAAGCGTGGTGGCCGCCTGGCTGCCCCAGTGGCTCAGATACGAGAACTGCCACCACCACAGGGCCTCGGTCCGGCGCCCCGCCTCGTAGTGCGCCAACCCGTGCAGCAGGGCCGCGGACACCCCGGCCAGGTCGTCGGAGATCCGGCAGATCATCAGTTCGGGGCGCGGCTCGTAGGGGTCGAAGACCTCGGCGTACTCGTCGATCGGGTCGAGCAGCTCGGCCAGCCGCGCACGCAGCTCGTCCAGGTCCGGGTCGGCGCCGGTGTCGGTCTCGAACCGCTCGACGAGGACGATGTCCGACACGGCTCCCAGCCGGCCCCCGGCCAGCAGCAACTGCGACACCGCGATCAGCAGCATCGACACCGCCTCACCCGGCGACGCCTCCCGGGCCACTTCCTTCAGCGCGATCCAGAAACCCTTGATCTGGTCCGCGATCTGGGTCGCGAACTCGTCCGGCTCCTCAGCCATCTCCCTGACCCCCGACCCCTGCACGTTGCATCCGGCTAAGCGTCACCCATAGGTCACGTTCAGCCGGACGCTACGGGGTCGGGGATCAGACGTCGAGCAGCCGCCGCCCTTCGAAGGCGCGTCCTGCACGGTGTTATCCCGTCGACGTACTCACACGTCGAGCAGGCGGCGGCCTTCGAACGCCCTTCCCAGAGTTATCTCGTCCGCGTACTCCAGGTCGCCGCCCACCGGCAGCCCACTGGCCGGGCGGGTGACCTTCAGTCCGATCGGCTTCACCAGCCGCGCCAGGTACGTCGCCGTGGCCTCGCCCTCCAGGTTCGGGTCGGTGGCCAGGATCAACTCGGTGACCTCGCCGTCGGCCAGGCGGGTCATCAGCTCCCGGATCCGCAGGTCGTCGGGCCCGATCCCGTCGATCGGACTGATCGCACCGCCAAGCACGTGGTAGCGACCGCGGAACTCCCGGGTGCGCTCGACCGCGACGACGTCCTTGGCCTCCTCGACCACGCAGAGCACGGTCGGGTCGCGCCGGGGATCACGGCAGATCCGGCAGCGTTGCTCCTCGGTGATGTTGCCGCACAGGTCGCAGAAACGCACCTTCTCCTTCAGGTGCGCAATCGCCGACACCAGCCGCCGGACGTCGACCGGATCGGCGGCCAGCAGGTGGAACGCGATCCGTTGCGCACTCTTCGGCCCGATGCCGGGCAGCCGACCGAGTTCGTCGATCAAATCCGCTAGTGCGCCGTCGAACATCGGGTGCTGTCGCTCAGTGGCCGGGCGGCAGGTAGAGCGACTCGGGCGAGAGCCCGAGCGACTCGGGGTCCAGGCCCAGATCGGCCATGATCCCGGCGCCGAAGTCCCCGGCGCCGGCCGTGAACGGACCCATGGCCTGGGCCTCCAGGCGAGCCGCGGCGCGGTTCGCGTCGCGCACCGCGGCCACGACCAGGTCGGCCAGCGTCTCGGTGTCCGCGGGGTCGACGGCCTCCGGCGCAATGTCCAGCCCGACCAACTCGCCGATCGCGGTGACCGTGGCCGTCACCAGGCCACCGCCGGCGGTGCCCCGCACATGGGTGTTCGCAAGCTGGTCGCGGGCAGCGAGGATCTGTTCCTGCATCTGCGCCGCCTGCGCGAGCAACGCGGCAATGTCTGGCATGCCAGCGGTCACCGGTCGCTCCTCTGGTCTACCGGCTCGGATGCGGTCGAGCCTACGTCGGCGCCGGCCGGCAAAGCAGACGACCCGCGGCCGGTGTGCGGACTACAATCCGACGGCGGCGCACCGCCCGCACCCGCCGCAGCCCCATCCGTACCGCCTGCCCCGCCGCCACCGATCTGTACCGCCCGTGTGCACCGCACAGCCCTCAATCGCACAGTCCGCATGCTCCCCGGACCTCATCCGGTACTGCCCGCACCAGACAGCCCTCAGGAGCCGCATGTCCGCCGACGGCGAACGCAGCCTGGTCGTGCAGAAATACGGCGGGTCCTCGGTCGCCGACGCCGAATCGGTGAAGCGCGTCGCCAAGCGCATCGTCGAGACCAAGCAGGCGGGCAACGACGTGGTTGTCGTGGTCTCCGCGATGGGCGACACCACCGACCAGCTGATCGATCTGGCCAAGGAGGTCAGCCCGATTCCGCCCGCCCGTGAGCTGGACATGCTGCTCACCGCCGGCGAGCGCATCTCGATGGCGGTGCTCGCGATGGCGATCGCCAACCTGGGCCACGAGGCCCGGTCGTTCACCGGCAGCCAGGCCGGGGTGATCACCGACTCCGCGCACGGCAAGGCGCGGATCATCGACGTGACCCCGGGCCGGATCCACCAGGCGTTGGCCGAAGGCGCGATCGCGATCGTGGCCGGTTTCCAGGGCGTCTCGCAGGACACCAAGGACGTCACCACCCTGGGCCGCGGTGGTTCGGACACCACGGCGGTCGCCCTGGCCGCGGCGATGAACGCCGCGGTCTGCGAGATCTACACCGACGTCGACGGTGTGTTCTCCGCCGACCCGCGGATCGTGCCCACCGCGCGCAAATTGCCCAGCGTCACCTACGAGGAGATGCTGGAGATGGCCGCGTGCGGCGCCAAGGTGCTGCACCTGCGGTGCGTGGAGTACGCCCGTCGGTTCGGGCTGCCGATCCACGTCCGTTCCTCGTTCAGCCAGCGCGAGGGGACGTGGGTACTCGAGGCCTATGAAGGGAACGACATGGAGCAGCCGATCATCTCCGGTGTCGCGCACGACCGCAGCGAGGCCAAGGTGACCGTGGTCGGCGTGCCGGACCGCCCGGGGCAGGCCGCAGCGATCTTCTCCGCGGTCGCCGGCGCCGGGATCAACATCGACATGATCGTGCAGAACGTGTCCGGTGCGGCGACCGGCCGCACCGACATCTCGTTCACCGCGCCGCGCAACGAGGGCCCGGCCGCCATGGAGGCGTTGCGCAGGATTCAGGAGTTCAACGGCTTCGAATCGCTGCGTTTCGACGACCAGATCGGGAAGGTGTCGTTGATCGGCGCCGGGATGCGTTCGCACCCCGGGGTCTCGGCGAAGTTCTTCGGCTGCCTGGCGGATGCCGGGGTCAACATCGAGATGATCTCGACCTCCGAGATCCGCATCTCCGTGGTCGTGCGCGAGGACGACGTGAACGCCGCTGTGCTGGCGGTGCACAAGGCGTTCGACCTCGACACCGACGACGGCCAGGCCGTGGTCTACGGAGGTACGGGCAGATGAGGAAGCCAACGCTGGCGGTTGTCGGGGCCACCGGGGCCGTGGGCACCGTGATGCTCGAGCTGCTCTCCACCCGGGAGGACGTCTGGGGCGAGATCCGGCTGATCGCCTCGCCGCGGTCGGCCGGCAAGCGCTTGATGGTCCGCGGCGAGGAGGTCGAGGTGCAGGCCCTGGCGCCGGAGTGCTTCGACGGCGTCGACATCGCGATGTTCGACGTCCCGGACGAGATCTCGGCAGCCTGGGCGCCGATCGCCGTCGAGCGCGGTGCGATCGCGGTGGACAACTCCGGTGCCTTCCGGATGGACCCGGACGTCCCGCTGGTCGTGCCCGAGGTGAACCCAGCCGCGGCGCGCAAGCGTCCGCGGGGGATCATCGCGAACCCGAACTGCACGACGCTGTCGATGATCGTGGCGGTCGGGGCGCTGCACGCCGAGTTCGGGCTCCAGTCGCTGGTGGTGGCCTCCTACCAGGCTGCGTCGGGGGCCGGTCAGGCAGGCATCGACGCCTTGCGCGACCAGCTGACCAAGGTCGCCGGCTCCAACCTCGGCACCCACCCCGGCGACCTGCGCAGCGCGGTCGGCGACTTCGGCCCGTTTCCCGCGCCGCTGGCGTTGAACGTCGTCCCCTGGGCCGGCTCGTTGAAGGAGGACGGCTGGTCCTCGGAGGAGATGAAGGTCCGCAACGAGTCACGGAAGATCCTCGGACTGCCCGGGCTGCGGGTGTCCGCCACCTGCGTCCGGGTCCCGGTCATCACCACGCACTCGTTGGCGGTGCACGCCACCTTCGGCCACGAGGTCACGCAGGCCAAGGCGCAGCAGATCCTGTCCGACGCCCCCGGGGTGATCCTGGTGGACGACCCGGCGTCCGGTGAATTCCCGACGCCGGCCGACGTGGTCGGCACCGACCCGACCTGGGTCGGCCGCGTGCGCCGGTCGCTGGACGACCCGCACTCCCTCGACCTGTTCCTCTGCGGCGACAACCTGCGCAAGGGCGCCGCGCTGAACACCGCCCAGATCGCCGAGCTGGTGGCCGCCGAGCTGACCGGCGCCTGACGGATCACCCCGGTTCGGAATGTGGAACGGCCGCCGCGAAACCGCTTGACCGACTTGTACGGTTGGACCCGGCTCGGATGCGTCAGGAATGCCGGGAATGGCCCCAGGGCGGAACGGGGACAGGAATGCGGCTGGAGTTCGGCAGACGGCTCGGCGCGGCGGCCGCGGCGGCCCTGCTGATCGGGTCGGCACTCTCGCCGGGTGGCGCGCAAGCCTCCGCTGCAGTCGACCGACCACAAGACCCGCCCAGGGCGCCCCGATTCGTCAAACTCGCTGCCGGCGGCGTCCACACCTGCGGGCTGACCGCGGCCGGGAACGTGTACTGCTGGGGCGAGAACCCCGGCGGGGAATACCGGGGCGGCAAGTTGCACAAGCCCGGCCCGGTCGCGGTCTCCGGGCCCCACGGGTCGGATCCCCTGTCCGGAGTCAGCGCAGTTACCGCGGGCGGTCTTCACACCTGTGCGCTGTTCGCCGGGGGCGCGGTGTACTGCTGGGGCTACAACAATTACGGGGAACTCGGGAACGGCACCATCGGCGAACGCGCCGGCGCCGTGACGGGCCTGCCCGCCGAGGCTGTCGCAATCACCGCCGGCGGCAACCACAGCTGTGCGTTGCTGGCGACCGGGGCGGTGTACTGCTGGGGTGACAACCACGACGGGCAACTCGGCACCGGGACCACCACCGACTCGCCCACCCCCACCGCGGTGACCGGCCTGCCGGCAAAGGCGGTCGCGGTCACCGCCGGCTACTACCACACGTGCGCGTTGCTGGCGACCGGCGCGGTGTACTGCTGGGGCTACAACTACTACGGGGAGCTGGGGCACGCCCCCACCCACGACCCGTACACCCCGACCCCCCGCACCGTGACAGGTTTCGACGGCAGGACCGCCAAGGCCGTCGCGATCACCGCCGGCTTCCACCACACGTGTGCGCTGCTGGCGACCGGCACCGTGGACTGCTGGGGCGACAACCACGAGGGGGAGCTCGGGGACGGCACCGCGCGGCGCTCGTACGTCCCGGTCGCGGTCGCCGGGCCCGGCCGGACCGGCCGCCTGTCCGGCGTCAGGTCGCTCGCCGCGGGCGGCTTCCACACCTGCGCGGTCACCGACACCGGCACCTGGTGCTGGGGCGAGAACCACGACGGGGAACTCGGGGACGGCACGACACGGCGCTCGCCCGTCCCGGTCGCGGTCGCGGGCCCCGGCGGGACCGGCCGACTGTCCGGGGTCAGCGCGCTCACCGCCGGCGACGAGCACACCTGCGCGCTCACCGGCACCGGCACCTGGTGCTGGGGCTACAACGACGACGGTCAACTCGGGGACGGCACCGAGGACAGCTCGCACGCCCCTGTCGCGGTCGAACGCTGAGGAGCCTTCACTCTTCCGGGTTTGTTGTTGGCCGCCCAGGCCGGTCGAGCCGGGCGGTGGGAAGGACGACATGGGCATCTCGAAACGGCAAGCCTGGGCCGTCGCCACGGTCGCCGTCGCCCTGGTGCCGGCGACGTCCGGTGCCGGCTCGGCCCACGCGGTCGGTGACCTGCGCGGACCCGGCGTCACGGGATCGTCCCTGGGGGCTGCGGGTGGCACCTGCAACCCTGCCCAGCTCACCGTCGGCGGCGGCGAGCTCGACGGCGGGTTGAGTCATACCGGGTCCATCGTGATCTTCACCAACCGCGGCGGCCCCTGCACGCTGCGCGGCTACCCCGACATGGTCGAGATCGACCGCAACGGCCGCATCGTCGAACGGGCCCGACGGACACTCGGCGGGTATCTGGGCGGAGCGCACCGCGTACGGACCGTCCACCTCGCGACCGGAGGGTCGGCGTCCGCCGTGTACGAGGGCCTCGACGCGCAGCAGTACGGGGAGCCACCGTGCCCGGAGTACACCGCATTGCTGGTCACCCCGCCGGGAACCACCCGCGCCACCCGGCTGTCCCGCTCCGATGCTCTGCTGGGCGTGTGCGATCTGGAGATTCACCCCGTGGTCCCGGGCCGGAATGGGCAGTAGCCGATAAGACAGCGCAAGGGCGTACTGACTGACCGTCAGATCACTTGCGGGTCAGGAACTCCGCCACCAGCGGGCCGACCGCGTCGAGGCGCTCCAACTGCGGCACGTGGGCGGCGTTCGGCAGCAGCTCGACCCGGCAGTCGTGGATCAGCCGGCCGAAGTCGGCGGCGTAGGCCGGGTCGATCAGCCCGTCCCGCTCGCCCCATACGACCAGCGTCGGCGCGGTAATCCGGTGGATGCGCTTGGACAGTCCGCGGTCCGGGATCGGCCACCAGTACTTGCCGGCCACCCCCATGCTCGATCGGTGGGATTCCCATGCACTGGTTGGCATCCATCGACGTGCCCGCGGGCATTCCGGCAACCAGACGGCCACCGGAGATGCAGTCGAGCATCGCGTACTCCTCGGCGATCCGGATCGCCGGTTGCATGCTCGGCAGCGTCGAACCCATCTGCACGATCGCGACGTCGAGGAGGTTGGTGGCCCGGGCCGGCACCGATCCCATGATGTTCGGGTTCGGCATTAACCCATAGGCGTTCTGGTGGTGCTCGTTGACGCAGATCCCGTCGAAGCCCATCTCGGCGCCGTGGATCAGTTCGTCGAACGTCCAGTTGTAGAACTGCCCGATCCGTACCGGGTCCGCGAGTTCGTGCCAGGGAGGGGTCACCCAGACGGATTTGTAGCGCTCGGTGAAATCGTCGGGAAGTTCGCGGTGCGGCATCAGGTGGAACATGGAGACCTTCATGGTCGCCTCCCTCGGCCCCGGCCGGTGCCCGCTCAACGTATTGCGGTGCGGCGGACCTCCACAACGGCCGAGGCCCCGGGGTGCGTCCCGGGGCCTTCGGCGTTCGGTCGGAGGTCGTTCCCTGGGGGAGGGGGAGACGTCCGGTTCCTATTGTGGGTTGGGAGCTCGGGGAGGGGATTGCGGGGAGGGGGATCCCCGTGCGGCGCTTGCATCAGGAGTTTCGGCGCCGGTGCGAGCAGGCTTTAGGACCGCCGGAAAAAACTTTCAGGCGTAGACACCTTCAGGCGTAGACACCCATCTCGAACTGGGCGCACAGGCCCAGGATCTCCGGCGTGCCGAACGGCAGGCACTGGGTGAACAACGCCCCGGCCACCCCGTTCGTGCGGTCCACCCAGAAATGGGTGTTGAAGATCCCGGCCCACCCGCCGCTGAAGGCCGCCCGCATGCCCGGCAGGTCGAAGGTGTTCAGCAGCAAGCCGTGGCCCCACGACCAACCCGGGCCCAGGTTGAAGTCGCACACCAGATTGCGGTCGGCCGCCGGGATCTCGGCGGGGAACGTCAACGGCGCGATCTGGTCGCGGAAGGCGCCGGCCACCGAGCCCGGGGACAGCACGCTGACCCCGTCCAGCGTCCCGTCGTTGAGGATCATGCGCAGGAAGCGCAGGTAGTCGTTCGGGGTGCACGACAGACCGTGGCCACCGGCCCACCAGTCCGGCGCCTCGGGCAGGTCCACCGGTGTCGCCTCCCACGACCCGCTCGGCGCCATGTGCACCGGTACGGCGGCCGCTCGTTGTGCCGCGGTGAGCTGGAAGGTCGCGGACTCCATCGCCAACGGCCCGGTGAGGTTGACCTCTAGGTATTTGTCCAGGCCAAGACCGCTGGTCGCCTCGACCACCCGACCCAGCCAGTCGGTGTTGATGCCGTACGCCCAGCGCTCGCCCGGGTCGAACATGAGCGGCGAGGCGAAGATCGCGCGGTTGCCGTTGAACAGTGACGGTGTGCCGGTGACCTCCTGCCAACGTTGTTGGTCGGCGCTGAAGAAGTCGTAGGCCAACCCGCTGGTGTGGCAGATCAGGTCCTGCACGGTCGCCGGTCGAGCCGGCGGGCGCAGGAGCGGGGTGTTGCCGGAGAAGCCGGTGAGGACCTGCAGCTCGCCGAACTCCGGCAGGTACTCGGCCACCGGTGCCTCGAGGTTGAGCAGGCCGCGCTCGACCTGCTGCAGCGCGGCCGCCGTGACGATCGGCTTGGTCATCGATGCGAGCCGGTACATGGTGTCCGGGCCCACCGGTCCGCTGGCGGCGTCGTTGGCGGCGCGGGTCCCGGCGGACCCGGCATACACGACGCCGGTGCGGTCGGTGGCCACGGCGACCACGTTGGGCACATGGCCCGCGGCCACCGCGGCCTCCAGGACGGCATCAATCGCGACCTTGTCCATCTGTGCCTCCCTGGGTTTGCAGCGGCGTCCGCGCCCGCTCGGCAGAGTCAACCACCTGATCGGGCCGGGCCGGCAGGGGAGTACGGACAGGCCGGCAGGCGCCAACCGCAGGCGGCCTTTGCCTCTGTTCGTCGGTATTGTGCCGTCCCCCGCGCTCAGGCAGACTCTTTGAAAAAATTAAGGTTTCACCGGTTAGGCACGGGTCCTGGATTTGTGCCGCCATTTCGCTTAAGGCGTTGAAGGAGAACACGTTGCGAAGCTTTCGAGTCAGGCGGGCTGTGTTGGCAGTCCCGGTGTGTGCCAGCCTTGCCCTGATCGTCTCGGCATGCGGATCCAACTCGTCCGGCTCGACGACCGCGGCGCAGGCGCCGGCACCCGAGCCCGTCGCCGCAGCCGCTCCGGCCGCCGCGGCTCCCGCGGCCGCGAGCGACAGTCCCTCGACTGCGACGACCGCCGGGGCGCCGGCCACCGCGACCCGCGCGACGGCAACCCACGCCAACTCCGGGTCGACCGCCGCCGGGACCACGACCACCACCGCCAAGCTGTCGCCTGCCAAGTCCACGTCCACCTCGGCCGCCAAGACCACGAGCACGAGTAGCAGCACCAGCACGAACGGCAGCACGAGTGCGAGCAGCAGCGCGAGTTCGACCGCCGCGAAGTCCGGCTCCCCGGCCGAGGCCGGGGCCAAGGGTGGTTCCGCGGCCGACACGCTGAGCTCGATCAAGTCCGACGACTCGGCGGCGAACCAGAAGGTCTACAACGACAAGCAGGGTGCGACCGACGTAGGCATCACCAAGGACCTCATCAGGCTCGGCTCCATCAACATGCACGGAATGGCGCTGGGCAACTTGATCACGACGCCGATGGTGCGCGGCAACAAGGCGGCCGCCGCGGCGATCAACGACCGGGGTGGGATCCTGGGGCGCCGGATCGACATCCTGGACTGCGACGACGGCCCCGGCGAGGTCTCTCGGGCCAAGGTGTGTCTGAAGAAGCTTGCCGGTGAGGACCATATCTTCGGATTGATCACCGGCATCGATTGGGCGACCGCCTCGATCCTTGACGACCTGCAGCAGTTTCGCATGCCATACGTGGGTGCCTGGGCCTACAGCCAGACCGAGTGGCAGGACCCGTTCATGTTCCCCACCCACATGTCGATGATCCACGAGGCGATGGCCGGGGCGCACTGGGCGGCCAACGTGATCAAGCCGAAGACCTACGGGCTGATCTGCCTCACGTCCCCGGAGATGCAGTTGGCCTGCAACAGCGTCGCCCAGGTCATGGACGCGTCGGGTGCGAAGCTGGTCAAGAGGGTCGACGTGTCGATCTCGGAGACCTCGATGGCGGCCTATGTGCTGGCCATGCGCGCGGCGAATCCCGACCACATCATCCACTACGTGATCAACCCGGCGACGATGGCCAAGTTCATGATCGAGGCCGCCCAGCAGGGCTACTACCCGACCAAGGGCATCTCCGGCAACCACCTGGCCAGTGAGGTGCTCGGCTCGATCTTCGGAAAGTGGCCGGCCGGTCGGTACTGGGCCAACACCACCTACAAGCTGTGGGGTCCGGAGTTCATCGCCACGATGAGCAAGTACGCGCGGGAGAACACCGGCCTGAACCACCACATCGTGCAGGCCGGCTATGTCGCGGTGAACATCTTCGCCGAGGCCGCGAAGATGCTGGGTCCCAACCTGACCCGTGACCGGTTGATGGCCGAGCTGGACAACGGCACGGTGTGGCAGTCCGACGCCTCGTTGGACCAGCGGTTCAGCTACGTGGCGTCCGAGCGCTCCGGCAACGACTGGAACCACGACTACGGCCAGGGTCGGGAGTTCATCTACAAGTACACCAGCGAGAACACCAAGTCCAACCCCGACGGATCCCCCAACGGTTGGCAACCCGACCCCGATCAGTTCGTGATTTACACCTGGAAGTAATGGTCTGACCACTGAGCAGCCCCCGGCATCGCGCCGGGGGCTGCTTTGTGTTTTGCGCGGGATTGTGCCGGTAAGTTCGTCATATGTGCATGGAAATAGGGGTGACTGACCCAACGCCGTTCGGCAGTCCCCGCGCCGCCGCGGGGAACTGTCGGCGGTCAGAGCAGGTCGCCCCAGAACTCCACGGTCACCTCGGAGGCCTTCTCGGGCGCTGCAGTGACGGCGAACTCCTGAACCACCCAGTCGGCCAGGTCGGCGCCGAATGTGTGCACGTCGCTGCGGAACATCTGCAGGATCGGGTGCACCGAAGTGCCCGCACCGGCGGGCAGGTACCGGTTACCGCGCAACGGCACCATCTGTGGAGCCCGGAGCAGTGCCGCCCCGGCCACTGCCAGCGCGGCGAGCGGGTCGTCGGGGCACTCGCCCCACGCCCGGTGCCAGAAACCCTTGTGCTCCACGTCGAACAGCAGGCCCTCGACCGGCCACGCCAACTGGTCGCGCACCGCTCGTTGATCCGGCGCACGCCAGTCCGGCCACCCGGGCCCGGTCGGCAGACCGCCCTCCAGGAATGCCCGGTGGTCGTCGGCGAAGGTGAATCCGTAACGCGCACCGACCATGTCGAACTCGTGGTCGCGCAGCCCGCGTTGGATGTCGACGACTTGGTACGCCACGAGACGACGCATCGCCTCGACGCCGATCTCGGCTGGCGGGTACCCCACAGGCCAATTCTGCCCAGCCGATGTTACGGCGACACTTTCGGCAGCGAATTCCGTTGTCGGAACCTGGCGGCCGATCAGTAGAACGTGTAGAACGCCGGCGAGATCCGGAAGCCGTGGGCGGAGTGGTAGTTGCGACAGGTCACGCCGTCCGGTCGGCTGACGCAGTTGAATTCGTCGATGTCCAGGCGGCCGCCGTAGTCGAGCACCTTCGACGCGTTGATCTTGGCTATGTCGCAGACCCAAACCGGTGCCGTCGTCAACTGGACGCTCGAGCCCCAAGGTAACCCCTGCGGACAACTGCCCGGTTCCCGGACGGTGTAGCCGACGGTGGCGGGCTGACAGGTCACTGTCGAGCCGCTCGCCGACGGGATGAACGTGCAGGCGACGTCCTTCGTCGGGGTCGCGAAGGTGACGAAGCCGGCGGTGTCGGTGTACTGCGCGGAGTGGACCGGGGTGGATCCGAGCATCTCCGAGTCCGGCTCGGTCGTCGGGGTCGCCGTGGCATCCGGCTCGCCGGACGGCGCCGCACCGAGCGAGGGGGCGGGCTTGGCCGAGTCGCCGGCACCGCCGGAGCCGCCACAACCGGTGAGCCCGACCAGAGCGAACAGGATCGACAGGACGGCTCCGCCACGCCTCACCTGACGGGGCGTCATGAACCCAAGCTGGTTCCGGTTGACCGCAGCGCCTGACAGGCCTCCACGACTCGAGCGGCCATCGCCGCCTCGGCCGCCTTGCCCCAGGCACGGGGGTCGTAGACCTTCTTGGAGCCGACCTCGCCGTCGACCTTCAGTACGCCGTCGTAGTTGTGGAACATGTATCCGGCCACCGGACGGGTGAAGGCGTACTGGGTGTCGGTGTCGACGTTCATCTTGATCACGCCGAAGTCCAGCGCCTCGTGGATCTCCGAGAGCAACGAGCCCGACCCGCCGTGCATCACCAGGTCGAACGGCTTTTCCTTGCCCACCTTGGCCCCGACCGCGTCCTGGATCTCCTTGAGGATCACCGGCCGCAGCTTGACGTTGCCCGGCTTGTAGACGCCGTGCACGTTGCCGAACGTCGCGGCGAGCAGGTATCGGCCGTTCTCCCCGGTGCCCAGTGCCGCCGCGGTGGCCAGCGCGTCCTCCGGGGTGGTGTAGAGCTTTTCGTCGATCGCGCCGACGACGCCGTCCTCCTCGCCGCCGACGACCCCGATCTCGGCCTCCATCACGACCTTGGCCTTCCGGCACAGGGCCAGCAGTTCGGTGGCGATCGTGAGGTTCTCGACCAGCGGGATCGCCGAGCCGTCCCACATGTGGGACTGGAACAACGGCTCCTCGCCCCGGGCCACCCGCTCGACGGAGATCTCCAGCACCGGGCGCATGAACGCGGCGAGCTTGTCCTTGGGGCAGTGGTCGGTGTGCAGCGCGACATGGACCGGGTATTGCTTGGCCACCTCGTGCGCGTACGCGGCGAACGCGACCGACCCGGCGACCATGTTCTTCCGGGTCGGGCCGGACAGGTACTCCGCGCCGCCGGTGGAGACTTGGACGATCCCGTCGCTGCCGGCCTCGGCGAACCCGGCAAGCGCCGCGTTCAGGGTCTGCGAGGACGTGACGTTGATGGCCGGGTAGGCGAAAGCGCCGGCCTTGGCGCGGTCGAGCATCTCCGCGTACACCTCGACGGTCGCAATGGGCATCAGGGCTACCTCCTGTCGACTGCGGGCGGATCGTGCTCAGTATTCCGCAGGCCGTTGATCGAATCGGTGGCGGCGTACCCAGGCGTGCATCGCGACGGCGGCGGCCGCGCCGGCGTTGATCGAACGGGTCGAGCCGTACTGGGCGATGGACAGCACCCGGGTGCACACCGCCCGGGCCGGCTCCGACAGCCCGGGCCCCTCCTGACCGAACAGCAGCACGCAACGGCGAGGCAGGTCAAAGGTCTCGATCGGCACCGCGCCGGGCAGGTTGTCGACACCGAGCAGCGGGAGCTGCGCGACGGCCGCCCAGGCCTGCAGCTCCGCGATGTCGGCGTGGTGCCGGACATGCTGGTACCGGTCGGTGACCATGGCGCCCCGCCGATTCCATCGCCGCCGGCCGACGATGTGGACCTCGGCGGCGAGGAACGCGTTTGCGGTGCGGACCACCGAGCCGATGTTGAAGTCGTGCTGCCAGTTCTCGATGGCGACGTGGAACGGATGACGAACGGCGTCCAGGTCGGCGACGACCGCCTCGCGGCGCCAGTAGCGGTATCGGTCGACGACGTTGCGGCGGTCGCCGCCTGCCAGCAGCACCGGGTCCAGTCGCTCGTCGGCCGGCCACGGCTCCGGGTGCGGGCCGACGCCGACCTCGTCGAGATCGTTCTCCGACGACTCGTCCGCCTCACTCGTCGGGGACGTCATCCTCGAGCCCCCTCCGGCCGGCCCGGGTATGGGCTGACCGGGACGTTCCGGGGAACGTCATCCCCAAATCGGGCATCGCTCAGCCGATGCCGAGGTCGGCCAAGCTGTAGACGGCCAGGTATGGCAGGCCGGCGGCCTCGACGGCCGGGCCGGCGCCGCGGTCCACGATCACGGCGGCCCCGACCACCTCGGCGCCGGCCTCGCGCAGCGCCTCGATCGCGGTGAGCACCGAACCTCCCGTGGTGGAGGTGTCCTCCACGGCGAGCACCTGACGGCCCGTCACGTCCGGTCCTTCGATGCGGCGTTGCAGGCCGTGCGCCTTGCCCTCCTTGCGGACCACGAAGGCGTCGAGTCGGCGTCCTGCCGCGGCCGCCGCGTGCAGCATCGCCGTCGCCACCGGGTCGGCGCCCAAGGTCAGCCCGCCGACCGCCGCGTAGTTCAGGTGCGCCGTCGCGGCCAGCATCACCTGCCCGACCAGTGGTGCGGCCCGGGCGTCGAGGGTGATCCGCCGCAGGTCGACGTAATGGTCGGCCTGCGCACCCGACGACAACGTGACCCGGCCATGCACGACGGCGAGCTTCTTGATCAGTTCGAGGAGTTCGTCATGGGCGTCCACGACGGACACCCTCTCATCCGCGCCAACCGCCCCGGGGGTGTCACCCCTACCGACGCGAGTCGGCCCCAGCCGCGCCGTGGCCGACGGTCCCAGGGGGTGACACCCCTACCGACACGAAGCGGCCCCAGACACGCCGTGGCCGACGGTCCCCGGGGGTGACACCCCTACCGACGCGAGTCGGCCGCAGACGCGCCGTGCCCGACGGTCCCCGGGGGTGTCACCCCTACCGACGCGAGTCGGCCGCAGACACGCCGTGGCCGGCGGTCCCAGGGGGTGTCACCCCCGGCTGGGAGAGGGTCAGGTCGCCAGCAGGTCGACGACGAAGATCAGCGTCTCGCCCGGCTGGATGACCCGTCCGGCGCCGCGGTCGCCGTAACCCAGATGCGGCGGGATGACGAGTTGCCGGCGGCCACCGACGCGCATCCCGGCCACGCCGCGGTCCCAGCCCTCGATGACCTTGCCGGCGCCGAGGGTGAACCGGAACGGCTGGCCGCGGTTCCAACTCGCGTCGAACTCCTCGCCGGTGCTGAACGCGACTCCGACGTAGTGCACGGTGACCTCGCTGCCGGGCTTGGCCTCGGCACCCTCACCCACCTCCACATCGGTGATCACCAGATCGGCCGGGGGCTCGGCTCCGGGGAATCCGATCTCGGGTTTCTCGTTGGTCACGGCCTGCTCTCCTGGTTCTTCCGGGTGGCAAGGGCTGCGGTGCGGTCGTCGTCGAGGTAGGCGTCCTCGGGCAGTTCGGGCAGCCAGCTCCGGAACATCTTCCGGTTGACCTCTGCATAGCCTGCCAGCACCCCCGTGCGCAGTACGTCGTCGAGGAACAGGTTGCCCGTCTCCGGCCCGGGGAACAGGCTCGCGACGAACTCCGTCACCAGTTCGCGTTCGGCGGCGGAGGCCACGTGAGCGTTCATCGCCCGCGCGACCAGAATCCCGCGGTCGGTGTAGTTGGCCGCTGCCCTGGCGGGGCCGGGGGTGACCCCGGGGATCCCGGCGACCCGGAGCAGGTGCGCGGCGAGCTGGCCGGGCCATTCGGCGAACAACTCGACCGGCCGGATCGTCACCTCGGCCACTCCGGGCACCGCCGCGATCCGCTCGGCAAGCTCTCCCCAGTCCAGCTCCGGCGTTCGGGGTTGCCCGAACTGCTCGCGGAAGGAGCAGACCGCGCCGGACCGCACCAGACTCAGGTGCGCGTGTTCCATCAGCCGGTCCTGCCGACGTACGTCGAGAACGACCCGAGCACCGGAGGCACTCAGCCCGGCCAGCCGTTCCGCGACCGCCGCCTCGGCGTCGGGACGGAACCGGCCGGCGTCGGAGGAGCCGAGTTCGGTCTCGCCGAGCCAGGTCCCGGCCAACCGCACCGGTGCGCCGCCGGACCGGTCCCGACCGGGTGCCAGCACACCGGCCGCGTCCATTGCCGGTCCGCTCAGCGCCCGCCAAAGCGGTACCCCGCCGGCTGCGGGCAGGCTCAGGTGCAACGTCAGGTCGTGGTCGGTCATGACACTGCGACGAGTTCGTCGTACTCCGCCCGGTACTGGTCCCACACCCGGGCCTTCTCCGCCGGGTCGAACAGCGCCGGTCTGGGCGAGTCGACGTTCGAGAAGTGCTTCTGCAGGAACCCGCGCAGCGCGTGGCGTTCGGCAGGGGATCGCAGCAAGGGGTTCACTGCGAGAGCCATGTCCAGACCCTGGGCCGAGATACTGCGGTTCTGCGCCTCGCGCAGCTCGCCCATCGGAACCTTCAGTGTCGGGTCCACCCGGTTCAGCACGTGCCGGACGAAAGCCTCGTCGCCCTGCTTGACGATTCGGAAGTCGATCAGCTCGACCCGGTCGCGGCCGAAGCTCGCGTGCAACGCCGCCGCGACCGGCCGCCACGACAATTGGTCGAGGTCGATGCCCTTGACCCACTCGGAGAACAACTGGTGGCTGCCCTGGTGGACGGTCTGCAGGTAGTACGACTCCACGAAGTCCGGCTGCGGACGGATGGTCAGCAGGATCTTGCACCGGGACCTGCCCAGGGCCCGGTCCAGCGCCGCGATGTTGCGTTCGGCATTCGGATACAGCTGACCGTCGTTGCCCCTCGGGAACGGCCGACCCAGCACGTTCTCATAGGACCCGACCAGGACCCGGAACCGTGGGTCGGTGTGGAACCGGGCCATGCGGGCGGCCAGCGGCGCCGGGTCGGCGATCAGCCGTTCGCCCCAACCGATCAGCCTCGAGAGCTCCTCGCGTCGCAGGTACTGCAGCCCCGCGGGCCGGTGCAGCGCCTGGTTCTGGTTCATCCAGTGCTGCACCACGGAGGTAGCAGTCTTGTGCGCGCCGATGTGCAGCGCGGTGACCTTCCCCCGCAGGTACATCGAGCGGCGCTCCCGTCTGACGCAGACGGCCCCGGCGGCCGAGCGGGCTCCAATCTACGGACCGGCTGCCCCCATCCGGCCGACCGGCGCGATCAGATGAGTTCGGCGTCGGACGGCGAGCCCTTGCGCAGCCGCCCGCGCCAGTCGGTGGGCGAGTGCCGGCCCGGTTCGGTGGTGTCCACGAACTCCGTGATCGTGTCCGTGAACCGCGCCGGCTCGGTGTGGTGCGGGAAGTGCCCGGAGCGGGCGAAGATCTCCAATCGCGCGCCGGGCATTGCCGAGGCGGCGATGTACGCGTGCGCCACCGGCAGCACCGGGTCCATCGCGCCCCACAGCAGGAGTGTGGGTATCCAGTCGGCGAGGTAACAGCGGTCCAGGATCGTCACGGCCTGGCCGCGCAGGTCGGCGGCCGACCGCAGGGTTCGACAGAAGGCGGAACGCGATCCGCCGTCGGCCATCGCTGCCATCGTCGCGAAGATGTCGTCGGCGTCGGTGGCGATCGCCGGACTGACCAGCGCCAGCGCGCGTACGGCCAGCCGCGCGGTGCGGCGGGTCACCCGGTTGTTGAAGACCGGCATCATCACCGGGGCGCCCGGCAGGGTGGCCAGCCGTAGCAATGGGTGGACCTCCGGCCCGACGCCGCCGGGAGCCACCAGGATCAGGCGCTCGACCAATTCGGGGAACTGGTAGCTCATCTGCATGGCGATGCCGCCGCCCAGCGAATGACCGATGACCGTGGCGCGGTCGATGTCGAGCAGGGCCAGCAGGTCGCGCATGCCGCACGCGTAGGCCGGCACCGAATAGTCGGCCCGCGGGCGGTCGGAGCGGCCGTGGCCCAGCAGATCCGGCGCGATAACGGTGAAGTGCTCGGCCAGCTTCGGGATCAGCCCGGCCCAGGTGCCGGAGGAATCGCCGATCCCGTGCAGCAGCAGCACCGCCGGGCCGCTGCCCGCCCGGACGTACGCGCGTCGGTAGCCGTGGACGCGGACGTACTGGATGTCGAACTCATCCGTCCGGTCGCCGGCTGCGACGTGCAGCATCGGATCGGGCATGCTCTCGACTCCTGTCCGGCTGTTCGGATCAGTCGCGACTCTTCCAGACGATATGTCGCCGGTCGTACACCGCGCGTGCGGTTGGGCGAAGCTGTCACCCGGCCCCGGCGGCCGCCGCTGCCGCGGGCATGGCCGAACAGCTCCTCACGGCCGGCCGGGCACCGCGCATACGGTTGGGCGAGCGGCCCGCCGGCCGTCCTGAGCCTCCTGGAACGGACCCCGACCGCCTTGTTCGCCGGTTCGTTCACGCGTGCATCGCGAGCGGCTGCGGCCGGCGGGCTCGGGATCGTCGTCTGCCTGCTGATCGCGACGACCGGCGTGGCGGCGAGCGAGCCGCCGCGCTTCGTTCGGGCCAGCTCCCCGCCCGGCCGAACCGACGCAAACAAGTCGTCGTTCACCCCGGTGATCTCTGCCGACGGGCATTGGGTGGCATTCGCCTCGGAGGCATCGAACCTGGTGCCCGGCGACACCAACAACCACCGCGACGTGTTCCTTCGCGATCTGGAGACCCGGCGGATCACCCGGGTCAGCGTCACCGGCCGCGGCGAGCAGGGCAACGGCGACAGCTACAACCCGTCGCTGTCGGCCGACGGCCGCTACGTCGTCTTCGACTCGTTCGCCTCGAACCTGGTCGACGGCGACGGCGACGGCGACGGCGACGGCGACGACAACGGCAACGGCGACGACAACGGCAACGGCGACGTGTTCCTGTACGACCGCGACACCGCGACCACCACGATGATCTCGCGGGGCTTCGACACCCACGCCGGCGACGGCCAGAGCGGTTTCGCGACGATCAGCGCCGACGGGAGCACCGTGGCGTTCGAGTCCACGGCACACAACCTGATCGCCGGGGTCGATGCCCCCCTCTCGCAGGTCTTCACCTGGGACCGGCGCTCCGGCATCTTCGACTTGATCTCCCGAGGGTGGGCCGGCGACGCGGTGGGCGGCGGCAGCGGCGGGGTGTCGATCAGCGCGGACGGCCGTTACGTGGCGTTCGCGTCGGCCTCCGACGCGGTGGTGCCGAACGACTACAACCAGGCCCGGGACGTGTTCGTGCGCGACCGCAGAGTTGGCCTCACCACGCGGGTGAGCGTCAACAGCGTCGGTGGGGAGGGCAACGCCCGCTCCGACGGCCCGTCGATCTCGGCCGACGGGCGCTACGTCGCCTTCGAGTCGACGTCATCGAACCTGTTGGGCCTCAATCCCGCCGCCCAGGACGTCCCGAAGGTCCCGCGGGAGGCGGACCCTGGGGACCTGCTGGAGGGCGGCGATCACAACATCGCCTCCGACGTGTTCGTGCACGACATGCTGACCGGGCGGACGACGCGGGTCAGCGTCGGCTCCGACGGCACCGAGGCGGTGGGCGACAGCTACAACGGTGTCACCAGTGGCGACGGCCGCTGGGTGGCGTTCGTCTCGGACGCGGCCAACCTGGTGCCCGGCGACACCAACTCGTTCCGCGAGGTTTTCCTGCACGACAACCTGACCGGGGCGACGACCCGGGTGTGCGCGGGCCTGGGCGGTGTTCAGTGCGACCAGTCGAGCACCACACCGGCGATCGACCGCGCCGGGCGCCGGATCGTGTTCGCGTCCGAAGCCGACAATGTGCTGGCCGATGATCACACTCACGCGACCGGCATCTTCGTCCGATTCACCGACCCGGTTCAGAACTGACGTTGGAGGGTGTCTCACGCGACAACTGGCCTACTGCGGCGCGGCCCGACGCCGCCCGGCTGCGACGCGAAGCGCTACCTCCTCGACCACGCACGGACAGGGGCGTCGTCGTCGCCGATACAACCCCGGTATCGGCTCCTCCTCCGCCTTGCCGGATCGACGCCGGTGCTGCACCTCGCTACACGCGATTGAGGCGAGGGCAGCGAGCGCTTGCGCTCGGTGCCGAGCCGATTGAGCGTGTTGACGAGCGAAGCGAGGATCACGGCCGGCCACGTGAGACACCCTCTTACTGCGCCGAATTGGCCTGCCGGTTCGCCACGCCGACGCGCAGCTGCGCCCCGGTGATCCGGGCCGAGGCCGGGCTGCCGGGGTTGATCTCCAGGTCGTGTCCGACCGGCCAGTTGCGGGCCAGTTCGTGGCCGAACCGACGCTGCCAACCGGTGATGTCGTCGGGCAGGTGCTCCGAGGGACGGTCCCGGGCCGCGGCCTCCGCGTGGGCCAACGAACTGTACGCGTGGATGACCCAACCGCCGCGCTCGTCGGAGACGCTGAGCAGACCGGGCGAGGTGGCTGCGGGCAGCCACAGTTCGGTGTCCAGCACGGCCTCGATCAGCTCCGCGTCGTCGACCATCCGGTAGGCGGCCCGTTGCAGCATCTCGTCCAGACCGTCGGTCGGCGGGGGCAGCCGCAGGGCGCCGGCCGAGGGCACGTAGTCGGGGTTGTGGCGGAACTCGCCCGTCAGCCGACCCAGTCCGTCGACCCGCCAGGCACCGATGATGCCCCGCCGCGGAACGGTGCCGGATCCCTCGTGCTCCGGGTCGATCGCGTAGACCCATCCGCCGGGACGTTTGCGCGCGGCCTCGCGGATCTCCTCGGTGAGCGGCGGCAACGGGCGGCTGTGGTCAACCACGGGACGCCCAGTGCGGCTTCATGCGCTTCAGTCTGACGCATCGCCGGACGCGGCGGGCAGTGTCCATCCGCGGCATTGTGGCCACCCACGCGCCGTCGTGGTCCACGCTTCGTCCAATGTCCGACCAAATGGGCGAAGGCGGGCCGGCGATTCCCATAATCAGCCGCATGAGGGTGCACGGACCTGAAGACGTGGCCACCGGGGGCGGCGATCTCCACGCGGAATGCGCGAACTGTGGCGGACACTTTCCGGTGCCCGCACGCCCGGCCGCGTTCTGCTCGGCGGCCTGCGGTGCGGAGGCGGCGGCGGTCCGATTCGCGCGTCGGCAACGGGCTACGTTCGGCGACGACCTGCCGGCGCCTGCCCGGGCTCGACTGCACCGAATGGTCCTGCACGCGGTGCTGGAATGCCGACCGGAGCAGTGGCCCGGCGACCCGGTGCCGGCGATGCCGGCCGACCTCGACGACTCGATCCCGGAGGGCGACCTGTTTGCGCGCAAGGTCGCCCGATTGCGGACGCGGGTCATGGCCCGCGAGATCCTGCGCCCGTGCGACGCCCTTGACTGGGATGCCACCTGGCGCGGCTGGGCCCGCCGCCGGGCCTGCTGAGCCGATCCGTGGGGGTGACACCCCGATCGCGAGCCGATCTCGGCGGGTCGGCTTCGGATTCGCGTCGGTGGGGGTGTCACCTCGACCGTGGGCTGGTCTGGGCGGGTCGGCTTCGGATTCGCGTCGGTGGGGGTGTCACCCCAAAGCGATGGAGGGCCCACCAATTCCGAGACGCCGGCCCGCTCGAGCTCAGCCCTCGGCGACCACGGTCACCGTGAGGCCCGCTGCGTCGGCCAGGTCGACCGCGACGGCCCCGCCGTCGCGGACCTCACCGGCCAGCAGCAGGCGGGCCAACCGGTCGCCGATCTCGGTCTGCACCAGTCGGCGCAGCGGCCGGGCCCCGTAGGCCGGGTCATACCCGGTCGCGGCCAGCCACCCGGTGGCCGCCGGGGTGACGTCCAGCCGGATCCGGCGGTCCGACAGGCGCCGGGCCAGGGCGGCGACCTGCAGGCCGACGATCCGCGCCAGCTCCTCAGGCGTCAGCGCGTCGAAGATGACGATGTCGTCCAGCCGGTTCAGGAACTCCGGCTTGAACGCCGCCCGAACCGCGCCCAGCACCGCCTCCCGACGGAACGACTCCGTGGCGCTCGGGTCGAGCAGGAACTGCGAACCGAGGTTGGAGGTCAGCACCACAATCGTGTTGCGGAAGTCGACCGTGCGTCCCTGACCATCCGTCAGACGACCGTCGTCGAGGACCTGCAGCAGCACGTCGAAGACGTCCGGGTGTGCCTTCTCGACCTCGTCCAGCAACACCACCGTGTACGGGCGCCGGCGCACGGCTTCGGTCAGTTGACCGCCCTCGTCGTAGCCGACGTAGCCGGGTGGAGCTCCGAGCAGACGCGACACCGAATGCTTCTCGCCGTACTCGCTCATGTCGATGCGGACCAGCGCGTGCTCGTCGTCGAACAGGAACTCGGCCAACGCCTTGGCCAGTTCGGTCTTCCCGACACCGGTCGGCCCGAGGAACAGGAACGAGCCGGTCGGCCGATCCGGGTCGGCGATGCCGGCCCGGCTGCGGCGCACCGCATCGGAGACCGTTCGCACCGCACGTACCTGACCGATCAGTCGGGCGCCGACGGCCTCCTCCATCCGCAGCAGCTTGTCGGCCTCGCCCTCCAGCAGCCGACCGACCGGGATCCCGGTCCAGGCGGCCACCACCTCGGCGACGTCGTCGGGGCCGACGGAGTCGGCCACCATCACCGCGCCGTCGGGTTCGGCCGCGGCCGCCTGGGCCAGGTTCTGCTCCAGCGCGGGGATGTCGGCGTACAGCAGCCGGGAGGCGCCCTCCAGGTCACCGTCGCGCTGCAGTCGCTCCGCCTGACCGCGCAGATCGTCGAGTCGGGCCTTGAGGTCACCGACCCGGTTGAGGCCGGACTTCTCCTGCTCCCACCGGGCGGTCAACGCGCCCAGTTGTTCCTGACGGTCCGCCAGTTCCTTGCGCAGCAAGGTCAACCGCTCCACCGAGGTCGGGTCGTTCTCCCGGGACAGCGCCATCTCCTCCATGCGCATCCGGTCCACGGCGCGCCGCAGGGTGTCGATCTCGACCGGTGAGGAGTCGATCTCCATCCGCAGCCGGGAGGCCGCCTCGTCTATCAGGTCGATCGCCTTGTCCGGCAGGAAACGGCCGGTGATGTAGCGGTCGGACAGCGTGGCCGCGGCCACCAGCGCGGCATCGGAGATCGCCACCTTGTGGTGGGCCTCATAGCGCTCCTGCAGGCCGCGCAGGATCCCGATCGTGTCCTGGACCGACGGCTCGCCGACCAGCACCTGGGCGAACCGACGCTCGAGCGCGGGATCCTTCTCGATGCGCTCGCGGTACTCGTCCAGCGTGGTCGCGCCGACCAGGCGCAGTTCGCCGCGGGCCAGCATGGGCTTGAGCATGTTGCCCGCGTCCATCGCGCCCTCGGCCCCACCGGCACCGACCAGCGTGTGCAGTTCGTCGATGAACGTGACGACCCGGCCGTCGGAGTCCTTGATCTCCTTCAGCACCGCCTTGAGCCGCTCCTCGAACTCGCCGCGGTACTTCGCGCCGGCCACCATTGCGGCCAGGTCGAGTGAGATCAACCGCTTGCCGCGCAGGGACTCCGGCACGTCGCCGGCCACCATCCGCGAGGCCAGTCCCTCGACGACCGCGGTCTTCCCGACGCCGGGTTCGCCGATCAGCACCGGGTTGTTCTTGGTCCGCCGCGACAACACCTGGACGACGCGGCGGATCTCGGCGTCGCGCCCGATCACCGGGTCCAACTTGCCGGCGCGGGCGGCGGCGGTGAGGTCCACGCCGTACTTCTCCAGCGCCTGCGAGGTGTTCTCCGGGTCCCGGTTGGTGACCCGGTTGCTGCCGCGCAGGTTCGCCAACGCCTGCTGCAACCGCGCAACGGTGATCTGATGGTGTGTCAGCAACTCCGAGACGTTGCTCGGGCCGGCGGCCAGGCCCAGTAACAGGTGCTCGGTCGAGACAAAGCTGTCGCCGAGTTCGCCCGCGCGCTGCTCGGCGGTGGCCAATGCCTGGTAGGCCTGCCGGGACATCCCCGGCGCGGCCACGGTCGAGCCGCTGGCCGACGGCAGATGCGCCAACAGGGCCTCGGTCTCGCGGCGGATCGCCTCCGGGTCACCACCGGCGGCGGACAGCAACGGCCGGACCGAGGTGTCCGGCTGCGCCAGCAGGGCCAGCAGCAGGTGCGCGGGTTCGACCTGGCTGTGCCCGGCCGCCGCGGCGTTCTGTACAGCGGAGGAGAAAGCCTCCTGGCTGCGCGTGGTGAGCTTCTCTGCGTTCATGATTGGTGTCGCTCCTCCGAGTTTGCTCGTTGCGTCCGGGTAACCGGCACCTATAGGCCACGATTACCCGGACGCAACGGCACAAGGATTGGGTCAGATTGGTGGGCGCGGTGGCCCGGGGTGCCAGACGACCAAGGCGTTGCCGGGGCCCGGCTCGTACACGGCGGGCAGGTTGATCCGGCGGTAGACGGCGGAGTTGGGCTCGGACTGCTTCTCGCGCAGCACGGCCGTCACGTAGGCCAGCTCCATCTCGAGTTCGGCCAGTCGGGCGCGCAGCGCGTCGACGGTGTTCTCCAGGTCCAGGATCCGCTTGATCCCGGCGAGGTTGACGCCTTCGTCCTGGGACAACCGGGCGACCTCGCGCAGCCGCAGGATGTCGCGCGCGGAGTACCGCCGGCCGCGCCCGGAGGTCCGGCCGGGAGAAACCAGGCCGAGTCGGTCGTACTGCCGCAAGGTCTGCGGGTGCAGCCCGGACAGCTCGGCGGCCACCGAGATCACGTAGACGCCGACGACGTCGAACTCATCCATTGCCGCTGCCTCCTCGCTCCGCTCCGGCAGCCGCGCTCATCAGTGTGGCGCGCGGGTCCTCGGTCGACTCGGCAGCGAACTTCTCCAGCACCGCCTGGGCGGCCGGCGTCAGATGCTGTGGCACGACGACCTCGGCGGTGACCAGCAGATCCCCTCGGGTGCCGTCCTTGCGGGCGACGCCCCGGCCACGGACCCGCATCGTGCGGCCGTTGGCGGTGCCGGCCGGCAACCGGAGCGTGACCGGCGATCCGCCCAACGTCGGCACCTTCACCTCGGCGCCGAGTGCTGCCTCGCTGAACGTGACCGGCAGCGTCAGCGTCAGGTTCTCGCCCTTTCGGCCGAACACCGGGTGCGGGCGGACGTGCACGGTGATGTAGAGGTCGCCCGCCGGCCCGCCCCGCTCGCCCGGTGTGCCTTTCCCTTTCAGGCGGATCTTCTGACCGTCCGTCACACCGGGTGGGATGCGGGTGGTCACCGTCTGCGTGCCGGTGCCGCGCCCGCTTCCCCGGCATGTCGAACACGGGTCCTCGATGACCGTGCCGCGACCGCCGCAGGTGACACACGGCTCCGCCATCGCGAACCCGCCCATGTTCCGGGTGACCTGACCGGTGCCCGCACAGCCGGGGCAGACGCTCGGGATGGTCCCCGGCCGGGCGCCACTGCCGGCACACGTCGAACAGGCCTGCTCGCTGGTCAGCCGTAACGGGACGGTGACTCCCTCGACCGCGTCGATGAAGTCCAGCGTCACCTCGGTCTCTATGTCGCCGCCGCGGCGGGGCCCGGTTCCCCCGCGGCGGTTGAAGATGCCGCCGAGGATGTCGCCGAGCCCACCGTCGGCACCGCCGAAGTTGAACGCGAAGTTGGTCCCCGCCGGCCCCGGTCCGGCACCACCGGGCGCCCGGAAGCCACCGCCGGAGCCGAACAGCTCGCGGCCCTCGTCGTACTCCTTGCGCCGGGACTCGTCGCCGAGGATGTGGTAGGCCTCGGAGACCTCCTTGAACCGGGCCTCGGCGTTCGGGTTGTCCTTGTTGCGGTCCGGGTGCAGCTCTCGTGCCAACTTGCGGTAGGACTTCTTGATCTCCGCTGCTTCGGCGCCCTTCTTCAGGCCGAGGACGGCGTAGAGATCCTTGTCCAAATACTCGCGGGTGCTGGTCATGGCCGCCCTCCTCTCATCTGATTGATCGTCAGTTCCCCTCGACCGGTCCGGCGCCGGTCGGGTCGACCGGCTCGGGCTCCGCCACCTTCACCCGGGCCGGGCGCATGACCCGCTCGCCGACCTTGTAGCCCGGGGTGAACACCTCGACGCAGGTCGGTTCGGTGACCCCGTGCGAAAATTCGTGAAGCAACGCCTCGTGCACGTTCGGGTCGAACGGGTCGCCGCTCTCGCCGAAAGCCACCAGACCCAGCTTGCTCAGCGTGGCCTCCAACGAGTCCGCGACCACCTTGAAGCCGCCGACCAACTCCCCGTGCGCCCGCGCCCGGCCGATGTCGTCGAGCACCGGGAGCAGCCCCACGAGTGCCGCCATCACGGCCATCTCGCGGACCGCCTCCCGGTCGCGCTCGACGCGCCGCCGGTAGTTGACGTACTCCGCCTGAAGCCGTTGCAGGTCGGCGGTCCGCTCGGCCAACTCGGCCACGACCGCGTTGTCGGCCACGGACGGGCCCGCCGCGCCCGCCGACCCTGCGGCGGCCGCCGACGGCCGCGCACCTGATGGAACGTCAGGGCGGACCGCGCCGGTGGTCGGGTCGATCCGGCGTTTGTCCCGGACCACCGGCGGCTCGAACTCGCGTTCCTCTTCTCGCGAACTCATTTTTGCGGACCTTCGTCGACGATCTCGGCCTCGACGACGTCGTCGTCGTGACCGTGGTCACCGTGGTGGTCGCCCGCGCCCGGACCGGCCGCGCCCGGCTGGGCGGCCGAGTACATCGCGGCGCCGAGGCTCTGGAACGCGGTGGCCGCCTTCTGCGTGGCTGCCGTGATCGCCGCGTCGTCGTTGCCCTCCAGGACCTTCTTAAGTTCGGCGACCGCGGACTCGACCTCGGCCTTGTTGGCCGCGCCCGGACCCTCGGCGAACTTGTCGGCGTTGTCGGCCAGGAACTTCTCGCTCTGGTAGATCAACGCCTCGCCCTGGTTGCGGTGCTCGACGGTCTCGCGCCGTTTGCGGTCCTCGTCGGCGTACTGCTCGGCGTCGCGGACCATCTGGTCGATGTCCTCGCGAGGCAGCGCGGAGCCACCGGTGACGGTCATCGACTGTTGCTTGCCGGTGCCCAGATCCTTGGCCGAGACGTGCACGATGCCGTTGGCGTCGATGTCGAAGGTGACCTCGATCTGCGGCACGTTGCGCGGCGCCGGCGGCAGCCCGGTGAGCTCGAAGTTGCCCAGGGACTTGTTGTCGCGGGCGAAGTCGCGCTCACCCTGGTAGACCTGGATCAGCACCGACGGCTGGTTGTCCTCGGCCGTGGTGTACGTGCGCGAGCGCTTGGTCGGGATCGTCGTGTTGCGCTCGATCAGCTTGTCCATCACGCCGCCCTTGGTCTCGATGCCGAGGCTCAGCGGGGTGACGTCGAGCAGCAGCACGTCCTTGACCTCGCCCTTGAGCACGCCGGCCTGCAGGGCCGCGCCGACCGCGACGACCTCGTCGGGGTTGACGCCCTTGTGCGGCTCCTTGCCCCCGGTCAGCTCGCGCACGGTGTCGGCGACGGCCGGCATGCGGGTGGAGCCACCGACGAGCGCGACGTGGTCGATCTTGTCGACGTCGATCCCGGCGTCCTTGATGACGTTGCGGAAGGGCGCCTTGGTGCGCTCGAGCAGGTCGGCGGTGATCTTCTGGAACTCGGCGCGGGTCAGCGTCTCGTCCAGAAACAGCGGGTTCTTGTCGCCGTCGACGGTGATGTAGGGCAAGTTGATCGACGACTGCTGGCCCGAGCTGAGCTCGATCTTCGCCTTCTCCGCGGCCTCGCGGACCCGCTGCATCGCCATCTTGTCCTTGGTCAGGTCGATGCCGTTCGCCGCGCGGAACTTCTGCACAAGGTGGTCGATGATCCGCTGGTCCCAGTCGTCGCCGCCGAGCCGGTTGTCACCGCTGGTGGCTTTGACCTCGACCAGGCCTTCGTCGATCTCCAGCAGGGAGACGTCGAAGGTGCCGCCGCCGAGGTCGAAGACCAGGATGCGGTGGTCGGTGGTGTCCTTGTCGAGCCGGTAGGCCAGCGCGGCCGCCGTCGGCTCGTTGATGATCCGCAGCACGTTCAGGCCCGCGATCTCGCCGGCCTCCTTGGTGGCCTGCCGCTCGGCGTCGGAGAAGTACGCCGGCACGGTGATCACCGCGTCGGCGACGGGCTCGCCGAGGTAGGCCTCCGCGTCGCGCTTGAGCTTCTGCAGCACGAACGCCGAGATCTGCTGCGGGGTGAAGGTCTTGCCGTC
>DATAUG010000081.1:0-10116 GCA_036268355.1 Sporichthyaceae bacterium
CCAACGGGGGGATGGTGCCCCCGTGAGCATCCTTGCCATAGACGCAGGCACCACCGGCGTGACGGCGCTGGTGGTCGACGAGACGGGCGCCGTGGTCGCGCGGGGCTACCAGGACTTCCCGCAGCACTTCCCGGCGCCGGGTTGGGTGGAGCACTCCCCGGAGGAGATCTGGCGGGCGACGCTGGCCGCCTGCCGGGTCGCGAGGGACGCCGCGGCCGGTGCCTCGCCGGTGGCCTGCGTCGGGATCACCAACCAGCGCGAGACCGCGGTGCTGTGGGACCGCAAGACATTGGATGCCCCCCGCCCGGCCGTGGTCTGGCAGGACCGCCGTACCGCCGCGATCTGCGACCGGCTGCGCGACGCCGGCCACGAGCCGCTGGTCGCCCGGCTCACCGGGCTGCGACTGGACCCCTACTTCACCGGCACCAAACTGACCTGGCTGGCCGAGAACGACCCCGCCTGGGCCGGGGTGCGCGGCGGCTCGGTTGCGATCGGCACCGTCGATTCGTATCTGATCGCCCGGCTGACGGGCGGTCAGATGCACGTGACCGACGCGTCCAACGCATCTCGCACGCTCCTCTACGACATCACCACCGGGGCGTGGTCGCCGGAGCTGTGTGAGCTCTTCGACGTCCCCGAGGCCGCCCTCCCTCAGGTCCTGCCGTCGTGGGGCGAGTTCGGCCGCACGGATCCCGACGCGTTCGGCGGCCTCGCGGTCCCGGTGACGGGCGTCGCCGGCGACCAGCAGGCGGCGCTGTTCGGCCAGGCCTGCTTCTCCCCCGGCCAGTCGAAGTGCACCTACGGCACCGGTTCGTTCGTGCTCGTCAACACCGGGCCCAGGATCGTCCGCTCCGACGCCGGGCTGCTGACCACCGTCGCCTGGCAGGCCCCGGACGGGACGCTGACCTACGCCCTGGAGGGCGCGGTGTTCGTCACCGGCGCGGCCGTGCAGTGGCTGCGCGACGGGCTCGGCGTGATCGAGAACGCCGCGCAGACCGAGGAACTGGCGGCGTCGGTGCCCGACAGCGGCGGGGTCGTGTTCGTCCCGGCGCTGACCGGGCTCGGCGCCCCGCACTGGGACCCGGCCGCCCGCGGCACGATCCTCGGGCTGACCCGCGGCACCACCCGGGCGCATCTGGTCCGGGCCACCCTGGAGGCGATCGCGTTCGAGGTCCGCGACGTGGTCGAGGTGATGATCGCCGAGGCCGGGCTGGACCGGCAGCCGTTGACGGTCGACGGCGGCGCGAGCGCCAACAACCTGCTCTGCCAGATGCAGGCCGACCAGTTGGGTGTCCCGGTACGGCGGCCGCAGGTGCTGGAGACGACCGGGCTGGGCGCCGCGTTCCTGGCCGGGCTGGGCGCCGGGGTCTGGACCGACCCGCAGGAGCTGGCCGACACCTGGCGGCTGGACCGGACCTTCGAACCGCAACCGACCGACGGAGCCGCCTACCGGCGCTGGCAGACGGCGGTGGAGAAATCCCGCGGCTGGGCCACCGACTGACCCGTCAAAACCGTGCATCTTCTGGCGTGTCGGGCGCCCATCCCGACGCCGGAAGGGAGCCCGACACGCCAGAAGTTGGGACTGTCAGGCCGCGCGGTCGCGCGGCCCCGCCGGCGGGGCTTCCCGGCTCGCGGCCTTGGCGGCGCTGGCGTACACGTCGACGTACTCCTGGCCGGACAGCAGCATCAGCTCGTACATCAGCTCGTCGGTGACCGATCGGAGCACGAAGCGGTCCTCCTCCAGCCCCGCATAGCGGGAGAAGTCCAACGGCGCCCCCACCTTGACCCCGATCCGGGCGATCCGCGGCACGACGTGACCGGGCGGCTGGACTCGATCCGTGTCGATCATCGCCACCGGCAGCACCGGGACCCCGGCCTTCAGCGCCAACCGGGCGACGCCGGTCCGGCCCCGATACAGCCGTCCGTCCGGTGATCGAGTGCCCTCGGGATAGATGCCGAACAGCCCGCCGTGCCGCAGCACGCCCATCCCGGCGGCGAGCGCGTCGTCCGAGGCGTTGCCGCCGGACCGGTTGATCGGGATCTGCCCGACGCCCCGGAAGAAGCCGGCGCTGAACTTGCCCTTCAGGCCGGTGCCGGTGAAGTACTCCTCCTTGGCCAGGAAAGTGATCCGACGGGACACCACCAGCGGCAGGAAGAATGAGTCGGAGAACGACAGATGGTTGCTGGCCAGGATCGCCGGGCCCCGCTCCGGGATGTTCTCCAGGCCTTCCGCCCACGGGCGGAAGGCGGCCCGCAGCGGGGGGCCGAGAAGGAAGTACTTCATGATCCAGTAGAGCACCGCACGTCCTTCCACGCCGCCGCCGCGGGAGTAAGCCTAGGCGCGCAGTGGGCAGCGAACGACGACCCCGCCGTGCGACTATTCCGTTGCGGATCACGTGCTGAGTTCAGGGGGCCACGTTGCCAGTGATGCCGGGCGCCGAGCCCTACCACCACAGCGGCGGCAGCGTCGGGGCACTGCTGTGCCACGGGTTCACCGGCACCCCCCAGTCGATGCGGCCGTGGGCGCAGTTCCTGGCCGAGGCCGGGCTCACCGTGGCCCTGCCCAGGTTGCCCGGACACGGCACCCGCTGGCAGGACGCCAACATGACCACGTGGGACGACTGGTACTCGTGCGTGGAACGCGAGTTCCTGGCATTGGGTGAACGCTGCGAGCAGGTGTTCGTGATGGGGCTGTCCATGGGCGGCGGCCTCGCCCTGCGGCTGGCCCAGCGCAACGGCTCCGCGGTGGCGGGCATCGTGGTCGTCAACCCGTCGGTGCTGGGCCGCGACCCGCGGTTGCGCCTGCTTCCGCTGCTGCACCACTTCATCCCCTCGTTCCCGGCGATCGGCGACGACATCCGCAAGCCCGGGGTCCAGGAGTTGGCCTACGACCGCAATCCGCTGCGTGCCCTGGAGTCCTTGCGCCGCGCCTGGCCGGTGCTGCAGGCCGATCTGCCTCGCGTCACCGCGCCGTTGTTGCTGCTGCGCAGCTACACCGACCACGTCGTCGAGGCGGAGAACTCGGCGATGGTGCTGGCCCGCGTCTCCTCCCGCGACCTGACCGAGATCCTGCTGCACGACAGCTATCACGTGGCCACCCTCGACCATGACGCGCCCCGGATCTTCGCCGCGAGCCTGGATTTCGTCCGCCGACTGGCACCGGTGCCCACGGAGCACCCGTGAGCGACCGCATTGATGTCACGGTGCAGGCCACATTCGGCGTGCACGCTCAGCCGATGGTGCGCCGGTGAGCGGGCGTCGCGGCGTCGGTCCCCCACGGGGCGAACCATGACTCCCGGGCGCAGCAACGGGCTGCCCGCCGTGCGGTACTCCCCGCTGGTCGACCTGGAGCCGCATTTCGCCGACGCCCTGCTCGAGGCACTGCGCGATGAGGGCGTTGCCGCGTATGCCGCGCCGGCGCCCGGCCGCCGTGGCCCGTATCTGGACATCCAGTTGCCGGATCGTCCGACGGATCGGGTCTGGGTCGACGCCGAGGGCATGAACCGCGCCCGCGAGGTGCTGCGGCAGCGGATGCCGGAGTTCTCCGAGACGGTGCTCGGCCCCAGCCGGGCACCGACCCTGACCCAGGCCGAGTCGGACGCGGCCTGGCAGGCCATCGTCGCCGGGTTCGACAAGACGACGTCCGAGCCGGTGCCACCGTGGCCGGTCGCGGAGGACGCACCCGCCGACGAGCCCGCGGACCACGGCCTGTCCGTCGTCGCGGTGTGGCCGGAGGCCGCGAACCTCGCTCCCGCGCCTGCCCCGGTAGAGCCCGAGGAACACTTCGTCCCGCCGCCGCCACCACCACTGCCCCGGATCCAGGCCCGGACGAAGCTGGCGTGGCTCGGCGTCGCCTGCCTGCCGGTCGACCTGGTGCTGCGCGGTTGGCTCGGCTGGTACCTGTTCTACGGCGACGAGGTCCTGGCGCTGGGGGCCTTCATCGGCGGTGCCAGCGCGTTGATCTACCGGATGCGCGACGATCACCACGGGTCGGGACCGGACGACGGCGCCGTGGTCTGACGCCGAACGCGACCGATCTGACGAGCCGTCAGGCGTCAGCCGGCCGACCCGAGCAACAAGAGGTCCGCCACCACGGGACGGTCCCGATCGCCCCGCGAACCCTCCGGCGGTTCGCCCAACCACCAGTCCAGGACCTTCACCCCAGGCGAGACCTGGATCGCGCCAGCCGGGTTCGCGGCGGGCTCGGCGCACAGGATCTGGTGGTCGCCGCCGAACGAGCGCAACCGGTCCACGAGCTCGGTCGCCCGTCGCGTCCGGTCCGGACTAGAAGCGCCCAGCCGGGTGGCGCAGACCACCACCCGCATCCCGGACACCTCGGCCACCGCCACCGCGATGTCGGACGGAGCCGACTGCCCCCCGCCCATCGTCTGCTGCGTCCCGAAGACGTGGACCCGGACACTGCCCAGCACGAGGTTGCCGGAACACTCTGGTCCACCGCCCGCGGTGAGCATCTCCGCGTGCCGGGCCAAGGCCGCGGTGCGCGAGCGCCACCGGAATCCGGTGGGCGCGCCCTGCAGACCGGCCAGGTCGGGGCGCACCTCGCGCAGCACGGCCGCGATCTGCGCCACGTCCGCCTGGACCGACCCGAGGTCCCAGGTAACCACCCGCAGCGGCACCGGTTTCATGCTGCGCCCTCCGCGATCCGAGCCAGGTCGGCGGCCCCGATCATCCCGGCGTCGTTACCCAGTCGGGCGGCCACAACCTCGGCGCCGGGCCGGGCGCCGCCGGCCGGCAACCGCCGCCGCAGGCCATCCCGAACCGGACCCAGCAACTCATCACCGGCGTCGGCAACCCCACCGCCGATCACGAAGCACTCCGGGTCTAGCACGGCGGTCAGCACGGCCAGACCGACGGACAACCAGTCGCCGAGCTCGGCCAGCAGGGCTCGCGCGGCGGGGTCGCCGCGCCGCGCCAGATCGGTGATCGCCGGCCCGTGCAGGTCCTCCGGGCGACCGGCGCACGCCGCGCGCAGTGCCGCCGTGCCGGGCGCCGACGAGTCCAGCAGTCGTCGGGCGGCGCGCACCAGCGCCGTCCCACTCGCGTACTGCTCCAGGCAGCCTCGCTGTCCGCAACCGCAGGGCAGGCCGTCGGGAACGACCGGGAGGTGGCCGACCTCGCCGGCGCAACCGAACCCGCCGCGTTGCAATCGGCCGTCCAACACCAGCCCGCCCCCGACGCCGGTACCGACGGTCACGCACACCACCGACGCCCGGCCGACCCCGGCACCGAATCGCGCCTCGGCCCAGGCGGCGACGTTCGCGTCGTTCTCCACGTGTACCGGGACACCCAGTCGGGCGGCCAACCGCAGGCCCAGCGGCTCTTCGCACCAACCGAGGTTCGGTGCCATCAGGACCGTGCTGCCGTCGAGGCCGACGAAGCCCGCCACCCCGACGCCGACCGGCAGCTCGGGCGCGTCCAACTCGGCCACCGCGGCCGCCATGGCATCCAGTGCCCCGTCCGGGTCGAGCGGTGTCGCCACCCGGACATGTCTGCGCACGGCACCGGACTCGTCGACCACGGCGGCGGCGGTCTTCGTGCCGCCGACGTCGATCCCGATCGCCGACACCGGATCGACCTCCCCCGAGACTCTGCTCCGTCCCCGCATCGTTCTGACGTTGCGTCAGTTTATGACTATCGTCTGGAAACCGTTGTCCGGCCCCGCCGCATCGCCACCCCGATTTCCCATCGCGTCCGCGGCCAACCGCAGCGCGGCGGCGAACGCCTGCATCGCGTCGTCGACGTGGCCGGCCACCTCCGGACCCACCGTCCGCGCCGCCGCTATCAGCCGGCACAGCGGACAGATCTGGCACTCCGGGGCGCCGGTGGCGATGTGCTCGCTCCCCCACTGGGCCCACGTGCCGCCGGACGAGCCGCCCGAGGTGCCACCGGCCCGCACCGCCAACCATTCACCGATCGCCTCGATCAGGCGGGCCGCCTCCTGCGCCGCGGTTCCGGTTGCTCGCTTGTGCCCTTCGCTCGTCGGCGCTTGTTGCTCGTCGCAGTCGCTCGCGGTTCCGGTTGCTCGCTTGTGCCCCTCGCTCCTCGGCGCTTGTTGCTCGCTTGTGCTCCTCGCTCGTTCCTCGCTCGTCGCAGTCGCTCGCAGTTGCTCGTCGCAGTCGCTCGCGGTTCCGGTTGCTCGCTTGTACTCCTCGCTCGCTCCTCGCTCGTCGCAGTCGCTCGCGTTGCCGAGCGGTTCACCACCCGTCACGTCAGCGCGCTTCCCGCGCGAAACTGATGTCCAAGCGGTCGCCCACCAGGTCGGCGCTGGTGATCTCGCGGCGGGCCAGCACCCCGGGCAACGCCAGTTGCCGGCGGTGGCCCGCGACCGTCAGCACGAGTTCGTCGCCCTTCCGCCGCAGGTCCATCTCGCGCTTGTCGGCCAACGGGAGCGCGAGCGACATCAGATAGCGCCCGTCGGCGTTCCGAATGGTCATCGGCTCGGTGGTGGACAGGACGGCGCACGGGTCGGCCGGCCGCCCGCCGGGTCGAGCCGGCAGGTCGCGGTAGAGGTCGGTGGCGAACGCCACCAACTCCGTGACGCCCACCGGCTCGGCCGCCCGGTACGGCGAGCGCAGTACAGGCAACGGGGCGAATGAGGCGTCGACCTCGCGCAGCAGGGCCGTCTGCGTGCCGACCCAACCGCTGCGCCAGGAATCGGCGTCGGCTGCCGGGAAGATCCGGTTCGCCACGACGGCGTCGGTGCGGTAGCCGTACAACGACAACGAGGTCAGGGTGCGCCGGGCCTCGGCGACCACCACGGACTCCGGCGTGAGCACCAGCCGTACCGAGGTGCCCGGGTCGGTGAGAAGGGTACGGACCGCGGCCAACTCCGCGTGCAGTCGCTCCACGGCGTCGAACACCCGATCCCGCGGCATCGGCACCCCGGCCACCTTGCCCAGCACCGGCCGCAGCGCCCGCACCACTCGACGCTCCACCGGAAAGACCCGGTCCATGTACCAGTTCAACGCCTCCGGCAGCGCCAGCAGACGAAGCGTCTCGGCGGTCGGTGCGCAGTCGACGACCACCACGTCCCAGCGCCCGGACCGAGCCTGGTCGCGGACCTCCAGCAGCGCGAGCACCTCCTCCGCGCCGGGCAGCACGGTGAGTTCCTCCGCCTCGATCGGGTCCATGCCGACCGCGTCCAGCACGCTGAGCAGATAGCTGCGGATCTCCACCCAGGTTCGTTCGAAGGTGCGTTGCGCGTCGACCTGCTGGACGAACAGATTCGGGCCGACCTCGGTCGGTTCGTCACCGGCCGGGCAGTCCAGCGCGTCCGCCAGCGAGTGCGCCGCGTCGGTGGAGAGGACCAGGGTCTTGTGCCCGTTGGCGGCGGCGATCGCGGCGGTACCGGCCGCGGCGGTCGTCTTGCCCACGCCGCCCTTGCCGGTGAACAGCAGGACGCGCAATCCGCTAACCCTCCACGCGTTTCTTGAGCTCGTTGAGCGCGGTGTCGATGATGACCTTCTCGGCCTTCCGCTTGATCATGCCGAGCAACGGGATCTTCACGTCCAGTGCCAGGTGGTAGGTCACCTCGGTGTGCCCGTGATCGCCCTCGGCCAGCCGGTACGAACCGACCAGCATCTTGAGCATCTGGCCCTCGACCAGTTCCCACCGCAACGCCCCAGGCACCGCCGACCAGTCGTAGCGCAGCGTGTACTCGTCCTTGATCGGCCCGGCGTCGAGTTGGTAGTGCACCAGTTCGGCACGGCCGTCCGGGAGCCGGCCCAGCACCTCGACCCGTTTCACGGCACCGGCCCACTGGGGGTAGGCCTCGAAGTCGGCGATCACGTCGAGCACGGCCTTGGCCTCGGCCCCGATCGTGATGCTCGCGGTGGTCGAATCGGGCATCGCCTGCGGCCCCTCCCGGTGACGCTGGTGCCCCTGGCGGGCCACTACCGACTGTGCCGTTCGAAGAGACCAGGCTATCGCTTCCCGCTCACCCCGCCGGCCGGGGAGGATTCACCAGCTCAGGACGTACGGCACCGCGCGCCCCCGGAAGTGCCCCACGTTCACGCATTCGGTGCGGCCGATCCGCGTGCGTGCCGCCAACGGCTGGTGGACGTGGCCGAACAACGCCAGCGGCGGTTGGTACTTGCGGATCGCCTCGAGGGTGGCCTCGCTGCCGCGCTCGAAACGACGCGCCACCACGTCGTAGGTCAGTTCCGGTACCGCGGGCGGGATATGGGTGCACAGCACGTCGACCGGGGTGCCCGCGGCCTGCGCGGCGGCGAAGACCGCCTCCACCTTCGCCGTGTACTCGGAGTCCGGGACCTCGAACGGGGTGCGGTACGGCGAGGGCAACCCGCCGCCGACGAACCCGAAGACCCGGCCACCGATCGTGGTTATCTCACCGTCCAGGACGGTGTGCGCGGACGTCGTGAACTGCGGCCACAACGCGGGCAGATCGACGTTGCCGTAGGTCAGGTACGTGGGGTCGGGCATCGCCGCAAACAGCTCCGCGTACTGGCCGCGCACCGCCTCGGAGATGATCTCCCACGGGTCACCGCCCGCCGCGGCCCAAAGTTCCCGCAGGAATGTGCGGGCCTCGTCCCACCGCCGTTGGTTGCGCAGCCCCACCCAGTGCGCGGCCCGGTCCGACCCGAACACCTGGCCGAAGATCCCGTCCGAGGGATCGGTGTAGTCGACGAACAGCACCAGGTCGCCCAGGCAGATCAGCGCGTCGGCACCGACCGCGGCGGCGGCCAGGGCCGCGGTCGCGCCGTGCACGTCGCTGACCACGTGGATGCGCAACGTCACCGAATCCCTTGCGACCGCGTCCGGCCGGCCGACCCGTTCGGGGCAAGCCGATGTACCTCCGCCGAGCTCCGGAGGATCTTCGTAAGGCACGCAACCGTTGCACCAGCGATCGGGAGGCAGCCTTGCACACGTTCAACAAGCGCCGGTGGCAGATGGCCGCGGTGCTGGCAACCGGAATCATCGGCGTATCGGTAGCCGGCAGCACGATGGCCGCCGGCAATCCGGTCCACGTTCCCAAGTGTTACGACCTGACCGGTACCTGCCAGAACAATATGCCGCCGGTCGTGGGTTCCGGCGGGATGACGGGTTCCACCGGAATGTCGGGCACCAGCGGGACGTCGGGCACCAGCGGGATGTCAGGCACCAGCGGGATGTCAGGCACCAGCGGGATGTCAGAAGCCAACGAAACCTGGGCCTCCGACGGAGTGTTGGGCGCCAACTGAATCTCGTGGACCGCGCCGACCGACTGCAACCGGGAGCCGCGACTCATGCCTCACGACGGGTTGAGAGGTGATCGGGTCGGACGACACGGTGGATGGAGCCGAAGCGGCCCCGGCAAGATCCCCGGGGCCGTATCGTCTGACCACGTACCGGAGGGTTGGAGGCTACGCTGCGCGACGTCCTTGTCATCTCCGGCAACGCCGCCATCAGCGCGGCGTTGGTGGCCCATGACCTGAACGTGATCCCGGTCGACCCGACGGAGACTCCCGGGTGGGCCGAGTGGGCTGCGGCCGCGCACCTGCTGGTCCTGGACCTGGGCGACGCGGACCGGGCGGTTGACGCAGTTGCGCAGTTGCGCAGTCGCGATGTCGCCACGCCCGCGCTGGTGGTGGCCGAGTCCGTCACCGACAGCCCGCGGCTGGTGTCGTTGCGGTTGGCCGATCAAAACGTGAAGACGTTGTCCTGGCCGTTGACCCCCGAGCGACTGGTGCGGGCGGTGGAACGAGCCATGTCTCCAGGCGATTCCGCCGACAAGGCGACATCGAGCCAGACCCCGAACGCGAAGGACCGGGCCGGCGTGCAATGGCCCACCTTCGACCCCGATTCGTTCGAGCAGTCCTCGAACCTCGACTGGCGCACGGCGTTCACCGAGGGCCTGGATTCGCGGCCCGCGGCTTCGACCCGGGTCGAGATCCTGCCGCCCGCCCCGGCGGTCCGCGACGAGCCCAGGCCCGCGGCGGTCGAGTTCCGGCCCGAACCACCGCGCGCCGCCCCGCCTGCGCCGGTGACCTCGCCTGCGCCGGTGACCTCGCCTGCGCCGGTGACCTCGCCTGCGCCGGTGACCTCGCCTGCGCCGGTGACCTCGCCTGCGCCGGTGACCTCGCCTGCGCCGGTGAC
>DATAUG010000082.1:0-1535 GCA_036268355.1 Sporichthyaceae bacterium
ATGGCGTCGACGATCACGACAACGTCGGCCTACACCACCTCGCGGGACGCGATCCCGGACGCCTTGCCCTCGGTGTGCGGAAGGTTTCACCGGGACGTGCCCCGAGCACCGGCCGCGGGTGGAAGTGTTGTCGCGAAGGGGACACCCGGTGGGCGTGTCAGGGCGCCCGGACGGCAACCCTGCCCGGCCCCGGCTCCCCAGTGCAGGCCTTGCATCGGGGAGCCGGGGCGTCTCGGTGCACGGTTTGAGGGAGCGTCCTCTTGTCGGAACTGTGGACGGCGACCGGCGACCCCACGCTCGCGGTGCGGACCGACCGGGTCCGCGAACTCGGCCGGTTACTGATCGGCGACCCCTACTGGGAACGGCACATGTATAGCGCCGGTGCCCTCGCGGTCACTGACGAGCGGATCATCGAGCACGTGCTCGGGATCGAGTTCCACGCCGACGCCGTCCACGCCAATCTGGTGGCCCGGACCGATCTCGACCCGGCCCGCCGGCAGCACGCCGAAGTTCTGACCGATGCGATCGAGACCGACCGCAGGATCCACGCCCCCGCCCGCCGGGCGCTGTTCGACGAACTCGCCGCCGCCTACCTCAGCCCCGGACCTCGATATCCCCAAGTGAGCCGCGCCCGCGCCGGTCGCGTCCTGGCACTGATAGCAGCCACCCTGATACCGGACCGGGACGTGCCCCGGCTCGTGGAGGTGACCTTTCCAGGCATGGCCACCGCGTTCCTCGCCACGCCGCAGGTCGGGATCCGCCGTGACGACCTGCCGGAAATCGTCGCCCGGCGATTGCGGGGCACCGGTCCGCGGACCTGACTCGCCCCCGCCCGGGCCCGGCGCTGCGGACCACACCGACGAACCTCGATCACCGCACCCGGCCGGCTCGGCAGCCCGGTCACCAGGGGAGTCCCAGCGTCGACCCGCCACAGAAGTGACAGTACGTCAGAAGACGGTTACGGCCGTACCTGCAGGTGCGACCGGTACCGGGTCCCGATCGCAGCGCAGTCTTCACAGGTGGGAAGTGCCCCGGAAACACGTCGCGGGCACCGTGGATCTGCGGCGGCCATCCGGGAGCAGGCCGCCGCTGCCCGCCGTGCCACGCGGGCGCGGTCGATGCAGGTGGACCGGGGCCCGCCTGCGCCGCAGGTCGGATGGGGGGAGCGTCGATGGGACGTACACCCCCCATCCGACTGAGGAAGTCGCGTGCCGGCGACGACGCCGATCCGGCCGGTGCTCCGCCGTCACAGGTTTGTGGACAAGTGTCGCCGGACGGCGGATGCCGGATGGGTGACTCGGGCAAGGCGCGGTCAGTCGTGGAAGGCCGGGCAACCGGAGCCGCGCGGGACGAAGGCGGGAGAGCGCTCGCGTGGGTCGTAGTAGCGGTGGAACACCCCGGTGGTGGCGGGCGACATCGGTGGTACCAGCCAGGACCAGTCACCGGGGGTGGGGCGGCCGTCGCGCTGTTCCTTGTCCAGATGGGCGAGGAACCGCTTGGCCTCCGTGTGGTGATCGACGATGGTGACTCCGGCT
>DATAUG010000083.1:0-1735 GCA_036268355.1 Sporichthyaceae bacterium
CTAGTTCCCGGTGCGGTCAGCTGCCCGGTGTCGCGGCCGGCGGCATGAGCACGCTGTCGATGATGTAGACGGTGGCGTTGGCGGTCTGGACGTTGCCGCAGATCACGTGCGAGGCGCCGTTGATGGTGAAGTCCTCGCCGGTGCCGGAGGTCTTGAGGCTGGCGCCCTCGAGGGTCTTGAAGTCACCGGAGGCGAGGTCGGCGGGGGTGATCTTCTGGCCGACCACGTGGTAGGTCAGGATCTTGGTCAGCGTCGCGTTGTCGGCGAGCACCTTGTTGAGGGTCGCCGGCGGGATCTTGTCGAAGGCGGCGTTGGCCGGGGCGAACACGGTGATGTTCTGAGCGCTGTTCAGGGTGTCGACCAGGTTGGCCTTCTTCACCGCGGTGACCAGCGTGGACAGCACCGGGTTGTGGCTGGCGGCGGTGGCGACCGGGTCGGTGGCCATGCCCTGGAAGCTGCCCGGGCCGCTGGTGGGTACCGCGCCGCAGGCGGAGCCGAACTGGCTCGCCGCCTCCGTGCTGGTGGTGGCCGGCGCGGCGGCGGCGGTCTGGCTGGTGCCGGGTGCGGAGCTGGGCGTTTCGCTGCTGCCGCAGGCGGTCAGACCGGCGGCGGCGATCGTGATGCTCAGTGCGGCCACGATTCGGGTGATGCGCATGGTCGGTTCCTCTCGAGGGTGGTGCTGGTCCGCGGCGTCCCCTCGTCGGGGAGCCGGACGGTGACGTGGTTGTTTCGGACCCGCGGTGGCGTCGGCTTGGTCCGGAACGGAATTCGCCCGTTCGGCAGAAGCGGCGGGCGAGTTTGGTCGCGGACCAAACCGTGGGCCCGCCGGCTCCGAATGCTGGCTGGGTACCGACGGCGAGGGGCGCTTGTGATGCGAGATCCGGTGTGGCCGCTCCGCCGCGGTGACGAGAGACGGGACGAGCGGGGCGACCCGCGCCAGGTGACGGCCGAGGACTTGCTCGCCCAGGTCGCCAAGGGGGACGAGTCGGCGTTCGACCAGCTCTACCCGCTGGTCGCCGGCCCGGTGCTGGGCGTGGTGCGCCGGGTCGTGCGCGACACCGCGCAGACCGAGGAGGTCGCGCAGGAAGTGCTCGTCGAGCTGTGGCGGACCGCGCCGCGCTACGACCCGGCCAAGGGCAGCGCGCTGACCTGGGCGCTGACCCTCGCCCATCGCCGCGCGGTGGACCGGGTTCGTTCGGCCCAGGCGCGCAGCGACCGTGAGCAGCGGTTCTGCGCCGAGTCGGGAGCCCGGGATTTCGACGAGGTGGCCGAGGCCGTGACCACCAACCTGGAACGTGAGCAGGTTCGCCGTTGCCTGGGCTCGCTGACCACGTTGCAGCGGGAGTCCGTGGAGCTGGCCTACTACGGCGGGCGCACCTACTCCGAGGTGGCCGAACTTCTCACCACACCACTGGGCACGGTGAAGACCCGCCTGCGCGACGGGTTGATCCGGCTCCGCGATTGCTTGGGAGTGGCGTGATGAGACACCCTCTGTCAACCTCCGGCTCAGGCGGCGTGTCCGCGGGCTCGGTTGCGGTTGGCGACGTGCACGGCTTCGTCGTAGAGCACGCCCTTGGTCAGGCAGTGCCAGAGTACTTCCAACCAGCGGTTGCTCAGGGCGCGCAGGGCGTTGTGGTGGCTCTTTCCGGCGGTGATCTTCTGGTCGTAGAACTCGCGGGCCCAGCCGCTTCTGGTGAGGCTGCAGAACGCCCATTGGTGAACCGCGGAACCGAGG
>DATAUG010000084.1:0-27224 GCA_036268355.1 Sporichthyaceae bacterium
GTCAACGCGTTGGACGTGCTGCGGGCGCTGAGCCGGGAGCCGGAGACCGTGCAGGCGCTGCGGGCCGAGCTGGACATCACCCGTGGGGCCGATCGGCATCTGGACGCGACGGTGGCCCGGATCGGGGCCGAACTGGCCGACCCGAGCGACGTCGAGGTCCGGGCGCGCCGCATCGTGGAGTGGATGGCGCTGGCCCTGCAGGGTTCGCTGCTGGTGCGGTACGCGCCCGCCCCGGTGGCCGACGCGTTCTGCGCGACTCGGCTGGGCGGCGACTGGGGCCACGCCTACGGCACGCTGCCGGCGGCCGCCGACCGGACCGCGATCCTCGAGCGCGCCGCCCTGCTCGACTGACAACCCCCTCGGGTGCCCCGGCGCGCCGCGCTCGCCCCACATTTGCGTTGCGTCCGGCTAAGTGGGGCCTATTAGGCAGCAGTTAGCCGGACGCAACGGCGGGGTGGGCGGTGGGACACGTCAACCGTCTTCGGGGCGCCTGATTACATGACGGGCGGGACTACCGGACGGTACGACGAGCAAGGGCGGCCTGATGACGACAGCGGTGGCGAGCGCGCATCGGGAGCAGCACGAGCGGTTGGTCGCCGAACTGCGGGCCCGGCTGCGCACGCGGGCGCTGGGTGGGACACCGCGCAGCCGGGACCGGCACATCGCGCGCGGGAAGCTGTTGCCGCGGGACCGCATCGAACGCCTGCTGGACCCGGGCAGCGCGTTCCTCGAGGTGGCGCCGTTGGCCGCCGAGGACATGTACGACAACGACAGCCCCGGCGCGGGCATCATCACCGGGATCGGCCGGGTGAGCGGCCGCGAGGTCGTCGTGGTCGCCAACGACGCGACGGTCAAGGGCGGCACGTACTACCCGATGACCGTCAAGAAGCACCTGCGTGCGCAGGAGATCGCGCTGGCCAACCGGCTGCCGTGCATCTACCTGGTCGACTCCGGCGGCGCGTTCCTGCCGCGCCAGGACGAGGTGTTCCCGGACCGCGACCACTTCGGGCGGATCTTCTACAACCAGGCCACGATGAGTGCCCGCGGCATTCCCCAGATCGCCGCGGTCATGGGCTCGTGCACCGCGGGCGGCGCTTACGTGCCGGCGATGAGCGACGAGGCGGTGATCGTCCGCGACCAGGGCACGATCTTCCTCGGCGGCCCGCCGTTGGTGAAGGCGGCCACCGGCGAGATCGTCACCGCCGAGGACCTCGGTGGCGGCCTGCTGCACTCTCGAACGTCCGGGGTCACCGATCACCTCGCCGATGACGACCTGCACGCGTTGGAGATCGTCCGCGGGATCGTCGACACGCTGGGCCCACCAGGGCCGCCCGCCTGGGACCGCCGTCCCACGGTCGCCGCCGCGCACGAACAGACCGACCTCTACGACATCGTCCCGACCGATTCACGGATCCCGTACGACGTGCGCAAGGTGATTGAGATCCTCGTCGACGGCGGGGAGCACCAGGAATTCAAGGCGGAGTACGGCGCCACGTTGGTAACCACGTTCGCGCGGTTGCACGGCCATCCGATCGGGATCGTCGCCAACAACGGCGTGCTGTTCTCCGAGTCGGCGATGAAAGGTGCCCACTTCATCGAACTGTGCGCGGCCCGGTCGATCCCCTTGTTGTTCCTGCAGAACATCACCGGGTTCATGGTCGGGCAGGCCTACGAGGCCGGCGGCATCGCCAAGCACGGCGCGAAGATGGTCACCGCGGTGGCGTGCGCCCGGGTGCCGAAGTTGACCGTGGTCATCGGCGGTTCGTTCGGCGCCGGGAACTACTCGATGTGCGGCCGCGCGTATTCGCCCCGATTCCTCTGGATGTGGCCGAACGCGCGGATCTCGGTGATGGGCGGCGAACAGGCCGCCTCGGTGCTGGCCGGCGTCCGGGCCGAGCAGGCACAGGCCGCCGGGACCCCCTGGGACGCCGCGGCGGCTGAGGCGTTCAAGGCGCCGATCCGGGAGCAGTACGAGACACAGGGCAATCCCTACTACTCGACGGCCCGCCTGTGGGACGACGGGATCCTCGACCCGGCGATCACCCGCGACGCGCTCGGGCTGGCGCTGTCGGTGTGCGTCCAGGCGCCGCTGGAACCGGTCTCCTACGGCATCTTCCGGATGTGAGGCCATGAGCGACTGCGACGAGCGAGGAACGAGCGAGGAGCACAAGCGAACAACAAGGGCTGTAGAAATGAGCCTGCCGTTCGGGACCGTGCTGATCGCCAACCGCGGTGAGATCGCGGTCCGGATCATCCGCACGCTGCGCAACCTCGGGCTGCGCTCGGTGGCCGTGTTCAGCGACGCCGACGCCGACGCGCGACACGTCCACGAGGCCGATGTGGCTTTCCGGCTGGGGCCTGCCCCGGCGGCCGCCAGCTACCTGAACGTCGACCGACTGGTGGCGGCATGCCTGGCCACCGGTGCGCAGGCGGTCCACCCGGGCTACGGCTTCCTGTCGGAGAACGCGGCCTTCGCCGCGGCGCTGGAGGACCGGGGCATCGTGTTCGTCGGTCCGCCGAGCCACGCCATCGCGGTGATGGGCGACAAGATCACCGCCAAGAACACGGTGGTGGCCTCCGGGGTGCCGGTCGTGCCCGGGGTGGCCCGACCCGGGATGACCGACGCGGACCTGCGGGAGGCCGCGGACGAAGTGGGCTACCCCGTGCTGATCAAGCCCTCGGCCGGCGGCGGGGGCAAGGGCATGCGGGTGGTGACCCGCGCCGCGGACCTGCAGGCCGCGTTGGACAGCGCCCGACGGGAGTCCCGGTCCGCGTTCGGAAACGACACATTGTTCGTCGAGCGCTTCGTTGCCACGCCTCGCCACATCGAGGTCCAGGTTCTGGCCGACGCGCACGGCAACGTCGTCCATCTCGGCGAACGCGAGTGCAGCCTGCAACGCCGCCACCAGAAGGTGATCGAGGAAGCGCCCTCTCCATTGCTCGACGAGCCGACCCGGCGCCGGATCGGCGCTGCCGCCTGTTCATGCGCCCGAAGCGTCGATTACCGCGGCGCCGGTACGGTCGAGTTCATCGTCTCGGCGGATGCTCCCGACGAGTTCTTCTTCATGGAGATGAACACCCGACTGCAGGTCGAGCACCCGGTCACCGAGATGACCACCGGGATCGACCTGGTCGAGTGGCAGTTGCGCATCGCCGGGGGCGAGAAGCTGACGCTGGATCAGAACGAGATCCGGTTCCACGGACACGCGATCGAGGCCCGGGTCTACGCGGAGGACCCGGACCGCGGGTTCCTGCCGACCGGTGGTCCCATCCGATATCTGTCCGAGCCACGGGGTCCCGGTGTCCGGGTCGACTCGGGCATCGGACGCGGCTTCGTCGTCGGGTCGGACTACGACCCGATGCTGGCCAAGGTGATCGCGCATGGGGCCGATCGGGCGCAGTCGCTGACCCGACTGGATGCCGCGCTGGCAAACACCGTGGTGCTGGGCCTCACGACCAACATCGCGTTCCTGCGCGAGCTGCTGGCCGACCCGCAGGTGCGCGCCGGAGCGCTGGACACCGGCCTGCTGGACCGCATTGTGACGGATCGTCAGCCCGGGACAACCCCGTTCGAGGTGCTGCTCGCCGTGGCCGCGTTCGACTGGCCCGCGCCGGCTGAACGCTGCGCCGATGCCGGGCCGTGGCAGACGCTGGTCAGCTGGCGCCTCGGCGACCCGGCGGTGTACCGGGTGCGACTCGACCACGCCGGCGGCCCGACCACGGTGGAACTCACCGGGACCCCGCAGGCCGCGACCGCTTCGGTCCACCCGGAGGACGTCGCTGCCGGCGACCCGGTGTCGTTCTCCTGCGTCCGTGTCGCCGGCGGCATCGCGGTCGTGCTGGACGGGATGCGTCGCAGGTACCGGGTTTCCCCGGGCACCGACGGCTGGTGGGTGCACGCCGCCGACGGGATCACCCATCTGGTCCGGCGGGCCCGCCACGAACGCTTGCGCGAGGCCGGCGCCGCCGCGTCGTCCGGCCAGATCACCAGCCCGATGCCGGGCACGGTGCTGGCGATGCTGGTGGCCGACGGGGCGGCGGTGTCCCGGGGCGAGTCGGTGCTGGTCGTGGAGGCCATGAAGATGGAGCACACGCTGGCGGCGCAGGCCGACGGCGTCGTCCAGCTGCTCGTCCGGGTGGGCCAACCGGTGAAGCTGGATCAGGTGCTGGCCCGCATCGGATCGGCCGGACAGGCTGTCGAGGGGAGCGCGCAATGAGGTATGCGGACTGTCCGTCGGTGGACGCCACGATCGTGGTCGGGGCGGCACCGGACCGGGTCTGGGAGTTGGTCAGCGACATCGCGGTGATCGCGGCCCTGAGTCGGGAGACCAAGTCGGTCGAGTGGGTCGACGGCGCGGCCGGCCCGGCGCTCGGCAGCCGCTTCCGAGGCGTCAACAGCCACGAGGCCGTCGGGGAATGGACGACGGTGTCCACCGTCGTGGTCTGCGACCCGGCACGGGCCTTCCAGTGGGACGTCGGCACGGTCGAGTCGCCCGCCGCGAGTTGGGGCTACGAGCTGACGCCGGTGGCCGACGGCACTCAGCTGCGGGCCTGGGGCCGGCTCGGCCCCGGCCCGTCGAACCTGACCAAGGCCATCGACAAGTTCCCCGAGAAGGAGGAGCGCATCGTGGCTCGGCGGCTGGACGAGTTCCGCGTCGGCGTCGAGAAGACGCTGGCCGGGATCAAGTCCCTGGCCGAGAGCTGAGCCCCGCAGTCGTGGTTTTCTTGGGGGTGACACCCCCACCGACAAGAATCCGGACCGGATTGCCCCGATTTGTCGCTGCGGTTGGGGTGTCACCCCATGGATCAGGCGGGGCGCGGACGAAGGGGGCGGCGTCGTCGTGAGGACGGCGACCACGCTCGAGGCGTCGTCGGGCAGCTGGAGCGAGACGGCCCAGTTGGCGCTGGAGGCCGAGCGGCTGGGCCTGGACGTCTGCTGGGTCGCCGAGGCCTGGGGGTCCGATGCCGTCTCGTTCCTGGGCTGGTTGGCCGGTCGAACGACTCGGATGGCGCTGGGCTCGGGGATCATGCAGATCGGGACGCGTAGCCCGGTACTGATCGCGCAGACGGCGCTGACCCTGGCCGAGATGTCCGGCGGCCGTTTCCGGTTGGGCCTCGGGGCCTCCGGTCCGCAGGTGCTGGAGGGGCTGCACGGGGTCCCGTTCGCGCGTCCGCTGGGCCGCACCCGGGAGACGGTGCGGGTGATCCGGTCGGTGTTCGCCGGCGAGAAGGTCGATTTCGCCGGGGAGCACGTGCGGATCCCGCTGCCGGACGGCCCGGGCAAACCGATGCGTACCTCGTTGCCGGCCCGTGCCGACGTACCGATCTACCTGGCCACCCAGTCGCCGAGCATGCTCGAGCTGACCGGCGAGATCGCCGACGGCTGGCTGGGCACGGCATTCGTCCCCGAGGGATCGCAGGCGTTGTACGGCCCGCTCCGCGCCGGCGCCGAGCGGGCCGGCCGGAGCCTGGGTGACCTCGATCTGTGCCAGGGCGCCGAGGTCGCGTTCGCGAGAGACGCGGACGACCTGCATGCGATGGTCGCCGAACGCAAGCCCGGTCTGGCCTTCAGCCTGGGCGGCATGGGGACGGCCACCAAGAACTTCTACTACGAGGCCTACCGGCGGCAGGGCTGGGGCGAGCGGGCGGACCGGGTCCGCGAGTTGTGGCTGGCCGGCGACCGCACCGGCGCCGCGGCTGTGGTCAGCGACGAGATGGTCCTGGCCACCACGTTGCTCGGCACCGAGGAAATGGTCTCCGAGCGGCTCGCGGCCTGGCAGGCGACCGGCATCACCACCGTCCGGCTCTATCCGGCCGGGGCCGATCTGGCAGAGCGGGTGACGACGTTGGGTCGCGCCATCGACCTGGTCCGGCAGATCTGACAGTACGTCAGATGTACCCGCTCAGTCGAGTTCCACGGAGAAATCCCACACGGCGAAGACCTTGCCGTCGTGACGCAGCGTCAGTTGCGCGGACCCGTCCTGGAACACCCCACGTACCGTCAAGGTGGCCGGTCGCCCGGGGACGGCTACCACGGTGGTCGGTGACGGCTGGAGCGGACTCAGCACGATGACTCGACCCTCCTGGTCGCGGGAGCTCACATCTGTGGTGGACAGCTGCAACGTGCCCTCGTCCGCCCTCAGCGCAAGGGTGATCGTGCCGAACACCTCCTGGGGCGCGACGGCCGGATCGGGCGGCGGCGTGGTGGGGTCCTCGGTCGGCCCGTTGGCCACCACCAGCCCGCGACCGGTCCGGAATTGCACCGCGAGCGGAGCACCCATGGCCAGTAACTGTGGGTGGGTGGCATCGGCGACCGGCGTCGGCGGGGACGGCGGCGGAGTTGGGATCGGGACCGCGCCGAGGCGCCGTACCGTCTCGTCCGCCGTGGCCGACGAGACGCTTCCGCACCCGGCCAATGCGGCGGCCAATGCAGCGGCCGATGCGGTGCTCGCCGCCGTGGCGCGCAGTCGACGGGTTTTGGGCACGGTCAGGAGCCGTCGCGCGCGGCCGGTGCGGGCACGCCCACGGGGTTGTCCTCGTCGTCGTGCTCGGGGGAGTACGGGCTGCCGGGCGGTGTGGTCGGGTCCCCGGTGAACCACGGATCCGCCACCGCCGGATAGGTGATCGAACCCGACGGCGCCGGTTGCAGGGCCCGTCCGGACGGGTTGTTGTAGACGTCCCCGCCGAACGGCCGCAGCCCGGGCATCGCGGCGTAGGCAAGATGCCCTTCGCCGTCGAGCCCCCCGGTGGTGCCGAAGAGGTCCTCCATGCTGCGCAGCCAGCTGTAGTGGTTGTACGGCTGGTTGCTCACCGAGCCGGGCTTGATGAACCGGGAGATGAACACCGCGCCGGTGATCCCGCCGCCCGGGGTGGTGTCCTGCCCGAACGCCTGAAAACCGGGCTGGCTGGTGTTCGGCCCGGGCAGTTCGTTGCAGCAGGCCACGACCGACTGGGCGGTGTCGGACGGGGTGTTCAGCTCCGTCTTCTTGTTGCCGGTGTAGTCGGCCAGGGAGTTGCCGTACATCTTGTAGGGCGGGAACGCCTCGTCGAAAACGATCTGGATCAGGCCGTTGTGCTGGAAGGCCGGCGAGCTCATGATCTGCGGGATCACCCGCTGCAGGAACAGGTCTGCGGCGTAGAGCCCGCCCTGGTGGTTGTTCGGGTCCCCGGACAGGTTGTCGCCCTTGCAGACGGTGTCGTGGGCGTCCGAGCAGTTGTCCGGGGTGATCCAGGAGAACGCCGGGGTGGTCTCCTCCGACTTCAGGTCCTCGGCCAGGCCGCTCGTCCGGGCCGGATGACCGCTGCTTGCCGGCGTGCCGTCCAGGGGGACGACGTTCGCACAGTCCTCCGGGTTGTCGATCAGCGAGTGGAACCACGCCGCCGGGTTGTGCTTGGGCACGTACTGGTCGCCCGCGTCCGCACCGGCGATGTCGGGTACCCCGGCTCCGGACGGGTCACCGGGGATCCCGCACCGGTGCGCGTCCTCGCGGCCCGGGGTCCGGCCCAGGTCCTGCGCGTAGATCTTCCACGGGATGTCCTGGTCGTCGAGTTGGTTGAACAGCGTTCGGGTGTAGGCCGGGTAGACGCAGCCGGAGGTCGCGTGCACCTGCCCGTCGTCGGCACGGGTGCCCGGCGCGACGTCCTTGTAGGCGGGGCAGTCGGCCTGGTTGTCCGGCGCCGGCGCCTGGCCGGAGACCAGGCTGAGGTAGTTGTCCAGGCTGAAGTGGCCGGTGCCGTAGTACTGCGCCAGCAATTCGCCGTAGCTGGGCAGCGTTTTCCACAGGTAGTCGTTCTGGTTCAGCCCGCTGAACGTCGCCTCGTAGGACTTGTTCTCCAGAATTATCGTCCAGACGTGGCCGATGTGCGGACGGTGCCAATCCGGGCCGGACTGGGCGGTGGCGTTGCCGCCGGTCGCGGCCAGCACGGCCCCGACCAACAGGCCGCCGACTGCGGCCAGCCGGGTCCCGCGTCCGACCGACGAAGCCAGTGGAGCGTGTCTCATGTGGCCGGCCGTGTTCCAACAGGCTTCAATCGGCTCGGTAGAGCGAACAGGCTCGCAAGCTCGCTTGTTCGCTCTCCTCTCGCCTCAATCGCCTGTAGCGAGGCGCAGCACCGGCGTCGATCCGGCAAGGCGGAGGAGGAGCCGATACCGGGGTTGTATCGGCGACGACGACAACGCAGCCGGGCGGCGCCGGGGCCGCGGCGCAGTAGGTCAGTCGCCACGTGAGACACCCTCTCGCCCCTCGCTGTTCGAACGGCGCCGGTCGCGGCATGTCCGCGCTCGGGCCCGCGAAGTCTGCAACATGCCACGCTCGCCGCAGAAGGCGGCTGGTGACCATGATCCAACAGCGGGGTGAACATCGGCCCACCGTCCGGTCATGCTGTGCCATTTGTATGGCCACTCGCCGGCGCTCCTCCGTCGACCAGTTCGCGAACAGGTGTCGAACGTTCTCGCCGGCGGTGTCGCGTCGCGGCGCCGCCGCCCGGCTCGGCGGCCACGATCGCGTCCATGACGACAACATTCGCCGCGCAGCGGCGGCAGTTCTCGGGCCGAACCTCGAACAAGGTCCCCGAGGTCGATGTCTGCTTCTGGATCGTCAAGATCCTGTGCCTCACCGTCGGGGCGAGCTTCGCCGAGTCGGTCACCGCCGCTCTCGGGGTCGGCCTGGACACCACGACGGTGCTCTTCCTGGCTGCGTTCTGCGGCGTCCTGGTGTTCCAGTTGGCGCTCGACCGGCATGTCCCCGAGGCGTTCTGGCTGACCGTCACCCTGGCCGGAGCATTGGCCGGGTTGTTGTGCCAGATCCTCACCGACGAGATGCGGGTGGCCGTCTCGGCCGGCACCGTCCTGTTGGGACTCCTGCTGGTGGCCGTCCTGGCCGCCTGGCGTGCCCAGGAGCACACCCTCTCGCTGAACAGCATCCGCACGCCGACTCGCGAGTCGTTCTACTGGGTCGCCGTGCTGGTCAGCTTCGCGCTGGGCGCCATGGCCCGGACCTGGGCCATGGCGTCGCTCGGTTGGACGCCGTTGGGCTCGGTCCTGCTGCCCGCGGCGCTGTGCGCGGTCGTGCTGCTGGCCCGGCGCGGCGGTGTCGGTCTCGGTGTCGGTCTCGGTGCGGAGCTGATTTTCTGGACCGGGTTCACCGTGACCGGACCATTGGGCGCCGACCTGGGCGACTGGTCGCGTGCGGCGCGGTCCGACGGTGGCCTGGGCCTGGGCACCGGGATGACCACCGGACTGTTCCTGATGACCATCATGATGGTGCTCGCCTACCGCGGCTCCCGCGAGCGCGTACCGGTCGGTTCGGATGCCTGAGCGCCGCCCGACGGGCCGTCGGTGCGGAGTTGGCAGATCGCCCACGCCGAAATTCCTTGAACCGTAAGGGATCTGAGCCCGAGTGACCAAGTTCCGCTCTCCATCGGGCGTCTCGGCCGATTCCAGGAATCCCGGATTCCACGACTGGGTGGTAACCGCGATCAGCCGCTACGGTTCGCGCATGTCACTTTCACAGGGCGAGCGCTCATTGGGTCCCAGCGACGGCGAGATCCGGATCAAGACCGGCCGCGAGGGTGTGGCGGCCAAAGTAGGCCACGACCTGACGATCAGGTTCGACAAGTGGTCCGGCCAGCTTCGGGTCGGTCCGGGCGGGCCGGCCGACGCCTCGGTCGAGGTCGAGATCCAGCTGCCCTCGTTCGTCGTCGTGTCCGGCGTCGGCGGTGCCAAGGCGCTGAGCGACGGCGACAAGGCCGACATCACCAAGAACGGGTTGAAGCACATCGACGCCGACAAGTACCCGGTGGCGACGTTCCGCTCAACCGCGGCCAAGCCGAGCGGCAACGGCGGCGTGCTCGAGGGCACGTTCACCCTCGCCGGGAAGTCCGTCCCGCTCGCGCTGACGGTCACCGACGGCGGCGGGGGCAAGTGGCACGCGACCGGCGAGATCACGCAGACCGGCCTCGGCCTCAAGCAGTTCAAGGCGATGATGGGCGCGTTGAAGTTGGCCGACGCCATCGTCATCGAGATCGACCTGAACCTGGCCTGAACCCGACCTCGAGCCTGCCTGCCGATCCCCGATGCGGGACCGGCGGGCAGGCTTGTCTGGGAAAAGCCGGTGAAGTCTTCGTAACGCGTTGACTACGCGAGTTGGCGGGCGAAAAACTTGGCGCCCCGGCCAACGAAGGATCGCCTATGCCGACGCCGTACGAGTCGAACCGGTCCCGGCACTGGGTGTGCGCGCTGCAGATCGCGGAGCGCCGTCATCAACTCGGGCTGACCCAGCAGGATGTCGTGGACCGCCTCGCGGCGCTCGGGGTCTGCGCGTCCAACCGGACACTGTCGGCCATGGAGCACGGCCAGGGCATCGACGTGGGTCGCATCCCGGAGTTGGCCATCGCACTGGAGTGCACCGTCACCTTTCTGCTGGGGCTGACCTCGCACCCGCAGCGCTGGATGCCCGACGACGGTTCCTTGCCGAACGCGCTCCTCGCCGTCCGAGGCGACGGCCGGGCGCGGTCCACCGGTGCCTGGAATCACGGGGTCTGGCATCCGGACGCCGGCCGAGGTCACGACGGCGAGCGCGCGGCGCACGCCCAGTTGGCCGGGAGTCCGCGTGCCGCGCTGCGCCGATTGCCTGGTGGAGGGCACGAGGTCGAGGAGGAACTCCCGGCTCGCTCGGCCAGGGTTCGTCGTGCCTGAGGTTCGTCGTGCCTGAAATGCCGCTCGCGGGCCCGGCCGACCGGGGCGACCGGGTAGCCCGACGAAGCGGCGCCGTCGCACCCTGAACGCTATTGCGAGCGAGTTGCGACAACGTCCGGTTCGCACATAGCGTTTGACCATGTCGCCCGCCGTCCGGACCCGCGGCCCGCTGGTGACGAGCTGGACCCGGCCGGACTGGCTGCGCGCCGCCGGTCTGCTCGGGGTCGTCGCGCTGCTGCACGTGGTGGCGTTCGGAATCCTGTTCGGCGTGGTGGGCCCGGCGCACTACCGGGTGGGCAGCAAGGTGTTCGGGGTCGGTCTCGGGGTGACCGCGTACACCTTCGGCCTGCGGCACGCATTCGACGCCGATCACATCGCCGCCATCGACAACACCACGCGCAAGTTGCGCGCGGACGGTTCGCGGCCGAAATCGGTGGGCTTCTGGTTCTCGATCGGACATTCGTCGGTGGTGGCGGCTCTTGCCGCACTGGTCGCCGCGGGCACGCATCTGGCCGGGACCCTGACCTCGGCGGACAGCACCGCGAACAAGACCTTGGGCATCACCGGCACGGTGATCTCCGGTGGCTTCCTCTACCTGATCGGCCTGCTGAACCTCGTGGCGCTGGTCGGCATCGCCCGGGTGTTCCGCGACATGCGCAGCGGGCGCCTGGACGAGGAGCGACTGGAGGCCCACCTGGCCGCGCGCGGCCTGTTCGCCAGGGTGCTGAACAGGTTCACCCGCTCGGTGACCCGGCCCGGCCAGATGTACCTCGTCGGTCTGCTGTTCGGGCTGGGCTTCGACACCGCCACCGAGGTCGCCCTGCTGGTGCTGGCCGGTGCCGGAGCCGCGGGCGGGCTGCCGTGGTGGGCCGTGATGGTGCTGCCGTTGTTGTTCGCGGCGGGCATGAGCCTGCTCGACACCCTCGACGGGCTGTTCATGTCGATCGCATACGACTGGGCGTTCCTGAACCCGGTCCGCAAGGTCTACTACAACCTGACGGTCACCGGCCTGTCGGTGCTGGTGGCCCTGCTGATCGGGAGTATCGAACTGGTCGGGGTGCTCCACGACAACGTGGGTTGGGTCAACCCGGCGACCACGTGGATCGCGAGCATCGACCTGAACAACGTGGGCTTCATGATCGTCGGACTGTTCGTGGCCACCTGGATCCTGGCCGTGGCGTACTGGCACGTCGGCCGGGTCGCCCAACGCTGGGACCAGGAGGTCGCCGGCGCCGAGAGCTGACGGCCCGTCAGTCGCGTTGCCGCGGCGGTCGGTCCGCCACGCGCAACCCCGCAGTCGCCCGCCGCGCAACCGCAGCCGGATGCAGCTGCACCCGAGGCCCACTTCTGCTGCCCTGTCGCACCCATCGGGAGCTTGCGATACGTGCGGCAGGCAGCAGAAGTCGGGGGGAGGATGATCATTGGGTGGACGTGGAGCACGGGCGGGTGGTGCTGATCCGGCACGGCGAGACCGAGTGGAGCCTGACCGGGCGGCACACCGGGCGCACGGACGTGCCGTTGACGGCCGCCGGGGAGGCGGCCGCGCGGGCCCTGCGTACCGCACTGGCGGGCTGGACCCCGGCGCTGGTCGTGGTCAGCCCGCTGATGCGCGCCAGGCGGACCGCGGAGTTGGCCGGACTTTCCGTCGCAGGCGTCGATGCCCGCTTGGCGGAGTGGGACTACGGCCTGGTGGAGGGCCGGACCAGCGCCGAGGTCAATGCCGAACGGGCGGCCGCCGGGCGACCGGACTGGTCGTTGTGGCAGGAGGGCGCGCCGGACGGGGAGAGCCCCGAACAGGTGGGAGCGCGGGTCGACTCGTTGTTGGCCGAGTTGCCCGGTGCGCTGGAGCGCGGTGACGTCGCGCTGGTCGCCCACGGACACGTGCTGCGGGTGCTGGCGGCGCGCTGGTTGGGCGAACCGGTCGAGTTCGGCGCCGCCCTGATGCTCGGCCCGGCCCGACTGTGCGTGTTGGGTGCCGAGCACGACCGATCCGCGCTGGCGACCTGGAACGCCGACCGGCTTCCCTGGACAACATCGGTGTGACGCGACCGGTCGCCGGCCGGCCCCGTTCTCAGGTTCTCAGCGCGGCGGGGCCGTCTGGCTCGCGTTCGCGGCGACGTTCGACGCGGGGGCGGGCTGATCGACCGGCCGGGTGTCGGTGACGCGAGTCGCAGCCGGTTGCGTGTTCGCCGGCTCCGTCTGCGCGGGCTCCGGCCGGGCGGGTTGGGCCGGGGCGGGCTGTGCTGGTTGGGGCTGTTGAGGTTGGGCCGGGGCGGACTGCGCTGGTTGGGGCTGTGCCGGTCGCGGCTGCGTGGGCTGCGGCTGGATGGGTTGGGATTGGGCCGGTTCGGGTTGGGCCGACCGCGGCGGTGCCGCCGGCTGGACGGGGCTGGGCACCGGTGACGCCGCCGGGGCGGGTGGCGGCGGGGTCGCCGTGGCCGCGGATGCCAACGGGCCGCCGATCTGGAACGGCGGGAACAGCACGGCGGGCGGTCCGGTCGGCTCGACGGTGGGCTCGACGGTCGGCACCGGCACGGCAGTGGGCGCCAGGGTCGGCGCCGAACCCGGCACGCCCGGGCCGATGCCGAAGTCCAGCACCGGCTTGCCCGCCAGCGCGCCCTTCATGAACGCCGTCCAGGTCTGGGTCGGGAAGTCGGCGCCGAAGAAGGTGGCCAGCCCGCCGGCACCGTCCAAGGACTCGGTGCCGTCGCCCTTGAAGTAGACCACCGAGGCGGCGATCTGCGGCGTGCAGCCGTTGAACCAGGCCGTCAGGTCCTGATGCGTCCCGGTCTTGCCGGCCACCGGGCGTCCCAGCGCGCGTGCCCGCTGCCCGGTGCCGTTGGTGACGACGTTCTCCATCGCCCGCAGGACGTCGGAAAGCACCGGCGCGTCGAAGGCCGGACTGTCGTCCACCTCGGTCTTGCGGATCGGGACCCGCCCGCCGTTCGGGCCGTTGACCAGTTCGACGATGTGCTGCTCGGCATGAATGCCGCCGCCGCACAGCGTCGCGTAGGCGTCGGCCACCTCGGTCGCCGGGATCGAGGCGACACCCAGACCGATCAACGGGTAGTCGTGGAGTCCGGCCGCGTCGCGGGGAATTCCGGCCCGGGCCATGGCGTCGTGCACCGCAGCCGGTCCGATGTGCTGGGTCATGTCCACGTACACGGTGTTGATCGACTGCTCGAGTCCCTTGAACAGGGTCACGCTCGGGCCGTAGCTGGTGTCGAACTCGTTGCGGATCGACTGGTTGTTCGGCAACTGCAGCGGTGAATCGCCGTCGTAGGTGGACTGCAGCGTGTCGCCGTTCTCCAACGCCGCGGCCAGCGCGAACGGCTTCATGCCGGACCCCGGTTGGATCGGCGTCGCGGCCGCGTTCACCTGGGCGTACTTGTCGATGCCCAGGAAGTCCTTGCCGCCGTACATGGCCAGGATTCGACCGGTCCTGGGCTGAACCGCGACCAGGCCGACCCGAAGGCCGTCATTCTTGGTCTTCGGGAACTCCTTGGGCACGGCCGCCGCGGCGGACTTCTGCGCCTGGGCGTCGAGGGTCGTGACGATGGTGTAGCCGCCGTTCTCGATCTGATCCTTCGTCAGACCCCGGTCGGCCAGCTCCTTCTCGACCGCGTTCAGGATGTAGCCGACCTGGCCGCCGTAGCGTGAGGTCGACGCGGCGCGGGGCGGGAACGTCGGGAAGACCAGTCCGGCGCGCTCGGTCGGGGCGAGCGCCTTGATCGTCACCATTCCGTCCAGCACGTAGTTCCACCGCGCCGCCAGCGCCTGCAACCCGGAGGCGGTCGACGGGTCGTAGAGGGCCGGGGACCGGATCACGGAGGCCAGCGCCGCGTCCTGAGCCACCGTCAGTTTGTTGACGTCGGTGTGGAAGTAGGCCTGCGCGGCCGCCTGTACGCCGTAGGCGCCGCGCCCCAGGTAGATCGTGTTCAGGTAGTTCTCGAGGATCTGGTCCTTCGACAACGTCTTGTCGATCTTGATGGACAGCAGCGCTTCCTTGATCTTGCGATCCATGGTGCGCTGGGAGGTCAGGTAGTAGTTCTTCACGTACTGCTGAGTGATCGTCGAGCCGCCCTGCGTCGATCCGCCGTGCAGGTTGACCCACAGGGCGCGCATGATGCCGCTGGGGGAGACGCCGGAATCGCGGTAGAAGTTGCGGTTCTCGGCGGCCAGCACGGCGTTGCGCAACTGCTCCGGCATCTGGGCCAGGGGGACGATGACCCGGTTGGTCTCCCCGAAGCGGCCGATCTCGGTCTTGCCGTCGGAGTAATAGACCCGGGAGGTCTGCAACAGGACACTGGCGTTGGCGTCCGGGATGCTCACCCGGGAGTAGCCCAGCAGGAGCACCAGCATCGTCATCCCGACGACTCCCAGCAGCGCCCAGGCGGCCCGCAGACCGTGCCGCTTGCGCTTGACGCTCGGCAGCGGGGGCGGTGGTTCGCCGGCCCCGATGGCGCTGCCCACCGGCCGGAACCAGCGGTCCGGCTCGGCACCGGCGGCACGCCGCCGCCCGGTGGGCTTGGCCGCCCCGGGCACCAGGCGACGCCAGCGGTCGAATGCGCTGCTCAACGGACCCTCCCAGACACCTCTTCCGAGGCGTTTGAGGGGATTGTGCGACTCGCGGGACTTGGGCGTGGTGGTTACGCGCCGTTGCTTAACAACATTTGAACGTAATCATGGGCCTGGCCCCGATTCGCCGGGACGGGCGGATCGGGGCCAGGCGTTCCGAGCCTCAGCCGCTGCTCGGCACCAGCGCCTTGGCCAGCGAGTCGATCGCGGCCTCGAGTGTGGTGACGTGCATGGCCAGATCGCTCTGCACGGCCGCGGCGGGCAGCGCCCCGCCGGTGATCTTGTCGAAGAACCCGCCGGAGGCGGACTCGTAGCCGGTCAGCGCGGTCACGGCCTTGGCCTTGGCGGCCGAGTCGTTGGTGGCGTCGGCGACCGCGTAGCTCACGAAGTCGGTGACGTGCTGGTCCCACACCTGCTGGAAGGTCTTCTCGGCGGCGGCGCCGGCGGCGCCGACGATCTTGCCGATCTCGTCGGAGTTGGCCTGGACCGCGGCAGCGGCGGCCTTGAAGGCGTCGCCGCCGGTGCTCTTCGGGTCGGTGTAGGCCGTGAACACCGCGACGCCGGCCAGGTAGACGTGGCCGACCAGCTTGCTGGTCAGGTCGTCGCGCAGCCCGGCGGCCTTGTCGGTGGTGCTGCCGCTCATCTTGGTGGCCTTCGCGATGCCCTTGGAGAGGACCTCGGCGCTGGACTCCATGTGGTCGGCGGCTTTCTTCAGGTCTCCGTAGGCGGTGGTCTTGCCGGCCGCCAGGTCGTCCACCGCGGCCTTGAGCGTGAGGATGTGGGTCATCGTGTCGGCCTGGACCGCGGAGGCGGACAGGACGCCGTTCGTGACCTTGTTGAAGAACGTGCCGACAGTCTTGGCGTAGGCGGTCAGCGAGGTCACGGCCTTCGCCATGCCGGCCGTGTCCTTGCCCTTGGCCGCGACCGCGTAACTGACGAAGTCGCCGATGTGCGAGTCGAACGCGGCCTTGAAGCTCGCGCCCTGCGTGGCGCCGACGATGCCGGTGACAGCGTTCTCGATGTCCGTCGCGTTGGCCATCACCTGCGCCTTCGCGAGGTTGAACGCGTCCGAGGTCGCGCCCTTGCCATACGCGGTCGCGACCGCGATGCCGGCCAGGTAGACGTGCTCGGTGAACAGGTAGGTGAGGCTGGACTGCAGCTTCGAGGCGTCGGAGTCGGCGTTGCCGGTCAGCTTGAGGGCCTTGACGAAACCGCCGGCCAGAACGTCGGCGGAACCCGGCATGTGGGCGGCCGCGGTGCGGATGTCGGCGAACGGGTTGCCGGTGCTGCCGTTGCCCGAGGCAGCGGCGGAGTCGGTGGCGGCGGGTGTCGCGGCCGGGGCCGGGGCCGCCGAGGAGTTGGTGTCCGGCTGCGCCGGCGCTGCGACGGCCTGGCTGCTGCTGCTTCCGCAGCCGGCCAGGCCGGCGATCAGTACCGCAGCGAGCGAGGTCGCGACGATGGACCGGGTGGGCTTGATTCGCATGTCATTCGTCCCTGGGTTTGATCCAGCGGTGCGTGCTGGGGCTATGCACCGGTTGCGGTCGGACCGCGGGTTTCGCGATCTCGCCTGTCATGGCCGTCTTCGGGCCCCGTTGTGGGGCAGATTGGGCGGCGCGCCAGGAAAATTACGGGTGCCGGGTACCGGTCTACGGCTACATCTGGCGGTTCCCGGCGGTTGTTGTGCAAACGTTGTCCGAACGGTGCGGGGACTCCTCGTGCCACGGTGCGCCGGCGGGCAACCACCTGGCGGCGCGCCTGCATAGCCGGCCTGACGTCCGGACCGGGAGGGAGCTCGATGGGTGGCCGTGCAGGCAGCCGCGAGCGCCGTGTCTGCGGGCGCCGCGGGCACGTGACCTATCGGCCGGACGAACCCGAGTTCGCCCAGCTCCTGCGAGCCGACAGCGCCCACGGCGAGGCCTGGCGTTGCCTGCGCTGCGGCGACTGGGAGCTCGGCCCGCCGGCCGCCGGCGGTCCGGCCGCCCGAGCGCCGGTGCCGCCGCGCGGAAAGGCGCTACGCAGCCGGATCGTGCTCCGCGTGCTGGCCGTCGAGCGGATCGTCCGGGCGGTCGTGTTGATCATCGCCGCCTACGGGATCAAGCATTTCGCCAGCGCTCAGCAGTCGCTGCGCGACTCCTTCAACGATGCGTTGCCGGCGGCCCGGCCACTGGCCAACCAACTGGGGTTCGACCTGGACCACTCGCTGATCGTCCGGGAGGCCACCCGCGCGCTGAACGCCAAGCAGAGCACGCTGACCTGGGTCGCGCTGGGCCTGCTGGCCTATGGCCTTCTGGAGGGTGTCGAGGGCGTCGGGTTGTGGCTGGCCAAGCGCTGGGGGGAGTACCTGACCGTGGTCGCGACCGCGGCGTTCCTGCCGCTGGAGATCTACGAGTTGCACGAGCGCCCGACTGTGACCAAGGGCGTGACCTTCGCGGTGAACCTGGCCGCGGTCGGCTATCTGCTGCTGGCAAAGCGGCTGTTCGGGCTGCGTGGCGGGGCCCGGGCCTACCATGCCGAACTTCTTTCGGACAGCCTGCTCGAGCCTGCCCCGGTGACCCCGTCGCCGGCGCGCTGAAAGCGTGTCGAGGGTCACGTCCGATCGGGAATAAATCCCGATCGGTTTTGCCTTACCGTTGAGTAGCGGGTCGGTGCCTGCGTTGGGGCTTGTTACCCCGGCCACGGCGACGTCCTCACCGGGACGGAGGATGTCGCGCTCGATCCGCTACCAGTGGCCCGGAGCGCCCGCCGCTCCGGGCCATCCGCTTGATCCTCAGCCCGCGGTCAATCGGCGGAGCTCGCGGCCAGCAGCGTGCCGATCGATTCCCCCGCCAGGACCCGGGTGAGGTTGCCGGGGACCAAGCCGTTGATCACCCGAACCTGGCGCACGTGCCGCGCCCGGTCCAGCAGGTCCAGCACCACGGGTTCCAGCGGCAGGGTGCGCTGCTCACGTGCCTGTGCGGTGGTCAGCTGGGCCGTCGGCACGGCCGAGTTGCCGACGCCGTCCGGGTCGTCCGGGCAGATCCCGTCGGTGTCCTTGGCGTAGATCAGCCGCGCGGCGCCGTAGGCGTCGGCGAGCAGCAGGCCGCCCGCGTCCGAGCCGTACCGGGGCAGCTTGCCCACCGGCGGCGGCGGCTCGTACAGACCGAACGGCGGGTAGCCGTTGGAGACCGTCATCGGGCAGGCGGCGAGGTGCGTCGCCAGCTGGTGCGCGGTTGTGCCGTGCGGGACGTACGAGACCCCGTCGGCGGCCAGCAGAGCCGCGACCATGTGGCCGTTGGCCTCGGCCTCGGTGGCGGCCAGCGTGGCAAGCACGCCGGTCGGCAGGCCCAGATCGAGCCCGACGCCGAGCACGTGGCGGCCGCGGATCCCGGATCCGGTGAGCACCAGGATCCGGTGCTCCCGCATCGCCTTGCGCAGTTCGTCGACCAGGCCGAGCAGGACATCCCCGCCGCGGTCGCAGATGGACCGCCCGCCGATCACCACGACGGACAGCCAGGGCAGCAGGCGGATCGGCTGCCGGTCGACCACCTTGACCAACTCGGGGTCGAGCAGCGTCTGACGCATCAGCGCGGACGGCACGTCCTTGACGCTGAACGGGTCGGAGTTCGACATGTTGTCCCTCAGTCCGCAGTGATGATCGTGCCGACGTGCTCACCCGCGACGGCTCGCGTGAGCAGGCCCGGCCGCAGCCCGTTGACGATCTGGATCGAGCGGATGTGCCGGGCCGCCGCCAGCATGCTCAGCACCGGTCGTTCGACGATCACGTCGGGCAGGTCCATGGCAAGCACCTCGGCGGCCGTGGCCCGGGGGATGAGCACTGCCCCGGGGTCGGTCTTGGGATTGGCGGTGTACAGCCCGTCCTCGTCCTTGACGTAGATCAGGCCGCGGGCCCCGTAGGTCTCGGCGATCAGGAACACCCCGGCGTCCGTCCGGTACGGCGGCACGACGCCGACCTCCGGCACCGGGTGCCACATCCCGTAGGGCGGCATTCCGGGGAACACGACGGCGTGCGACTGCGCCAGGTACAGCGGTAGCGCCGAGAACCCTTCGGGCCCGACTGTCGGAACACCGTGACGGGCCATCAGATACCCGAGCATTGAGGCGTTCTGCGCCGCAACCGCGGCCCCGAGGTCGCTGAGCACGCCGGTCGGCAGGCCGAGGCCGGCGCCGACCGTGTACGCGTGCCGGGCCCGGGTCCCACCGCCGGTTCCGATGAGCAGTGGGTATTCGTGGCGTAGTTCCAGAAGTTCATCGATCAACGGCGCCACGGCGCTGCGCCCGCGGTCCATGACGCTCTGGCCACCGATCTTCAGTACCGTGACGTCGGGCAGGATTCGTTGGTCCGGCACGGTATGGGTGGCCGCCAACAGATCCGGGTCGTGCAGGGATCGGCCGAAAAGGCGTTCGGCCGGCCCCAGGGTTTGGACGTCCGACACCGCGGCCTCCGCTGGTGCGCTGTCGTTCGGCGCCGCCGTGATCATCTTCCGGCGGTCGCGGGCTCTAAGGTTGGTCCATGGACGGCTATGGGTACCTGACGATCAAGCGTGAGGACGACACGGTCCGGCTGACGATGAACCGTCCTGACCGCCGCAACGCGTTGTCCAATCAATTGCTGATCGAGCTTGGCCACGCCTTCTCCGAGATCGGCGAGACCGACGCTACCGGAATTGTGCTTGCCGGGGCCGGGCCGGTTTTCTGTTCCGGACACGATTTCGAGGACGTCGCCGCACGTGACCAAGCCGGGGTGCGGGAGATGCTTCGCACCTGCACGGCGTTGATGGCCACGATTCAATCGGTGCCGCAGGTTGTCATCGCCCGGGTGCACGGGCTGGCGACTGCGGCAGGCTGCCAACTGGTCGCCTCGTGCGACCTCGCGATCGCCGGGTTCTCCGCCTTGTTCGCCTTGCCGGGGGGCAATGGCGGATGGTTCTGCCACACGCCCGCGGTGGCGGTGGGCCGCAACATCGGCCGCAAGCGATTGATGGAACTCGCGCTCACCGGTGAGGCGATCGACGCCCGCACCGCAGCCGCCTGGGGCCTGATCAATTACGCCGTGCCGGACGACCATCTCGACGAAGCCGTCGACGACTTGCTCGGCTTGGCGACCCGAGGCAGCCGCCGGTCCAAGGGCGTCGGGAAGCAGACCATCTATGCCCAGCTGGACCGGCCGGAGCAGGACGGTTATGCGATCGCGACCGAGGTGATGGCGGCGACGTCCGCCTATCCGAGCGCTCGCGAGGGCATGGCCGCGTTCCTGCACAAGCGCCCGCCCGTCTGGCCGGAGTAACACCGGCGGTGGAGGCCGAACACGCGCAGGTGCTGCGGGAGTTGCTGGGCAGCAGTGAATGGGTCGGCCGCACCGCGGCCTTCGCGCGTGCCCTGCGCCGAGCACCGCACCGCCCGGGTGGGCTGCTGCTGGTTGGCACGCCCGGGGCCGAGCCGTGGCACCTGACCGCGCACCTGGCCCAGGCGGCTCGATCCGCTGAGCTACCGGCGCTGGTACCGACGCTGGTTCGCCATGCGGTGCCCGCGGGAGCACCGGCCCACCTGGCCGTCGATCTGACGCGGCTGGAGACCGCCGGGCGGGGCCAGACCATCCTCGTGGTGGCCCCCGGCCTGCCGGCCGAGCAGTTGCTCTCCCGGCTGGCCGACGCCCGCCGTGCGGGCGCCGCGTTGTTCGGGATGGATCGCGGAACCGGCGGCCCGTTGGCGGATCTGGTCGGCGAACGCCTCACCGTCGCAGGCGCCGATTCCGGCTGTGCCCAGGCGTTGGTGCCGGACGGTCTGCTGATCCCCGAAGACCTCGACGAGGCCTTCGCGGCCGCGCAACACCTGGTGACCGCCGCCGCGGGGGATCGGGCCGGTTCCGGTCGGGGTTGGCGGGATCGGCTGGGACGGTTCCTGGACGTGATCAGCGGTCCGGCCGCAAAAGGCTGAGCGCCCAGCGATCTGAGGCCGCGTCAGATATCTCGGGAGGGTCTGATGGGCGAAGCGCGAAGCAGCGACGAACTCTTGTACGGGGAGGATTTCCGACCCGGGATGGAGTTCGCTTTCTCCTCGGTGACGCTGACCGAGGACGACATGATCTCCTTCGCCCGGCAGTGGGATCCGCAGTCCTTCCACATCGATCCCGCGGCCGCCGCCGAAAGTCCGTGGGGCGGGATCATCGCCAGCGGCATCCAGACGATCGGGGTTTATCAACGGCTGGTGGTGGAGGCGTTGTGGAGCCGGGCCGCGGTCAAGGCGGGCAAGGCGCTGACGGCCAACCTGCGTCGGCCGGTCCGCCCCGGCACGACGTTGACCGGCAAGGTCGTGGTGCGCACTGTCACCCATCGGCCCCAGCGCGGTGACTCGATCGTGTCGGTCGCCGCCGAACTGGTCGACGACTCCGGCGCGGTGGTGCTGGAGCTGACCCTCGACGGCGTGCTCCTACTGCGCGGCGGACCGGGACCGAGCTGACGGGCCGCCGGCCCGGCTCGCCGCGCCGGTGGATCAGTAGTCGCGGCGCCAGAACGGGTGGTGCCGGCGGAACCACGGGTTGCGGCAGCGCGGGCGGAAGTTCGGCGCGCTGCTGATTTCGGTCGACGTCCGGACGCTGCTGATGGTGCCGACGCCGGTGCCGGTCGCAGTGCCGGTGGCCGCATCCGCGGCCGGTGCGACCGCCGTGGCCAGGGCCGCGGCGGCAAGGGCTGTGCCCAAAAGACGCTTGAGGTTGTTCACGAACGCCTCCTTGCGATTTCGGACTGACCGTCAGGACCTGCCGGTCGTGGCCAATCCAATCGATCCTGGGGTAAGCCAGGAGGGTCCGCCGAGTTAACGCTTGGTCCGATTCGCGTCACATGTCCCGCTCCGCGGCTGCCGCACATCGAGCCTCGTCGGATCGGACAGACTTCGTTCATGACCTCGCACTACGTCCTCACGTTGGGTTGTCCGGACCGCACCGGCATCGTCGCCCGGATCGCCACGCTCATCGCCGACGCGGGCGGGTCGATCACCGAGGCGGGCTACCACGCCGACCCGGACACCAACTGGTTCTTCACCCGACAGGTGGTTTCGGCCGATTCGTTGGCCTTCGGGTTGGCGGAGCTGCGGGCGCGTTTCGCCGCGTTGGCCGCTGACTTCGGGGCTGCCGAGGCTTGGCGGGTACGCGACGCGTCCCAGCCGGGACGCGTCGTCGTGCTGGTGTCCAAGGAGGGGCACTGCCTCTACGACCTGCTGGGCCGCTATGCGGGCGGTGAACTCAACATGGACATCCGGGCGGTCATCGGCAACCACACCGACCTGGCGGCGATCACCCGCGCGCACGACATCCCGTTCCACCACGTCGAGTTCGCGCCCGGCGCGCAGGGCAGGCGGGTGGCCTTCGACGAGATCCGCAAGCTCGTCGACGCCGAGGAGCCGGACGCGGTCGTGCTCGCCCGCTTCATGCAGATCGTGCCGCCGGATCTGTGCGAGGCCTGGGCGGGACGCATGCTGAACATCCACCACAGCTTCCTGCCCAGCTTCATCGGCGCCCGGCCTTACCACCAGGCGCACACCCGCGGAGTGAAGCTGGTCGGCGCCACCTGCCACTACGTCACCGAGAACCTCGACGCCGGGCCGATCATCGAACAGGACGTGATCCGGGTGGACCATTCCGACACCGTGGCCGACATGGTCCGCAAGGGCCGTGACATCGAGAAGATGGTGCTGGCCCGGGGCCTGCGGGCCCATCTGGAGGACCGGGTGCTGGTGCACGGCAACCGCACTGTCGTCTTCGCCTGACGAGGCGTCAGACGGGCCGTGCCCCAGCCAGGGCCGGCACGCCGTCGATCGCCTGCTCCACAGACCGCCGGCCGTCCACGGGCCCGGCTCCGCCCCGGGCGGGGCGGCGTGCTGCGTGCCTACCATGGTTCCATGAGTTCGGACGGAGAGATTGAACGCCGGGTCGACGCCCTGGAGGCCGAGACCGCGGCGATGCGCGACCGAATCCTCCGCATGGAGCGGCACAACGCGGACACCCGAATCCTCGCCGCGGGTGCGGATCGCGAGGTGTCCACGTCCGGGACACGCTGCGTGGTCAGCAGCGCTCGATCCAGGCGTTGCACACGGACGTCAGAGAGCTTCAGTCCGGTCTGGGCCGGGTCGAGACGCGCCTCGACAGCTTGGAGTCGCACATGCGCACCGGATTCGCGATGACTGCGGCCGGGTTCGCAGCGCTCGGCGATCGATTGGACCGCCTGGCCGGAGCGTGATCGGGTTGGACGGTCGACTCGGCGCTTGCGTGAGCCGGTTCAGGGCAGTGCGGCTCGGATCGCGTCCGCGACGCCGGTCCCGGCAATCTCCAGCGGTCGGACCTCGCGCCAACAGCGCGCCAGTAACAGCGCACCCTCCAGCGCCGCGACAGCCTGGCAGGAGAGTTCGGCAGAGCGCTCGGCGGCGACCCCGGCGTCCCGAAGCGCCTCGGCGAGCCGGTCCTGCCAGGCCCGGAAGGCCACCGCGCACGCCTCGCCCAGGGCCGGGGCGCTGGTCGCCGTCTCCAGGGCCACTGTGGCCACCGGGCAGCCGCACTCGAACTGACTGGCAATCAGATTGCGGCCGGCAGCGGTGAACCAGCGCTCCACCGCGGTCGCCGCGTCGGGGGCGCCGGCCAGGCACTCCTCCAGCGTGCTCAGCACGTGTACAGAGCCGAGCGCGATCACCTCCAGGGCCAACTGCTCCTTGCCGCCCGGGAAGTGATGGTGCGCCGAACCCCACGGGGTGCCGCCCGCTTCGACCACGTCGCGCCAGCCGGTGGCGGCGTATCCGTCGCGTTGGAACAGGCGTGCGGCGGCGGCGATCATTCGGTCGCGGGTGCCGGAGGCCACCGCACCAGATTAGGACGGTCGTCCGGGGAATGCTTGACGCCGGACCGTCGAGCCATGTCGGATTAGGACGATCGTCCTACAATGCAGTTTGTCCTGGGAGAGCCGATGACCGAACTGGCCCCGCAGATTGTCGATGCGTTCCTGACCGGTGCTCACCTGGGCCACATCACCACGCTCAACCCGGACGGCAGCCCGCACTCCACCGTGGTCTGGCTGGGCGTCGAGGACGGTGAGGTGGTCTGCGGGCACCTGTCGGACGGCTACCGGAAGCTGCGCAACGTGGCCCGCGACCCGCGGGTGTCGATCACCGTCGAGCTGCCGACGAGCTCGCCCGGCGGGTTCCAGCACCACCTGGTGATCGAGGGCCGGGCGCGGCTCACCGAAGGCGGCGGTGCGGAGTTGGTGCAGCAACTGGCTCACGTTTACCTCGGCCCGGACGTGGTGTTCCCGGGCCCGGGCGCCCCGGACGGATTCGTGCTGCGAACCACGGTTCAGCGGGTCCGCGGTGTGTTTCCCGATCAGACGGCGAACGACTCCACGTGAGCGATCGCGGCGTCCAACGCCACCCGGATCGGCGTGGGCTCGCGACGCACCTGGGTCATCAACAGCCCGCCCTGCAGCGCCGTCAGCAGAACCAGGGCCAACTCGGCGGGATCGGCGTCCGGGCGTAGCTCACCCCGGTCGCGCATGGCGGTCAGGCCGTCCTCGATGGCTCGCTCCCAGCGGGCCATGCCGTCCTCCAGGTCGGCTCGCGCCTGCGGGTCGCAGTCGGCCAACTCGCTGGCCAGCGACCCGATCACGCAGCCGCCCGTGCAGTTGCGCTGCTCCTGCAACGCGAGGATCGCGTCCCGCCACGCTCGCAGCGCCGCCGGGGTGTCCAACGGGAAGCGGGCCTGCACGTCGAGGGCGAACGCGGTCTGGTGGGCGATCACCGCGCGCACCAGCGCTTGCTTGTCGTCGAAGTAGTGGTACAGCTGCGAGGCGCTCACCCCGGCCGCGGCGAGCACATCGGGGATCGAGGTGCCGGCCACGCCCTGACGGAACATCAGATCCGCGGCGGCCTGCACGATCCGGGCGCGCGTGGCCCGCCCGCGCTCGGTGAGCCGCGGGCCGATTCCGTCGATGTCGGCCGCCACAGGGCAACTCTACCGCTGATTGGAATTGACATTCCAGTTCTGCTGCGACACAGTCTGGATTGTTCATTCCAGTAATGACCATTCCAGTTGGGGAGCAGATCATGTCCGCAGTCCTGTCCGGCCGCACCGCCCTCGTCACCGGCTCCACCAGCGGGATCGGCCGCGCCACCGCCCTGCACCTGGCCGAGCTCGGCGCCCATGTGATCGTGTCCGGCCGCGACGCGGAGCGCGGTGAGGCCACCGTCGCGGCAATCCGCGCGGCCGGTGGCAAGGCAGACTTCGTCGCCGCGGATCTCGGCGATTCCCACAGCGTCCGAGAGCTCGCGGAGCGGGCCACCGAACTCGGTGGGGGAGCAGTGGACGTCCTGGTCAACAACGCCGGCGTCTTCCCGTTCGCGACCACGGCCGAGACCAGCGAGGAGGTCCTGGACTTCACGTTCGACGTGAACCTCAAGGCCCCGTACCTGCTGGTGCAGGCCCTGGCGCCGGGGATGGCCGCCCGGGGTCATGGCGCAATCGTCAACGTGACCACCCGGGTCGCCCAGATCGGGATGCCGATCAGCGGCGCCTACGGTGCCAGCAAGGCGGCGCTCGAACTGCTCACCAAAGGCTGGGCCACCGAGTTCGGACCGTCCGGGGTGCGGGTGAACGCGGTCAGCCCCGGCCCCGTGCGCACCGAGGGCACCGAACCGTTGGGCGACATGCTGGACCAGTTGGCCGCCCCGGCACCGTCCCGTCGGGTCGCGCAGCCCGAGGAGATCGCCTCGGCCATCGGCTTCCTGGTCGGCCCCGGCGCGAGCCAGATCCATGGCACCGTGCTCCCGGTCGACGGCGGCCTGGTGGCCATCTGAGCCCCACACAAGCCTTGCGTCCGAAGAATTGGTCGCTATAGCGACCAATTCTTCGGACGCAACGTCAGGTGTGGGGGTCAGGTGTGGGGGTCAGGGGACGTGGCGGGCGGCTCCCTTGTCGGCCGACAACGCCAACGCCGCGTAGGCGCGCAGCGCCGCGGACACCGGACGCTCGCGCTTGAGTGGGGCCCAGCCCAGCTCCTCACGCTCGGCTCGGCGCTCGGCGAGCACCGCGTCGTCGACCAGGAGCTGGATCGACCGGGTGGCGATGTCGATCTCGATCAGGTCGCCGTCCTCGATCAGCCCGATCGCCCCGCCGCGGGCGGCCTCCGGGGAGACGTGTCCGATCGAGAGCCCCGAGGTCCCCCCGGAGAACCGGCCGTCGGTGACCAGCGCGCATTTGGCGCCCAGGCCGCGGCCCTTGAGGAAACTGGTCGGGTAGAGCATCTCCTGCATCCCCGGCCCGCCCCTGGGGCCTTCGTAACGGACCACGACTACGTCACCGGGCACGATCGTGCCCGCCAGGATCGCGGTCACCGCGTCGTCCTGACTTTCCGTCACCTTCGCCGGACCCTTGAAGTACAGCTGCTCCAGCACCACGCCGGCCGTCTTCACCACGCAGCCGTCCGGAGCCAGGTTGCCGTACAGCACGGCCAGGCCGCCGTCCTGACTGTAGGCATTCTCGATGTCGCGCACACACCCGTGCTCGGCGTCGGTGTCCAGACTCGCCCAGGTAACCGTCGAGCTGAACGGATCCACCGTGCGCACGCCACCGGGCGCCGCGGCGAAGAGCTCCAGCGCCTCCGCCCGAGCGTCCGCGCGGCCGACGTCCCAGCGTGCCAACCACGAGTCCAGATCGGGGGAGTGCACGGTGTGCACGCCGCGCTCGAGCAGCCCACCGCGGTCCAGCTCGGCCAGGATGCGGGGGATTCCGCCGGCCCGGTGCACGTCCTCCATGTGGTACAGCGGCGTGGACGGCGCCACCTTGCAGATGCACGGGGTGTGCCGGGAGAGCTCGTCGATGTCCGCGAGATCGAAGTCGACCTCGCCCTCGATCGCGGCGGCGAGCAGATGCAGGATCGTGTTGGTCGACCCACCCATCGCGATGTCCAGGCGCATG
>DATAUG010000085.1:0-44218 GCA_036268355.1 Sporichthyaceae bacterium
CCGGAACGGGAAGGGCGCGCGACACGCCAGAAGATGCGTTCTCTCCGAGTGGGCCGGGGTGGGGGTCAGCGGTGGGTCACGTAGTCGGTGGGGTCCAAGGGAGGGCGCGGGCCGGCGGGCTCGGCCGGGACGCCGACGGCCACCGCGCCCATCGCCTGCCAGTGGGCCGGCACCCCCAGTGCGGCTGCGCTCGCCGCCGGGCAGAAGATCGTCGAGGAGACCCAGCACGAGCCGAGTTCCTCCGCGGCCAGCGCGATCAGCAGGCTCTGAACGGCGGCACCGGTCGCCACGACGAACATGTCGCGTTCGGCGCCGGCCCGCCGGGCGTCCGGGTAGTCGTGCGCGCCGTCGGCGACCAGGAACGGCACGATCACCAGCGGGGCGTTGCGCAGCACGGCACCGCGCCCGATCCGCCGGTCGATCTGACCCGCCGTCAGCTGATCGCCGGTCAGATCGGCCACCCAGGCGATGCGGAGTTCGTCGAGGAACGAGGTACGGGCGTCGGCCGACCACAGGCAGACGAACCGGAAGGGCCGGGTGTGGTGCGGTGCCGGTGCCGTCAGCGCGGCGGCCAACGCCCGGTCGACCGCCGCCCGGTCCACCGGGTCGGGGCCGAACCGGCGGACCGTGCGTCGGTTGGTCACCGCGCTGCGGCGGGCCTCGGCGGTGCCGAGGGAGAACATGTCGTCGGCAGCCGGCCGGACGATCGCGGCGGCACCCGGGCCGTCCGGCCCGCCCACCACGGACAGCCCGCGGACCACCGCCATCGGGACCCCGGCCAGCTTGGTCTTCACGAGTTCGGCCGCCGCCGCGATCTCGTCGGCCACGGCCACCACGGTCACCTCCAACGGGTTGCCGTAGCCGTCGACGCGGCCCCGCAGGTCGTCCATCGGTTCCAGGCCCGCCACCCCGATCGCGACGTCGACCACGCCCTGCCGCCACGGTCGCCCCAACGAGTCGCTGATCACGACGGCGACGTCGCGCCCCGTCCGTTCCCGGATGCCGGCCCGCAGCCTGCGGGCCGAGGCGTCGGGATCGAGCGGGAGGAGCAGCACCGTGCCGGGTGCGGTGTTGCTGGAGTCGACACCGGCGGCGGCCAGGACCAGCCCGTGGCGCGTCTCGACGATCCGGGCCCCGCGGCGCCGGGCGACCAGTCGCACCGCCTCGGCGTCGATCGCGGCCTCGCGGTCCGGTGCCCGGACCGTTCGGCCTTCGGCCTTGCTGACGATCTTGCTCGACACCACCAGCACGTCCCCGTCGGCCAGGAACGGAACATGACGCTCCGTCAGTTCGACTAGGTCGGCCTCCGCGTCCACCTCGCCGATCCCGGTGACCGGGATGATCTGGAGCGTCCCCTCGTTCAACGGCAGGCGATCTCGGCGGCCAGGTCCAGCGCGGCTGCCGCCATCGCCGCGCTGTGTGTCGTGTCGCGCATCAGCAGCGGGACGGCCCGGGTGCGGATCCCGCTCGACGTGAGTGCCGGCACCGCTGCGGCGTCGACCGTGTCGACCAGCCAGGCGTCGAGCAGGCCCCCGCTGCCCCGGGCGCCGTAGTGGCGAGCGACAGCGGCGGCCGAGGTCTCCACCCCGATCGCGGCCAGCATCCGGTCGGCCATCCCGCGCACCGGGGCGCCGCCGACGATCGGCGACAGGCCGACCACGGGTGCCCGGTGGTTGGCCAGCACGGCTTCCCGGATGCCCGGGACCGCGAGGATCGTGCCGATGCTGACCACCGGGTTGGACGGCGGCAGCAGGATCACCTCGGCCTCGGCGATCGCCTCGACGACCCCCGGCGCCGGGCTCGCCTTGTCCGCGCCGGCCACGGTCACCGCCAACGCCGCCGGAGCACCCAGCCGCACCCAGTACTCCTGGAAGTGCAGCGTCCGAGCCCCGCCCGGGGCCGTCGGGTCCGCGATCGTCACCTGGGTGGTCACCGGGTCGTCGCTCATCGGCAGCAACCGGACTCCGGGCTGCCAGCGGGCGCACAGCACGGCGGTCGCCTCGGACAACGTGGCGCCGCCGGCCAGCAACTCGGTGCGCACCAGGTGAGTGGCGACGTCCCGGTCGCCGAGGGTGAACCACGCCGTGCCGGCACCGTAGGCAGCCAGCTCGTCCTGCACGTTGCGGGTGTCGCCGGCCCGGCCCCAGCCCTGAACCGGGTGGATCCCGCCGCCGAGGGTGTACATGACCGTGTCGAGGTCGGGGGAGACGTGCAACGCGTTCAGCACGATGTCGTCGGCGGTGTTCCCGACGACCGTCACCTGCGCGGCGCGGTCCGAGTCGGTCAGGTGCGCGAGCAGCCCACGCAGGAATCGGGCTGCCCCGATTCCCCCGGCCAGTGCCACGATCCGCACGCGCGCATCGTCGCAAGTCCGGATCGACCGGTTTCGCCCGGGTCGCCCAAGGTGTCCGGAAGTGGCCTCCGACCTGCGCGGACGCTGCGGCATGTGATCCGCGCGACTAAGAATTCACCTGAAAGTTACGGCGTGGCGCTCGCTGCTAGCACACCAGCGGTTGACGCGAAGTGATTTTGAGCGATGTAATTTCAACCATGTCGTTTCGTTCCGATTTGTTGGTGGTTCGGCTGAACTGAGCCGATTGGGCGGGTCCGTTCCAAGTTCCGGAAGGACCCGCACGCACGCAGCTCGGTACGACGCCGGGAGCGGGGGCTCCCACCACCCACGGGTGGCCAAGTGGGTCGAGGAGGCAGGCCATGGGTGAGGTATTCCTCCCCTTGCTCGGCGGTGTCGAGCGCGAGTACACGTGGCAGGACCACGCGTTGTGCGCGGAAACCGATCCGGAGGCCTTCTTTCCGGAGAAGGGCGGATCGACGCGGGAGGCGAAGCGCGTCTGTCTCTCGTGCAACGTGCGCAACGACTGTCTGGACTACGCGCTCGGCCACGACGAGCGATTCGGCATCTGGGGTGGCATGTCCGAGCGGGAGCGCCGGCGGCTGAAGAAACGCGCGGTGTGATCGCGCCGCAGCGCTGAGCACGGGTTTGCCCCGGTCCCTGCCAGGGGGCTAGGGGTGTCACCCCCTCCGACGAGTCGGCGGGCCCGACACGCCCTGATACCGGTCGGTGGGGGGTGTCACCCCGTCCAACGCCGGGGTTCGTCGGGGCCGTCGGGGCCGTCGGCGCAGTCGCCACCGGGGCCGACCCCTCCGGGCGCCGGAACGCTGAGCAGGGGTTGCCCCGGTCCGGCCAGGAGGTCGGGAATGAACGCCACGTAGGGATTCCTCACCGGTTGGGGCAAGCCTGCCGGGCGGTCGAGCACCGTGTCCTACTGTGACCGGAGCGCTGCGCACCGCCGTGCAGCTGTCGTCCAAGGCGCACTGATGCCCGAACCGAGCGAGCTCTCCGAATCGAGCACTGCGACCGAGCACCATGTCACCGCCGTCCTGGTCACCCACGACGGCGAGCGGTGGCTGCGGCCGGTCCTGAACGGGTTGTTCGCGCAGACCCGGCCGTGGCAGCGACTCGCCGTCGCGGACACCGGCAGCCTCGACGCGACCCTGGAGCTGCTGCACGGGCAGGTGCCGCCGGTGCAGATGGTCCACCTGCCGCGCTCGACCGGTTACGGCGCGGCCGTCAAAGCGGCCGTGCGCGACTGCGACGAGCACCTGCGAGCGACTGCGACGAGCGAGGAACGAGCAAGGAGCACAAGCGAACAACAAGCGCCGACGAGCGATGCGCCCGCGCCGCCCGTTGACCTCCAGCACCAGTGGCTCTGGCTGATCCACGACGACTCCCAGCCGGAGCCCGAAGCGTTGGCACACCTGCTGGCGGCGGTCGAGGCGGACCCGGGGCTCGGGGTGGTCGGCCCGAAGATCCGCGGCTGGTACGACCGAAGGGTGCTGCTCGAGGTCGGGGTGACCATCGACGCCGGCGGCCGGCGCGAGACGTCGCTGGAGCGCGGCGAGCAGGACCAGGGGCAGCACGACAACCGTCGCGAGACCCTGGCGGTGTCCAGCGCCGGAATGCTGATCCGGCGCGACGTCTGGGACACCCTGGGCGGCTTCGACCCGTACCTGCCCCTGCTGCGCGACGACGTCGACCTGTGCTGGCGGGCCTGGTTGGCGGGTCATCGGGTTGCGGTGGTGCCCGCGGCCGTCGTACACCACGCCGAGGCGGCGGCCCGGGAGCGCCGACGCATCGATGCCGGCTCCGGGCGACTGCACCTGCTGGACCGGGCCGGCGCGCTTCGGGTGCTGCTGGCGAACCTGTCGACCACGGCATTCCTGCTCGCGCTGCCCCGGTTGTTGGTGGGCAGCCTGGTGCGCGCAACCGCGTACCTGGTGGCCAAGGCCCCCCGCGACGCCGCCGACGAACTGCTCGCCGTCGGCACCGTGCTGATCCGGCCCCGGGCGGTGCTTCGGATGCGCCGGGCCCGGCGCAGCACCCACGAGGTGATGGCGAGCTCGCTGCGGCGGCTGTTCCCGCCGGCCGGGCACCAGTTCGGGCTGGCCGCCGAGGCCTTGACCCATGCGATCGGCGGACGCCGGGTCGGTCGGGAGGCCATCGGGCGGCACCGCGTGGCGGAGGCCGGCCCGGACCCCGGCTTCGACGACCTCGACGCCGGGGCCGGCGGGATGTTGCTGCGCCGACTGGTCCGCAGCCCGGGGGCGATCCTGGTGCTCGCACTTTCCGTACTGACGCTGCTCGCCGAACGGCACCTGATCAGTGGCGGCAGGCTGCTCGGTGGCGCCCTGCTCCCGGCGCCGCACTCGTTGGGGCAGCTCGCCTCGACCTGGACCGCGTCCTGGCACGCCGACGGACTTGGTAGCCCGGCCGCGGCCCCGGCGTACCTGGGCCTGCTCGGGATCGGCGGAATTCTGACGTTGGGTCAGCCGAGCGTGCTGGTCGGCATCCTGCTGTTGGCCGCGGTCCCGGCCGCCGGGGCGAGCGCCTACTGGGCGAGTTCCGGACTGCCTGCCGCACGCGGCTTCCGGGTCTGGGGCGCCGCTGCCTACGCGTTGGCGCCGGCGCTGACCGGCGCCGTCGCGGCAGGCCGGCTGGGCAGCTGCCTCGCCGTGGTGCTGCTGCCGATGTGGGTGCGGGCCGGCGTGCGGACCGTGGGCGTCCCGGGCCGGGCGGGCACCGTGCGGGCCGCCTGGACATTCGCGTTGCTCTCCACGGTGCTGATCGCGTTCGTGCCGCTGGTCTGGGTGCTGCTTGTCGCGCCTGGAGTGGTGGTGGCGACCTGCGCCCGATCGGACGGCGCCCTGCGTCGCCGCGCGGCGATCGCGGTGCTCGCCCCGCCGGTCGCGCTGCTGCCCTGGTCGGCGCACCTGATGCGGCACCCGGTGCGGCTGCTGATCGAGCCCGGGCCGACCGGCCCGGGGCTGTCGGACCGGGCGCACAGCGTGGTGCGGACGCTTCTGCTGAACCCCGGCGGCCCGGGCAGTGGGCCGGGGTTGCTGGCCCTCGGCGTGGTAGCGGCTGGTCTGATCGGCCTGGCGGTCGCCCGCGACCGCGGGATCGTGCTGTTGGCCTGGGCGCTGGCGATCGACGCCTACCTGGTGGCCCTGGTGGCCTCGCGGATCTCGGTCACCGCACCGGCCGGTGGGCACCCGGCAGCCGCCTGGCCGGGGGTCGCGGTCGCGGCCGCGCAGGCCGCCGTCACGGTGGCCGCGGTGGTCGGCTGCCGGGACCTCCCGCACCGGCTGCGCCACCGCGACTTCGGCATCGCTCAACCGCTGGCCGCCGGGTTGGCCGCGGCTGCGCTGGTCGCACCGGTCCTGGCCGGGGCCGCCTGGTTGTGGCGGGGCGCCGACGGGCCGCTGCACCGCGGGTCGGCCGACACCGTCCCGGCAAACGTCGCCGCGGAATCCGCCACGAGTGATCGGCCGCGGACCCTCGTGCTGCGGTCGGTCGGCCGCGCGCAGGATCCGACCCAGCTGTCCTACGTGTTGGTCCGCGGTGCCGGACCACGGTTGGGCGCGGTCGACGAGTCGGTTCCGGCCGACGCCTACGCGCGGCTGCGGGCGTTGGTGGGCGACCTGGTCTCGGCACGTGGCGACGACGTGACGCCCCGGTTGGCCGACTTCGCGATCCGCTACGTCGAGGTTCGCGCCCCGGTGGCCGGTTCGGTGGCGGAGGCGTTGGACTCCGTGCCCGGACTGGAACGGGTCGGTGCCTCGGGCGATCACGAGTTGTGGCGCCTGGCGCTGCCCACCGCCCGGCTGAGCGTGCTCGGCCCGGGCGCGGCGGCGGCGGTCGCGCTGCCGTCGGGCGCCGTCTCGGCGACGGCGCAGCTGCCCCCCGGGCCCCCGGGCCGGGTTCTGGCGCTGGCCGAGCCGGCCGAGTCGAACTGGACCGCCCGGTTGGACGGCGCCCGACTGCACCCTGCGCAGCGCGCCGGCTGGGCACAGTCGTGGTCCCTACCCACGAACGGCGGCGAACTGACGGTGCGTTACACCGATCACCTGCGTGGTCTGGGCCTGGCCTGGCAGGGGTTGGCGTTGCTCTTCCTGGTCGTGCTGGCGCTGCCCGCCGCGGCAGCCCGGGCGCAGTACGACGCCGAGCCGGCACCGGTGGCCTCCGGCGCCGGCCGGCACGCCCTGGGCGAGGAGGCCGCCGGGGAGTCGACGGAAGCCGCGATCGTGGGGGCCTTCCCATGAGCCGGCGCAGCGAGCGAACTGATGTCGCAGTGCACGCCCTATTCGGCGTGCACCGTCGGACCACGGTGCATCGATGACGGGTCGTCGGCGAGCGGGGCCCTCGGCCGGGCCCGTCGGGCCGGCCGTGCGGCTGCTCGGATTGCTGCCAGAGGGTGGCGCCGTCCAGTCCGGGCTGGTCGCCGGGCTGTTGGTCGTCGCCGCGACGGTGGTCGGCCTGGTGGGGCACGGCGCCACCCCGGTCCGGGCCGGCACCGACGAGGTGCACACCGCGGACCTCGTCTGCCCCGGTGCGGTTGATCGGATGCCCGGGGTCAGATCGACGATCGGCATCACGGCCGCGCCGCCGGACGGCACCGCGACCAGCGGTTCGGTGACACTCGACGACCTGGCTCCCGGCAACACGGTGCGGGGCCGGCTCACCGGGCCCGGCACCATCGGGGTCGACACCTCGAAGGACGCCGCGCCCGCCCAACTGGTCCGCGGCAAGGACGGTCTGGCCCCCGGCCTGGCCGCGGAACTCGTGACCGATCCGGGATCCGGTGCGGGCAACGCGCTTTCCGCCACGCCCTGTGCGGCCCCGGCGGTGACCCAGTGGTTCGTCGGCGCGGCCACCACCACGGGGCGCCGCGAGAAGTTGGTGCTCGCCAACCCGGAGACCAGCCCCGCGGCGGTCGACCTGCGCTTCTGGGATGAGACCGGACCGGTCAACGTGCCGAATTCCACCGACGTGGCGGTTCCGGCCGGCGGCGTGGTGACCCTGCCGCTGGACACCATGGCACCGGGCCACCAGCGACTGGCCATCGAGGTCAGCACGACTCGCGGGGCGGTCGCCGCCGCGCTGCACGACCTCGACGCCGTCGGCGCGGTGGTCAACGGCGACGACTGGATGGTGCCGGTCACGAATCCCGACCGCGACCTGGTGATCCCGGGGCTGCCGGACCGGACCAGCGTCCGCAAGCTCTACCTGGTGGCGCCCGGCGAGAGCGCGGCGATCGTCCGGGTCCGTCTGCTGACGGCCGACAACGCATTCGCGCCGGCCGGGGCCGACACCGTCGTGGTCCCGGCCGGCAAGGTCGGCGAGTACGACCTGAGCGCGGCCGGCGGCGGCCAGGCGGCGGCCGTGGTCGTCAGTGCCGATCGGCCGGTGCTCGCCTCGGTGCGGGCCGTGCGGACCGAACACGGTGGCCAGGACTTCGCCTGGGCGGCACCGGTGTCGCCGTTGTCCGGTGCGGCGACGGTCCCGGACGGGCGCAGCGGTCCGGCGGGTGCGACCGGGTTGCTGTTGGCGGCACCGGGCGCCGGCGGCGTCGTCCGCGTGCAGCTCTACGCCGGCAGCGGCGCCCCACGCAGCACGTTGGTACGGATCCCGCCGGACCGGGCCGTGTCGGTGGACCAGGCCTCCGGCGGGACAGGCCACTTCACGCTGGTGGTCACCCCGGAACCCGGGTCCGGCCCGGTGTACGGCGAGCGGGTGCTGCGGACCGGCGGTTCGGGGCTGGCGATCACCCCGCTGCGCAGCTCGCGGGTGAGTGTGGTGGTCCCGGCCGTCGTTCCGGATGTCACCGTGGTGACCACCGGCGCCGCCGGCCGTCGGGCCACCGATGCGGACGCAAGCAGGCAGGCGGACTGAGCCGCCCGGCCCCGGGTTCGCCGTCCGGCCCTGGGTTCGTCTCAGTCCAGCCCGTAGTCCGGATCGATGGTCTCCGGCTCCACCTCGAGCAGTTCCGCCACCCGTTCGGTGATCAGGTCCTGGACCAGCGCGGCCAGCTCGGCGCCGGCCGAGGCCCGGGCCTCCACCGCACGCCGGTACAGCACGATCCGCGCGTTGTGGCCCGCGCCGCCGCGGTACAACCGGCACAGCGGGACCGTGTCGGAGTTGCGCGCCGCCTCGATCGCGTCGATCGGCGGCACCGACTCGACCGCGAACTCCACGTCGGCCAGTTCCCGCCGCCAACGCCCCTCCAGCCGCTCCACGGCGTCCAACACCAAGTCGGCGAACCGGTCGGCGCGGGTCCGGCGCAGTGGCACCTCGGGCGGTGCGAGCGGGCCGCGCAGCCCGCGGCCCCGGCGATCCCGGCGCGGTGCCCGCCGTTGCGGACCCGCCGAGGCGGCCGCGGCCGGGGCGAGTTGCGGGGTCGGCGCCTCGACCGCCGCGGGATCGGATGGCCGATGCGGCTCCGGCCCCCGGCGGCGGCGAATTCGCACGTCGCGAGATTAGTCGGGCGGTGCATCCCAGGTGGGATACGTCCGGCGCGGCGCATTTGGGAATCCGGGTCGCCGGGTGCGCCGCGGAGTACCGTCGCGCTTCGTGAACGTGCGCGTGGCCGGGTGCGTGTTTGGTGAGGATTGGCGGGGTCAGTGCTGAATTCCAGACGGTGTTCGCGCGTTGCCTGCACGCGTCCCGCGGCCGCGACGCTGACCTACGTCTACGCCGATTCAACGGCGGTGCTCGGTCCACTGGCCAGCTACGCCGAACCGCACTGCTACGACCTCTGCTCCGAACACGCCGAGCTGCTGACCGCGCCGCGGGGCTGGGACGTCATCCGGCTGGCCCCGGAGCCGAGCTGGACCGGGCCCTCGCCCGACGATCTCGAGGCGCTGGCCGCCGCCGTGCGCGAGGTGGGCCGCCCGCGCGAGGCGACCGACGATCCGGAGCCTGCGGGAACCGGCGGCCGGCGCGGGCACCTACGGATGCTGCGGTCCCCGGACTGACCCAGCGTCGGTTCGCGGCCCCGGGCGGGACTGGCTCCGGTGTCGCTCGGCCAGGCTCGGGTGCGGTCGGCTAACGTCGGTTGCGCCACGGCAACGGGCGGGTGTGTGGACGAAACGATTCTCGACGGGCGGGGCGATGGTGTCCGGCGGTGACCCCAAGCGGGTGTCTCTGGGCGACATCGTGCACGCCTACGACATCCGCGGTCTGGTCCCCGAACAGCTCGACGCCCCGACCGCGTCCGCCTTGGGGGCGGCCTTCGCCGAGTTCAGCGCGGGTGCCGCGGCGGTCGTCGTCGGCCGCGACATGCGCGGCTCGTCACCGGAGTTGGCCGCCGCGTTCGCCGCCGGGGTCAGCTCGGTCGGACTCGACGTCGTCGACATCGGGTTGGCATGCACCGACGCGGTCTACTACGCCAGCGGGAGCCTGGGCCTGCCCGGCGCGATGTTCACCGCCAGCCACAACCCGGCCAGGTGGAACGGCATCAAACTCTGCCGCGCCGGCGCCGCGCCGATCAGCCTGGCCACCGGGCTGGACCGCATCCGCGACCGCGCCGCGCAGCTGCTCACCGAGCCGGTCACCAACGGTCCGTCCCGGGGCCGGATCGAGTCCCGGAACCTGCTTGCCGACTACGCCGCGCACCTGCACGGCCTGGTCGACACCTCCGCGGCACGTCCCCTGCGGGTGGTCGTCGACGCCGGCAACGGGATGGCCGGACACGTGGTGCCCACGGTATTCGCGACGCTGCCGTTCGACCTGGTGCCGATGTATTTCGAGCTGGACGGTTCCTTTCCCAACCACGAGCCGAACCCGATCGACCCGGCCAACCTGAAGGACCTCGCGGCGATGGTGGTCAGCGAGGCCGCCGACCTCGGGTTGGCATTCGACGGCGACGCCGACCGCTGCTTCGTGGTCGACGAACTCGGGCGCCCGGTGTCGCCGTCGACGATCTCGGCGCTGATCGCGGTCCGGGAGCTGGCTCGCCATCCCGGCTCGGCCGTCGTGCACAACCTGATCACCTCCCGTGCGCTGCCGGAACTGATCGTCGAGCACGGCGGAACCCCGGTCCGGACCCGCGTGGGGCACTCGTTCATCAAGGCGGTCATGGCCGAGCACGAAGCGGTGTTCGGCGGCGAGCACTCCGGGCACTACTACTTCCGTGACTTCTGGTTCGCCGACTCCGGCATGCTCGCGGCACTGCATGTACTGGCCGCGTTGGGTGGCAGCCCGGGCGGGACCACCTGCTCCCAGTTGGTCGGCCGCTTCGAGCGCTACGCCGCCTCGGGCGAGATCAACAGCACCGTGCCGGACCCGGGCGCGGCTCTGGCGCAGCTGCGACGGTCCTGGTCCGGGCGACCCGGGACCCAGCTGGACGACCTCGACGGGCTGACCGTCAACCTGCCCGACGGGTCCTGGTTCAACGTCCGTCCGTCGAACACCGAACCGCTGCTGCGACTCAACGTCGAGGCCGACGACGGTGCCCGGGTGGCCGCGTTGCGCGACCAGGTGCTCGCCGAGATCCGCTCCCCGACTCGAACTGCACAGTAGGAAGGTAAGGCCGTGCCCATCGACCCCGCTCTGCTGGAGATTCTGGCCTGCCCGGCATCGCACGATCCGCTGCGGCACGACACCGCGGCCGACGAACTCGTGTGCACCGGCGCGGCATGCGGGCTGGCCTTCCCGATCCGCGACGGGATACCGGTCCTGCTCATCGACGAGGCGCGCGCACCGGGTGCCGGGGCCTGAGTGTTGGCAGCCCTGGACGTGCTCGACGACCCGGCGGCGTTGGCCGCCGGGGACCCCGAGGACATGCTGGCCGCTGTCGCCGGGGCCGGGGCGCAGCTGCGAGCCGGCACCGCCGCGGCGATCCGCGAGCGGGTGGGGGCGGCCTCCGACTGGGCCGGTCCACGGGCGCTGGTGGTCGCCGGAATGGGCGGCTCGGCCGCCGCGGGCGACGTGCTGGTGGCGGTGGCCGCCGAGTCGGTGATCCCGATCGTCGTGCACCGGGGGTACGGCCTCCCGTCGTGGGTCGGACCCAACGACATGGTGGCGGCGGTGTCGTGCTCGGGACAGACCGAGGAGACGCTCAGCGCGGTCGCCGAGGCCGTCCGGCGCGGCATTCGGTTGGTCACGGTGGGCGGCGCCGGTTCGGACTTGGCCACGGCGGCCGTGCGGGCCGGCGGACTGCACGTGGATGTCGACGCCGCCGGCCGGCAGCCGCGTGCCTGCCTGTGGTCGTTGGCCGGTCCGCTGCTGTGCCTGGGCGAGGCGTTGGGGCTGGTCGCCGTCCGGGCGGAGGTGGCCGCGGCTGCTGCCGACCTGTTGGACACCACCGCGCGCTGCTGTGCGCCCGAGGCGTCCGCCGTGGTGAACCCGGCGAAGTCGCTTGCCGGGCACCTGTTCGACGGGCTGCCGATGGTCTGGGGTTTCACGGAGGTGGCCGCCGCGGCGGCCGCGCGCTTCGGCAACCAGTTGGCCGAGAACGCGAAGGTCCCCGCGGTGGTCGGGGCGCGGACCGAACCGCACCACAATCAGGTGGTGGCCTTCGACGCCGCCCGGGCCGGCGGGCCGGCGGGCCAACTGCGTCTGGTGGTGCTGCGGGACTCGGTGGAGGACCCGCGCCTGGCACGGCGAGCCGAGGAGTCCGGGCGCCTGGCCGATCAATTGGGCCTGCCGGTCGCGCAGGTTCGAGCCGAGGGTGAGCACCCCTTGGTCCGGCTGGCCGGGCTGACCGGTGTGCTGGACTTCGCCAGCATCTACCTGGCCCTGGCGTTGCGCGTGGACCCGACCCCGGTTGCGCCGATCGGCACGCTCAAGGCTCGACTGGCCGCGGCCGACCCGGGGGCAGCATGATCATGGCCCGGCGCACCGTCGACACTGGTTGCCCCCGCTCGGCCCAGCCACGCCCGACCCGCACCCGGAGGTCCGACCACCCATGATCCGCAGCCCGCGTTCGGGCCGAACGCTCCGTTCCCTCCGGAGCGGCCTGGTGATCGTGCTGCTGTGCGCCCTGGCCGCGTGCCGACTCGACGGCACGACGACCAAGCAGGCGAGCACTCCGTCCCCGACGCCGACCGCGAGCGTCACCGCGCCGCTGTACCCGGTCGAGCCGAACGCCTACCCGGCCTACGTCAAGCACAAGTGGGGCGTCACCAAGATCGAGACCGAGCCGAAGCGGATCGTCGCGCTCGGGTTCCGCGACCAGGAGTCGATGGCCGCGCTCGGCGTCGAACCGATCGCGCTGCAGAACTACTTCGGCGCGGCCAACCCGTGGGCGGCCTCGCCGTGGCTGCCGCCGCCGGCGCAGAACGCCAACTACGTCGTGATCACAGCGGACGTACGGGACCCGAAGAACGGGCACGTGACGCCGGGCACCACCGGCCCGATCATGCCCACGGGGTTCCCGCAGGCCTCGAACACCCCGGTGATGAAGCAGGTCTACAACCTCGACGACCTGCGGGCGCTGAAGCCGGACCTGATCATGGCGATGTTCTCCGGGGTCACCCAGGAGGACTTCCAGCAGTTGTCCAGCGTCGCGCCGACCATCACCGGGATCTCCGACGACAGCCGCGACTACTTCTCCTCCTGGGAGGAGGAGATGAACGCGATGGGCCAGGTCCTGGGTCGGCCGACGGCGGCCGCCCACATCGTCCAACAGACCGAGGACTTGTTCACCTCGCTGCTCACCGCACATCCGGAACTGCGGAACGCGCGGGTGGCGGTGGCCGCGCCCGGCCCGGTCGGCTCCGGGGAGTTCCGGGTGATCAACCCGTACGGCGAGTTCTCGCGCTTCTTCACCTCGCTGCACATGGCCTTCCCCGCCGACATCCAGTCGGTGACCAGCCCGCAGGGCCGGGCGGCCTACGCGAAGGCGATCTACAACGTGGACCTGACCACCGACGACCTGAGCCTGCTCAACGGTGTCGACGTTCTGGTGATGATCGTCGGCCCGGACGGGGGGCCGGACATGGCCAAGCTCAAGCAGACGGCCGGGTATCAGAACCTGGGTGCGGTCCAGAAGGGCCACGTGATCGAACTCGACGGGGAGTTGGCCGAGGCGATCTACTACGCCAGTCCGAACAGCATCCCCTGGGTGCTGAACCAGATCACCCCGCAGCTGACCTCGATCCTGGCGGCCCGGGCCGCGGCGCTGCGGGCCTCGCAGAACGCCGCCGACAACTCGGCCGACCAGCAGGGTGCTCCGGGCATCAACTACGGCGCGCCGGTGAATCCGCAGCCGACTGCGACCGCCCGACCCAGCCCGTCGGCAACTCCCTGACCGCTTGACACAATCGAGGCGCAGCACGAGCACAAGCACCAAGCACGGTTGGCTCGTCCGGGCCGACGTGTCATCTGGACGTCGTCATCTTCTCAAGGGGGCATCGATGAGTGGCCGGCCTGTGTTGAGCTCCGCCGATTTCGTGGTGGCGGATCTGTCCCTGGCCGAGTTCGGCCGCAAGGAGATCCGGCTGGCCGAGCATGAGATGCCCGGGCTGATGTCGGTGCGCGCGGAGTTCGCGGCCAGCCAACCGCTGGCCGGGGCCCGGGTCATGGGCTCGCTGCACATGACGATCCAGACGGCTGTGCTGATCGAGACGCTCGTGGCACTCGGCGCCGACGTCCGGTGGGTCAGCTGCAACATCTTCTCCACGCAGGACCACGCCGCCGCGGCCGTCGTGGTCGGCGCGGGAACGCCCCAGGAGCCGCGCGGGGTGCCGGTGTTCGCCTGGAAGGGCGAGACGCTGGAGGAGTACTGGGACTGCACGCAGCGCGCGCTGCGATGGCCCGCGGCGTCCGGGTTCGCCGGGCCGAACATGATCCTCGACGACGGCGGCGACGCCACCATGCTGGTGCACAAGGGCACCGAGTACGAGAAGGCCGGCTCGGTCCCCGGCCCGGACACCACCGACAACGAGGAACTGCAGGTGGTCCTTGTCCTGCTCGCCGCCTCGCTGGTCGAGGACCCGGCCCGTTGGTCGGCGATCGCCAACGACATCAAGGGCGTCACCGAGGAGACCACGACCGGGGTGCACCGCCTCTACGAGATGTTCAGGGCGGGCTCGCTGCTGTTCCCGGCGATCAACGTCAACGACTCGGTCACCAAGTCGAAGTTCGACAACAAATACGGCTGCCGGCACTCGGTGATCGACGGGCTGAACCGCGCCACCGACGTGCTCATCGGCGGCAAGGTCGCCGTGGTCTGCGGCTACGGCGACGTCGGCAAGGGCTGCGCGGACGCCCTGCGCGGCCAGGGCGCCCGCGTGATCGTCACCGAGATCGACCCGATCTGCGCGCTGCAGGCGGCGATGGACGGCTTCCAGGTAGCCACACTGGAGGACGTGGTCGCCACCGCGGACATCTTCGTCACGTGCACCGGCAACTTCCGGATCATCACCGCCGAGCACATGGCCGCGATGAAACACCAGGCGATCGTGTCCAACATCGGTCACTTCGACAACGAGATCGACATGACCGGCCTGGCCCGGACCCCGGGCGTGGTCCGCATCAACATCAAGCCGCAGGTCGATGAGTGGGCCTTCCCTCCCAATGAGCACAGTGCCGACGGCCACTCGATCCTGGTGCTGGCCGAGGGCCGGTTGATGAACCTTGGCTGCGCCACCGGCCATCCCAGCTTCGTGATGTCGAACTCGTTCACCAACCAGGTGATCGCCCAGATCGAGTTGTTCACCCGGACCGCCGACTACCCGCTGGGCGTCTACACCCTGCCCAAGCACCTGGACGAGAAGGTGGCCCGGCTGCACCTGGACGCCCTCGGGGTCCGGCTGACCACGCTCACCCCGCAACAGGCCGAGTACATCGGCATACCGGTCGAGGGCCCCTACAAGTCGGACCACTACCGCTACTGAGCCGCGGAGCAACCGCGGGGACGGAGGCTCAGCCGGCCTTGGGGTAGCTCGCCGCGATGAGGTTGCGGGCCCAGCGCATGCGGGAGCAGGTGGTGTCCGGGTCCTTGCCGTAGCTGGCCGCCAACTCGGCGGCGCACGTCCGCAACTGGCCCGCGTGGATCCGCAAGCTCTGTGCCAGCGCGGCGGTCACCGTCTCCATGTCGATCACCTGCGACGGCTGGAGCGTGCTGCAGAACAGCAGCTCGGACAGCTCGCAGGCAGTCATCGCGGTCGGCCGGTCGCAGTCCGGCACCTCGGTGAAGGCCTCGTCCCGCGCCGACCCCTCGAACATCCCGATCGCCCCCCGCGCCCCCGTGACTCTTTCGAGCTTCGACGCGGATCGGGCCTTTTCGGATCCGATCGGTCCACGGATTCACCCGTCCGGCGGTATGAATCGCACCGGACGGCCGAGGCCGGGGGAGTTCGCGCCGTCCGGCAGCCGGTCTGACGCACCGTCAGCGGGCCCGAGCCGCGAGGCCGTCGCCCGTCCGCCCCCTGGATAGGGTGACCGAATGGCACGTGACGAGCGCGCGGTGATCCCGCAGAGCGAGGACTTCTCCGGCTGGTACAACGACATCGTCCTGCGTGCGCAGCTGGTCGACCGCGGCCCGGTCAAGGGCACGATGGTGATCCGGCCCTACGGCTACCGGCTGTGGGAACTGCTGCAGGCAGCGCTGGACGCACGGATCAAGGAGACCGGGCACGACAACGCCTATTTCCCGCTGTTCATCCCCGAGTCGTACCTCAAGCGCGAGGCGCAACACGTCGAGGGGTTCGCCCCGGAGCTGGCCGTGGTGACCCACGCCGGCGGCAAGGAACTCGAGGAACCACTGATCGTCCGGCCCACCTCGGAAACGATCATCGGCGAGATGATGGCCAAGTGGATCTCGTCGCACCGAGACCTGCCGATGCTGCTGAACCAGTGGGCGAACGTGGTGCGCTGGGAACTGCGGCCGCGGATGTTCCTGCGCACCACCGAGTTCCTCTGGCAGGAGGGCCACACCGCGCACGCCGATGAGGACGACGCGATGCGCGAGACCCTGCAGATGGTCGGGGTGTACGCCGAGGTCGCCCGCGACCTCGCGGCGATCCCCGTCGTGGTGGGCGAGAAGACCCCTGGGGAGCGGTTCGCGGGCGCGCTGCGGACGTTCACGATCGAGGGCATGATGCGCGACGGCAAGGCCTTGCAGTCGGGCACCTCGCACTACATGGGCACGAACTTCGCCAAGGCCTTCGACATCAAGTACGCCGATGCCTCCTCGGGCGGCCAGCAGTACTGCCACACGACCTCTTGGGGCATGTCGACCCGGATGATCGGGGCAATCATCATGGCCCACGGCGACGACCAGGGCCTGGTGCTCCCGCCGCGGCTGGCGCCCTACCAGGCGGTCATCGTGCCGGTCGGCCGTGGCGAGGCGATGGTCGAGGTGACTGCCGCCGTCGACGCCTTGGCCGCGCGCTGCACGGCGGCGGGCCTGCGGGTGCGCGTCGACGACCGGCCGCAGCTGTCGCCGGGGTTCAAGTTCAACGACTGGGAGATGCGCGGGGTCCCGGTGCGGATCGAACTCGGGCCGCGCGACCTGGCGGCCGGTGTCGCCGTGGTCGCCCGGCGGATCGGCGGGGACAAGCAGACGCTGCCGCTGGACGGGCTGGCCGAGGCACTGCCGGGCATCCTCGAGGAGATCCAGGCCGCGATGCTGGCCCGGGCCACGCAGTTCCGCGACGACAACACGGCTACCGTCGAGGAGTGGGAGGCGTTCGTCGCAGCGGTTTCCACCGGTTGGGCAGGGGCCTTCCACTGTGGAGAACCCGCCTGCGAGGACGACATCAAGGCCACCACCGCGGCCACTCCGCGCTGCGTGCCGATCGAGGCCCCGAGCGAGACCGGGTTGTGCGTGCGCTGCGGAAACCCGTCGGCGTATGGCAAACGGGTGCTGTTCGGCCGCTCCTACTGATCGAGATCCGGGCCGGCTGGTCGTCCCGATGCATGCCGCCGGCTGACGCTCAATCGTCGTCCGGACCGTCCGAATCGTCGTCCGTCGGCTTGCTCGACGGGGAGATTCCGTAGCCCGCGCAAGCATGTAGGTGGGCCTGCTGGAACGTGGGCCTCCGACACTTCTCGGGGTGCTTGAGATACCCCGGGCCGCCTGGCGTGGGCGGCTGGGCCGGGCCCGGTGAAGCGCCCTCGGGCGGTGCCGCGGGAGTCGTCGTATGCGTCGGGCTCGTGGTCTGCGTCGCGCTCGTCGTGGCCGTCGGGCTCACCGTCGGCGACGCGGTGGCCGTGGGCGTCGCGGTCGCCGGCGTGGCGCTGCTGGGCGTGGTCACGTTGGCCACGATCAGCGTGCCCTTCATCGTCTCGGGGTAATAGGTGCAGTTGTAGCTGTAGGTACCAGGGGTGTCCGGGGCGGTCATGTGCACCGAGGAACCCGGTCCGATGTCGTTGCTGCCGATCCCCTGTCCTTGATCGCTGAGGTTGCAGATCTCCCGGCCTTCGTTGATCACCGTGATCACGGTGGCCGGGGGGACCGTCAGCGTCGCCGGTTCGAACGGCGCGTCGGTGTACATCCGGATCGTGGCGGTGGCCGGCGTGGGCGCCAACCCGTTGCTGATCGGGATCGGGTTCACCGACGGGATCACCCCGATCGTCGGGGTTGCTGCCACCACCGGCAACGGGGAAGGGGCGGGCGGCTGGGCCGCCGTGATCGTGGCGCCGCACCCGGCCAGACCGGCGATCAGCGCGACGCCGAACGCGGTGCTCCAGATGGGTCCCAGGTGGCGGGCAACGATCATGGAAGCCATTGTCCATGCGCAAGGGTGCGAAAAATGGGTATTCGGCACGCCCTTGCGCAGACTGTTACTCAGTGTCGACAGTGCTGAATCCAGCTTTTCCGCGCCGTGGCCTTCGGACGGGCTACGGGCCGGTGGACAGACGTGCCCGGACGAGCGTCGAGGCGTGCCGCAGGGCCGCGGCACGCCTCGGTCAGGCGTGTTCGGTTACTTGACGTGGACCGTCAGTTGCATCTGCTGGTGGTAGAAGCAGACCATCTTGTACGTGCCCGGCTTCTTGGGCATCTTGAACTTCGCCTTCTGGCCGCCCATCACGTCGGGTGCGATGTTGCCGCCGGTGTACTTCTTGTCGCCCTTGTGCTTGTCGAGATCGGTCATCGTGGTGAGGTTGTGGGTGGCGATGTCCCGGTTGTCCTCGGTCCACTCCTCGCCCGGCTTGCCGGTCACCGTGGCCGGGAAGATCGTGAAGGTTTTCATCACGATGGTCTTCGGCCCTGGGACGGGCGGCTTCCCGTCGTCCACGAACGGGTCGCCCGGCTTGTACTTGTCGCAGCTGCCCGGGGCGTTCGGGTCACAGGGCGCGTCGGGCGCCGGCGCGAAGGTGAACCCGCTCAGACCGGCGAACAGCACGACCGCGGCGATGCCGGCGGCTGTTTTGGTAGTTCTCATGTGCCACTTATCCTCTCGCGCGTCGCCGCGCTGACCGTGAATTGTTAGCCGTCAACGGTGTTCAGCTACAGGTTCTGGCGTTCAGGTTCGCCGGCCTCGACGACGATCCTTCCCTGCAACGACTGGCGCCGCACCCATCATGTGTTGCGGTCCCGGGTCAGGATGTTAACGACGCCGCAATTAATACGTTTCAGGACTGGGTGCCGGATTGGTGCCGGTACCCCCGGGCGGTTCGGAGTACCCCCGAACGGCTGCGCGGCAGGCGGATCGCGGGAGGATCGAGCGCGTGCCCCCACCCGCGCTTCGTTGGCGTGACGACGCCGATGCCGGCCCGGCTGTGGTGCTGCTCGACCAGACCCGGCTGCCGACCGCGGAGGTGGAGCTGGTCTGCACCACGCCCGCGCAGCTCGTCGAGGCCATCCAGACCCTGGCGGTGCGCGGCGCACCGTTGCTGGGCATCGCCGGTGGGTACGGAGTGGCACTTGCGGCTGCCCGCGGGCTCGACCTCACCGCGGCCGCACGGGAACTGGCGCGCGCCCGGCCGACCGCCGTCAACCTGGCGACCGGGGTGGCGCGGGTGCTCGCCGCCGCCACAACAAGCGGTGAGCCCGGGGTGGCGCTGGCCGAAGCGCGGGCGCTGCATGCCGAGGAGGACGCCGCCAGCGCGGGGATGGCGGCGCACGGGCTGACCCTCGTTCCGGACGGTGCACGCATCCTGACGCACTGCAACACCGGAGCCCTGGCCGTCGGCGGGACCGGCAGCGCGTTTGCGGTCGTGCTCGCCGCGCACCACGCCGGGCGGCTGACCCGGCTGTGGATCGACGAGACCAGGCCGCTGCTGCAGGGAGCCCGCCTGACCGCGTGGGAGGCCGCCGGACACGGCGTGCCGTACACGGTGCTCCCGGACTGCGCGGCCCCGGTGCTGATGGCCGCGGGCCAGGTCGATCTGGTGGTGGTCGGCGCGGACCGGATCGCGGCCGACGGTTCGGTGGCGAACAAGATCGGTACCTACGGCCTGGCAGTGGCCGCCGCCCACCACCGCATCCCGTTCGTGGTCGTCGCGCCGCGAACCACCGTGGACCCGACCACGCCCGACGGCGCCGCGATAGTGATCGAGCAGCGGGCGGCGAGCGAGGTCACCACGCTGGCAGGCCGACAACTGGCGCCGGCGGGCAGCGCGGCCTTCAACCCCGCCTTCGACGTCACCCCGCCGGGGCTGATCACCGCGCTGGTCACCGAGGTGGGGGTGTTGCACTCGCCGACCGCCGACTCGCTGTCCGACCTGCTCGGCCGCTGACCGGACTGACGTGCCCGGCTGTGCTGGTCGCTGCCGAGCGCTCACTCCGGCAGGGGAATTTGGGAGACTGGAGGCTGTGTCTGTCTGCCTACCTGCTTGCGCGCGCGGTAGGTGCGACGATGAGCCCATGACTTTGCGGGTCCTGGTGGTCGATGACGACACCGCCCTGGCCGAGATGCTCACGATCGTGTTGCGCAGCGAGGGATTCGAGCCGATCGTCTGCGGCGACGGAGACAGCGCGTTGGTCGCCTTCCGCGAGCGGCGACCCGATCTGGTCCTGCTCGACCTCATGCTGCCCGGGCGCAACGGGATCGACGTGTGCCGGGCGATCCGCGCCGAGTCCGGGGTGCCGATCGTCATGCTCACCGCGAAGTCCGACACCGTCGATGTCGTGCTCGGCCTGGAGTCCGGCGCGGACGACTACGTGGTGAAGCCGTTCAAACCGAAGGAGCTGGTGGCCCGGGTCCGGGCCCGGCTGCGCCGCCAGGACGACCAGACGCCGGCCAGCCTGACGATCGCGGACCTGGACATCGACGTCGCCGGGCATTCGGTCAAGCGGGCCGGGGAGGCGATCGCGCTGACCCCGCTGGAGTTCGACCTGTTGGTCGCGTTGGCCCGCAAGCCGTGGCAGGTCTTCACCCGCGAGGTGCTGCTGGAGCAGGTCTGGGGTTACCGGCATGCCGCGGACACCCGCTTGGTGAACGTGCACGTGCAGCGATTGCGGTCGAAGATCGAGCACGACCCGGAGCGTCCGGAGATCGTGGTGACGGTCCGCGGCGTGGGGTACAAGGCCGGGCCGGCCTGAGGTCTGTGGTCTGTCCGGTCTGTGCGGTGGAAGTACGCGGTGATCGGCCGGGATGCATCGCAAGGCGGAGGAGGAGCTCGATGCGGAGCATCGTGCGACGACGACAACGCAGCGAGGCGCCCGGCCGGCGCCGCGGACGCCGCCTGTCCACAGGCCGGACAGACCACTAAATGCGGCAGATCCGCCGGCGCCGGCTGGGCTCGCCCGAGGCGACCACCAGTGGGTTGCCCCGCGAGCCCGGGCCGGTGGTGAAACGATCCGGCACGGTGCCCCGCCGGGGCCTGGTCCGGCGGGTGGTCGGAGCCCCCCGCCGGTTGACCCGGGGCCTGCTCGGCTACTGGCGTCGGTCGATCACCTTCCGGGTGGTCGGTGCGACGCTCGCGCTCTCGGTCACCGTGCTGATCCTGCTGGGCCAGTTGCTCATGGGTGGGGTGCGCGACGGCCTGGTCAGCGCGAAGGTCTCCGCGTCGCTGGCCCAGGCCGACACCGGGTTCGCCTCGGCCCAGGCCAAGCTCGACGCCGCCGGGACCCTCCAGCGTGCCGACGTAGGTCAGTTGCTCACCCAGGTGGTGACCGGGCTGCGCGATGCGGCCGGTTCGTCGAGCCTCTACGAGTTGGTGCTGATCCCGTCGCCGAACAGTGAGGCCGACGTGCCCGCGGCTCGACTACGGGTGGCCACCGGTGGCGTCCGACCGGACAGCGTCACGGCGGCGTTGATGAAGGCGGTCACCGACGCGGCCGGCGGGCGCGTGCAGCAGTTCCTGGCCTTGTGCTACGGCCCCACCGACGATCCGTGCCCGCCGAAGGGGCCGCGGGTGCCCGCGCTGGTGGCGGGCCGGCAGTTCACGATCGCCGGGGCGGGCACCTACCAGTTGTACTTCCTGTTCCCGATGACCGGGGAGCAGAAGACGCTGGCGCTGGTCCGCTCCCGACTGGCGGTGGCCGGCGGCTCGTTGTTGGTACTGCTGGGCGCGATCGCCTTCCTGGTCACCCGCAGCACCGTGAAGCCGGTGCGGGCCGCCGCCCGGGTGGCGGAGCGGCTGGCGTCCGGTCGGCTGGCCGAACGCATGGTCGAACAGGGCGAGGACGACCTGGCCCGCCTGGCGTCGTCGTTCAACGGCATGGCCTCGGCCCTGCAGCGGCAGATCCGTCAGCTGGAGGACCTCTCGGCGGTGCAGCAGCAGTTCGTGTCCGACGTCTCCCACGAGCTGCGTACGCCGCTCACCACGATCCGGATGGCCGCCGACGTGCTCTACGAGCAACGGGAGGATTTCACCGCCCCGGTCGCCCGGTCCGCGGAACTGATGCACGATCAGCTGGACCGGTTCGAGGCGTTGTTGACCGAGCTGCTCGAGATCAGCCGTTTCGACGCCGGTGCCGCGGTGCTGGACCCGGAGTCGACGGACCTGCGCGATCTGGTGCGCCGGGTGGTCGACGGGATCGAGCCGTTGGCGGCGGGGGAGTACGGCTGCCGGATCGTGGTCCTCGAGCCGGACCGCGACGCCGTGGCCGACATCGACCCTCGACGCATCGAGCGGGTGCTCCGGAACCTGCTGCTGAACGCCGTCGAGCACGGTGAGGGACGCGATGTGCAGGTGATCGTCGGGGCCGACGACTTCGCGGTGGCGGTCGCCGTCCGCGACCAGGGAATCGGCCTGCGCGAGGGCGAGGCGGCGCTGGTCTTCAACCGGTTCTGGCGCGCCGACCCGTCCCGGGCCCGGCGCACCGGGGGCACCGGGTTGGGCCTGTCGATCGCTCGCGGCGACGCGCAACTGCACGGCGGCTGGTTGCAGGCGTGGGGCCGGCCGCACGCCGGGGCGGTGTTCCGCTTGACGTTGCCCAGGACTGTGGGCGGGGTGCTGCACGGCTCGCCGGTGTATCTGGAACCCCCGCGGTCGTCCGGCGCGGTGCCGCACGACGCCGGCCCCGCGTCGCTCGAGTCCCCGGATCGCGGCCGGACGCAGCGCGAGGGACTGCGTGGGCCCGAGTCCGGGCGGGGCGAGGTGGACCACGTCGGTTCCGAACAGGTGGGACACAATCGGGGCCCGGATGCGATCTGACTCGGGGTCATTTTTCCGTCGGGTGGGCCGTCTGCTGCCCCTGGTCCTGCTCGCGTCCTGTGCGCAGATACCCGCCAGCGGGACACCGGGAGGGGCGAACGTGGCGCCGGCGCCCGAGCGCCCCGGCGGCGACCCGGTGGTGCGGGTCTTCGCCGAGGGGCCGCATCCCGGCGACAGCGTCTACTCGATCGTGGCCGGCTTTCTGGAGGCATCCGGAGCGGTTCAGGACGGCCTGCGCACCGCGCGCGAGTACCTGACCCAGGGCGCCGCGACGCGCTGGCGACCCGACAGCGGCGTCACCGTCTACGACCACACCCAGGAGCGGATCTCCGCCAGGGCCCCCGACCACCTGGAGTTCACCGCTCCGTCGGCCGGAACCGTCGACGACCAAGGGGTTTTCCTCGACGCCCAACCGGGTCGCTCCGTGGTGGCCGAGTTCGGCCTGGTCCAGGACGAGGGGAACTGGCGGATCGACACGCTGCCCGACGGACTGTTCGTGTCCCACCAGGACTTCGACCGTGAGTACGCCGACCTCGACCTGCAGTTCCTCGCCGTCGGCCGGCAGTCGCCGGTACTCGTGCCCGACCCGATCCACCTGCGCCGCGACTCCGACCTGCCCACCGCGCTGGCGACCGCGTTGCTCCGGGGGCCGTCGCGCTGGCTCGCCCCGGTCGTCACCAGCGCGGTCCCGGCCGGGGCGACGCTGGACGGCCCGGTGCAGATCGCATCCGGGCAGGCCGTCGTGCACCTGATCCCGGCCTCGGTCCCCAACGCCGCCACCGACCGGGACAACCTGCTGGCGCAACTGGTGATGACGTTGACCTCCGACCCGGACATCAACTCGGTGGACGTCTCCGCGGGGGGCAAACCGCTGTTGCTCGGCGGGCACGGGAACAGCGACCTGGTGGCCACCGACGTGGCCCGCTGGTCGCCCGCGGACCTTCGGCCCCCCGAGCCGTCGGCCTACTACCTGCGCGACGGAATCGCCTACTCGGTCGGGACGCCCGGAAAGCCGGGGCCGTTCGATCCGACCAGCGCGCTGGCCGAGATGGCGGTCTCCCCGGGGGGCGGGATGTTCGCGGGCATCTCCAAGGACCGCAAGACCCTTTGGACGTCCAGCGGGGAGACCCCGGATCACCTGACGACGGCCTTGTCCGGCTCGGATCTGGAGTCGTTGACCTTCGACCAGGACGGCAACCTCTGGGTGCTGGACGGCAGCGGACCGACGCGGGTGCTGCGCCGGCTGGAGCCGAACGGGCTGACCACGACCGCGACCACCGACGGCTTCCTGCCCAGTCAGATACGTCGGATGCGGGTGTCCTCCGACGGCGTGCGGATGGCCTTGGTGCTCGACGCCGCGGACGGCCCCGAGGTGCTGATCGCGCTGATCAGCGCCGACGCCGCGGGGGTCGGGGTCGGCTCGCTGCGCCGGCTGGGTTACGGGTTGGGCGACGTCGCCGACGTGGGTTGGTCGGAGCCGGATCGGTTGACCGTGCTGGCGGCCGAACACAACACTGCGCCGCAACCGTTCTCGGTCGACCTGGGCGGGGTCGCGGTGGAGTCCGGCCCGTCGTTGGCGGACGTCACCGCGCTGGCCGTGGCACCGGGACAACCGATGATCGCCACGACGAGCAAGAAGCTGGTGTACCGGCTGCGGCCGGGCGGCGGCTGGCTGCCGATCGGGACCGGCGCCTTCGCGACCTATCCGGGTTGACCGGTCACCGAGGAGCATTGTCCACAGGTCGAGGTCGCTGCGTCGTTGTCCACAGGCCGCCGCTACTGCCCCGGGCCGCGGGGGAGGGGCGGGGAGGGTGAGGGGCATGGCGGCAATTCGGATGGACCCGATGGCGCCGCCGGGGTGGTGGCGTGGCCTCTGGCTGGCCGCCGCGGACCTGGTGGCGATGAGCACCTGCGCCGGCTGTGGGCAGGCGACCCGGGCGGCGGCCTGCCCGCAGTGCCTGGCGCAGCTGCGTGGTGCTCGGCTTGTCCGCGCGCCGGCGGGGTGTGACCGGGCGGCGGCCTGCACGTCCTGGGGCGGGCCGGCACGGCAACTGGTGCTGGCACACAAGGAGCGCGGGCGGACCGCTCTGGCCGTCCCGTTGGGGCGAGCATTGGCCGACGCGGTCCTGGTGGTCATGGGCGGGGTCGGCCCGGTCGATCTGGTGCCCGTGCCGAGCAGTCGGGCCGCGCGGCGGGCGCGGGGCCACGACCCGACGGCGCGATTCGCGCGCGCGGCCGCGCAGTCCTTACGGGCCGGCGGGTGCGATGCCCGGGTGGCGGCGCTGCTCGAGCACCGCAGGCCCGTGCTCGACCAGGTCGGATTGAGTCCGGCGGCGCGGGCGGCGAATCTGGCGGGCGCCTTCGGGCTTCGCCGGTGCCCGAACGCGCCGCCGGTCGTGATCGTGGACGACGTGCTGACCACCGGCGCCACGTTGGCCGAGGCAAGTCGGGCGCTTCGGGCGGGCGGCGCAACGGTTCTCGGCGCAGCTGTGCTGGCCGTGGCACAGCATGGACCTTCGGCCCTGTTCGCGCGCGGCGCGAGCCGTTAGCGTCGTGGGTATGGCACCTGCCCGGGTCCGTGGTTGCGCCGGGGCGCGGCAACACAGCGCGCGCCGGCAAGCCGATGCCAGCCGCAGGCGAAGCGGTCCACGTAAGGCGACTTCTTGTCGTCCGATCACGGTGCGGTTTAGGAGTAAGTCCTGCCCCGCCGAAGGTCCAGATGGCCTTCGACCCGGGAGAAGGGCATTAGTGGCGCGATGCGCTGCGAGCCCCTCAGCAGGCGAATGTGGGGTAGAAAACCAGGTCGGCCGGGCAGGCTGCCTTCCGCGACGCCCAGCGGGCGCCTGGCTGCGTTGTCGTCGTCGGCGATACAAAACCCGGTATCGCCTCCTCCTCCGCCTTGCCATGCATCCCGCTGGACGCCGCGGGCCCATGTCCAGACAACACAGCACCACGCAGGGAGTTGCCGCACAAATCTGACGCTCCGACAGATCCGCAGTCCCCTAGTCCTGGGAGGAACGCGTGGAGATCGTGGTCAAGGGCCGGCGTACCGAGGTGCCGGAACGATTCCGGCAGCACGCTGTCGAGAAGTTGGCCAAGTTGGAGAAGTGGGACGGGAAGATCATCAGTCTCGATGTCGAGGTGTCCAAGGAACGGAATCCGAGGCTCGCCGACGTCTGCGAACGGATCGAGATCACCTGTCGGACTCGTGGCCCGGTGATTCGGGCCGAGGCGGCCGCCGCCGATCCGTACGCCGCCCTCGACCTGGCGCACTCCAAGCTCGAGGTTCGACTGCGGAAGTCCGCCGACCGCCGGCGGGTGCACCACGGCGCGCGCACCCCGGTGTCGGTCGCCGCGGCCACGGCGGCGCTGTCCGCCCCGAACGGTTCGGCGGCCCATTCCGAGCCGGCTCCCGACGACCCGTTCGCCGGCGCGATCCCGGACGAGGGGCCGTTCATCGTCCGCGAGAAGACCCACCACGCATCTGCGATGAGTCTCGACCAAGCGCTCTACGAGATGGAGCTGGTCGGCCACGATTTCTACCTGTTCGTGGACGCCGAGGCGCACCGCCCCTCGGTGGTGTATCGCCGACGCGGGTATGACTACGGGGTGATCCGCCTGGTCACCTGACGCTGCCGGCGCAGGGTCGTCCGTCATCATCCGTCATCGTCCGGATCGCATTCCGAATATGCTTTCGCGTTCGTTCGGCCGGATCGGCCGGCGCGGGTTACGTTGGGTGAGTGACCCAGCCAGGCCATGAGGCGATTCCGCGCCAGTCGGGGCCGCCGACCGAACCGATCCGGGTTCTGATCGCGGACGACCACGCGTTGTTCCGGCGCGGGCTGGAGATGGTCCTCTCCCACGAACCCGATCTGCTCCTGGTGGGCGAGGCCGCGGACGGCGATCAGGCGGTGGCCGCCGCGATCGATCTGCTGCCCGACGTCGTGCTGCTCGACATCCGCATGCCCCGTCGCTCGGGCATCGAGGCGGCCGCCGCGATCAAGCAGGCCGTTCCGGTGGCGAAGATCGTCATGCTCACGATCAGCGACGACGAGGGCGACCTCTACGAGGCGATCAAGGCAGGCGCCACGGGCTACCTGCTCAAGGAGATCTCGGTCGACGAGTTGGCCTGCGGCATCCGTGCCGTCCACCAGGGGCAGTCCCTGATCAGCCCCTCGATGGCCTCCAAGCTGCTGACCGAGTTCGCGGCGATGGTCGCCAAGCAGCCGGAACGCGACCGACTGCAGTCCCCGACCCTGACCGACCGCGAACTCGAGGTGCTCCGGTTGGTTGCGCGCGGCCGGAACAACCGCGAGATCGCCGGCATCCTGTTCATCAGCGAGAACACCGTCAAGAACCACATCCGCAACATCCTGGAGAAGCTGCAACTGCACTCCCGGATGGAGGCGGTGTTCTACGCCATCCGCGAGAAGCTGCTCGACATCAGCTGACCGGGTCGCCGGTGTGCACCGGACGGAGTCACGGGGCGGGCTCGCCCAGCCAGGCGCGCCCGAGTTCCTGCTCCTTGGTCATCAGCTTGGTGAGCATCTCGGCGATGAAGGACTCGATCTTGCCGCCGACCAGCGGCACGTTCACCTTGATGTCGGCGTCCACGGTGAACGTGGTGCCGCTCTCGGACTCCGCGAGGTGCAGCGTGCCCTCCACCCCGCCGGGATGCCCGACGACGCCCGCCGTCAGATGACCGTCCCGGGTCATGGCCGCCGGGTCGGCGTGCTGCCAGGTCTGGGTCTCCAGGATCCGCACCCGGTCGCCGGTCAGCCGCTGCAGCATGCCCGGTAGTTGCACCGCCAGCAGCCGGTTGACCGTGATGATGACGTCACCGTCCGGCGTGGTCACCACCGAGGATTCCGCCTGTTCCGGGTTGCCGGCCTTCGCCCGCTGCTCCTGGAACTGCGGATCGGTCAGCATCCGGTACACGGCGGGGGTCAGGGCGCGATAAGTCATCTCGTGGTGGAACTTCATGCGGGGATTCTGCCCTTGCCCACCCGCAGCGACCGGAGCCCGGGGGCCCTACGGGGCCGCACAGGCGGTTCGCGACCAAAAGAGACGATTAATTCTGTGGTTTGCGGCATGTCGTGTTACGTATGTGACTCTTGGGGCTAAATCATCTGTTGTACGTCCGGCTCTCGGCCCGCCCGGCCGGGGCCCGGACCCCCACGAATACGACCGGGCACGCCCAGCGGGGATCTCCGTGCGGGTCCGGGTCAGCCGACGAAGGGATTGAGTATGCGCAGGATGTCCATCGTCACGGGAGTGGTTGCCGTGGTCATGACGGCAGGGGCGATGTTCGCGCCTGTTGCGGGCGCCGCCCCCCGTGGCGAAGCGCCGGACCCTGGCAACGACACCAGCACCAGCGTGCCGCCGAAGCCCAGCCACAAGCTCAGCAAGCCCGGCAAGCCGGACACCAAGCCCGACGACAGCGCCGACGCCCCGACCTCGGGTGCGCCGGCCGGAGCGGGCGACGAGTCGCCCGCCGGTCAGCCGGTCGCCCACTCCGGGATGGACCGCGGCCACTCCGAGAAGCCCGCCGGCGAGTACGACGACAACACCGGTGGCGCCAAGCCGGCCAAGTCGGCGGCCGGTTCTGACGACTCGGTGGGCAACGCCCAGGCGAACAAGCCCGCCAAGGCGCTGCACCACAAGCCGGCCGGCGAGTCCTGGGCGCCGGAGGGTGACACCGGCCAGCCCAAGGGCGACCCGCACGGCGCGCAGGACAGTGCCAAGGGCGGCACCGCGGACACCCGGGGCGGCGCCGCCGACACCGGCAAGGGCACCCCGGCCGACACCGGCAAGGCCGCTCCGGTCCAGCCGGGCAAGGGCGCGCCGGACTCCGGCAAGGTCGGCCCGGCCGACTCCGGCAAGGGCTCCTCGGCAACGCCGGCCATCACCGACGAGAACCCCGACTCCACCGGCCCGGTCAAGTCCGGCCACCCGGTCAAGTCGACCAGCCAGAGCAACGGTGCCGTCGGCGAGCAGAGCTCCTCGACCGAAGCCGGCCACCCGGTCAGCCACACCCGTCCGTTCACCCACCACGCTTACCGTCCGCTGCACCACTCGCCGCGGCCGCTGACCCCCGGCTACCAGCCGCTGACCCCGGGCTTGCGCCCGGCGGCGCACCACTACCGTCCGTTCCCCCACCACGTCCGCGCGATCGAGCACGGCACCCCTGGGGCCACGCCGTCGGTCAACGGTGCGCCGGGGGCCACGCCGTCGACCGACCGGATCACCGACCAGCCGACCACCCGGACGACCGAGCAGACCACGGAGCAGACCACCGAGTCGACCACGCAGCACCCGGTCCGCCCGTTGCACCACTCGGCCAAGACCTGGCGGCACCACCGACTGCACCACGCGGTCAAGCCGGTGACCAAGCCGATGGGCGAGTCCGACGAGACCATGCCGATGAACGAGCCCAAGGGCATGGACCAGCCCAAGGGCATGGACCAGCCCTCCATGGGCCCCGGCGCCGACGCGCCGCACATGCACTGAAGTTCGACCTGCGCGTTCGGGTGTCGACCCTGCCGGGTCGGCACCCGAACGGCGTTGATCAGCACAGCCGGGCCCAGCCCGGGCCGGTCAGTCGTCACGCAGCGGCTTTCCCCTCGACCCTCCCTCCGCGGACGGCCCTGAAAAAGCGTCGGGCCTGCCACTCCGCTCGGTCCTCGGGACGCCGCTCAGTCGGCGCCCAACGCCGCGCCCAACGGCGCCGCGAGCCCGACGGGCGTCACCTGCTCCACCCGCGTTCCGGTGCACCCGACCCAGGACGCCGCCTCCCGCAGGGCTTGCGCCATCGGCTGCACCGCGGCCCGGGAGTCCAGCGAGACCGACTGCGCCACGAGCGTGTCGCCGATTCGTTTCGGGTCGACCCGACCGCACAGCTGCCCCTGCGCCAGCAGCGGCATCGCGAAGTAGCCGTGCTCCCGCCGGCCGGCCGGTTTGTACGCCTCCAGAGCGTGGTTGAACCCGAACACCCGGCGCGTCCGGGCACGGTCCCAGATCAACGAGTCGAACGGCGAGAGCAGCGTGGTGCGATGCCGCCCGCGGGTGCCCAACGCCGCCAACGCGGCCGGATCGGCCCAGGCCGCCGCACGCCGCTCGCCCACCAGGACCGGCACGAGCCCGCTGTCGGCGACAACCGCGAGCACTTCCTCGCGCTTCAGCCGCGGATAGTCGGCCAGGTCGGCCACGGTGCCGATCCCGAGGGCGGCACCGGCCCGATGGACCAGTTCCCGATGGCACGCGATGTCGTCGAGAGTGTCTGCCTCGCGGATCGGGCGGGGCAGCGCGCGCTCCGGCAGGTCGTAGACCCGCCGCCAACCAACTCGACGACTGCAGACGACCTCGCCGGTGTCGAGCAGGAACTCCACCGCGATCTTGGTTGCGCTCCAGTCCCACCACGGCCCGCCGCGCCGCGCTCCGCCGAGTTCGGTCGCGGTCACCGGACCGTCGAGCAACCGGGCCCGCACCTCGTCGAAGACCGACTCCGGCGGTCGGTCGTGCCACCGCATCCCGCGTTCGGCGAACCGCCGCCGGCGGAAGGCGTAGAACGGCCAGCACTCGATCGGCAGCACGCACGCGGCGTGCGACCAGTACTCGATCGCCCCGCCGCCCCAGTAGGCGTCCTCCACGGCCGCCCGGCCGACCGGTCCGAGCCGCGCGTAGGCGACCAACTCGTGGGACCTGGCGAGCACGCTGATCGTGTCGAGTTGGACCGCCCCCAGCCGCCGCAGCAGGACGCCGACGGCGCGGGAGCCGGTGCGCGGCGTGATCGACCCGAGAAGGCCCTGCGCCCGGAGCGTCATGCGGCGGGCCTCGTCGACCGACAGGTCGACACCTGCCGCCCACACGGCGGATTGCCCGGTGCTCAGCCCTGCAGGGCCGGGATCAGTGCTCTTCCTCGGTGGTGAAGTCCATCATCATGTTGCAGGCGAAGGCCAGGGCGATGCCGACGCCGGTGACGACCACCCCGGCCCAGAAGATCGGCCACTTCGGCGGGTTCATACAGAGGGCCACGCCACCGATCGTGAATCCGACACAGATGACGAGCACCGCGATCCACGAGACGGGTCGGCCGTTCGCCCCGTAGCCGGTGGTCTTCACCTGTTTCGCCTGGGCCATACCAGCTCGCTCCTACCGTGCGGACTGCCGCCGTACCGACCGATCGATGCGAACTCTACCCACCGGGGCCACCGGCTCGGCATGCGGTCATCTCGACGCGGCGTTCGAAGTTCTCGACCACGTGGTGCACCGGATGCCGTCCGACACCTCGACGGCACGAAAGAACCCCCGGGCGCGAAACGTCCGGCCCGAACGTTGTCCCCATACGATGACCGGTACGGCTCATGTCCGGCCTCGCTGCGCTCTGGTCGGACGTGAGCGAACGCTGCTGTCACATTGGTCAGCTCGCTGCGCTCACTCACGTGTAGCGCGGTGTGCCGCACCGATGCCGGAACAATAGGGAGTTCGTCAGCGTGCCCAATCTCCTCGACAAGATGCTGCGTACCGGCGAGGGCAAGACGCTGCGCAAACTGGCGAGCATCGCCGAGCAGGTCAACGCCCTCGAGCCGGACTTCGTGAAGATGTCCGACGCCGAACTGCGCGCGATGACCGACGAGTTCCGCAAGCGCCTCTCCGAGGGCAAGGAAACCCTCGACGACATCCTGCCCGAGGCATTCGCGACGGTCCGCGAGGCCGCCAAGCGGACGCTCGGGCAGCGGCACTACGACGTGCAGGTCATGGGCGGCGGAGCGCTGCACCTGGGCAACATCGCCGAGATGCGCACCGGTGAGGGCAAGACCCTGGTCGCGACCTGCCCGACCTACCTGAACGCGTTGACCGGCAAGGGCGTTCACGTCATCACCGTCAACGACTACCTGGCCGAGTACCAGGCCGATCTGATGGGCCGTATCCACCGGTTCCTCGGGCTCACCGTCGGCACGATCCTGGGTCAGCAGGCGCCGGACGTACGCCGCGCGCAGTACAACTGCGACGTCACGTACGGGACCAACAACGAGTTCGGCTTCGACTACCTGCGCGACAACATGGCCTGGTCCGCCGAGGAGATGGTCCAGCGCGGCCACCACTACGCGATCGTCGACGAGGTCGACTCGATCCTGATCGACGAGGCCCGCACCCCGCTGATCATCTCCGGCCCGGCCGACCAGGCCACCAAGTGGTACGGCGAGTTCGCCCGCCTGGTGCTGATGCTGCGCAAGGGCGAGCCGTCGAAGGACTCGATTCGCGAGGGCAAGGTCGCCGAGACCGGCGACTACTCGACGGATGAGAAGAAGCGCACGGTGGCCGTGCACGAGCAGGGCATCAACAAGGTCGAGGACTGGCTGGGCATCGACAACCTCTACGAGTCGGTGCACACCCCGCTGATCGGCTACCTGAACAACGCGATCCGCGCCAAGGAACTGTTCAAGCGCGACAAGGACTACATCGTCGTCGAGGGCGAGGTGCTCATCGTCGACGAGCACACCGGCCGCGTGCTGGCCGGCCGCCGCTACAACGAGGGCATGCACCAGGCCATCGAGGCCAAAGAAGGCGTCGACATCAAGGACGAGAACCAGACGCTCGCCACGATCACGTTGCAGAACTTCTTCCGGCTCTACGAGAAGTTGTCCGGGATGACCGGTACGGCCATGACCGAGGCCGCCGAGTTCGACAAGATCTACAAGCTCGGCGTGGTCAACATGCCCACCAACAAACCGATGGTCCGCCGCGACCTGGCCGACCTCGTGTACAAGACCGAGGCCGCCAAGTACAACGCGGTCGTCGAGGACATCGCCAAGCGCTACGAGCGCGGCCAGCCGGTCCTGGTCGGCACGGTCTCGGTGGAGAAGTCCGAACACCTCTCGAAGCTGCTCAAGCAGCGCGGGGTGCGCCACGAGGTGCTGAACGCGAAGCAGCACGCCCGGGAGGCCGCGGTCGTGGCCCAGGCCGGTCGGCTGCACTCGATCACGGTGGCGACGAACATGGCCGGTCGAGGCACCGACATCATGCTCGGCGGCAACGTGGAGTTCCTCGCGCACGACGAACTGGAACGGCGCGGTCTGAACGCCGAGGAGAACCCCGCGGAGTACGAGGCCGCGTGGCCCGCCGCGTTGGCGATCGCGACCGAGGGCGCGCAGGCCGAGCACGACGCGGTCACGGCGCTCGGCGGGCTTTACGTGCTCGGCACCGAGCGGCACGAGTCGCGCCGGATCGACAACCAGTTGCGTGGCCGGTCGGGTCGGCAGGGCGACCCGGGGGAGTCGCGCTTCTACCTCTCGCTGGGCGACGACCTGATGCGGTTGTTCAAGTCCCAGATGGTCGAGCAGGTGCTGACCCGGCTGAACGTGCCGGAGGACGTCCCGATCGAGTCGAAAATGGTCTCCCGGGCGATCCAGTCCGCACAGTCGCAGGTCGAGCAGCAGAACTTCGAGATCCGCAAGAACGTGCTGAAGTACGACGAGGTGCTCAACAAGCAGCGCCTGGTCGTCTACGCCGAACGCCGTCGGGTGCTGCACGGCGAGGACCTCCGCGACCAGGTGTTGGGGTTCCTCGAGCAGACCGTCGACGCGTACATCACCGCGGAGACCTTCGACGCGTTCGCGGAGGAATGGGACCTCGACAAACTCTGGGCGGCGTTCAAGCAGCTGTACCCGATCAAGATCACGCCGTCCGAGGTGCTGGCGCAGGTCAACGGCGACAAGGCCAGCCTCGAGGACGAGATGTTGCGCGAGGCCATCAAGGACGACGCCTTCGACCGGTACGACGAGCGCGAGGAGGCCCTGGGCGAGGAGGTGATGCGCGAACTCGAACGCCGGGTCGTGCTGTCCGTCCTCGACCGCAAGTGGCGCGAACACCTCTACGAGATGGACTACCTGCGCGAGGGCATCGGGCTTCGCGCGATGGCCTCCCGGGACCCGTTGGTGGAGTACCAGCGCGAGGGCTTCGAGCTGTTCACCGCGATGATGGAGGCGATCCGCGAGGAGTCGATCGGCTACATCTTCAACGTCGAGGTCCAGGTCGACGAGGCGCAGGAAGCTGCCGACCACGACCACGAGCACGATCATGAGCACCCGGTGATCCTGGCCCGTGGCCTGGATGCGCCGGAGCGGCCCAGCGAGCTGCACTACAGCGCGCCGACCATCGACGGCGACCAGGCCGAGATCCACTTCGACGAGCACCTCGACCTCGACATGTCGGAGGACGACGGACCCGAGATGAACGGATCGGACGAGGCCGCCTACGCCGCCCGGATGAGCCGGGCCGAGCGGCGCGCGGCCAAACGTCAGAAGAGCTGAGCCGGGCGCCCGGCGACCACGCCGATCACCGGGCGCCGGCCGCGGTTCACGGTGGCCGACGCGGTCACCGGCGGCGCGTGCGCCGAGGCGGTGACCGCTTACCCGTCGAACCCGGTGCTGCGCAACTGACGCTGCGTCAGGGCTGCCGGCCGGTGAAGGCGACGAACCGCGTCGCCGGGTCCGCGTCGGCGGGCACGTCGATGCGCGGACCGCACACGCCCGGGGTCCGCAGGCCGGCGTCCAAGGGCCCCCAGACCTCGAGGATCGCCGCGGCCGCGTCCTCGTCCAGCTTCTCGTCGCCACCGACCGCACGGGCGAAGTCCCAGGTGTGCGCGAGCATGTCGCCGCCGTGCACGAACGCGGCCACCGCCGCCAGGGGCAACTCGCCGAACGGGGTGGCCACCGGGATCCCGACCTGGGTCGGGTCGGCCAGCCGTGCCTCGACCTCGGCCCGCAGCGCCCGGAACGCCTCCAGCCCCCCGCCTGCGGCGTCGACCGCCGCCTGACCGCGGTCGGCCATGTCCTGCGCGTAAGCCGGCAGGCCGTCGGGTGCGATCCCGGTGTCGGCCACAGCCAGGTAGCTGCGGGCCACGCCGACCACGTGGCCCGGGATGTAGGCCGCCGACCAACCCGGGCACGGACTGGCGTTGGCCCAGGCCGACTTCGGTGCAGCGATCAAGCGTGCCTCGAAGCCGTCGGCGATCAGTCGGTAGAGGGAGAGTGGATCGGACACGGGGTGTTCCTCCGATTCGCGTTTTTGACCAGATGGTCCGACAAGATTTGACCACTAGGTCAACGATACGATCGGGTCGTGGCGCACTTCCCGGCGGGTCTGGCCCTCGACCCGTCCCTCCGCGTCGACCTCGGCACGCAGGAGCGGATCGTCTACACCGCGGAGCGGCTGTTCATCGCGCGCAGCGTGCAGCACGTGAGCGTCAACGAGATCTGCGCGGGCGCCGGGGTGCTGAAAGGCAGCTTCTACCACTGGTTCAGCGCCAAGGAGGACCTGGCGCGGACGGTGATCGACGACATCGAGGCCGGTTACGTCGAGCTGTTGGACTCCTACGAACACTCCGCCCGCGGCCCGGTCAACAAGATCCGGGCCACCGCCGAGGTGATCGGGCAGAGCCAGGCCGCGCTGGCCAAGACCTTCCGCCGGATCATCGGCTGCCCGCTGGGCACGATCTCCTCCGAGCTGGCCGTGGTCGAACCCGCAGTGGCCGCCCACGCCGGCGCGGTGATGGCTCGCTGGCAGGAGCGGCTGGCCGGCCACTGTCGCGACGCCGAGGAGGTCGGCCTGCTGGCCCCCGGGACCGACCCGGACGAGTTGGCCCGCCTGATCATGGCCACGATGCGCGGCATGATCCTGCTGTCCCGCATCGACAAGCTGCCGATCCCGGTGGTCACCGCCTCGATGAACCGCGTCCTGGACACCGCGCTGCGCCGCTGAACCCCTCCTCCGCCCGTTGCGTCCGGCTGACTGGGTGCTACTAGCAACCACTCAGCCGGACGCAACGCCCGATACGGGGTCGCCCGATTCGGGGTCGCCCGATTCGGCGTCGGTCGCCAGCCGGCCCAGGTCGGTGGGGGTCCAGCCGACCAGGCTGTCGATGACCGTGCGGCCCGGCCCCGGCGCCAGCGGTAGGACGTGCTGCACCGCCAGCGTCGGCACCCCGGCCGCCACCGCGGACGCGACGCCGCGGGGCGAGTCCTCGATGGCCACGCAGTCCTCGGGTCGGGCGCCCACCAGGCGGGCCGCGAGCAGGTAGGGCTCCGGGTCCGGTTTCGGCGCGGCCACCTCGTCGCCGGTCACCAGCGCCGCGAACGTCCCGGGGGGCAGGCCGCCGACCACCGCCTCGGCGAAGCGGCGCCACGACATGGTGACCAGCACGCAGGGGATGCGCAGCGCGCTCAGTTCCGTCAACAACTCCTGCGCCCCGGGGCGCCAGGGGATGTGTCGGCGCACCCGCTCCACGACGCCGTCCAGGAGCAGGTCGACGATCTCCGCCGGGGGCAGCGGCACCGGGCCGTGCTCGGCGATGTAGGCGGCCGAGATCAGCAGGTCGCCGCCCACCAACTCGTGCGCGTGCTGCTCCGACCAGATCCCGCCGTACGCCTCGACCAGGGCGTACTCGCACTCGATCCAATACGGCTCGGTGTCGACGAGCGTCCCGTCCATGTCCCACAACACGGCCGCGGGCAGCTTCGAACTCGACAGGGCGGGGCTCCAGACCTTCGTGCGGACCATACGGACCGTATCGGGGCCGGTCAGACGATCTTCACCTTGGCGCCGCCACCGCTCAGTGCGTAGGCGTGGTTTGCGCTTACGAGGACCTCGAGCGGGTAGGTGCCCTTCTTCTTCAGGGTGAACTTGAACGTGACCTTGCCCGGGGTGGCGTGGCCCGTTCCGTAGGTGACCCATTTCCCGCCCGACTTGTACTGCAGGGTGGTGGCGGTTCCGGACGGCAGGCCGGGCAGGGCGCAGGTGACGGTGTCGGATTTCCCGTGCGTGACCGACGAGTGCGCGAGCGAGCAGGACATGCTCGGGCTGATCGTGATGGTCGCCGCGGTGGTGCTGGTGCCCCAGCGGGCGGTGGCGCCGGCGGTGACGGTGATGGCGGTGTTGGACCTGGGCACATAGTTGACGGAGTAAATGCCGTTGGCGTCGGTGGTGGTGTTGACGGTGTTCGACGAACCGACGACCGGGGTGAAGGTGATCCGCACCGGGACGTGCGCGGCGTCCAGGCTCGGGCTGGTTCCGCTGACCGTTCCGCTGATTGCCAGCGGGCTGCCTGCACTGTACGGGCCCTTGATGCCGGAGACGTTCAGGTCGAGGGTGGTCGTGGTGGGCCCCCACACGTCGTAGGTCATCGGCGGGCTGACGACCTGCAGTCCGCGGGCGGTGGTGAACTGCACCTGCACGGTGTGCGGGCCGGACAGACCGGTGGTGTCCCACTTGAAGTCGGTGTAGCACGCGGTCGGCACGGCGCCGCCGCAGCGTTGCGTTCCGGCGAGGGACGTGATCGCCGTCCCGTCCACGTACAGCTGCGTGTGGCTGCCCGAGTCGGTCTGGGACGGGTCGATGCTGCCGATCCCCTCCACCATGGCCACCCCGCCGGGCTGGATGGCCGTGATCTGGAAAACCTCGGCCGTCGGCAGCGGGTTGACCACGGTCACCATCACGGCCGGGCTGTCCACGACCACGCCGGACGCGGTGGTGAACTGCGCCGCCAGGGTGTGGGCCCCGGACAGGCCGTTCGCGTCCCAGGTAAGTTCGGAAGGGCACGAGTCCTCTCCGCCGGTCTCCGGGCAACCGTACGCGCGGTCGTAGAGCTGCCCGTCCATTATCAACTGCATGGTCCCCCATGCGTCGGTCGCGTTCGGGTCGGTCGGGTCGGTCTGCCCGAGCGCGTCCACGGCCACATTTCCCTTGACCGTGCCGTCGGTGGTCGGTGAGGTGATCTGCACGGTCGGGGCAGTCGCCGCGCCGGCACGCGGGGCCAGGAACGGGGCCGACACCAACCCGGCCGCCACCACGGTCGACCACACCAACGTCCGCCTGCCCGACAATTCGTCCCCCCGACGAGGCAACCCACCGTTACTCCGACTTGGACCCCGCCGGGAGCGGGCGGGTTGCGCACGAACGGACACACTGCCTCCACCGAACGGACGACTCGGGACATATCGGGCGCGGCGGATGAGCATCCACCGCGCGCTGCTGCGGGTGCCTGGTCGAGGTCCGGCCCGACGGGGGCACCCGACGGATGCGGGCTGCCTCACTGGCCCGAATCGTTCAGCCGAGTTCCAGCGCCGTGCAGACCCAACGGCCGTCGCGCGCCTCGAGCCGGAAGGCCAGGGCGCGGGCTCGGCCGGTGCAGTGCAACGCGACCGTCGTCTCCACCGCCGTGGGGTTCGGACGACAGACGTGCAACCGGCCCAGCCGAGCGTGCGTCGCCTCGCGCCGCGCGGAGCGCGCGCCGGCTGTCGCGGCCACGGCCAGCATCGCGCGGCGCTCGAGCAGCGCGTACACCGGACGAGTCGTCCACGCGGCGAGTTGGGCGACCGGCCGGGTGCCGGTCAGCGTTTCCGCCAGCGCCTGAGCGAAGGTCGCCGACCAACGGTTCGGGTCGTCGGCATGCGGCTCGTCGGCCCCGGCGGCCGCTGGGCTCGCGAGACATGACGCGGGCGGAGAGATCAGGGGTGTCGGGAGGTCGAACATCAGCGGCAGCGGTGCCTGACGGGTTTGGCGCGGGAGGCGGAGCACCCGATGGTCGGCGTCGAACGGTGGTTCGACCGCGGGCGTAGGGATGAGCCGTGGACGGGTGGCGGACGCTGTCGGCAAGTCATCTCCATCGGTAGAGGTCCGGATCATCGACATGGAGTCCGCCACCGGGGGCGCTGATACGTTCGGCGTGGAACAAATTGCGGAAATCGGGGTCTGGATGCGGGTCTACCTGCCGCTCACGTTCGGACAGTTGCGGTCAGCCGTGGCCGCGGGAACCGTGTCGGCACCACGGATCGGTTTTGCCGTCACCCCGGCGCTGCGCGAGTGGTACGTCTCCGGCGACGCCGAGGCGCTGGAGTACGCCGCGATGACCGACGCGGCCGCCGAGTCCTTGCGGCTGTTGGCTGCCGACCCGGACTCCCCGGCCCGCCGGGTGGTCGTCGCTGCGGATGTGGCCGACGGTTCGGTGCGGCTGACACCCGACCGACACCCCGCGGCCCTGGTCGTGTCGGCGGCCGTGCCCATCGCCGACGTGGCGTCCGTGCACGTGGACGACCCGGCGGCGGCCGCGGACATCACCCTGGCGGCCGTGGCCGTCGCGGGTGCCCAGGCCGGCGATCCCGACGCGGCCTTCGTCGTCGCCGGGGCCGAGGACCACGAGCTCCAGTGGTACGCGGTGCAGGAGCTGACGGATCTGCTGGCCGACTGAGCGCCGCCACATGGCGCCGGCTGCGGTGTCGGTGTCGCCGACGCCAGGGCCACCGACATGCCACCATGGGTCCGGGCCGATCTTCACCAGCGTGTGGGGAGGACAACCGTGGACGGAATCGGTCAGGTGCCACCGCCTCGCAACGAACCGGCGCGCGGGTACCCGCCCGGCAGCGCGGAGCGGGCCGCCCTGCAGACCGAACTGAAGGTGGTCGCGGGCCAGTGCGTCGAGTTGACCGCGACGATCGCCGGTGAGCAACGCGCCGGTGGTGGGGCGGCTTTCGAGGTGCGTGCCCCGCATGAGCACGGGCTGCTGCTCGGTACCGGCAGGGGCGCCGACTCGGTCGACGCCGCGGCGGCCGTGCGTGCCGCGCTGGCTGCCGGGCCGGGCTGGCGTGAACTGCCCTTCGACGAACGTGCCGCGGTCTTCCTGCGTGCCGCCGATCTGCTCGCCGGGCCGTGGCGGGAGGCGATGAACGCCGCGACCATGATGGGGCAGTCCAAGACCGCGGTGCAGGCCGAGATCGACTCGGCCTGCGAGCTGATCGACTTCTGGCGGTGGAACGTCCACTTCGCGCAGCAGATCCGGACCGGTCAGCCGATCTCCTCGCCGGGGACGTGGAACCGCACCGACTACCGGCCGCTGGAGGGCTTCGTCTACGCGGTCACCCCGTTCAACTTCACCTCGATCGCCGGGAACCTGCCCACCGCGCCCGCCCTGTTCGGCAACACGGTGATCTGGAAGCCGGCCACGACCCAGACGCTGGCCGCGCAACTGACGATGCGTCTGCTGGAGGCCGCCGGGCTCCCGCCGGGGGTGATCAACCTGCTGCCGGGCGACGGAAAGGCCGTCTCCGACGTGGTTCTGACGGACCCTCACCTGGCGGGCATCCACTTCACCGGCTCCACCGGGGTCTTCCAACACCTGTGGCGAACGGTCGGGGAGAACATCGTCGGTTACCGCACGTATCCCCGGCTGGTCGGCGAGACCGGCGGCAAGGACTTCGTGCTCGCCCACCCGTCGGCCGACCCCGAGGCATTGCGGGTCGCGTTGATCCGCGGCGCGTTCGAGTATCAGGGGCAGAAGTGCTCGGCGGCCTCGCGTGCCTTCGTGGCCCGGTCGGTCTGGAACCGGATGGCCGCCGATCTCGTCGACCAGGTGGCCGAGTTGCCGATGGGCGACGTCGCGGACCTGTCGAACTTCCTCGGCGCGGTGATCGACGGCCGGTCGTTCCGGAAGATGCGGGAGGCGATCGAGGGTGCCCGTGGCCGGGCGAGCAACCGGATCCTGGTCGGCGGGCACTGCGACGACTCGCAGGGCTGGTTCGTCCGGCCCACCGTCGTGCTCGGCACCGACCCGGCCGACGAGGTCTTCTCGACCGAGTATTTCGGCCCGATCCTCGGCGTGTTCGTGTACGAGGACAGCGAGTGGGAACGCGTGCTGGAGTTGGTCGACTCGGGCTCGCCGTACGGGCTGACCGGAGCCGTGTTCGCGACCGACCGCCGCGCCGTCGAGCAGGCGTCGAAGGCACTGCGGTTCGCGGCGGGCAACTTCTACATCAACGACAAGCCCACCGGAGCGGTCGTGGGGCAGCAACCGTTCGGCGGCGCGCGGGCCTCGGGCACCAACGACAAGGCGGGCTCCGCGTTGAACATGTTGCGGTGGACCAGTCCGCGTTCGATCAAGGAGACCTTCGTGCCCGCCGACGACTGGCGTTACCCGCACATGGCCTGACCCCGGAAATAGTCGTTGCGTCCGGCTGACCGGGACCTATAGCTCACGATTAGCCGGACGCAACGGAGGTACGGCTCAGCTCTCGGCGGCCTTCTTCAGGTTGGCCAGCGTCGTCTCGATCGACGTGCGGGCGTAGCCGCACCGGTCGGGAACGCCGGTGATCAACTTGCCGATCCTGGCGTTCTTGAGCGGTCCGACGCGGGTGTCCTCCCAGGTCTCGGTCACATTGCACCCGGTCGCGGTCGCGGCGATCTCGTAGCGCCAGGTCGCGCCCTTGATCGGGCCGACGCCGACGACGAACTCCAGGCGCCGCGGCGCCGTGGCGTCGGTGATCCGCACCGGCACCGACCACTTGCGGTTCCCGTTCTTGTTGCTGCCCATGAACTTCGCGCCGGGCAGAGCCGCCTTCGCCCCGCCGATCCACTTGCCGCCGGTGTTCTCCGGGCTCCACTCGCCCATCCGGGGCAGGTCGCTGACCATCGCGTAGATCTTCTCGGGAGGTGCCGCTATGTCGATCGAAACCGAGACCTTCTGCTGATCGCCCACCGTTCGCTCCTTCGTCGGAAGGGTGATTGTGCGTCAGGTTACCAATGCGTAGCCCGACGCAACGGTGAGCGGTGCGGCGGTCAGCGCACCAGCGGTCCTTGGAGCAGGCCCCGGAAGGCGCGCAGCGCGACCGAGGCGGCCGCGAGGTCCGGGTCGGCCCCGGCGGCGATGTCGGCGAGCACCGAGGCCGCCCGGTCCACCGCATCGCCCGCACCGGTCCGCCAGGCCGCAACCAGCGCCTCCGGTCCGGTGCCCGGATCGCCGGCCTCGAGCACCTCGGCGGTCAGCGCGGCATGCGCGGCGAGCAGGTCCTCCCGCAGGCTCGCCCGGGCCATCGCCTTCCACCGGTCGTCGCGCGGCAACGCGTTGACCGCCGCGCGCAGCGCACTCACCTCCAACTGCTCGGCCAGCACGAAGTACACCCGGGCCACATCGGCCAACGAGCGGTCGTGCGACCGGGCCACCTCGACGATGTCCAACGCCACGAACGCCAGGTCCAACGTGGCGGTGCGCAGCGCGAGCGGCTCGGGGACCCCGGCCTCCACCAACCTGTCGCGGTCGGCCGCCAGCGCCGCCGCGTCGGGCCCGCACAATGCCTTGGGCAGCAGTTCCAAGACCTGCGTGACCGGGGCGCTGAAGGCGGCCAACTCGGCGTCGATGTCAATCGGCGGACGACGTTTGGCGAGCAGCCACCGGGTGGCGCGTTCGCTCAGGTGGCGCGCGGTCAGCCGCATGCCGGTCAGCACCTCGGCGGCGGCGACGGTGTCCAGTGCCGCGACGTCCGCCCGGAAGGCCTCCAGGTCGAAGGCATCGCGGGCCACCAGGTATGCCCGGACGATGTCGTTCGTCGCTGCGGCCGTCTCCTCCCGCATCCGGTGCACGAAGCTGATCCCGGCGTCGTTCACCAGGTCGTTGACCACCGTGGTGGCCACGATCTCGCGCCGCAGCGGGTGCCGCTCCACCCCCGCCAGGCACGCGTCGTGCAGGGCCGAAGGGACATAGTGCCGCGCCACGTCGCGCAGCGCCGGGGCGTCCGGCAGGTCGCCCTCCAGCAGCTCGGCATACAACGCGATCTTGCTGTAGGCGAGCAACACCGCCAGTTCCGGAGCGGTCAGCCCGCGACCGTCGGCGGCGCGGGCGGCGATCTCCTTCTCGGTCGGCAGGAACTCCAGGCCGCGGTCCAGCAGGCCGGTCTTCTCCAGCGCCCGGATCAGTCGGGCGTGGACGTGCAGCAGGGCCGGGGCCTGCGCCGCGGCGTTGGCCAGCGCGACGTTCTGGGCGTAGTTGTCGGCCAGCACCAGTTCGGCGACCTCGTCGGTCATCGAGGCCAACAGCTTCGCGCGATCCGCTACGGCGGTAGGTGGTGAGGCCAGCAGGATCTTGATGTTGACCTCGTGGTCGGAGGTGTCGACCCCCGCGGAGTTGTCGATGGCGTCGGTGTTGATGCGGCCGCCGGCCAACGCGTACTCGATCCGACCGCGCTGGGTGCAGCCCAGGTTCCCGCCCTCTCCGACGCACGCGGCCCGCAGTTGCGCACCGTCGACCCGGATGCCGTCGTTGGCTTTGTCGCCGACCTCGGAATGGGTCTCGCCGCCGGCTTTCACGTAGGTGCCGATACCGCCGTTCCAGAGCAGGTCGACCGGCGCCAGCAGGACGGCGTGCAGCAGGGCGTTCGGTGGCAATGCGGTCACCGTCTCCGGCAGCCCGAGCACCGCCGCGACCTGTGGGGAGATCGGGATCGACTTGGCGCTGCGCGGATACACCCCCCCGCCGGCCGAGATCAGGGTCGCGTCGTAGTCGGCCCAGGACGACCGCGGCAACGCGAACATGCGCTCCCGCTCGGCGAACGAGGACTCCGGGTCCGGATCGGGATCGAGGAACACGTGCCGATGGTCGAACGCGGCCAGCAGCTTGATGTGCCGGGACAGCAGCATCCCGTTGCCGAACACGTCTCCGGACATGTCGCCGATCCCGACGCAGGTGAAGTCCTGCGTCTGGCAGTCGATCCCGCGTTCCCGGAAATGCCGTTTGACCGACTCCCAGGCACCGCGCGCGGTGATCCCCATGACCTTGTGGTCGTAACCGACCGAACCGCCGGAGGCGAAGGCGTCGCCGAGCCAGAACCCCCGCGAGGTGCTGATCGCATTCGCGATGTCGGAGAACTTCGCGGTGCCCTTGTCGGCGGCGACGACCAGGTAGGCGTCCGGGCCGTCGTGGCGGACGACGTGCGGCGCGGGGACGATGGAACCGTCGCGCAGGTCGTCGGTCACGTCCAGCAGGGCGGATACGAAGCTTCGGTAGCAGGCGATGCCCTCGGCCGTCAGTGCGTCGCGGTCGGCGTCCGCCGAACCGGTCGGCGCCGGCGGTCGCTTGACCACGAATCCGCCTTTTGCGCCGACCGGGACGATGACCGCGTTCTTCACCGTCTGGGCCTTGACCAGGCCGAGGATCTCGGTGCGGAAGTCCTCCCGCCGGTCCGACCAGCGCAGGCCGCCCCGGGCCACCGGGCCGAAGCGCAGGTGCACCCCCTCGACGCCGGGGGAGTAGACCCAGATCTCGAAGGCCGGTCGCGGCGCCGGCAGGTCGGGGACCTGTTTCGGGTCGAGCTTGACGGCCAGCGCCGGGCGCGGGTCGAGTGCGTCGGGGGCGAAATAACTGGTCCGGGTGGTGGCCCTCATCAACCCCAGGAACGACCGCAGGATCCGGTCGGCGTCCAGGCTGGGCACCTCGTCCAGCGCGGCACTGATGTCGGCGTCCAGGGCGGCCACCACCTCGGTCCGCCGCGGATCGTCGGCGGCGCCGAGGTCGAGGGCGAACTTGGCCTCGAACAGCCGGAC
>DATAUG010000086.1:0-3885 GCA_036268355.1 Sporichthyaceae bacterium
ACTACTTCCCGGAGGACTTCCTGCTCGTCATCGACGAGTCACATGTGACGGTCCCTCAGATCGGTGGCATGTACGAGGGCGACATGTCCCGCAAGCGAACGCTGGTCGACCACGGCTTCCGGCTGCCGAGTGCGATGGACAACCGGCCGTTGAAGTGGGAGGAGTTCCTTGACCGGATCGGGCAGGCCGTCTACCTGTCCGCCACGCCCGGCCCTTATGAGATGGGCCGGGTCAAGGGCGACGTCGTCGAGCAGGTGATCCGGCCGACCGGGCTGGTCGACCCGCAGATCGTGGTGAAGCCGCCGAAGGGCCAGATCGACGACCTGATGCACGAGATCCGGATCCGGGCGGAGCGCAACGAGCGGGTGCTCGTGACCACGCTGACCAAGAAGATGTCCGAGGACCTCACCGACTACCTGCTCGAGCTGGGAGTCCGGGTGCGTTATCTGCACTCAGAGGTGGACACGTTGCGTCGGGTGGAGCTGCTGCGCGAGCTGCGGGTGGGGGAGTACGACGTGCTCGTCGGGATCAACCTGCTCCGCGAGGGCCTGGACCTGCCCGAGGTCTCGTTGGTCTCGATCCTCGACGCCGACAAGGAGGGTTTCCTGCGCAGCGGCACCTCGTTGATCCAGACGATCGGGCGCGCGGCCCGAAACGTTTCCGGCCAGGTGCACATGTACGCCGACAAGGTCACCCCATCGATGGAGAAGGCCATCGACGAGACCAACCGGCGCCGCGCCAAGCAGGTCGCGTGGAACACCGAACGCGGCATCGATCCGCAGCCGTTGCGCAAGAAGATCGGCGACATCCTCGACTCGATCGCCCGGGAGGACGCCGACACCGCCGAGCTGATCGGTGGCGCCGGGCGGCAGCGCAGCAGGGGCAAGGCGCCGGTGCCGGGTTTCTCGTCCAGGATCAGCGGCGACCGAGCGGGGCGGCACGCCACGGAACTGGCCACGTTGCCGGCGGCCGACCTCGCCGACCTGATCGGCGACCTCACCGAACAGATGCACGCCGCGGCCGCGGAATTGGCGTTCGAGTTGGCCGCCCGGTTGCGCGACGAGATCGGCGAGCTCAAACGGGAACTGCGCGGGATGCAGGAGGCGGCGCGATGAGCGCGAGACGCCCGGGCCGGCGTTTTTCGTGGTTCTGCCGTCGTCCGGTTAGCCTTCGGCGGGTCGGGCGCCGGTGGGATGCGCGGGGGAGTGGGAGCGGCTCTGGTGCGAGTGGTTTCGGCGGTCCTCATGGTGGCGTTGCTGACCTCGGCGACCGGGTGTAGGACCGCGCATTCCGGGCCCGAGGCCCAGGCCGCCGCGCTGCCGGCGGCGAGCGCGGGCGGGCCCATGACCGCGGACGACATGCGGGTGGACGATGCCGAGGTGACCGACGGCCTCACCCAGCTGACGGCGATCGTGAACGAGATGGCCGATTCGATCGGGTCGGACGCGGCGGCGAGGGAGGCGCAGGACCGGATCGAGCCGGTCTGGTCGAGCATCGAGGGGACGGTGAAGGCGAACGAGCCGGATACCTATGTCCGGCTGGAGGACGAGTTCGCCTTGATCCAGAAGACCGTGTCCCCGACCGACCCGGTCAAGGCGCGGGCTGCGGCGGACGCGGTCGTCCAGGCCGCCGACGGATACCTGGACAGGCACCCGGGCGGCATCGCACCCGGTTCGGGCGACGACCCGGCCGCGACGCCCTCCCCGAGCGCCGTGCCGAACGGCTGATTGACTCGGTCGCATGCAGGAGGGGACATGTCCGATCTGATCGACAGCCGACGGTCCGGTTCGGGCAGCCCGTTGGTGCTGCTGCACGGGTTGAACGGCTCCTGGCGGGTGTGGGATCCGGTGTTCGACGCCCTGGCCGCGCACCACGACGTGTTCGCGGCGACCATGGCGGCCCACCGTGGCGCGCCTGCGGTGGCAGCCGGACCGTGTGGCATCGGGCCGTTGGCCGACGAGATGGAGGCTCGGCTGACGGCCGCCGGGATCGAGCGCGCGCACCTGGTCGGCAACTCACTGGGCGGCTGGTTGGCCCTGGAGTTGGCCGCTCGTGGTCGGGCCACCTCGGTGGTGGCCTTCGCGCCGGCCGGATGCTGGACCAAGCCCGGTGACCTGGCCCGCGTGGGCCGTCTGCTGAAGATCGGTCGGCGGGCCGGGATGAATCCCACAGTGCAACGAATGCTCGCCCGGCCGAACACCCGTCGCAGCGTGTTCCGGGCGGTGATGGAACGAGCCGACCTGATCCCGGCCGACGATCTCGCCGCGCTGCTCGCCGACCTCGCGGCCTGCCAGTTGCTGCCCGGGCTGCTGGCCTCGCTGCGGATCACCGGCCCGGTGGCCCGCTTGGAGGTGGACGCACCGGTCCGGTTGGCCTGGCCGGTCAAGGACCGCACGATCCCGTTCGAGCGCTACGGCCGGCCGTGGCTGGCGGTGCTGCCCAAGGCCGAGTTGGTCCGGCTGCGCGGGGTCGGTCACATGCCGATGTACGACGACCCCGGGCTGGTCGTCCGCACGGTCCGGGAATTCACCGCGAAGGTCGACGCCGCCGCCTGACCGGCCCGCCTCAGTTGTTGGCGACGATCGCGGCGATCGGTGGCATGAACGCCGCGATCCCCAGCGCGACCAGCCGGATCGGCGTGGGAGCGAAGTACCCGAAGAACCCGAAGGACACGAGCAAGATGCACGGGACCATCACCCGGAAGTAACGGCGCTGCCGCCGTGCGATGTCTTCCAGCCGTGCTTGATCGTCCGTCGGGGTCACTACGTCGAACGTGGGCGGTTCGCCCCGCCTGCTGCGCGGGTTCCGCGCGTCCTTCATCCCTCGACGGTACACGCGATTGAGACGAGCGAAGGGGTCGTCGCACGTGGTTGGAGCGGACGCTCGGCGGCGTAGGCGGAGCGGTTCTTGAGAGCGAGCTTGCGAGCCCTCACGAAGCCGCGCAGCCGAAGCGCCGAGCATCCAGCCGCGAGCCTGCGAGCGGCGGTCCGCTCCCGAGCCGATTGAAGCGTGTTGACGAGCGCCGCCGAAGGCGCCGCGAGGAACACCCGGTTCCTCCTACCGGCCGTGGTAGACAGGCGGCCGTTTCTCGGCGAAGGCGCGCGGGCCCTCGGCGGCGTCGTCGGTGCGCATCACCTCGAGGAACGACGCGTACTCCATCGCCATGCCTTCGGACAGGGGCATGCCCAGCCCGTCGAGTACCGCACGGCGGGCCGCTTGAACCGCCAGCGGTCCGCGCGATGCGATGGTGGCGGCCAGTTCAAGCGCGGCCGGCAGCAGTTCCGCCTGCGGCAGCACCCGGTTGACCAGGCCGATTCGTAACGCGTTGGCTGCGTCCACCGGGTCGCCGGTCAGGATGATCTCCATCGCCGCGCCCAACGGCACGGCCCGGGGCAGGCGTTGCGTGCCGCCGGCGCCCGGGATGATCGCCCACCTGGTTTCGGCCAACCCCAGCGAGGCGTTGTCCGACGCGAGCCGGATGTCGCAGGCCAGCGCCAGTTCCATCCCGCCGGCCAGTGCATGCCCGTTCACCGCGGCGATCCGGGGCTTGGTCCCGGAGCCGTCGGTGATCCCGCCGATGACCCAGGGCGGGGACTGACCGGCCCGCACGGCGTCGCGGAAGGGCGGGATCAACGTCTTGAGGTCTGCGCCTGCGCAGAACGACTTCGGGCCGGCCCCGGTGAGCACCGCGACCCGCAGTTCGGGGTCCTTCTCGTAGGCGGCGAACGCACCGGCGAGCGCGTCGTTGTGCTCCGGGTCCAAGCAGTTGTGCGCCTCCGGTCGGTCGATCGTGATCAACACGACGTGGCCGTCGGGCTCGTAGCGGATCGGCATTGGCAGCGCCCCTCGTTGCGTCCGGCGGACCCGACGCTATTGGCGTCGGGT
>DATAUG010000087.1:0-1810 GCA_036268355.1 Sporichthyaceae bacterium
ACGCTGCTGCAACCAAACCGCCGGCGAACCAGCCGAAGCGACGTCCGGATCCGGCGAACCCAACCAAGCCGTCAGCAGATGCTGCACCGCCCAGTCCGCACCCTTCGCACACGCATCAGCGAAATCCTGAACCACCGACCCCGCAACGGAACCCGCCACGTGACCGGCCGCGGCCGCGGCCGCCTGACCGCCGAGCGAGGTCACGGGGGACAGGATCGGCCCGGCGATGCACCCGACGATCGAGGTGTGGCAGCTCACTGGTTCGGACCCCACGCGATGAAGTTGGGGTCGTGCTGATCGTTCGTCACTTGTTCGCAGCTGACGCGGTTACTGCCGTCCGGTGCCAGTCGCAAAGCCCAGTCGCCGGTTCTGCCGCCGATCCATTGCAGTCCGGTTGAGCATCGGCCGGTGATGTCGCCCTTGCGGGCGTAGAGGGTGATCGTCGTGGTGGACCCGTCATAGGCGTTGATATCGAACCCGGCGGGCACCTCGTTGGTCGCTGCAGCTTCCACGCCTCCCGCTAGCAAGGCTGCCTGTCCCGGACCGGGCACGGTCTGCTGCTGGACGACCGAGGTGAGGTCTTCCCGGTTCATCCGGCCGGCAATGTCTAGTGCCGCTAGCACGGCACCAGTGGGGGTGTGGGCGTAGCAGGACCACGGCCCTGTCGCGCTGCGCCGGCCGGGGCCTTCCGTTGTGGAGACCGGCAACCAGTTCCCGTCGATGTTCTGCCACTGCACGTCCGGACCGGTGGTGGGGGTTGCGGTGCTGCCGCCGTGCAGGCCGCAGGCCGAGTCGTACCCGGCGGCGCCGGGGTGGCTGTCCTGGCTGCGGTCGACGGCGGCCCAGGTGGCGCCGATCGCGACGGCGACCAGCACCAGTCCGGCGGCGAGGGTGCGCCTGGAGTGCCAGAAGGAATTGGTGGAATCCATGACGCCAGCCTCGCGCGTGGGCGGGTTGCCGGTGGTGATGCTCATCTGCGTGTCCCTGCTCGGTCTCGCGGTGGCCTCGGCGTTCGCTGCCCGGTAGTAGTAGGGCGGGTCAGGTCATCCAGCCGACGAGGGCGGAGCCGGAGGCGACCAGCAGGCAGGCAGCCAGCACGGCGCCGAGGTGCCCCATCACGTCGGACAATTCCCCACGCCGATGCGCCAGGGCTGCCTTGCCGGCCACCATGAACACTCCGGCCACGCAGGCGGCGATCACGCCGTAACGCAGGAACCCGAGCAGGGCGTCGATCTTGTCCTTGATCTGCTGCGGAGCCTGTGGTGCCGGATCCGGCACCACCCCGATCGAGAGGGGGGTGGTCATTGCGGCGGCGGCGCGTGGCATCAGATCGGCGAGCATCGGTTGGAGGCCTTCCTGGGTGTTCGGTCGGGATGGAGGAGGGGATCGCGGTGGAGGGGCCGGGCACCGAAGCGTTCAGTAGTGCGTCGCCTGGATCGCCACGAGCAGTGCGAGGTCGGCGGCGATCAGCATCGGTAGTTGGGTCGGGCCCAGCGGTAGGCCGCGACGGCAGCACCGGATGATGTGCGCGATCTCTCTGGTGACCGCCAGGGCCAGCGCGACCATGGCGGCGGACAGGACGATGGCCCAGACAAGGGGCCACCAGTAGGCGATCTGGTGGAACATCGCGGACTCCTTCATCGCCCGGGGGCGTGCGTCATCGCGGCGTGGCCGCGGCCCGGACTTGCCTGGGCGCTGTCGCGTCGGTTCGGTTCGAACGTGTCGGGGCCGGACCCGGCCCGCCTGGTGTGAAGGCGGGTCGGTGCTCCGGTGATCACTTCGACTGACCGAAGGGACTATTCGGTTCCAC
>DATAUG010000088.1:0-1814 GCA_036268355.1 Sporichthyaceae bacterium
ACGCTGCTGCAACCAAACCGCCGGCGAACCAGCCGAAGCGACGTCCGGATCCGGCGAACCCAACCAAGCCGTCAGCAGATGCTGCACCGCCCAGTCCGCACCCTTCGCACACGCATCAGCGAAATCCTGAACCACCGACCCAGCAACCGCACCCGCCACGTGACCGGCCGCGGCCGCCGCGGCCCGACCCCCCAAGGAGGTGACAGGAGAGAGGATCGGCCCGGCGATACAGCCGAGCGGGTTGTCGACGCAGCTCATGAGTTTGGGCCCCATGCCACGAAATCGCTGGCACGCGGGTCGGGTGGCGACAGCTGACAGCCGGTGAGGTCACTACCGTCGGTAGACGGGCGCAAAGCCCAGTCTCCGGCGTCTGCACCGATCCATTGCACGCTGCTCGCGCAGCTCACATTCGTGCCGCGTTGCTGCATGTAGAAGGTGACTGTCGCACTTTGTCCGTCGTAGGCGTTGACGCGGAACCCGGTCGGTGTGGGCCTCTGATTGGCCGGGGTCGAGCCGAGTCCCTGCTTGAGCAAGGCGTCCTGGCCGGGGCCGGGGACGGTCTGTTGTTTCACGGCCGTGGCGAAGTCCGTCGGCGTCCAGCCCGCCGGGATTCCCCAAGCGGCAAGGACGGCGCCGGTGGGGGTGTGGGCGTAGCAGGTCCACGGCCCGGTGGCGTTGCGGCGACCGGGGCCTTGGGTGGTGGAGACCGGTAGCCAGTTCCCGTCGATGTTCTGCCATTGCACGTCCGGACCGGTGGTGGGGGTTGCGGTGCTGCCGCCGTGCAGGCCGCAGGCCGAGTTGTACCCGGCGGCGCCGGGGTGGCTGTCCTGGCTGCGGTCGACGGCGGCCCAGGTGGCGCCGATCGCGACGGCGACCAGCACCAGTCCGGCGGCGAGGGTGCGCCTGGAGTGCCAGAAGGAATTCGTGGAATCCATGACGCCAGCCTCGCGCGTGGGCGGGTTGCCGGTGGTGATGCTCATCTGCGTGTCCCTGCTCGGTCTCGCGGTGGCGTCGTCATCGGGTGGTCGGTAGGCGGAGCGGTCAGGTCATCCAGCCGACGAGAGCGGAGCCGGAGGCGACCAGCAGGCAGGCAGCCAGCACGGCGCCGAGGTGCCCCATCACGTCGGACAATTCCCCACGCCGGTGGGCGAGGGCGGCCTTTCCGGCCACGAGGAAGATCCCGGCCACGCACGCGGCGATCACGCCGTAGCGGAGGAACCCGAGCAGGGCGTCGATCTTGTCCTTGATCTGCTGCGGAGCCTGTGGTGCCGGATCTGGCACCACCCCGATCGAGAGGTGGGTGGTCATTGCGGCGGCGGCGCGTGGCATCAAATCGGCGAGCATCGGTTGGAGGCCTTTCCTGGGCGTTCGGTCGGGATGGAGGAGGGGATCGGGGTGGAGGGGCCGGGCACCGAAGCGTTCAGTAGTGCGTCGCCTGGATCGCCACGAGCAGTGCGAGGTCGGCGGCGATCAGCATCGGTAGTTGGGTCGGGCCCAGCGCTAGACCGCGACGGCAGCACCGGATGATGTGCGCGATCTCTCTGGTGACCGCCAGGGCCAGCGCGAGCATGGCGGCGGACAGGACGATGGCCCGGACAAGGGGCCACCAGTAGGCGATCTGGTGGAACATCGCGGACTCCTTCATCGCCCGGGGGCGTGCGTCATCGCGGCGCGGCCGCGGCCCGGACTTGCCTGGGCGCTGTCGCGTCGGTTCGGTTCGAACGTGTCGGGGCCGGACCCGGCCCGCCTGGTGTGAAGGCGGGTCGGTGCTCCGGTGATCACTTCGACTGACCGAAGGGACTATTCGGTTCCAC
>DATAUG010000089.1:0-20603 GCA_036268355.1 Sporichthyaceae bacterium
GGCGGCCGACTACACCGCCTTGTTCGCGGCCGATGTTTGCTATCGCCTCACGCCGAAGCCGGCGGTGCACCACCCGGTACATCTCCCCCATGACCGCAGAGTGCAACGGAGCCCGGCCGGCTATCCGACTTTCGAGCCCCCTGTGGACAACCGTGCGGCCCCCCAATCGCTTGCGTCCGGCTGAACGGTGCCTATTAGCGTCGGGTTGGCCGGACGCAAGGGGATGGGGGCGGGGCAGGATGGCGGCATGGGTGGCGATGAGGGGTTCCGGGTCGAGCGTGACTCGATGGGCGAGGTCTTGGTGCCGGCCGCGGCGAAGTGGCGGGCGCAGACCCAGCGGGCAGTGGAGAACTTCCCGATCTCCGGACGGGGCCTCGAGCCGGCGCACATCCACGCATTGGCGCTGATCAAGGCAGCCGCCGCCCGGGTGAACGCGGCCCTCGGGGTGCTGGCGGCTGATGTGGCAGAGGCCATCGCCACCGCGGCCGAGGAGGTGGCCGACGGGCGCTGGGACCCGCAGTTCCCGGTCGACGTGTTCCAGACCGGGTCCGGGACGTCGTCGAACATGAACATGAACGAGGTCCTCGCGACGTTGGCGAGCGAGCGCCTGGGCGCGCCGGTGCATCCCAACGACCAGGTGAACGCCTCGCAGTCGTCGAACGACGTGTTCCCGACCTCGATCCACCTGGCCGCGGCCCAGGCGGTGACAACGGATCTGCAGCCCGCGTTGGACCTGCTCGCCGCGACCCTGGAGGCGAAGGCCGCCGAGTTCGCGGCCGTAGTCAAAGCCGGTCGCACGCACCTGATGGACGCCACACCGGTGACGTTGGGCCAGGAGTTCGGCGGCTACGCGGCCCAGGTGCGCCAGGGCCTGGACCGGTTGGCCGCGACGCTGCCCCGCGTGCTCGAGCTGCCGCTGGGTGGGACCGCCGTCGGCACCGGGATCAACACACCACCGGGATTCGCCGCAGCCGTCATCGAACAGCTGGCCGCTACGACGGGGCTGGCGCTGACCGAGGCGTCGAACCATTTCGCCGCGCAGGGCGCCCGCGACGACCTGGTGGAGTTGTCCGGACAATTGCGCACGATCGCCGTGGGCCTCTACAAGATCAGCACCGACATCCGGTGGATGGGCTCCGGCCCGGCCGCCGGGCTGGCCGAGATCGCCCTGCCCGACCTGCAGCCGGGCAGTTCGATCATGCCGGGCAAGGTCAACCCCGTCCTCCCGGAAGCGCTGTCGATGGTCTGCGCCCAGGTGATCGGCAACGACGCGACGGCGGCCTTCGCCGGCGCCGCCGGCAACTTCGAGCTCAACGTGATGATGCCGGTGCTCGCGCGCAACGTACTGGAGTCGATCCGGCTTCTGGCCGCGGCCGCGCGGTTGTTCGCCGACGGGTGCGTCGCCGGGATCACGGCGAACGTGGAGCGCTGCCGCACTTTCGCGCAGTCGTCACCGCAGGTGGCCACCGCGTTGAACCGATACCTCGGCTACGACGAGGTCGCGAGCATCGTGAAGCAGGCCGTGGCCGAGCACCGCGGCATCCGGGACGTCGTCGAGGAGCGTGGCCACGTCGTCTCCGGCCGGATCACCGCGGCCGAACTCGACGCCGCACTCGACGTGGAGCGAATGACCCACCCCTGAAACCGGACGTCCGGCGAAGTCGTCGCCAATAGCAACCACTTCGCCGGACGCAACGAACTGAGGGGGGTGCGTGAGGCGGGGGCGGCCGGGTCAGGAGTCGGCGGGCGGCTCCAGCATCTCGGTGACCAGCGCAGCGATCGCCGAGCGCTCCGACCGCGTCAGGGTCACGTGGGCGAACAACGGATGGCCCTTGAGCGTCTCGACCACGGCGACCACGCCGTCGTGCCGGCCAACCCGCAGGTTGTCGCGCTGAGCCACGTCGTGGGTGAGCACCACCCGCGAGTTCGAACCGATCCGCGACAGCACGGTCAACAGCACGTTGCGCTCCAGCGACTGCGCCTCGTCGACGATCACGAAAGCGTCGTGCAGGGAACGGCCGCGGATGTGCGTCAACGGCATCACCTCCAGCATCCCGCGGGCCAGGATCTCCTCGACCACCTCAGGGGCCACCAACGCCCCCAGCGTGTCGAACACCGCCTGCGCCCAGGGCGCCATCTTCTCGGCCTCGCTGCCGGGCAGGTATCCCAGCTCCTGCCCGCCGACGGCGTACAGCGGCCGGAACACGAGCACCTTGCGGTGCTGGCGGCGCTCCATCACCGCCTCCAGGCCGGCGCACATCGCCAGCGCCGACTTGCCCGTGCCGGCCCGGCCGCCGATCGAGACGATGCCCACCTCGGGGTCCAGCAGCAGATCCAGCGCGATGCGTTGCTCGGCGCTGCGCCCGCGCAGCCCGAACGCGTCGCGGTCGCCGCGAATCAGCCGCACGCTCTTGTCCGGCATCACTCGACCCAGCGCGCTGCCGCGATCGGACAGCATCACCAAGCCGGTGTGGCACGGCAGCGCCGCCACCTGTTCCAGCTCGATGTCGTGGCCCGCGTACAACTCGTCCAGCGCGTGCGCCGGTACCTCGATCTCGGCCATCCCGGTCCACCCGGCCTCGACGGGCAACCCGGCGTGGTACTCCTCCGCGATCAGCCCGACCGCCGAGGCCTTGACCCGCATCGGCAGGTCCTTGGAGACCAGCGTGACCTCGCGGCCCTCGGCAGCGAAGTTGCGTGCCACAGCAAGGATTCGGGTGTCGTTGTCGCCCAGCCGGAAGCCCGGCGGGAGGACGTCGACCTCGGTGTGGTTCAGCTCGACGATCAGGGTGCCGCCCTCGGCGTTGATCTTCAGCGGCGAGTCGAGCCGGCCGTGCTCCATGCGCATCTCGTCGAGCAGACGCAGCGCGCTGCGGGCGAAGTAGCCCAGTTCGGGGTGGTGACGCTTGGCCTCGAGCTCGGTGATGACGACGATCGGGATGACGACCTCGTGCTCAGCGAAGCGGGTGATCGCCCGCGGGTCGGAGAGCAGGACGCTGGTGTCCAGGATGTAGGTACGGCGGGTGTTCCTGGGTGGGCGGCGACGTGATGCGTTTGCCACGATGCGCTCCAGGCGCAAGCGGGGCACCGACGCCGCGCAAAGGTCTGCCGCCTGGACCGGTCTGGACCTCGAGGGCCCGGTACCGGCCCTCCCCCCTGTCATCGACTGAGGCAGAGTCGTAGGGGCCGGCAATCCGGCGCTCCGCTACTTCTCTGCCACCGATCGGTGGCGGAGAGCCGCTGCTTGTGGGCAACGATGGCCTCCCGGCGCAGGCGACCGGATTGCCGCCCGATGCCTCGACGGTACGTCACGAACCTTTGGGAATCCTTCGCGGCACGCCATTTGTGGCTCTAGGAACGACAGCGCCGTCCGGACGATTCGGCATGTACGCCGCAATTCATCCCACCGTTACCGGGCCTTCGTTGCCCCGGGCGGGGTGAACCCCACCGAGCCGAACTCCCCGTCGTAACTCTGCCCGGACTTCACCACGGTCAGCACGTCGAAGCACAGCCCGTCACGGGAGAGCACGGCGTCGGAGTCGGTGTAGTTCTGCGCCGCCTTCGCCTTGAACGTGCCGAAGCATTTCTCCTGGGCCGGGAACGGGATCGCAGTCACCAGGCCGGAACCGCCGTCGGTCCACAGGAACAGGCCGTTGGCGGCGTTTCCGGGTGTCGGCGCGGCCAGCTGCACGCCGGCCGCCAACGCGGTCGCCGACATCGCCGCGACCGCGAGCCGCCGCCGGTCAGCCACCGAAGCGCCGGTCGCGGCGGGCGTACTCGCGAAGCGCACGCAGGAAGTCGATCCGCCGGAAGTCGGGCCAGTAGGCCTCGCAGAAGTGGAACTCCGAGTTCGCGCTCTGCCACAGCAGGAACCCGGACAACCGTTGTTCACCGGATGTACGGATGACCAGGTCAGGGTCCGGTTGCCCACGTGTGTAAAGGTGCTCGGCGATGTGCTCGACGTCGAGGACCTCGGCCAACTCCTCGATCGAGGTGCCGCGAGCCGCCTGCTCCTGCAACAGCGACCGGACGGCATCGGCGATCTCCTGCCGCCCGCCGTAGCCCACGGCCACGTTGACCAGCAGACCGGTGACATCTGACGTGGCGTCAGCTGCCTCCTTGAGAACCCGCGCGGTCGCCGGCGGCAGCAGATCCACCGCACCCACAGGGTGCACCCGCCACCCCGCGTCGACCAGATCGTTGACCGTGCGCTCGATGATTCGCAGCAGCGGCTGCAGTTCTGCCGGCGGCCGATTGAGATTGTCGGTCGACAACAACCAAAGGGTGACGACCTCCACCCGCGCTGCGACGCACCAGCCGAGCAGTTCGTGGATCTTGTCCGCGCCCGCCTGGTGGCCCTCCTCCGGGCGTCCGCCCGCGGCCTTTGCCCAGCGGCGGTTGCCGTCCAGGATCACGCCGACGTGGCGCGGCCCACCGTCGGCCGGGAGCCGGTTGACCAAGCGGTGCTCGTAGGCCCGGTACACGTATTCCTTGACCTGGGCACGCACGCGGCGGACCGGCGTGGTCGCGTTGGCGGGCATCCGGTCCACCTCGGAACCATATCCACGGCGTGTCGAACCCGGGCCGACTCGCGGGTCAAATCCCGATCTGGGTGACGACCAACCTACGGTGGCGTAGCCTGAGAATCGTGGCGAACCCGGAGCAGTCCGACGTCCGGGAGCAAGCCGAGCGGTACGTCAAACCACGGTTGCGCGGTTGGTTGCACCTCGGGGCATTCCCGGCCTCGGTAGCGGCCGGGATCGTCTTGGTCGCCGTGGCCCACGGTCCCCGCGCCCGCCTGGCGTGCGCGATCTTCGCAACCACGGTCTGCCTGTTGTTCGGGGTCAGCGCGATGTACCACCGGGGGCACTGGAGCCCGCGGACCCGCGATTGGCTCAAGCGTTTCGACCACGCGAACATCTTTCTGATCATCGCGGGCTCGTACACGCCGTTCGCGATGCTGCTCGTGGGCGGGCGACGCGGCGAGGAGATGCTCTGGATCGTCTGGAGCGGTGCCCTGCTGGGCGTGCTCATGAAAGCGGTCTGGATAAACACCGCCCGCTGGCTGTCCGCTCCGGTCTACATCGCGTTGGGGTGGACGGCGGCGTTCTTCGTCCCGGACCTGCTGCGCACCGGTGCGGTGGGGACATTCGTGCTGCTGGTGGTCGGCGGTTCGCTCTACTCGATCGGCGGGATGATCTACGGCCTGCGCCGGCCGAACCCCTGGCCGCGATGGTTCGGCTTCCACGAGGTGTTCCACTCGTTCACGATCGCGGGCTGGATCGTGCAGTACGTGGCGGTATCGATGGTGGCCCACTCCTACCGCTGAACCGCCAATGTCCCGCCGTTCGGCTCACTCGGGTTCGCCGGCTGTCTGACACAGCGGTGATCTGACGCCGCAGCGCTCCGACCCCGCAGCGATCTGATACTGCGTCAGGTATCCCTCGGCGGCGTCGGGGGCGGGGAGCCGGGCGGGGGTGGCGAGGCACCACCGGCCGCAGGCGAGTTGGTACCACCGCCGACCGGCGGGGGCGGGCCGGCGCGTTCACGCAGATGCCGCCCGACATCGATACGACCCAATTGCTTGCGCAGCGAGAACCACAGCAACGCCACCGCGCCACCGAGCACCACCAGCAGGACCAGCGCGATCCAGCCGGGCTCGACCCGGCTCTTGTCGATCGGCTTCGGCGCCGGTGTGGCATCGAGCAACACCCAGGTGACGATGTTCAAGAGACACCCTCGGCGGACAGTTCACGGACCCCGGCGAACAGATCGTTCTCGGGCAGGTTCGTGTCGACCAGGCACCGCGCCAGCTCGAACTCCTCGGTCGGCCAGACCTCCTGCTGGAGGTCCATCGGAACCTGGAAGAAGAAACCGTCCGGGTCGACCTGGGTGGCGTGCGCGATGAGCGCCCGGTCGCGGAGCGGGAAGTACTCTGCGCAGGGCACGCGGGTCGTGACATTCCGCGGTGCCCGGTCGTTCCACCGCTCGATCCACTGTGCGTAGGGCGACTCCAGCCCGCGGGCGAGCATCGCCTCGTGCAGCGCGGTGACCCGGTCGAGCGAGAACGTGACGTCGTAGTAGAGCTTCAACGGTTGCCACGGCTCACCCGCATCGGGGTACCGATCGGGGTCGCCGGCTGCCTCGAAGGCCGCGACCGTGATCCGGTGGGTCTGGATGTGGTCCGGGTGCGGATACCCGCCCTGCTCGTTGTACGTGGTCACCACCTGCGGTCGGAAGCTGCGCATCAGGCGGACCAACGGTTCGGCGGCGACTTCCACCGCGGCGGCCCCGAAGCAGCCGTCGGGCAGCGGGGGCAGCGGGTCGCCCTCGGGCAGGCCCGAGTCGACGAAGCCCAGCCAGGCCTGCGACACGCCCAGGATCTGCCGTGCACTGTCCATCTCGGCCATCCGGATGGCGTGGATGTTCGCAGCCACCTGGGGGTCGTCCTTGAGGCGGGGGTTGAGCACGTCGCCCCGCTCCCCCCCGGTGCAGGTTACGACCAGAACCTCGACACCCTCGGCGACATACTTCGCCGCCGTCGCCGCACCCTTGCTCGACTCGTCGTCGGGGTGGGCATGGACGGCCATCATCCGCAGGCCCTGCGAGTCGGTGGTGAGCAACCCGGTTCGTCCTTCCGTAGCCTTCCGCGCCCGTTCGGCCCGGCCCGCGCACCATTCAACCGGCAACTGGGGCGACCTGTTCCGCCACGGCCGACCGCAACAACCGTAAGCTGGCAACCGATCGGGTGGAAAACCCGGGCCACCGGCCTTTCCCGCCCGAACCCGTGCCGCGGCCGTCGTCGGCCCGTTCGGCAGAGTTCTTGTCTGCCCCGAGGAGATCCTTGTGACTCAGTCCCCGGCCGAATCCGTCACCTGGCTGACCCAAGACGCCTACGACCGCCTCCAGGGCGAGTTGGACCAGATGTCGGGGCCTGGCCGGACGGAACTGGCCAAGAAGATCGAGGCCGCCCGCGAGGAGGGCGACCTGAAGGAGAACGGTGGTTATCACGCCGCCAAGGAGGAGCAGGGCAAGCAGGAGGCCCGGATCCGCCAACTGATCGAGTTGCTGCAGAACGCGAAGGTGGGCGAGGCGCCCGCGGACGACGGGATCGTGCATCCCGGGATGATCGTGACCGTGCGTTTCAGCGACGGCGACACCGAGCAGTTCCTGCTCGGATCCCGGGAGGTCGACATGGGCGACCTCGAGGTCTACTCCGAACGGTCCCCCCTGGGGGCCGCGATTCTGGGCAAGCGCTCGGGCCAGAACGCCTCCTACACGCTGCCCAGCGGCGCGGCGGTCACGGTGCAGGTGGTCTCGGCCAAGCCCTACCGCGGCTGATCCCGAGGCGGGCGACGCGTCGTCGGGCCGCCCCGGGGGTTCACCGCCGGACGAACTGAGTCCTCAGCCGATCCGGCTGTTGTCGTCGTCGTCACGGTGGTGGCGCTTGTGGTGCTTTGCCTCGTGGCGGCGGCCGTCGGAACGCGAGTGGTCGTCGTCCCGGCGGCGGTCGTCGTAGCGTCCACGGTCGTCGTCACCACGCCGGTCGTCGTCACCACGGCGGTCGTAGCCAGGGCGGTCGTCGTCACCGCGGCGGTCGTCGTAGCCCCGCCGGTCGTCGTCGCCCGAACGGTCGCGGTCCCCGTCGCAGTTGTCGTCCGGGCGGTCGCCCCCGTAGCCGACGATGTCGCCCAGCAGGCCGGTCCCGCGGTGGTGCCGGGAGCCGTCGCGGTCGCCGCACCGGTCCTGCCAGTCGAGCGTGCGGGTGACCGCGGCTGGACTGTCCCAGATCGCGGAAGTCCGGTCGAGGGACGCGGCGCCGGCATGCGGTGCCGTCATCGCCGTGATCGCGGCAGCCGCGAAAATGATTCCGGTTGCCCGGCTCAAGATGTCCAAGATCCCCTCCAGGATCAAAACCTGCCCAAATGCGTGCGGAAGCGCAAATTTGATCGTATTGAGACCAGACAATCCTTGGCCCCGGACTCGGTCTGGATCTTGCCGTCAAGCACCCGGAAAGGGGCACGGAGGCAAACTCACCCGTCGGTCGCCGCGCTCCCCTGCCCCATGGCCGGCGTCCCGGCACCCGGGTCGCTCACCCGGCCCGGCCCGTCGTCGCGGCGGTCGGACGGACGGTCGCCGTCGGTGCCCCGGTCGGTCGGCGCGCCGGCGCGGTCGGCCGGCCGGCTGTCGCCGCCGCCGGTGCCCGGGGCGTCCGCGGTGCCGCGGTCAGCCGAACGGTTGCCGTGGCCGTTGCCGCTGCCCTGGCCGGTGCCCGGGGCATCCGTCGCGCCGCGGTCGGCCGGTCGGTCGCCCTCGCCGACCCGCCCGTGTTCATCGGTGCCGCGGCCGGTGGCCCCGTGTTCGCCGCCGTCGTCGCGCCAACGCCAACCCGAGTCCCCACGACCGTCGCCGAGGCCACGCCAGTGGGCGCCCGGCTCGTCGCGCCAGTACCGGCCGGGCCCGTCCGACCAATCGAGCCCTTCGTGGTCCGGGCCCTCGTGCCACCACTCGTCGTAGGAGCGCCACGGCCGGTCGCCGTCCCAGCCCACGCATTCCCGCCGGTGGTACTTGTAGTGGCACCGGACGTCGTGCAGGCGGCGGTGGCAGTGGCCCCCGTCGTGGTCGCAGTCGTCGTCGCGCCACCAGTCGCCCCGGGCGGTCTGTTGCGGCGCGCGCGCCCCGGTCGACGTCTCGCCGCGCGGTGCAACAGGCGCAGCTTGCCGCGGCGCGGCCGAGGCCGCGTGCCGGGGTGCGGTCGACACGGTCGACACGGGGTGCACCTCGGGTGCGCTGCCGCTGGTCAATGCGTGTGCCCCGGGCACGGCTACCGCGCTGAGCGCAGCCGCGGCGAAGACGGTTCCCGCGACGCGTGAGATGTTCTGCACAATTCCCCCTTTTCAAAAGGCCGTTCCCTCCCCGGCCGGCCCTGAATCCAGACAATGCTGATGGCCGGGCGCCCGGACAACCCGACTTGACCGCTGGTCACCAACAAATTGGGCAAACCCCGGATATTGACCATAAAGCAACGACTTTAATTCAATCCCGGCCGTTGTCCGGGAGAACGTCGCCGGATCAGCGGGCGAACGAGGCCAAACAGGTCAAGCCGCCACCGCGCGCATCCGCCGCGTGCAGGCGAACACCCCGAGCGCGGTCAGCGCCACGGACCAAACCAGGGTCAAGGCCACGCTGTGCCGGGCGAGAAATGAGTGCGGGTCCACGAACGGATGCGGGTTGCCCCATTCCGACCGAATGGCGGTGGCGACCGCCGAGACCGGGTTCCAGTCGGCGATCGCCCGAATCGCGCGCGGCATGTGTTGCGTGGGCACGAAAACGTCGGAGACGAAAGTCAGCGGGAACAGCCAGAGCATCGGCAAACTCTGGGCTGCCTCCAGGCTCCGCGCGACCAGTCCGAGGTAGGCGCCGACCCAGCTCATCGCGAATCCGAAGGCCGCCAGCAGGGCGAACCCGGCCAGTCCGTGCCAGAAGCCGGTCGAGACGCGCCAGCCGACGCCCAGGCCACAGCACGCCATGACAGCGATCGAGAGCGCCATCCGGGCGAGATCGCCGAGGGTCCGCCCGATGAATATCGCGGCCGGGTGCACGGGCATCGTTCGGAATCGGTCCATCAACCCCAGGTGCATGTCGAAGGCCATTCCGACGGCGGTCGGGTACGTCGCGAAAGCGACGGCGAGGGCGAAAACTCCCGCCATCAGGAACGATCGGTAACTGCCGCCGCCCGGTAATGTGATCGCGCCACCGAAAACCCAGGAGAACAACAAAACGAAAACCACCGGCTGGACAATCAAGAACGGCCAGAGCTCGCGCACCCGCACCGTGTGAATCAGATTTCGCCCGGTCAGCACCGCGGCGTCCGAAATCGCCCAGCGGATCTCGGTGGCCCACCGCGGCCCGGAATCGGACTCCGCAGCCGGCTGCGCCGCCGCGTCCGGGTGTGCCCCGCCGCCGGCATGTTCGGTCGTCGTCACCCGGTGTCCGTACCGGCAGGCCCGGCCGCCCCGGGCGTGTCCCGGGAGGGCGGGCCCACGGCCGCAGTCACCGTGAGGAATACGTCGTCCAGAGTCGGCCGATGGGTCGAGATGTCGACCATCGGGATGCGGTACCGGTCGAGGGTGCGGACCACCTCGGCAATGACCGACGAGGCATCGCCGGCCGCGGGCACCCCCACGACGGCCTCCGCGGCCCGGACCACAGGCTCGCCCAGGGCGACCTCCCGCAACGCGGCTGCGGCCCGTGCGCAGTCGGCCGCAGCGACCAGGCGGACGTCGACCCGGTCCCCGCCGACCTGCGCCTTGAGCTCGTCGGGCGTCCCGGCGGCGATCACCCGGCCGTGATCGACCACCGCGACCCGGTCGGCCAGCCGATCGGCCTCCTCCAAGTACTGGGTCGTCAACAACAGGGTGGTGCCGCCCCGGACCAGATCGGCCAGCAGGTCCCACAACTCCCGTCGCGACGGCGGGTCCAGCCCGGTGCTCGGCTCGTCCAGGAAGAGCACGCTGGGGGTGCCGATCACCGCCGCGGCCAGGTCGAGCCGCCGGGCCGTGCCGCCGGAGTAGGTCTTCACCGCCCGGCCGGCAACCTCGACCAGGCCGAAGGTGTGCAGCATCGCCTCGGCCCGTCTGGCGGCCTCCCGACGCCCGAGCCGATGCAGGCGGCCGAACATGACCAGGTTCTCCCGCCCGGAGAGCGTGTAGTCCAGCGCTGCGTACTGGCCCGCGGTGCCGATCAGCCGACGCACGGCCGCCGGTTGGCGGACCACGTCCTGGCCGGCCACCACGGCACGTCCGGAATCGGGACGCAACAACGTGGTGAGGATGCGAACGGTCGTCGTCTTGCCGGCGCCGTTGCGCCCCAGCAGACCGAAGGCTGTCCCGGCGGGCACCACCAGGTCCAAGCCGTCCAGCGCGACAGCAGCGCCGTAACGCTTGGTCAACCCCTCGACGACGATCGCGTCCCTCACCACTCAATGGTGCCCGGCCGGGACACATCCGCGGGACATACCGCAACACAATCGTCGGCCGACAGCGAGCTTCGGCCGAATAATGCTTGTCGAATCATCAGTAATCTTGTAATCAAATGCCTGTCACCCGAACGTGAGCGAGTAACCGGCCGAGCGCAGTCGGGCCAGTACCGCGTCGGTGTGCGTGCCACCGCGGGTCTCGATCTGCACAATGATCTCGACCTCGTCGACGCGCAGGCGGGGGTTGGTGCGAACGTGTTCGACCTCCAGCACGTTCGCGTCGGCCTCGGCCAACTCGTGCAGCAACGCCGCGAGCGCCCCGGGGCGATCAGCGACACTGAGCCGGAACGCCACATACCGGCCGGCCGCCGACAGGCCGTGCCGCAGCACCCGCAGCAGCAACAACGGGTCGACGTTGCCCCCGGACAGCACCGCCACCACCGGCGGCTCGAAGGCCTGCGGATCGTCCAGCAGCGCCGCCACGCCGGCCGCGCCGGCCGGCTCGACGACCATCTTCGCCCGCTCCAGGCAGAACAGCAGCGCCCGGGACAGCTGCTCCTCGGACACCGTCCGGACGTCGCCGACCAACTCGCTGATCAGCGCGAACGGAACGTCGCCGGGGCGCGCCACGGCGATGCCGTCGGCCATCGTCAAAGTGCTTGCCAACGCAACCGGATGACCGGCGGCTATCGACGCCGGGTAAGCGGCGGCACCCGCCGCCTGGACGCCGACCACCCTCACGTCGGGCCGCAGCCCGGCGACCGCGACCGCGACCCCGGCCAGTAGTCCGCCCCCGCCGGTCGGCACCACGATCGTGCGGACCTCCGGACATTGCTCCAGGATCTCCAGCGCGACCGTGCCCTGCCCGGCGACGACGTCCGGATGGTCGAACGGGTGGATGAGCACCGCGCCGCTCTGCTCGGCGAACTCGATGGCGGCCTCGATCGCCGCGGCGACGTCGTGGCCCGCGAAGCGCACCGCGGCCCCGTAGCTCTCGGTCGCGGCGACCTTCGGCAGCGGCGCCCCGTTCGGCATGAACACCGTGGAGGCGATGCCGAGCAGCGACGCCGCAAGCGCAACGCCCTGTCCGTGATTGCCCGCGCTGGCGGCCACCACGCCGCGCGACCGCTGCTCGGCATCCAACCGGGCGATGCGCACGTAGGCACCACGAATCTTGAACGAGCCCGCCCGCTGCAGGTTCTCGCACTTGAGCATCACCTCGCCGGCGCACTTCCCGGAGAGCACCCGGGAACCCTGCAGCGGGGTCACCCGGCAGACGTCCCCCAACAACTCCCGGGCGGCCAGAATATCGGCCAGGGTCACGATCACAGCGTCACCCCGTTCCCATCCTCGGCCACCGGCGCAGTGTGCCGGCCGGCCGGCAAGAACGCTCCCCAGTGGTCTGTGGCGGAAATCCTTTGTCCTCGCGATGACTTCCACGACAGACCACTAGCCTGATCGCCGATGCACACGCAACGCGAACAGCCGGCCACAGCGATGACGCACCGTCAGGTACGGGCGGTGATCACGGCGCTGCTGGTCGGTGTGCTGCTCGCGGCGTTGGACAACACGATCGTGGCGGTCGCCATGCCGCGCATCGTCGGCGCGCTGGGCGAGGTCGGCGACACCTCCTGGGTGGTGACCGCGTACCTGCTCACCGCGACGGTCTCCACGCCGCTCTACGGTCGACTGTCCGACACCCGCGGCAGACGGCCGACGTTCCTCGCCGCCACGACGATCTTCCTGGTCGGCTCGGCGCTTTGCGGGCTGGCACACAACATCGCCGAACTGGCCGCGGCCCGGGCGCTGGCCGGGCTCGGCGGCGGCGGGTTGATGACGTTGGCGCTGGCGGTGGTTGCCGACCTGGTGCCGGGCCGGGCGCGGGCCAAGTGGCAGGGCCTGTTCGGTGCGGTCTACGCGCTGGCGGCCTTGATCGGGCCGCCGGTGGGCGGGCTGATTGTGGACCACACATCGTGGCGCTGGCTGTTCTACGTGAACATCCTGCCGGGGCTTGCGGTGCTGACGGTGATCGGTCGGCAGTTGCACCTGCCGCAGGTCGTCACCCCCGGTCGCCTGGACCTCACCGGGGCCGCGCTGCTCAGTGGCAGCGTGCTGGGCTTCCTGCTCTGGATGGTGCGCGGTCAGCAGGCCGGGTTCCACGCCGTGCAGAGCTGGCTGCCCGGGCTGGCCTGCCTGTGCCTGTTGCCGGCGTTGGTGGTCCAGCAGCGCTCCGCCGCCGAGCCGCTGCTGCCGGCCCGGCTGTTCCGAGCTCCGGGCTTCGGCGCCGCCGTGACGATCGCCTTCCTGCTCGGCGCAACGCTGTTCGCGGCGATCCTGTTCGTGCCGCTCACGCTGCAGGTGACCCAGGCCCGCAGCGCCACCCGATCCGGGTTGGTCCTGCTGGCGATGACCACCGGGCTGCTGCTCAGCTCGGTGGGGGTCGGCCGGGCGATAGCGCGCTCCGGGCGCTACCGGACGTTCCCCCCGGTGGGCACCGGGTTGGTCACCGTCGCCTCGTTCGCCCTTACCCGGTTGGGCCCGACGTCGGCGACCTGGCGCACCGTACTCGTGCTCGCGACGCTCGGCCTGGGGATCGGAATGGTTTCGCAGGTTCTCGTGCTGGTGGCACAGCAGGCCGTGGGCCGGGACCAGATCGGCGTGGCAACCGCGGCGGTGTCGTTCTTCCGCAGCCTCGGCGGGACGGTCGGCACCGCGGTCTGCGCCACCGCGCTGGCCGCCGTGTTGCGGGACCGGTCCGGCACGCCGGTGCTCTCCGGGGTCGACGTGGACCGGCTGAGCCTGTTGCCCGCCAAGCTCGCGGCGCTGCCGCCGGACCGGCATGCGGCCTTCGTGGCGGCGTTCGCCGACGCGACCCACGAGGTGTTCTGGATCGTCACCCCATTGGCCGCCCTGGCGCTGCTGACCTCGCTGAGCATCGCGCGCATCGCCCCGGTGCTCGAGGCCCACCCGGCGGGCGTTCAGCCCGCCGACCAGTAACGATCCCCGGCCAGCACCAGGGCGGCGGCCCCGATCAAGCCTGCGTCCGGGCCCAGTGCGGAGGCGACCACCGGAACGGCCTGCGTGAACCCGAGCCGGGCGTGGCGGGCCAGCGCCTCCCGCAGCGGGTCGAACAACAGCGCACCGGCCGCGGCCAACCCGCCGCCGAGCACCACGACCTGCACGTCGCACAGCGCCAACGCCGAGGCGATGCCCACCCCCAGCGCGGCCCCGGATCGAGCCAACGCGGCCACCGCGACCGCGTCCCCGGCTCGGGCGTCGGCAACCAGCGCCCGCCCGTCCGCCACCGACTCCCTGTACCGCGCCGTGGCGCCCGGCATCCGCTTCTCCGCCGCCGACTCCCTGTACCGCGCCGTGGCGCCCGGCATCCGCTTTTCCGCCGCCGACTCCCCGTACCGCGCCCTGGCGCCCGGCATCCGCTTGTCCGCCGCCGACTCCCCGTACCGCGCCCTGGCGCCCAGCATCCGCTTGTCCGCGACCGCACCGCGCCAGCCGTTGGCCAGTGCCCAGGCGACCGTGCGCGGGCCGGCGGCGATCGCCTCCAGACAGCCCCGACCGCCACAGGCGCACTCCGGCCCGGCCGGGTCGACCACCACGTGGCCGATGTGCCCGGCGTTGCCGCTCGCGCCGTCCACCACCCGGTCGCCGAGCACCAGGCCACCGCCGACCCCGGTGGAGACCACCATGCCCAGCGCGTTGCGCATCCCCACCGCGGCGCCGCGCCAGTGCTCGGCCACCGCCAGCGCGATCGCGTCGTTGTGCACGCGAACCGGGCCGAGGCCGAGCACCTCGCCCAGGCGGTCGCGCAGCGGGAACTCCCGCCAGCCCGGGATGTTCAGCGGCGAGACCATGCCGGACGGCCAGCGCATCGGCCCACCGCAGCCGACCCCCACCCCCACCGGCTCCGGGGCGCCGGCGGTCGCGGCCGCCGCACGTACCGTCCCGATCAGCCCGGCCAGCGCGGCCCAGACAACCGCACCGTCGCCGTCGACCGGGGTGGGCACCCGGGCGGCGTGCCATACCCGTCCGGTGCTGTCGACCACCCCCGCGGCGAGCTTGGTCCCGCCGATGTCGACGGCCACCGCGCTGCGCAGGGGAAGTGACGCAGCCTCAGTTCTCACTCGGCGCGCCGGCACCGAAGGTGAGGATCGACGCAGTGAAGCCGTGCAGGTGGTTGCGTCCGCCGACCGGGCCGATCTCGCCGCCGGCGAAGAACCCCGCCACCGGCTGCACACCCAACTCCTGCGCCAGCACCTGCGGATCGTGGTCGGCGCTGGAGAACATCGCCCGCCCGCGGCCGTTGCAGGAGAACAGCAGGGCCCCACCCGGGCTACCGGAGTCGGCCCGCAGTCGGGCCAGCACCTCGGCCAGTTCCTCGTGCGCCGCGGTGGCGTCGCGGACCTGAAACCGCACGGTCCGGCCGACCTCGACGACGTCGCCCACCACGACCGACCCGCGGTCCGGGTACAGCCCGGCCACCCCGCGGATCAAGAAGTCGCCGCGACCGTGATCGTCGGCGTACTCGTCCATCGCGATGCCGATCTGAAGACCCGTCAGAGCCAGGGCCTGCTCGTCCGGCAACAGGCCGGCCAGGATCTCCTGGAGCTTCTCCCCGGCCGGTTTGCCCGCCAGTTCCAGCAGTTCGTTGCCCTCGGCCCGCGTCACGGCCATGGTCGGGCCGATCGGGCGACACCCCTGGCTCACCACCGTGGCCAATTCCACGTCGCCACCGATCAGCACCCCGACCGCGCCGGAGTCGTGCGCGATGCCGTCCTGGCACAGCCAGGTGGGACCGCCGTCGGCGCCCATCGCCAGCCCGCCGACCAGGGGCAGGCCGGGCAGAGCATCGTTGGACCCGGCCACGAAACCGTCGATCGGGAATGTGCGCGGATCGGCCAGCACGACGCCCACCGCGGACTCCTCGGCCGACTCCGGCAGGCCCAGCACAGTCAGCGAGTCCTCGTTGCGGATCACCCGAAGGTGGAACGTGCGCAACGTGGCGCCGGGCAGCACCGCCGCCCAGACCGCCACGGCCGGCGCGCCCTCCACGCCGGCCCCCGGGCCGATCACGCCGGGCGCGCTGCAACCCACCACGGCGCCGCCGCCGAGGGCCTCGCAGGCGGCCGCACCCGCTGCCGGGATATCAGCGGCGCGGCCGCAGACGAACACGCACGACAGGTCCGGGACCGCCCCGTCGAGGGAGTCCAGCGCGGCCCGGGCGGCCTGCTCCGCGGCGGCCACCAGGTCGCTCGCCCCGGACCCGACGCGGACCATGGCACTGCCGAAGCGGGACGTCCGGCTCGCGGTCATCTCCTGGTGCATCGTCATCGGTTCGCCTCCGTCGGAAGGTTGTGCACCGTCGCGCCGGGTGGTTCGGCGTACAACTCCTCGATCGCGCGAGCATGACGCTCGGCGATCCGGCGCCTGCGCAGTTTGATGGTCGGCGTCAACTCTTCCCCGCCCGGCGCCCAGAATTCCGGAAGTATCCGAAACCGCTTGACCTGCTCCACCCGGGACAGCCGCAGGTTGGCCGCCGCAACCCCGGCCGCGACCGCGTCCCGGACCTCCGGATGACCGGCCGCCGCGGCGACGCCGCCGTCCAGGCCGCGCTGGGTCGTCCAGGCGGTGACCGCTTCCGGGTCGAGCACGATCAGCGCGGTGACGTAGGCGCGGGCGTCGCCGATCGCCACGGCGTGGCCGATCAGCGGCGCCGCGGCGCGGACCGCGTTCTCGATGTTGGCCGGGGACATGTTCTTCCCGGCCGCGTTGATGATGATCTCCTTCTTGCGGTCCACGATGCGCACGTAGCCGTCGGCGTCCACGGTGGCCACGTCGCCGGTGTGCAGCCAACCGTCAGCATCGATGGCCTGCGCCGTGGCCTCGGGCTGATTACGGTATCCGCGCATGACCTGCGGGCCGGCGAACAGCAGCTCGCCGTCGTCGGCGATGGTGGCGCGACAACCCGGGATCACCCGTCCCACGGTGCCGACGCGGTTGTGCCCCAGCGTGTTCGTGAACCCGATCCCGCAGGTCTCCGACATGCCCCACACCTCGTGGACCGGCACACCCAGGGCGAGGAAGAACTCCAGCGTCTGGGGCGGGATCGGCGCGGCGCCGCTGACGGCGAAGCGCACCCGGTCCAGACCCAAGCGACGGCGCACCGCTGCGGTGACCTCCGGCACCCGGGCCGCGACGCCGGCGGCCAACGCCGGATCGGCCTGCATCGCCACTTCCAGGGCGCCCCGTATCCGTTGCCACACCGCGGGCACCGCACCGAAGATGGTCGGCCGCACCACCGGCAGCGCCGCACCGACCGCGCGCGGGTCGGCGACCGAGATCACCGTGATCCCGAAACGCAGTTGGTAGCAATGCACCACAGCTCGTTCGGCGATGTGCGCCGCGGGCAGGAACGAGATCGTCACGTCGTCCGGCTCCGGCGGGCAGCAGGCGCCCCAGGCCTCGGTGTGCGCCAGCAGCTGTGCATGGGTGCACTCGACGCCCTTGGGCGGTCCGGTGGTTCCGGACGTGTAGATCAACGTCGCCAGGTCGTCCGGCTCGACCGCGCGCCAGGCCGCCTCGATGTCGAAGCCCGGGTCGGCCGTCGCCTCGAGGTCGGCCAGGTCGAGGGCGCCCGGGCAGGCGGTCAGGCTCACCACGGTCTTGGCGCCCGCGTCGAGCAGTCGCGACACGAACTGCGGCTCGGCCAACACGACCTGGTTGTCCGCGTTGGCGAGCAGGTGCTCGATCTGCTCCACCGAGCTGGTGTTGTAGATCGAGAACGGCGTCGCGCCAAGGTGCAGCACGGCCGTGTCGCAGAGGTGGAACTCGGGGCGGTTGACCATCATCAGGCCCACCGTGTCGCCGCGGCGCACCCCGAGGGTGTGCAGCGCCGCCGCGATGCTGTCGACGCGGCTGCGGTATTCACGCCAGGTCAGCGACACTCCCCCGTCGGGGGTGCCCAGGGCCTGCGCGTCCGGACGGATCCGGGCGACACGTCGGAACGCCTCGCACAGCGTGCGCGGAATCGGCTCCATCGCGGGCCCTTCGCCGATGGTGGGGGCGCCAGTCTGGCACGCACCCGGCGGGCAGGAACAACGACGAGGTCCCCCGACGTTGCCGCCCACGTGTCCGACGCGAATGCGAGCATTGCTGCCCCATGCGCTCCTTGATTCGACGCCGGGCGGCGGCTTCCGACCTGCCCCGCGAGGTCTGGGTGCTGGCCGCGGTGGCGTTCTGCGTGGCATTGGGCTTCGGCATCGTCGCCCCGGTGATCCCGGTATTCGCCCGCCGGTTCGGGGTCGGCCAGACCGCGGCGGGCCTGGTGATCTCGGCGTTCGCGTTCATGCGCCTGGCCTTCGGGCCGGCCGCGGGTGCGATCGTCAACCGGCTCGGCGAACGCCTGGTGATGGCGACGGGGGTCGGCATCGTCGCGGTCTCCAGCCTGCTCACCGGGTTGGCCGTGAACTACCCGCAGATGCTGGGGCTGCGCGCCGTCGGTGGCGTCGGGTCGGTGATGTTCACGGTGTCTGCGCAGAGCCTGCTGCTGGGCTCGGTGCCGGCCAGCCAACGCGGGCGGGCCAGCAGCATGTACCGCGGCGGCTTTCTGCTGGGTGGGCTCACCGGTCCGGCCTTGGGTGGTGTCCTGGGCGGGATCTCGCTGCGTCTGCCGTTCTTCATCTACGCCGCGACACTGGGCCTGGCCGGCGTCATCGCGCTGGCGCAACTGCACCGACCGGGGACCACGGCAGCCACGACAGTGGCGGAGGCGACGCCACCGGCGACATTGCGGGCGACTTTGCGAAACCCCGCCTACCAGGCGGCGCTGACCGTTAACGGAGCGGTCGGTTGGGCGATCTTCGGGGTGCGTTCCTCGCTCGTGCCGCTGTTCGTGGTCGAGGTGCTGGGCCGTGGTCCGTTGTGGGTGGGGCTCGGCCTGCTGGCCAGTTCGCTGGCCGACGTCGCGACGCTGTACCCGGCGGGCCGACTGGCCGACACCACCGGTCGCCGACCGATGCTGCTGATCGGCAGCGCCTGCGGTGTCGTCGCGACCGGACTGCTCGCGGTCGCGCCGAACCTTCCGGCGTACCTGTTGGCGATGGTGCTCTGGGGCGTGACGTCATCGTTCCTGTCGGCCAGTCCGGCGGCGGTCGTCGGCGACGTCGTGGGCGGCCGATCGGGCACGGTGGTCGCGGTGTTCGGGATGACCAGCGACCTGGGCGCCGTCGCCGGTCCGTTGGTGACCGGGGCGTTGGCCCAGCACGTGTCCTACGCCGCCGCGTTCACCTCGACCAGCGCGGTGCTGGGCCTGGGCCTGCTGATGTCGCTGCGGATGCCGGAGACGTTGCGCCGAACCCCGGTGCCGAAGGCGATCGAATCGAGGCCGGCCAGGCACGCCATGTGACGGCTGGTCAGCCCAACGCGTGCGCCAGGTCGGCGATCAGGTCGGCCAAGTCCTCGATGCCGACCGACAGGCGCACCAAGTCGTCCGGCACCTCCAGCGCCGAACCGGCGACCGAAGCATGGGTCATCCGCGCCGGGTGCTCGATCAGCGACTCCACCCCGCCCAGCGACTCGGCCAACGTGAACAACCGGGCCCGCTCGCACACCCGCAGCGCCGCGGCGACCCCGCCGTCGACCCGGAACGAGACCATGCCGCCGAAGGCCCGCATCTGCCGAGCCGCGATCTCGTGGCCGGGGTGAGACTCGAGCCCCGGATAGAGCACCTCGTGCACCCGGGGGTGACCGCCGAGAAAATCCACCACGGCTTGCGCGTTCGCACAGTGGCGATCCATCCGCACGGCCAGGGTCTTGGCCCCGCGCAGCACCAGCCAGGCGTCGAACGGCCCGGCCACCCCACCGATCGCGTTCTGATGGTACGTCAGTTGTGCGCCCAGTTCGGGATCGGCGATCACCAGCGCACCGCCCACGACATCGGAGTGCCCGCCCAGGTACTTGGTCGTCGAGTGGTGCACCACATCAGCCCCCAGCGCCAACGGCTGCTGAAGGTACGGCGAGGCGAACGTGTTGTCCACCGCCAGCAGGGCCCCGGCCGCGTGGGCGATCTGCGCCAGCGCAGCGATGTCGGAGATCCCCAGCAGCGGGTTGGTCGGGGTCTCGCACCAGATCAGCTTCGTGGTCGGCCGCAGCGCCGCGCGGACCGCCGCCAGGTCCTGCTGCGGCACCGCCGAGAACTCCAGGCCCCAGCGGGCATGCACCCGGGCGAACAGGCGGTACGTGCCGCCGTAGGCGTCGCCGGGGATGATCACATGGTCGCCCGGCCCGCACAGGGTGCGCAGCAATGTGTCCTCGGCGGCCAGGCCGGAGGCGAACGCCAGCCCGCGCACCCCGCCCTCCAGCGCCGCCAAGCAGGACTCCAGGGCCGTCCGGGTGGGGTTGGCGCTGCGGCTGTACTCGTAGCCCGACCGCAGCCCGCCGACCCCGTCCTGCTTGTAGGTCGACACCGCGAAGATCGGCGGGACAACCGCGCCGGTCGTCGCGTCGGCCTCCTGACCGGCATGGATCGCCCGCGTCGCGAAGCCTTGGCCCGCTGCATCAGACATGGCGGCAACCGTACGACCTTATGAAGACCTCACGGCCCCGCCCTGGC
>DATAUG010000090.1:0-1557 GCA_036268355.1 Sporichthyaceae bacterium
GGTGGAACCGAACAACGGCCAGGCGTGCGTCTGCTCCAGACCCACGTGAAGCCTCGCGTCGACGCCATGGCTTCGGGCACGGTCGGCGAACCGCAGGTTCTCCTCGAGCAGAACCTCCTCGCTGCCCACGAGCGTCAACAACGGAGGCAGGCCCCGAAGATCACCGAAGGCTGGGCCTACGTACGGGTTCGTCGGTTCCGTGCCCTGCAGGTAGGCGCGGGCCGACCACGTGAGTTGGGCGATCGACATCGCGGGATCTCTGTCCGAGTGAGTGGCCATCGACGCCGAGCGCAAAGTGCAGTCCAGCCAAGGCGAAAGGCAGACCGCGGCGGTGGGCAAGGCATCGGCGGCGTCGCGCAGTGCGAGCAACGCCGAAAGGACCATTCCGCCGCCGGATCCGTCGCCGACAAAGGCAATCCGCTCCGCCGGAGTTCCTTGTGCCAGCAGCCAACGGTGGGCGGTGCGCAGATCGTCCAGGCCCGCCGGGAACGGGTGTTCCGGCGCCAGCCGGTAGTCGGGAACCAGTACGTCCGCGTCGGCCGCCGCCGCCAGCGTTCGTGCCGCACCCAAATACCCGTGCGCTGATCCCAGAGTGAACCCGCCCCCGTGAGCGAACAGAATCACGCGCTGCGGATTGTCACCGATCCGCAGGCACTGCACCCCGTCGGCGTCGACGGACCGCGCGCAAACGCCCGCCGACGGGGCCCGGCGTTGGCACAGTTGCTCGTAGGCCTCGCGCAGTCGAGTCAGGTCGGTCCGGGCCGGCCCCGCCCACGCGGCAGCGAACTCGGTCCAGATCCCGCGCACCTGCTCGCGTTCCAACGCGGCACGCGCATGCCCCTTGGTCCCGCTCGGCGGGTAGGCCGCGATCAGGTCGATCTCGATGCGGCCCACCCGTGGCGGGGTCCAGACCCGGCTGACCGGACGCCGGAATCCCGGGCGTTCCGGTTGATCGGCCGGGTCAGGCGTTCGTGGCGCGGGTCCGGTCACGGATGAACTCGCCGATCGCTTCAAGGGCTTGCTGACCTTCCGTCAGAATCGGTGCGAACAAGGGCCAGATGTGGAACTGACCCTCCCCCACGATCAACCTCGCCTGGCCACCTGCGGCCTCGGTGCGGGCCACGATGCGGACCGAGTCGTCGTGGAGGATCTCCTCGGACCCGACCAGGACCAGCAGCGGTGGCAGGCCCGAAAGGTCGGCGAGGGCCGGGGAGAGGTACGGAGCGGACATGGGCTCGGCTCCGGCGTAGAGCGCTCCGAGGCCGCCGAGCATCGCCTCGCTCGCGATGGGGTCGCGATCGGCCCGCGCCTTGATCGAATCCCCGGACAGGGTGAAGTCAGCCATGGGCGAGACGAACACCCCGGCCGCCGGCATCGGGTCGCCGTCGTCGCGCAGGGCCAACAATGTCGCGGCGGCCAGTCCGCCGCCCGCGGAGTCGCCGGCGACCACGATGCGGGCGGAGTCGTACCCCTGCGCCAGCAACCATCGGTAGGCCGCCTTGGCGTCGTCGAGTGCGGCCGGGTAGGTGTGCTCCGGCGCGAGTCGGTAGTCCACCA
>DATAUG010000091.1:0-2634 GCA_036268355.1 Sporichthyaceae bacterium
TGCCACCGGCACCGTGATCCCGGACCGGGTGTTCGCCAACATCGGAAAACTGTTGCTGGCCAACCAGATCTACGACATGCACCGCATCGCGCACTACGTGTCCGGCGGCATGGTCGTTGCGCTGCCCGGGCCGGACGAGGACCACAACCCCGACACCGCAGCCGCGCTCGACCTCGTCCTGCGCGGACGCTCGGACGTCGACGGCAGCCAGCGCCTCGCCGTCGGCCGGTTGATCGAGGACCTCACGGCGTCCTACCAAGGCGGCTGGTACTCGTTGATCTCCTTGCACGGTGGCGGATCGCCGGAAGCGATGAAACGCGAGATCTGGCGCAACTACCCGGTCCCGGAGAAGACCGCGCTCGTCGCGAACCTGCTCGACCGCGGCATCGCCGGCGACCGGCCCGCGACCCGCCGCCAACCCGGCGCCTGCTGCAGCACCGGCTGCCTGCCACCGGCGCCCTGATCCGATCAGCCGGTCGGCGGGGTCCCACCGGGAACGTGCAGTTCGAAATGCATGGGATCCGGCGACAGCCAGTCCCCGCCCCAGGTGAAACCCCACTTGCGGAAGATGTCGACCAGGCGGGGATCCTGGTGCGAAGCACCACCTGCGGGGTTCGCGGACACGTTCAGGTCGATCGCGCTGCCCCACGCGTGGTGGGAGATGTCGTCGGTGGTCGGTCCCGCAACCAGACGCGCGGCGAAACAGCCTCCATAGTCGCGCGGGTTCACCGAACCGGCCAGCCCGTCCGCCACCACCTCGGTCAGCGCCGAACGCAAGGCAGGCAAGATCGCCGCGTTGCAGGTGACGGTTCCCAGGATCGGTACGGATTCGGTTTGCAGGTGCGCCGATGTCCAGGCACTGTCCAGGGTCAGCCAACCGCTGTTGCCGGCGGGCAGACGGGCCACGAACTCCCCGAAGTACTCCTTCTCCAGAGCCTGCGGCAGCACCGAGTAGTCCGGGCCGAGATTCGGTCCGGTCGACTCGACGCCCACCTTCGTCGGATGGATCGAGGTGGTTCGCACCAGGGCCGCGAGTTGTTGCGCGCCAATGGACTGGGTCGGTTCGACCAGCAGGTAACGCTGGGTGCTCACCCCGAGTTGGGCCGCGGTGGCCGCCGCGGTGAAGACCTCTGCGGTGCCCACCTCGGCGTCCGGCACAACGCCGGCCACCCGCAGCGTCCGGCCGTCGAGCGTGATCGTCGCGCCGGGGCCGAGTCGACGCAGTCGGGCCGAGGTCGAGCCCAGGAGGACCTCGCCCGCGCCGAGTCCGGTGAAGGTCGCGCGGTCGGCGGCCGGGACAAAACTCGCGTAGCCGGCCAGGTCCGCGGCCCGCAGGTCGATCGGCACCGCCCGGCCACCGGTGAAGGTGTCCACGGCCCGGCCCGAGGCGTCGTGGGAGCCGGTCAGCCACACGGTGGCCCCCACGACCGGCACCGTCGAGGCCACGGCGGGCAACCCGGCCACCGCGCCGGCCAACCCGGCGACCAAGCGGTCCGGCGTCCACACCAGCAGACTTGCGGGCAGGGTCAGTGCCGCCGGCTCAATCACCGGCACGCGCGCTCCATGCGCTGCCGGAGTGGCTCCGGTCAGGGTGCCCGAAGCGGCCAACAGTCCCAAGCCGACCAGACTGAACACGGTCGCCTGCGAGATCCGCCCCCCGTGCAACCGGGCCGGGGATCGAAGCCCGGCGCGCAGTGCCGACGATCTCCTCCCCCGCACGCCTCGTCGGCGCCGACCGGTCATCGCCGATCAACTCCGGCAGTCGAACGGACCTGGCTCGTCCGGAACCCGCCGTCCCGTTGGGTGCCACCGATCCCGGCCTTCTGCGCCGATTTCGTGAACCACGAGCACATCATTGGACCCCCCGATCCGGTGCCTGCCAGCCTATTGCTGAGCTCTTCGCGCAGGCGCCCGCAACCTATGATCGTCGGGTACACGTATGAGCAGCGTTTGACGATTTCCCCGACCGCGTGGCTCAGACGATCTCCACCAGGTCTGCCGCCAGGCCGGTCCGGAGGTAGACCTCCAGTAGAACCAGGCCCTCCTCGGCCATCGCCTCGGCGTTGACAGCCGGGCCCACCCCGCTGATCGTGTGGCGCTCGGATCGGTTGAACACGAACCTGCGCGGGTGCGACCAGTCGTCGTTCTCCACGGTCACCCGCAGCGCGATCGGCCACCGATCGCGGATCACCTCCACCGCGGTCACCTCGATCAGTCCGTGGGAGCCGGTGGACCAACGTCTTCCCAGCAGGCACGCGGCCAGCCGGCAGCTGCCGTCCGTCGGCTCGAAAACCCGGGCCTGTGCGGGGAACTGACCCTGCGTCACCTCAAGGACCTCCGGTCCGCCGGCATGGTTCATCGCGGCGCGGGTCGAACGAAGTTGATCACCGGCGCCGGGCGGATTCTTCCGAACCGTTCATGTGAGGAAGATTTGTGCGCGCGGTGGCATTCGTGCCGGCTCCGACCCGGGACGTTCCCCGTCCGGCAGACACCGGACGGCCCGCTCTGACGGCTGGTCAGAATTCGCGGCGGGCGGCGTAAGGTCACTGTTCGGTCTCGGTGTCGCGGGTGGCCGCCGGACAAATGTTGCCCACACGATCTTCCCAGGATCGTCCTGGGCATGACGCAGATGAC
>DATAUG010000092.1:0-8794 GCA_036268355.1 Sporichthyaceae bacterium
TTCCTGTGGCCCGGCAGGGGTGACCACGAGATCCGGGGCTGCCCCTGCGGCAGGCACACCGCCACGGTCGTGCACGACACGAACGTCTCCCGGGGTGTGGTGGTCAGGTCCGTGCACGACCTGTCGTGCCTGGCGAAGGGATGGCTGGGATGAGCAGGACCGAGCAGGCCAGGGCGTTCACCGCTCTCGCACGGCCGTGGGCACACGGTTGGGAACTGCACGTGGACGGACACGGGGTCACCCGGGTACCGGTGCCGGCCGAGGCCGCGCAACAGGTGCGCGACCACGTGTCCACCGTCACCGGCACCGAGGTTGCGGACGACGCCCCGCTCGGACTGCGCCACGAACTGGGCGGGTTGGAGGAGCGGCTCGCCGACATCCGAACCCGCACCGAACGGGCCGCCACCGTGCAGATCCGAGCCGCAGCCGCGACCCGCGAACCGGTGGCCGGACTACGCGCCGGCGGCATCGGCGTCGACGAAATCGCCGCTCTGCTGGAAGTCTCCCGCCGCCGCCTGTCCCAACTGCTCGCCGGATGACCGACCACGCCCGACCCGACCGGCACCTCCCCGAGGAGGGTTGAGGAGCCGCCCGTGTGGCTGCCGGGCCCACTTGCATGCAGTCGATGCCGCAGGCAATCCGGGTGTGGATCGCCACGCCGCAACCCGGATCGCCACGAGAGACCACCCGGGGGCAGACCCGGACCGGCATGAACAGCGCGAAGCCCGAGCGCCGCCGCCATCCGGGCGGGGTCTCGGGCTCACTTCCTCAAGCTCACCGCAACAGCCACCCCGAAGGTACGGCGCCACTGGCGGAATCGGCAGCCCGACCGAGCACGAACCGCCCGTCCCGTCGGCGCCCCGGCTTGGATGCGCCTCGGGGTCTGACGAGAGGCAACGCAACGTGCTCCCGATCGGTGGCGTCATGACTGCGTGGAACGCAGCGGTACGCGGTGCCGCCACTCGGAGACCGACGGGGCCGGCGGTGAGACGGCCTGCTCCTTCAGGGGCGATCTGAGGTTCGCCGTTGGTCAGAGTTGGCGCGAGTCGCCGCGGACGAGTTGTTCGGCGGCCTTTCGGCATGCCTCGAAGAGTGCTTCCGACGCGGCCGGGGCGAGTCCTGCGCGGGCGATGCTCAAGGCGCCGACGCACAAGGACATCACGGCGAGGGCGGTCGGCCGGCGCTGTTCGGGCGGCCCGTCGAGGTGTGCTGTCAGGACGTCGATGAAACAGTCGACGCCGTCCCGGTAGGAGGAGCGGGGTAGCGCCCCCGCCCGTGTCACGTCACCGCTGAGCGCCGCGATGGGGCATCCGTCGGCGCGGTCGTCCAGGTGTGTCCGGCTGAGATAGCCCGCCACGAAGGCCCCGACCCACTGCGGACCTTCCGGCTCGGGGTCCGGGGTCCGGTCGAGCAGCGCCTGCCGGCCCGCCACGGCGATCGCCTCGGCGAAGAGTTCCTCCTTCGACCCGAAGTGGGCGTAGAAGCCACCGACGGTCAGGCCCACATCGCTCATGATGTCGCCGAGCGCCGTGGCCTCGTATCCGTCCAGCCGGAACCGCCGGGCCGCGCTCGCCACGATGCGCTGCCGCGCCTGCGCCTTGTGGTCGGCCGCGTAACGCATGTCACCTTCTTGTGATCAACCATCAGATTATGATCATAATATCACCGCCGCGGCCCGGGCCGACGCGACATCGGCAGAGAACTCAGGAGGCATCGTGAAGTACTTCATCGACACCCACGACCGCACGAAGGGCAGTTTCCCGGCGCAGGAGGTTACGCAGGAGCAGTTCGTGGCCATGTACCGGGGCTTCGAACAGGCCCTGCAGGCCGAGGGCGGATTCGCCACCGGCGCCCACCTGAACCTGGCCGACGGCAAGGCCTACTGCCTGACCGCCGCCGAGAACGAGGAAGCCGTGTTCACCGCGCACCACAACGTCGGTCTGCCGTACGACTCGATCACGCACGTCCACCGGGTCACCGGCATGGACCTGCGCTGACCGATCACCGATCCGGCGCCTCACCCCCCGAGTACGGCATCGAGGGTGCGGCGCCGGAACCGACCGGCACGAGGGGACATCGGTGAGCCAGTCGTTGCAGACGTTCACCGCCGCGGTGGCCCATGCCGCGCCGGTGTTCCTCGACCGGGACGCCACGCTGGACAAGATGTGCGACATCGTGGACGAGGCATCGCGCGCCGCAGTGGCACTGCTGGTCTTCCCCGAGTCGTACGTGCCCGGCTTCCCGCTCTGGGCACTGGTGCACGCCCCCATCGACACCCACGGCTTCTTCCGCCGGCTGTGCGAGAACGCGGTGGACGTGCCGGGCCCCGCCACGGAGCGCATCGGCGCGCTGGCCCGGGGCCACGGCATGTTCATCTCGGTCGGGGTCACCGAGCGCAGCCCGATCAGCGTCGGCACCCTCTACAACACCAACCTGCTCTTCGACCCGGACGGGACACTGATCAACCGTCGGCGCAAGATCATGCCGACGTGGGCGGAGAAGCTGGTCTGGGCGCAGGGCGACGCCGCCGAGCTTCGACCGGTCAGCACCGTCCTGGGCAGCATCGGCGTCCTGATCTGCGGGGAGAACACCAACCCGTTGGCCCGCTACGCCCTGGCCGCGCAGGGCGAGCAGATCCACCTCTCCACCTACCCACCGGCCTGGCCGTTCCACCGGGACACTGCGCCGGACTACGCGCAATGGGTCCGGATCCGCTCCGTCGCACACTCCTTCGAAGCCAAGGTGTTCAACCTCACCGCCGCCGGTCACCTCGACGAACGCACGATCACCCAGGTCGCGGCGGGCGACCCCAGGACCGAGGCCACCCTGCGTGACGCCCCGTCAGCGATGTCCCTGATCGTCGGACCGGGAGGAGAACTCATCGGCGACCCGCTGCGCGGCCGCGAGGGCTTGCTGATCGCGAGCATCGACCTCGGGGAGTTGATCATCCCCCGGGTCGCGCACGACATCGCCGGTCACTACCAACGCCACGACCTGTTCTCGTTGACCCTCGACCAGCGGCCCCGGCCCCCGATTCGATTCCTGGCGGGCGAGTAGAAGTACCCCGACGAGTTGCGTGAGCGGCCCGTGCGGCTCGTGCTGGACATCGGTGAGGACACGGCGGCGAAGCCGGGTTCGGTGCGGCGGGTCGGTGAGCAGTTGGGGATCAATCCCGAAGACCCTTCGTGGCTGGGTGAACCAGGCCGAAATCGACGCCGGGGATCGGGCCGGGACCCGCACATTCCGGATTCTACCGGTCGGTTTGGTTCTGCCGGGCCCGGCAGGCACGGGGTCATGAAGGTTCACCGGATCAATGATGTTTTGGATCGACCATGTTTCATTGATCGGCGCTTTCCGGCTGCCGCGAGGATTCACCGCTGTTTCACCGACTAACGGTGCTGCGTTTGCGCCGGCAGGCGTCGGATCGTTTGCTCGTCGGCGCCCACTCCTAATTCGCGGTGATTTGTTGTCGACCACAGGCCGAGTGCCGAGTAGGAGGACACGGCGGGAACTGAATTCCGCCTTCCGGCGTTGTGTCATATGTCGCCCACAGTTGCGGGTCCTGCCATCACCGCGCGGCTGTCCCCGACGGCCCCCCGCCACCGGATGCCGGCGCGCATCGCGGATCCTGCGGAACCGTAGGGCGATCTTGGACAACTTCCAAAGGTGACGGCGGTGGTGCGGGTCGGTTGTTGAGCCGACCGGCACGGGGAAAATACGACACGGAAAGAAGAATGGGCGGTGGGATTCATGAGTCGGAAGACATATTCGCCGGAGTCCACAACCAGGACCGGGACGGGAAGCTGGAGTGCACCGAACACACGTTGGGGACCGGTGTGGGCTGCGACGGTGATCAGCTTCGCGTTGTTCGTGCTGGTGAGCCTGATCTGGATCTCGCTGGCCTACACCTCCGGCAACGGCATCGGCTGGTGGCAGCACAACCTGCAGTGGTGGGAGGGCGCCACCGCGATCGGCGCGCTGAGCATCGGCGGGTGGATCGTCGGCCGCGGGGAACCGGACCCTGGGTCGGCCACCCTCGGGGCGGTGGCGATGTGGGCGCTGAGCACCCTCGGTGCGCTGTTGCTGGTGCTGCCGCTCCTGGCCCACCGGGTCGACACAGCAGCTCCGGCCCACCTGGCGAAGCTTCCCGGACCGGCCCTGTGGACCACCTTGGTGGCCCTGACCATCGGCCTGGCGACCAGCATGCTGACCGCCGGGTCGGCGAGCTCGACGGCGGCCCTCGGAACCGACCGCCGGTCCCACCCCGACGGCCGGCACGAGGCGGGCGAGCGAGCTGCAACCGAGCCCCCCGCGACCGGCACCCCCCGCCCCCGGGTGGGCACACACCACAGCACCTACACGAAGAACTGAAACCTCCCGGCACGCGCATCCGCGGGCCGGAGAAGGAGTCGAGGTGCCTCGGCGCCTCGAGTTGGCCCCACGGACCGGTGTGTCGGGCCGTCGGTCTCCTCGACCCGACACCCCCCGGTCCTGCTTCGTGTCGGGCCGTGCAGGGCGGGACCGCGTTCCCCGATCGGGCGGCCCCAGGTGGTGGGCACGGGTCTGGTCGCTCGGCCGGCCTGGACACCATGTCCGCGGGCGCGCGCCGGTGTTGCCCGAAATCGGATTCCTTGCCAGGCAAGGTTCCTCGAGCCACAGCTCGGTGCCCGACACGACTTCAGGTTCACCCGTTCGCGCCCGTGATCCACCAGATGCCCGGAGGCCCGATGTCCCCGACCGCCCACCACCGCAGCGACCCCGGCCTTCCCGCTGCGGTCGTCATCCCCCCGACCCGGGCCGAGGTCTCCGGCCGCGGCCGGCACGCCGGGACCTGCCCACCCGACGAGCCGCCCCCGCCCGCCCGGGACACCTTCGCCGCCACCGACAGCGAGGCCGCCGATCTGCCCGCGCCCCCACCGCGGGCCCACCGTTGGCCCTTCGTCGGACCCCGCAGCGCCGCCCCGGCGCGCCGCCAGGTTCTGCTCCGCGCCCGCTTGGCCGGGATGGAACCGGTGCGTGCCGAGGAACTGGTCGTCGCCGTGAACGAGCTCGTCACCAACAGCCTCGTGCACGGCGGCGGTGCCGGGGTGCTGTCGATCTGGCTCGAGGACGGCCGTCTGGTCTGCGACGTCCACGACTGGGGCGACGGCGACGACCGGCTCGCCGGGTGTCGCACCGCGGGCCCGCCCTGGCATCCTGGGCACGGCTTGTGCATCGTCGACGAGCTTTGCGACCTGGTCCAACTGCGCTCCTCCCCGGCCGGCGCCACCGCCCGAGTAGGAGTGGCCGTGCGGTGAACAGGGCAGCCTTGCCGGATCGCACCGGGTGGTGCGTGAGATGTGATTTCGCCCTCCGAAATGGCCACTGATCAGCAGCACCGTCGGAATCTCGGCGAGCGGCATCAGGCCGGTTGCGGGTACTACACCCGAGGCGACGATCAAGGACTGGTGCCCACTGCGACGAATACCGGGCCGGTGCCGGATACCTGACAGACCAAGGGAGTCGCAGAGCCGAGGACGGCCGGGATACCGACCTGAATTTCTGTATCGCATTACGATCGTATCCGGATTCCGGACCTGACACGGCCCGCGCCATCAGAAATCGCAGGCGTGTCCGACGGACGGGAGTGGAAGCACAGAAGCGCACCGGTCGTCGGATTTTGTCCCTGGTGGCAGATGCATCACTGAACCTGCCTCGGCGTCGAGGTGTCGAGTTGTTCGTCCTTTGCGCCGGCTGCCTCTTCGGTTGCCGCGACGGATTCTCCGAAGCGGCTCGGCGTGCCACCCTGTGCGAGGGGTGAATTCCATGGTGGGAGGAGTTTCGGTTCCCGACCGGTTGGTGGGTGGGGCGCGGCAGTTGAACAGGTCGTCGGGGCGACGCCACCGGAGGCACATCCCGGCGGCCGCAGCGCGGCGCCGGGGGAAGGAGTGTGAGGTCCCAGATGTCGATGTCCAGGAAGACACCGTCGAGTTGATTCGGATCCAGGCCTTGCTGGAGGACTGTCACCTGGACCTGTCCGGTGAGTTCGCCGTGGCCAACATGCTGATGGCAAGGGCCGAGAGCAGAGTCAGGCTGCAGTGGTGTTCAACGGTCCGCAGGCGGTGGCCTCGACCCGGACGGTTCGCGATGACCGTCGGCAGAGCGGCGCGGGGCCGGCGGTGAAGATGGAGGTGTCGGAGTCACTGCGGCTGACCGCCGGCCCGGCCGAGTCGCTGATGCCAGGATCCAACACCGGCCGGGTCTGCCAGCTGATCGTGATCGAGGGCGCGGCGCTGCTGGTCGCGAAGAAGGTACCGAGCGGGCCGTAACCGGACCCGCCCCCACCACCGGCACCCGATGAGCCCTCCAGAGCCGCGCCGCCGCCGCCACCGGTGTACCCGCCACCGCCACCGCCACCACCGGCAGCGTCGACGGTATTGCCGTCGCCGCCGGCGCCCCCGAGCCCGGGCCGGCCCGCGCCACCCTCGCTACCCGCGGTATCAGGTGGACAGGACGTGCTCACTGTTCCACCGGTTCCGCCGCCGGACCCGGACTGCCCGGCACCACCGGGCGCCGGGCCGGATGAGCAGGAGGTGTTCCCGCCCGCGCCGGCCCCGACGGTGCTCGCGGCACCGGCTCCACCTCCACCGTTGCCGCAGTTCGCGTTCCGGGCCGCGTCGGATCCGCCGCCTCCTCCGCCGCCGCCTGCGGCGACGAGCAGCCGCGGATCGGTTGCCGGGACGTCGGTGAGGTTGCCCCCCCCGGCCGGGGTGGTGCGCACGTCGGAGGCACCCCCACCACCGCCCCCACCAGCACCCGCACACGCCGCCGAACCGCCGGTGTCGCCGCCGTTGCCCCCGCCCGCACCACCGAGACAGTCGATCGGCCCGGAAACACCTGGCTTGCCCGGCCTGCCGGCGGTGGCGACCTCCACGTGCAACGCCGTGCCCGGGCGGACCGACAACCACCCCACAGCCTGCGCCGCACTGCCACCTCTGCCGCCGGGGCCCACCTCGCCGCCGGAGGTGCTCGTGCCGCCGGCGCCGCCGGCGCCACCGATCGCGGTAACGCTCACCGAGGTGACCCCGGCCGGTGGGGTGAAGGTGTCCTCACCGGATCTGGTGTAGGTGCAGGACGACATCGAACCCGTCCTCGCCACGCCCGTGGCCCCGCACGGCCCTGCGGCCGACGCCGATCCCGGCACCCCGACCGCGACCACGAACACCCCCGTGGCGACCAGCACGGACAACCCACGACGCAGTGACATGACGACCCCTTACCAGACCGCGCCCGGACCCGGTCGCGCCTGCCCGGGTGGACCACCGTCCACCGAGCCGGACCACGCGGGAACAACCCTGATTCACCGCCGTGCCGATCTGTGATTCACCGCCGTGCCCATGTGCGCCGAGTACGCACGACTGCTGGGGCCGATGAACACCCTGGAGCCACCCGGACGGGCACACCCGCTCCGGGCGACCGATCACCGAGGCCGACATCACCGCCCCGGCCGCCGAGACCGAGGCACGGTATGGCGTCCATGAGCTGATCTCGCGCCGGCCGCCGCGTCCGCCCGGCCCCTGGTTCGGCACCGGCCGCCGTCGAATCGGTACGCCTGGATCCCGAACTGCGCGACCGGCTCGCCGAACGTGCCCGCGGCGGCGGATCGAGGGCCTGCGAACTCCTCCACCAAGCATTCCGCGAAAGTCATGCAGACGCAGTGAACCTGGAAACTCGGCACCGCGGACCCGGGTCGGAGCCCGTGGGTGCAGGAATTGCCGGTGGCCGTTCCTCTGCCGGCACACTGCGGCTCCCCGTCCTGAAGCGGGTGTCGCGCGTTCGATTTCTCGCCGGGGCACCGTTGCCCGCTCCGCGCCGCGCTGCCCGTACGGCGCCCCGCGCACCGCGTCGTCCTACGAATCGACAACGAGGAACGTCCGAGCATTTCCATGCTGCAGGTCCGGCGTCGCCGCCACCGGCTCCGCATACCGGAACAGGGCAGGAGCCAGAGCTTCAGCCACGCGTTCCCATCCGGTCGACCTGGTAAGTCTCTCGAAAGACACGCGGCGGCGCTCACCTCCCGCCTCGTTCACATTGCCCATCGGTGTAATGTTACGTTACCCATCAGTGCAATGCGTACACCCCGGTGTGGATATCCGTTCCGTGAAAGTGTCGCCATCTGAATGGCCGCCGGCCCGCCGGCGAATTACTCACAGAATTTTCATGAAAAAGCACCTGTCGCCGGAACCCGCCGACCCACCGGCGGCGACGTCGAGCGCATGCGGAGAATTACGTGCGGCCGCCCGAGGGTCGACCGGAAACGGACGTCTCGAGTAACACATCGGGGAGTGGTTACGATAAACCAATCGTCATGCTCGGCCTGGTCGTCCTGGAAATCCCGCCACGCGCGGCCCGTACACGCTTCTTCCGGCAAGGCTCCGCGCGGCGCCGAGCGCTCGCTACCAGGTCGGGATTATTCGCTACGTCCATTCCGGTTTCGAGAAGGGAAGCGATCTTGCCCACTTCACCTATTCACAGGATCCGATTGGCCGGCGTGTCGAGCACGGCCGGTGCCTTCATCCTGTTGGCAGGTGCGCTGGCGACGCCGGCCTCCGCCGCCGCGACCGGGCCGGGCGGCCCGGTGAACAGCCACGTTCGATCCTTCAACTTCGTTCACGATGCAAGCTACGTCCTGGACATGCGCAATGCCGGGGTGGAGGAGAACACCAACATCCCCTCGGCCACCTACCAGGACATCGGATTCAGCGCGATCCAGTTGACCCACGACATCGGCCAACCGCAGGGCAAGTGCGACGCG
>DATAUG010000093.1:0-2953 GCA_036268355.1 Sporichthyaceae bacterium
GACCACGCGGGTCGCGCCGAATGTCGTGCGGGCCACCACTATTCCCGGGTGATCCGGGACGCACTCGCCGATCACCGTCGCACCGTGGCCGGCCGGGTGCTCGCGCATCGCGGCCAGCACCGTCTCGGCCGAGGCGGCCGGAAGGAACGCCACCAGCTTTCCCTCGTTGGCCACGTACATCGGGTCGAGGCCGAGCAACGCGCAGGCGTTGGCCACCTCCGGTGGCACCGGGATCGCTCGTTCCTCCAGGCGGATGCCCACCCCGGAGGCCGTCGCGATCTCGTTCAGCGTGGTGGCCAGCCCGCCTCGGGTCGGGTCGCGCAGAACGTGGACGTCGGCTTCGGCGGCGAGCATCGTCGCGACCAGACCGGCCAGGGGGGCCGTGTCGCTGATGATCCGGGTCCCGAACTCCAGACCCTCGCGCACGCTCATGATTGCCACGCCGTGCAGGCCGATCGGCCCGCTGACAACGACAACATCGCCGACCGCCGCGCGATCCGGACGGATGTCGACGCCGTCCGGCACCAGGCCGATGCCTGCGGTGTTCACGTAGACGCCGTCGCCGTGGCCGGCGTCGACGACTTTCGTGTCGCCGGTGACGATGCGGACCCCGGCGGCCCGGGCCGCCGCACCCATCGCCTCGGCGATGCGGCCGACCAGGCTCAGGTCGGTTCCCTCCTCGAGCACGAAACCGCAGGACAGGACCGCCGGGACGGCGCCGCTGCAGGCCAGGTCGTTGACCGTGCCGTTGACCGCGAGCTCGCCGATCGAGCCGCCGGGGAAGAACAGCGGCCGGACCACGTAGGTGTCGGTGGAGAAGGCCAACCGGGCCCCGCCGAGGGTCAGCACCGCCGAATCGGCCAGCGGGCGGCGCTCGCCGTCGCTGAACGCCGGGACGAACAGGTGCTCGACGAGTTCGGCGGACAACTGCCCACCGCCGCCGTGCCCCATCAAGACCTTCGGGCTGTCGCGCAGCGGCAGCGGGCAGGTCCAGGTCGTCAGGTCGAGGACGGACTCAGCCAACGCCGCTCACCTCCCGCTGCGGCGTCAGGCGCCGGTACAGGTAGTACGCGGCGCAGGCGCCCTCGCTGGAGACCATCGTGGCACCCAACGGGTGGCGCGGGGTGCACTCCTTGCCGAATGCGGCACACTCGTGCGGCTTGATGAAGCCCTGCAGCACCTCGCCGCTACGGCACAGCGCCGACTCGCTCACCGAGATGCCGGCCACGTCGAACCGGTGCTCGGCGTCGAACTCGCGGTAACGGGGCGCCAACCGCCACCCGCTGGCCGGGATCGTGCCGATGCCGCGCCAGCCGCGGTCGGTGACCTCGAAGACCTCCTCCAGCAGCGCCCGGGCGGTCGGGTTTCCGGTCGCCGGGACGGCGCGCTCGTAGGCGTTCTCCAGGGTGGCCTCGCCGTTCTCGAGTTGTCTGACGGTGCGTCGGATCCCTTCCAGGATGTCCAACGGTTCGAATCCGGTGACCACGATCGGCATCCCGAACCGCTCGACCAGTGGCGGGTACTGCGCGGTGCCCATCACGCTGCAGACGTGGCCGGCGGCCAGGAACGCCTGCACCCGGCAGTTCGGCGCGGACATGATCGCCTCGATCGCCGGTGGGACCAGTACGTGCGAGACCAGCATGCTGAAGTTGCGGACCCCGCGCCGCGACGCCTGATACACCGTCATCGCGTTGGGTGGCGCGGTGGTCTCGAACCCGATCCCGAAGAAGACAACCTCGCGGTCCGGGTTCTCCACGGCCAGGCGCAGGGCGTCCAACGGGGAGTAGACGACCCGTACGTCGCCGCCCTCGCTCTTCACCTGGAACAGATCACGGTCGGTCCCGGGCACCCGCAGCATGTCGCCGAACGAGCAGAAGATGACGCCGGGCCGGGCGGCGATCTCCAGCGCCTTGTCGATCAACTCCAGCGGGGTCACGCAGACCGGACAGCCCGGGCCGTGGACGAGGTCGACCTGGTCGACAATCAGTTGGTCGATGCCGTGCCGGATTATCGAGTGCGTCTGCCCCCCGCAGACCTCCATGATCGACCAGCGTCTGGTCGCGGTCGCGTGGATCTCGTCGACCAGGTTCCGGGCCAGGTCGGGATCGCTGAACTCGTCGAGGTATCTCATCGATCGCTCCTCTGCTCGCCGCCGGACTGTCCCTGCGCCGCGGCGCGTGCCCACGCGTCGCCGAACTCGGCCTCCAGTTCACCCATCTGTCGGAACAGCGCGAGCGTCTCCAACGCGGACTTCTCGTCGAGGCGCTGCAGTGCGAAGCCGACGTGCACGATCGTGTACTCGCCGATCTCGAGGTCGGGGACGAACTCCAGGCAGACCTCCTTGAGCACACCGCCGAAGTCGACCTGGGCCATCCGGCCGTCGGCCGCTTCCCAGATTCGCGTGACCTTTCCCGGGACTGCGAGGCACATGAGCCGTTCTCCTTGTCGACGAGGGAAGTCACGAAGTGGCGCGGTGTCAGCTCTCCTCAGGGTGGGATCCGGGCGGCCACCACCAGTTGACCGAGGGCCAGGCCCGCGTCGCTGGGCGGTACTCGGCGATGGCGCAGCACGTGGAACCCGGCATCGGCCAGGGACCGCGTGCACAACGTGGTGAGCAGTGCGTTGAGGAACACGCCGCCGGACAGCGCGACCGTGTCCGGGGCGCCGGCGGTGCGCAGCGCGAGCGCAGTGCGGGTCACCAGGTCGGCGACGGCCAGGTGGAACCGGGCCGCGATCACCTCGGCCGGGGCCCCGGCCAGCACGTCCGCGGCGGCAGCGGCCACCACCGGTGCCGCCCTCAGCTGCCGTGGTGCACCGGTCTCGATCCCGAACCGGTAGGGGGCCCCGGCCTCGGGCAGGGCCGCGGCGGCCAGTTCCTCGAACCGCATCGCGGCCTCGGCCTCGTAGGCCACCCGGTGGCAGACCCCGGCCAGCGAGGACATCGCGTCGAACA
>DATAUG010000094.1:0-1913 GCA_036268355.1 Sporichthyaceae bacterium
GCACGCCATCGTGTGCCGGCGGAACGGGCTCGGGTTGACCTGCAGGTCGGCGGCCTCGAGCTCGGCCACCAGGTTAGCGACCCGGTCGGCGGGAACGTCGAGGATCACCATTTTCTGCTCGGTGGTGGTGCGCACCCGGCCACTGGCGTAGCGGGCGGCCAGGTCGGCGATGGCGTCCAGCGCGTCGGCGTTCAGCCGGCCGACCCGGGGCGCGAACCCGACGTAGGACAGGCCATCGCCCTGCGGGTGCACACCCACGTGGTCACGGACCCCGCCGCGCGGCGCGACCGGTGCCGGGCCGTCGGCCAGCGCGTAACCGAGGTACTCCTTCTCCAGCACCTCGCGGAAGCGCTCCGGGCCCCAGTCGGCGACCAGGAACTTGATCCGGGCCCGGTGGCGCAGCCGCCGGTAGCCGTAGTCACGGAACACCGAGCAGACGCCCGCCCACACCTCGGCTACCTGGTCGGGCCGGACGAACGCGCCCAGCCGCTTGCCGATCATCGGGTTGGTGGACAGCCCGCCGCCGACCCACAGGTCGTAGCCGGCCTCACCGGAGGGGGTGGTCACGCCGACGAAGGCGATGTCGTTGATCTCGTGCACCGAGCACTGCGCCGCGCACCCGCTCATCACCGACTTGAACTTACGCGGCAGGTTGGAGAACGCCGGGTCGCCGACGAAGCGCTTCTGCACCTCTTCAATCTGCGGGGTGGCGTCGATGACCTCGTCGGTGTCCAGCCCGGCCAGCGGGCAGCCCAGGATGACCCGGGGCGTGTCGCCGCAGGCCTCGGTGGTGGACAGGCCGACCGACTCGAGCAGCTCCCAGATCTCCGGGACGCTTTCGATCTCGATCCAGTGCAGCTGGATGTTCTGCCGGTCGGTGACATCGGCCGTGCCGCGGGCGAACCGCCGGGAGATGTCGCCGATCACGTGCAGTTGCTCGCTGTTCAGCTGGCCGCCGTCGATCCGGACCCGCAGCATGAAGTAGCGGTCGTCCAGGTCCTCGGGCTCCATGATCGCGGTCTTGCCGCCGTCGATCCCCGGACGACGCTGGGTGTAGAGCCCGAACCAGCGAAACCGGCCCCGCAGATCGGCCGGGTCGATAGAGTCGAACCCCGCCTTGGAGTAGACGTCGATGATCCGCTGACGAACGTTGAGCCCGTCGTCGTTCTTCTTGTTCTCTTCGTTCTTGTTGAGCGGCTCTCGGTAACCGAGCGCCCACTGACCCTCGCCTCGGTTCCGGCGGGGCGTGCGCTTAGCCGTGCTCGGGGGCATGAACGTGTGTCCTTCGGTTCTGCGGGCGTGCGACGTGAACCGGGGGCACAGGCTGCCCATAAAAAATGCCCGGTCCGCGACACGCGCCCGGGCTAAAAATGGACGGGCGAAGTCAGCGGTCAGGCAGACAGATGGCGCTGTGAACGCGGAGCAGGTCGACATGCCTGCGCGCGACGAGCAAAGGGTCCACAGCGGTCATAGCTCTAGCATCACACGTAAATACGCCCTCTGTCCACGCGGGGCCTTCGTGTGACGTCACGTCTAGCCGAACGCCCCAGTGAACAAGGCTTATTCCGCCAGTCCGGCCGACAGCGCGGGAAATTCAGCCCTGGCGGATCCAGCCCAGCTTCGGCTCGGATTCCCGGGCCGGAAGGTGCTGACAATCACACCAGGTGCCGCCGGGGCAGTCTTCGTGATGGCGGTCCCGGCAAGGGACGCAGATCATAGACCTCTTCCTACCAGCAAAACGGGCCACGGACCCAAGGTCCGTGGCCCGCCATAAGAGCTGACCAGGCTCCGCGCTCAGGCGGCGTTGGCCCGGCGCATCCGGCGGCGGCGCTCAGCCGCGCGCTCTTCCTCGTTCAGCCCGCCCCAGACGCCGTACTTCTCCGGCCGGGACAAGGCGTAGTTGAGGCACTCGG
>DATAUG010000095.1:0-1869 GCA_036268355.1 Sporichthyaceae bacterium
GGGACGGCGCTGAGCCGGGATCCGGGCACCGCGGCGAGCGAAGTTGGCCTCCTGAGCGGCCTTGTGCTCGCTGCAGAACCACACGGTGGCGCGGTACAACGGCGTGGTCACGATGATGCGGTGCGGCGCCTGGGCACCGCACTGCGGCTCGGCGTTCGAGGTGAACCAGGAACAGCTGTGCACTTCGGGTCCTCTCGTCCCGCACTTGCGGGTCCGGTGCCGGCAGGCAGTTGCAGTTCTGTCAGCAGGTAGTTCTCGCCTCCGGCGTGCTGCCGGTGCGGGTTTCCTGGTTGAGACGAAGCCGTTACAACTTCGGTTGCACCGCGGCAAGAAATCCCACGATCGTTCCGGTGTGGGTCATCCGTTCGGACCGCTTTCGGGCGTTCTGGGTCGTCCGCGACGTAGTTTCCGCTTCGCCACGGCCTGTTGCGGCCTGCCGAGAGGGTTCCGGGTCTCAGTGGCCGGTGGTGAACAACGTCGGCGCACCTCCGCTGACCAGGAAGACCACCGGACCCTGCGCCGTCCCCGACGCAGCCGCGGCGAGCAGACCGGCCATCGCCTTCGCCGCGAAGACCGGGTCGAGGAACACGCCCTCGGTCCGTGCGACCAGATCGGCGGCCGCCGCCGACTCCGGCGACGGTTCGCCGTACGGAGCGGCGAGGAGCATCTCGGCGTGCACGATCGGTGCCCGCGTCGGCGCGGCCGAGTCGATCAGCGCGCAGGCCTCGGCCGCGATCCCGGCGACCCGAGCGATGCATTCCGCTGCCGGGCGGCTGACCGTGACCCCGTGAATCTCCCAGGGCGTGCCGTAGGTGGCCGCCCCGGCGACCAGACCGGCGTGGGTCCCGCACGACCCGGTCGCCAGCCAGAGCTGACGCGGTGTCAGGTTCAGCTGCGCTGCCTGGGCGGCCATCTCGCCGGTGGCGCTGAGATAGCCCAGGGCCCCGACCGGACCGGCGCCGCCGCGGCCCAACGTGTAAGGGTTGCGGCCGACGGAGCGCATCCGCTCGGCGATGACCTCGGCTACCGACTCGACCGTGGAGCGATCCGGGTCGCCGGTGAAGTGGATCCCGGCCCCGATGGACGCGGCCAGCGCGAGGTTGCCGGTGTAGGGCACGGGTTGCCCGTAGTAGACCAATGCCGCGTCCATGCCCCGGGTCCGCGCGGCCAGCGCCGCGAGCATCGCCCAGTTCGAACTCGGCCCGCCGCCGGTGATCAGGCAGTCGGCACCGGCCGCGGTCGCCGCGCCCAGCACGAACTCCAGCGCCCGAACCTTGTTCCCGCCCAGGCCCAGCCCGGTCAGGTCGTCGCGCTTGAGCCAGATCTCCACCCCGGCGGCCTCGGACAGCCGGGGCGCCGGGTGCAACGAGGTCGGCAGCGTGCCCAGCGCGATCCTGGGCGCCGCCGCCAGGCCGGGCGGGATCACCTGGCCCCGCCCGCCGCGAGCACCCGGTCGATGAAGGTCGTCGTCGAACCGAGCGCCGCCCGCGGGTCGATGGCCGCGCTGATCTGATCCGGGGTCAGCAACCCGCGTTCGGCGACCACCTTCTCCAGGTCGAGGCCGTTTTCGACTGCGTGCATCGCCGCGGCGTAGATCGCCTCGTGCGCCGCGTGCTTGCCGATGCGATCGCCCAGGACGCGCATCAACGGTTCGGAGAGCAGCAACCCGCGCCGCGCGTCGAGGTTCGCCCGCATGCGTTCGGCGTTTATCTGCAGGCCCTCCAGCAGGCGCGCCCCGAACCCCAGCGCCGCGCCGGTGAGCTGGCAGGCCTCCGGCAGTGCCAGCCACTCGGCCTTCCAGCTCCGGCCGTCGCGCTCGTGCAGCGCGATCATGCCCTCGACGCACGAGGCCGCGTCGAGGCGGACCCG
>DATAUG010000096.1:0-2395 GCA_036268355.1 Sporichthyaceae bacterium
CTCATCTGCACTTCGTCCTCGACCGCCTTGAGGAGGACACCGGTGGAGCGGATCGTGGCGATCGCGCCGTTGTGCGATGAGCCCGTGATCGCCGCGCGGCTGCGCACCGAACTCGGCCTGTCCCCCGACGCCGACATCGCGCTGCAGTTCGCCGAGGGACAGGGCGATCTGCCCACCGCGTTGCGGGAGATTCACCGGGCCCTGTGCGCGCAGGGCGACGATGAGCGGATCGTCGCGGAACTTCGCGCCTTCCTGGCGAACGGCACGAGCAGCACAGTCGGCTGACCGGCAGCACGGCCCATCCACCGGCCCGTGGTCGTTCCACGGCGGGCCGCAGCGGTCGGGCGACCCGTTGCCGGCCGGGCCGCCCGACGAGTTCACTCAGGAGCGGCTACCGGCCTTGGAGGCCTCCCAGCGGCGTGCGCCGACGGTCCGGTCCTCGGCAGTCTTCGCGGCGCCGGTGTCTTCTGCTCGCTCGTCCCAACCGGCGGCGATCCCACCGCGGCGGGCATGCGTAGGGACAGGCCCTCGAGCCTGCGCAGGGAGTCGAACATCCCGGCCCGGCCGGTGAGGATCTTGTGCACGTAGGCCTGGTGCCCGGTGTCCCACACGATCGGGTCTCGCGGGGAGTCGAAGACCCGGTGCACGGCGATGGTCAACTCCACCGCCGCGAGATTGGAGCCCAGATGTCCACCGGTGCGCGACACCGACTCCACCAGGAACTCGCGTATCCGTCCGGCCAACGCCGCGAGTTGCTCCGGTGCAAGGCGGCGGAGATCGGCCGGGTCGTGGACCATCCTCGTCGGGCCGGCGGCCGGAGCGCTCGGGTGATCGTCGAGGCGGGCCGGCTTCACGGGCGCACCGGCGGCGGCAGTGTGAACGTGACGGTCTCGCGGGTCACGGTGCGCTCCTCGACCGTGACCGGACCGAGGCGGCGCAGGACGTCCAGTACCTCGTCGACCCGCCCCGGCGGTGCCGAGGCTCCCGCGGTCAGCCCGACGATCCGCGCCGGGCGCAGCCATTCCGGGCGCAGACCGTCCGCCCCGTCGATCAGGTGGGCCGGTGTCCCGGCGCGACGGGCGAGTTCGACCAACCGGGTCGAGTTCGCCGAGTTGGCCGAGCCGACCACGATCACGAGGTCGGCATCTGCGGCGACCGCGGCCAGCGCGCGTTGCCGGTTGGTTGTCGCGTAGCAAATGTCGTCCGAGTGCGGTCCACGCAGCGCGGGGAAACGTCGGCGCAGCACGCCAGCCACCTGTTCGGCCTCGTCCACGGCCAACGTGGTCTGCATCAGGTAGGACACTCGATCCGGGTTCGGCACCTGCAACGTGCGTGCTTCCTCGGCGGTGCCGATCAGCACGATCCGACCGGGCGCCTCGCCCAACGTGCCCTCGACCTCCTCGTGCCCGGCGTGGCCGATCAGCACGACGGTGTCACCGCGCGCGGCGAACCGCCGCCCCTCGGCGTGCACCTTGGCGACCAGTGGGCAGGTCGCGTCGACCACCGTCAGATCCTTGGCGCCGGCGGCTTCCCTGACGTCCGGGGCGACCCCGTGGGCCGAGAACACGACGACGGCACCGTCCGGGACCTCGTCGAGGGAGTCGACGAAAACCGCGCCGGTAGCGGCCAGTTCGTCGACCACGTGCCGGTTGTGGACTATCTGCTTGCGCACGTACACCGGAGGTCCCCAGCGCGCCAACGCCCGCTCCACGATCTCGACGGCCCGCTCGACCCCGGCGCAGAATGACCTTGGAGCAGCCAGCAACACGGTTCGGGGCCCCCTGACCGCGGCCCACTCCGGCTCACGCAGGTCGATGGTCACGCCGGTCCCCCTTCCATGTCGCTTGACGGGTCAGCAGATCGCCCCCGGCTCATCCCGCCCGCCTCACCGGTACCTGCTGCTGGTGGCGTGCCAGTCGAAACCGCCGGCCATCCAGGCCTGGGCGCCGCGCAGGAAGCGCTGCAACTCCGGGCAGGGCACGGCGGCCAGCGCACGTTGCGCGTCCTGGAAACCGCGGACGAAGTCGTTGTGCAGGTCCACGGCACGCTCGGTCGCCTCCGCGATCGAGCACCCGTCCTCCTCGGCGATCAGCAGGACGATGTTGGAGTCGGGCCGTTCGTCCGCGGCCTCCTTCTCGACCGAGTGCAGGTCGTTGACGATCACCGCCGCCGTGCCCGCCTGCATGAGTGCCCGGTGGAAACGCTTGTCGTAGAACAGATTCGCGGGCAGGTGGTAGCCGGCGATCACGTCGATCAGCGTCATCGAGGTGTAGAAGCTGTCGTGCTGTCGGGCCGCCAGGTACCGCCACACCGGAGGCGGATCCTCCAGGTAGCGCCACGCCCCGTAGGCGGCCCAGCTCACGTACATCTGGAACGTGGTGTTGCACGCCCGCAT
>DATAUG010000097.1:0-15226 GCA_036268355.1 Sporichthyaceae bacterium
AGTAGGGGGACGCCAGTCATGCCAGGGCGCCGATGGTGGCTTCGACCGCGTCGAGCAGTTCGCCCGATCGGACGGCGGCCACGGCCGCCTCGATGTCGGGGGACAGGTACCGATCGGGGCCCGGTCCGGGCACGTGCCGGCGCAACCCGGCCACGGCGGCGCCGGTCGCGGCCGCGGGGCGCAACGGGGCACGCAGATCCAGGGCCCGGGCCGCGGCCAGCAACTCCACGGCAAGCACCCGGGTCAGGCCGTCCAACGACCGACGCAGCTTGCGTCCGGCGGCCCAGCCCATTGACACGTGGTCCTCCTGCATGGCCGAGGACGGGATCGAGTCCACGCTGGCGGGCACGGCCAACCGCTTGAGCTCCGAGACGATGCCGGCCTGGGTGTACTGGGCGATCATGTATCCGGAGTCCACGCCGGGGTCGTGCGCGAGGAACGCCGGCAGCCCGGCGGACCGGCCCCGGTCGAGCAGTCGGTCGGTGCGGCGTTCGCTGATCGAGGCCAGGTCGGCCGCCGCGATCGCCAGGAAGTCCAGGACGTAGCCGAGGGGGGCGCCGTGGAAGTTGCCGTTGGACTCGACGCGGCCGTCGTCGAGCACGACCGGGTTGTCGATCGCCGCCGCCAGTTCGCGGTCCGCCACGAGCTGCGCATGGGCCAGGGTGTCGCGAGCCGCGCCGGCCACGGCCGGAGCACAGCGCAGCGAATAGGCGTCCTGCACCCGGGGGTCGTCCGGTCCGGCGTGCGAGGCGACGATCTGCGAACCCGCCAGCAGGGCGCGCAGGTTACGCGCGGAGTCGGCCTGGCCGGGGTGCGGGCGCAGCCGCGCGAGTTCGTCGGCGAACACCCGGTCGGTACCCAACAGCGCCTCGACGCTCATCGCCGCGGCCAGGTCCGCGTGCTTGAGCAGCGCCGCGAAGTCGTGGCAGGCCAGCACCAACGTCCCGAGCATCCCGTCGGTGCCGTTGATCAGCGCCAGCCCCTCCTTCTCGGCCAACGCCACCGGCGCCAGGCCGGCCGCCTCGAGGGCCTCGGCGGCGGGCCGCAGGCGACCGTCCGGCCCGCGGACCTCGCCCTCGCCGAGCAGCGCCAGGGCGACGTGTGCCAGCGGGGCCAGGTCGCCGGAGCACCCGAGGCTGCCGTACTCCGGGACCACGGGCGTCAGGCCGGCGTTCAGCAGCCCGGCGAGCGCCAGCGCCGTCGGCGGCCGGACTCCGGTCCGGCCGGTGGCCATCGTGCGCAGGCGCAGCAGCATGGTCGCCCGGACGACCTCGCGCTCCACCTCCGCTCCGCTGGCTGCGGCGTGCGAACGGATCAGGCTGCGCTGCAGGCGGGCGCGGTCGGCGGGCGGAATGTGCCGGGTGGCCAGGGCCCCGAAACCCGTCGAGATTCCGTATACGGGCAGCTCTGCGCCGGCCAGGGCGTCGACGTGTGCTCGGGCGGCGGCGATCGCGTGCTCGGCCGCCGCGGTCACGTGGACCGGCGCCCCCTCACGGGCGACCGCCACGACCGCCGATTGCATCAGCGGCGTCCCGTCGATCTCGACGGTTTCCGGCATCGGCATGGCGCCATCTTCTCGACCTGTGCCGGCCGAAGATGGGCGGGGGAGTCTGAGGCAGGGTCAGGTTACTGGTCAGTATGATCAGGGGTGCCCGGGCGAGCGGTAGCGTCGCCGGCGGCGATCGACGGCAGTCAGGAGTGGTGGATGACCGCGGCGCGAATCATCGTCGGGCTCGGGATGACCGCAGCCGTGGTGCCCGTCGTGCTCGCGCGGGTGCTGTTCCTGTACCGCCTGGCGATGACCGGTCAGCCTGCGCCGGACCGGTTGGCGAACGTGTCCCGACCGAAGATCGGTGCGGCGATCAAACGTCAGGTCGTCGAGGTGTTCGGCCAGAAGAAGCTGTTGAAGTGGTCGATCCCGGGTGCGGCGCACTTCGTGGTGTTCTGGGCGTTCGTGATCCTCGGCTCGGTCTACCTCGAGGCCTACGGGTCGCTGTTCAAGCTGGACTTCCACATCCCGGTGATCGGGCACTGGCGGATCCTCGGGTTCGCCCAGGACACGATCGCCCTGCTGGCGCTTCTCGGGATCATCGTGTTCGCGTTGATCCGGCTGAGGGAAAGACCGGCCAGGCTGGGCCGCAAGTCGCGGTTCAAGGGCTCGCACACCGGTGGCGCGTGGCTGATCCTGTTCATGATCTTCAACGTCATCTGGACGATGTTCTTCTTCCGCGGCGCCTCCTGGGCCAACGGCAACCTGCCCTACGACCGCAGCGCCTACTTCTCCCGGCTGGTCGGCAAGGCTTTCGACCACATCGACAGCGACCGCAAGCTCGAGTGGTTGGAGACCATCGGGCTGTGGATGCACCTCGGCGTGATGCTGACGTTCCTGGTGATCGTGCTCTACTCCAAGCACATGCACATCTTCGTCGCGCCGCTGAACGTGGCCTTCGCCCGAAAGCCCGACGCGCTGGGCCCGTTGCTGCCGATGCAGAGCAACGGCAAGGAGCTGAACTTCGAGGAGGCCGACCCCGAGGTCGACGTCTTCGGCCGATCCAAGATCGAGGACTTCACCTGGAAGGGCTTACTCGACTTCGCCACCTGTACCGAGTGCGGACGCTGCCAGTCGCAGTGTCCGGCGTGGAACACGGGTAAGCCGTTGTCGCCCAAGATGTTGATCCTCGAACTCCGCGACCACGCCCTCGCGAAGGCCCCGTGGCTGTTGGCGACGGAGGAGGCCCGGGCGGGCCTGCCCGACGCGGTGAAGGCCGAGGCGGCACGTCCCTTGGTGGCGCCGCTGTCCGAGGGCGGCGTCATCGACCCGGACGTGTTGTGGTCGTGCACCACCTGCGGGGCCTGCGTCGAGCAGTGCCCGGTCGACATCGAGCACGTCGACCACATCATCGACATGCGGCGCTACCAGACGATGATCGAGTCGAACTTCCCGTCCGAGGCCGGCGGGATGTTGCGCAACCTGGAGAAGGCCGGCAACCCGTGGGGCATGCCCGCCCGGATGCGCACCGAGTGGACCAAGGACCTCGGCTTCCCGGTCCCGATCATCGGGAAGGACGTCGAGGACGCCACCGGGTTGGACTACCTGTTCTGGGTCGGTTGCGCGGGATCGTTGGACGACCGGGCGCAGAAGACCACCAAGGCCGTCGCCGAATTGCTGCACATCGCCGGGGTGAAGTACGCGATCCTCGGGCAGGCCGAGACCTGCACCGGCGACCCGGCTCGGCGGATGGGCAACGAGTTCGTCTTCCAGATGCTGGCCCAGCAGAACGTGGAGACCCTCAACGAGGTCAAGGCCACGAAGATCGTGGCCACCTGCCCGCACTGCTTCAACACCATCGGGCGCGAGTACGCCCAACTCGGCGGGGCGTTCGAGGTGCTGCATCACACGCAACTGCTCAACCAGCTGGTGGCCGACGGCAAGCTCAAGCCCGTCACCCCGGTGGCCGGCACCGCCACGTATCACGACCCGTGCTACCTGGGCCGGCACAACAAGGTCTACGAGCCGCCCCGCGAGCTGATCGCGAAGGTCGGCGGGCTGAAGGTCGTCGAGATGGAACGCTCGAAGGAACGCTCCTTCTGCTGCGGCGCCGGGGGCGCGCGCATGTGGATGGAGGAGACCATCGGGCAGCGCATCAACGACAACCGGACCGAGGAAGCCCTCGCGCTTTCGCCGGACGCCATCATCACCGGTTGCCCGTTCTGCAAGACGATGATCTCCGACTCGGTGGCCGGCAAGCAGAGTTCCGGGGCGGCGCCGGAGTCGCTGGAAGTCATCGACGTCGCCCAACTGCTGGTGCGGGCGATGAAGCCGGTCAAGGTCGGTATGGCCGCCGACGGGCCCGCGGCCGCCGTCGAGGACCCGTCCGGTCCGGGTCAGCCGACGGACTCCGACCCGGGAGCCGGCGGCGCGGGCTGAGCGGCGCGGCGGGGTCGGCTACCCGTTGTGGCCCGGGCAGCGTCGCTCGACCGGGACGTTGGCGAGCACCTCCTCGACGTGCTCCCCGCAACCGGCCCAGCCGATCTTGCCGCAGGTCTTGCAGAGCACCGCTTTACACATCTACGGACCTCCTCGACGGGACGACGTGGGACCACGATCCTCTCAGGCCCGCTTTGCGGACCTCGCGGGAAGCGTCTCGGGAGTGCAGAGCACGAAGACCGCGGACACCAGGGCCACCCCGGACACGTAGGCCGCGACCGACCAGGTGTGTCCGTGGGAGGCGCGCATGAGCGCCTGCGCGATCGTGGGCGCGGGTCCACCCAGGATGACCGTCGCCAACTGCACGCCCAACCCGGCGCCGGTGACCCGGAGCTGCGCCGGGAACAGTTCCGGGAACCAGGCGCCCTGGGTGGTGTACATCGCCATGCTCGGGACGATCAGGGCGTCGACCGCGGCCACCCCGCCCACGAACGTGCCGGTGTCCAGCGCCCGGAACGCCGGGAACGCCAGCGCCGCGGCAGCCAACGCCCCGACCAGGTAGACGGTCCGCCGGCCGACCAGGTCCCCGGCTCGGGCGAAGAGCGGGATGCAGAGTCCGGCGACCAGCGCGCCGACGCAGATCACCTCGAGCATCTCGGTGCGGGTGAACCCGGCGCGGGTGATCGCGTAGGACAGCACGAACGCCAGGGAGACGAAGGTCAACGTGGTGACGATCAGGTGCATCCCGGTGACCCGCAGGATGGCCCACCAGTGGGTGCGTACCGCCGCGATCACCGGCACCCTGGCCTGCTCGTTCGCCTGGGCCATCTGCTTGAACACCGGCGACTCGACCACCCGCAGCCGCACGAACAGCCCGACGACCAGCAGCAGACCGGAGACCAGGAACGGGATCCGCCAGCCCCAGTCGAGGAACTGACTGTTCGTCAGGTTTATCGACAGCAGGAGGACGGTCAGGTTGCTCAACAGGATTCCGGCCAATGCGCCTGCCTGGACCCACTGGCCGTGCCGGGCGCGCCGGGAGGTCGGGGCGTGTTCGAACACCAGCGTCACGGCGCCCGACCACTCCCCGCCGAGCGCGAACCCCTGGATGACTCGGCACGCGGTGAGCAGCACGGGCGCGGCCAGGCCGATGCTGTTGTAGGTCGGCAGCAGCCCGATCGCGACGGTCGAGAGGCCCATCAGCGACAGCGACGCGACCAGCGTCGTCTTGCGGCCGAGGCGGTCGCCGAAGTGACCCATGATCAGGCTGCCCAGCGGTCGGGTGAGGAACCCGGCGGCGAAGGTGCCGAACGAGGCCAACGTTCCGGTGGCGGGGTCGAGGTGCGGGAAGAACAACTTGTTGAAGACCAGCGCCGACATCGTCCCGTAGAGGAAGAAGTCGTACCACTCGATCGTGGTGCCGATCAGGCCGGACAGCAGCACCCGCCGCATTTCGCGGCGGTTGACCGAAGCGTCCACTCAGGTGCCGCAGAAGGTGCGGTAGCGCCCGAACTCCGGTGGCGCCGCGTACTCGTAGCCCTCCAGGCCGGGACGGACGTCGAACGGTCGCGTGATCGCGTCCAGCAACTTGTGGAACGGGCCCAGGTCGTTCTCGGTGGCCGCGGTCAGGGCCGCCTCGACCAGGTGGTTGCGTGGGATGTAGACCGGGTTGACGGCGTCCATCGCCGCGGCGGCGGCGATCGGGTCGGGCAGCACCGCCCGCCACCGAGCGGCCCAGTCGAGGACCGGGGCCGGGTCGTGGGCGAGTGCGAGCAGGGGGGCGTCGGTTCCGCGCAACCAGGCGGACAGGGCACGGAAGCTGCCCGTCCAGTCGGCTCCCGCGGCGGCCAGCACCGCCAGGTAGGCGCGGACCAGGGGATCATCGTCGGCCGTGGCCAGGCCGAGCTTGGTCCGCATGAGCTGCATCCAGTGGGCCTCGAACTTCTCGGCGAACGGCTCCAGCGTGCCGCGGGCCGCCTCAAGGGCCCGATCGGTGTCGTCGTCGATCAATGGCAGCAGCACTTCGGCGAGCCGTGTCACGTTCCACAGGGTGATCGCCGGTTGGTTCCGGAAGGCGTAGCGCCCCGCCTGGTCGATCGAGCTGAACACGGCGCCGGCATCGAAGGCGTCCAGGAAGGCGCACGGGCCGTAGTCGATCGTCTCGCCGGAGATGGTGACGTTGTCGGTGTTGAGAACGCCGTGGACGAACCCGACGGCCATCCACTGCGCGACCAACGCGGCCTGAGCCTCGAGCACCGCGGAAAGCAGCGCCAGGTAGGGGTTCGCCGACGCCGCGGCCTCCGGGTAATGCCGCGCGATCGCGTGGTCGGCCAGGCGGCGCAGCAGGCTCGGGTCGTCCCCGAGGTGCCGGGCGTACTGGAAGCTGCCCACCCGCAGGTGGCTGCTCGCGACGCGGGTCAGCACCGCTCCGGGCAGCCATCGGTTGTCGCGCGGAATCAGCTGCCCGGTCGCCACCACGGCGAGTGCCCGCGTGGTGGGTATCCCGAGCGCGTGCATGCCCTCGCCGACGATGTACTCGCGAAGCATCGGTCCGACCGCCGCGCGGCCGTCGCCGCCGCGCGCGAACGGGGTTGGCCCGCTGCCCTTGAAGTGCAGGTCCCGCCGCCGGCCCGACGTGTCGATCAGCTCGCCGAGCAGCAGTGCGCGGCCGTCGCCCAGCCGAGGCACGTAGTTGCCGAACTGGTGGCCGGCGTAGGCCTGGGCGACGCCGGCGGCGCCGTCCGGCAGTACGTTCGCAGCGAGGACCGCAACCCCGGCCGGGGAGCGCAGCGCCGCGGGGTCCAAGCCGAGCTCGGCCGCCGGCGGCTCGTTCAGCGCCAGCAGTTCCGGGTACTCCACGGCGGTCGGCCGCCACGGCACGAACAGCCCCGGCAGATCGCGCACGAAGGAGTTGTCGAATGCGAAACGCAGTTCGGTCGCGACGGTCACGTCATCGAGGCTAGCAATACAGTCCGTGGGCGCGCGGCTGCACAACTGGGGCGTCGGAGTACACTGAGGCTCGCCGAGCGAAGCCTTGCGGGTGTAGTTCAATGGCAGAACATCAGCTTCCCAAGCTGACAGTGCGGGTTCGATTCCCGCTACCCGCTCCCTGCAAAAAAGACCTCTGACCAGCGGTTTTGTCTTCCGCCTCCGGTCCTCTCGCTGCCCCTTGGGTACCGCCGTGTGCCCTTGGGCGCCGTATTTTAGTCCACGTTTAGTCCACGCCCGGACGAGCGGTCCGGTCGAAGCCTTGCGCGGGGGCTCCCGGGCCCCCGGTCCAGATACCGCGCCTCCCCGTCGGCCACACCGCCGGCCCGGGGGCATGTCGCCTGCCGAACCAGTCGATGCCGACACCCACCGGCTGTGGACGGTCCTGGCACCGGAGCAAGCACGCGCTGATCCGGTACCGCCAGGTTGCAGTTCACCGCGTCTTGGCCGTCCGCGTCGACATCCTTTGGCCCTGATTCATGGCTGAACGGATGAACCAACAGCGACCGAAGATCCGAATCCGGGTGAATCGGAGGCGCGTCCAAGTGAAACACCACCGACTCGGCGGCGGGGGCACCGATGGACGAACAGCTGGGCCTGCTCGGGCCGGACGACAAGGCCATGCGCACCGGCACGGAGTACCTGGTGGGCGCGATCTACCGCGCGGCCGAGAACGGTCTCACCCGGGAGGAGATCGTCACCGCGTTCGCCGGCGCCCTGGGCACCGGGGCCAGCGCGCAGCTCGTGGAACTGGCCCCCGACGTTCTCGCGGCGATCCTGGACTTCGTGGCGTACACGGCGGAGCAGGCGACCGCGGCATGAGGCTCTCGGCCCAACGGCCGATAGCGGCCAGGGATTTGGCCCGCCCGAGGATGCCCACCCGGAGACGCCCGGCCGCCTGATACTCGGACATCGTGGCCAACACATGTCCACGCAACCAGACGGCGGAACCGGCACCCGACGCACGGGACATGCGTGCAGGCGGCCCTCACCAAGCCGTGATCCCGAGTCCGCGCGCGGGCACCCACGCCGACCTCGTCGGAGCTTCGGTTGAAGGCGCCCGACACGGAACGGACCCCGAAGGCAGCCTCGGAACTTCCGCGGGGGTCCCAGACCGGGTTGGGGGCATACTCGCCTCCGCTCACCGGCCACTGGAGCTATCGCTCCCCGAGAGTCAGAGCCCCCAGTGCCGTCGTCGACGGCGACCGCGCTGGTCTCGAGGGTTCGGTAGAGCGGGCTGCGGCACCCACAGCTGGACGATCCCGGCTGAGACCCCGTAGACCTCCGGCGACCGGACCGAAAGCCGACTGAAGGTTCGGCAAATCGCTCATACGTCCGGCCGAGTGCCATTCGTCCGAAAGGACGGTTCTCACAGCCTTCGGGAACCATGCCCCCCAACGTCTCCATCGAACCCTTTGCGTGCCCTCGTTCCGTCAGCTGCACAGGCCGTACGCCTGTCCGGACGGGCCCGACCGTGGGCGCGCCGCCGGCGCTCCTGCACATTGCGTCGTAGGCGCGACATCAGGACGAGACGACCTCAGGGAGGGTGGAACAGATGGACAAGATCGGTATCAGTTGCGCCGCAGCCGTCATCACCGGCGCGTTGGCGATCGGCGGCATCACGACCTCGGCCGTGACCGTGAACCGCCCCAAGCCGTTGGCAGCCTGCGCGAGCAGCGCGGCCTGCGCCGCGCCGAACTCGGCGTCCGGCAAGGCGAGTACGGCCCAGGACAACAGCGGCTCGGGCAACGCCTTGCCGAGCGACCTGAACGGCACCAGCGGGACAGGCGACACCGCCGGAGACAACTCCCAGGGCCCGCAAAGCAACCTCAACAGCGGCAACGTGGGCGGCACCCTGGGCGGCGCCACGGGCGCCGTGGGTGACGCCATCAGCGGTCCGCCCGTTGGCAGCACCCTGGGCGGCGTACTCGCCGGCGTCACCGGCACCGTCGGTGGCGCCATCAGCGGTCTGCCCGCAGGCAGCACCGTGAGCGGCGTACTCGGCAGCGTCAGCGCCGCAGCGGGCAGCGTCACCAACAACCCGACCAGTGCGGTCAGCAACCCCGGCGGCGCGGCCAACGGTGTGTTCGACGGCGTCTCCAGCGCGGCGAGCGGGCTGCTCGGCGCGTCGGGTCTGCCCGCCAACAACCCGCTCAGCGGTCTGAACGGCCTGCTCGGCGACGGCACCTCGGCGAGCGGCTCAGCCAGTGACGGCAGCACGAGCGGCGGATTCTAGGCCTGGCCATTTTGGCGACCCCGAGCAGCTCCTGACCGCCATTGGCGGTCAGGAGCGGGGCCCGGTGGCGACGGATTGGACCGAGCCCCGCGCCCGGCCGGTTCGCCGCCCCACGCCGCCCCGGCAGCGGTCGCCGGCGGTGACCGAGGGCGACATCGAGGTGATCTAGGCCGAGCCGGTCTTGGCGACCTGTCCCATCTCCGTGCGCCTCACGACGCGCAAGGACCACTGGAACAACCCGCGCGTCTTCCTGGTCGGAGCTCGGCTGGGAGGACACCTTTCCCGGTAATTCGTCCTACGCCAACGCCCGAGGACTCGCCGACGACGCGATGATCCTCATCGAGGAATACCTCGAAGACCGGTCCGGTGGGCCGGCTCACCGAACTCAGCACCGGCAGCCAAGGGACCTCTTCCGCCACGGCTTCCCGCCCACCGGTCGCGGGCCGGTCCGGCCGGCTCGGCGAAGCCGCGATCGACTTCACCGCCGCGGTTCCCGCCGTCAGGAGCGCGGCACACAGCGTTGCAACCATTCAGATCTCAGCCGTTCGGACGTCCCTCCGGACAATGCGGAGCGCACGGACTCCGTTTGCCTGGGGGGTGCGCAGTAGCTGCCATCGGCGCAGGGAGGCACCGGTTCTCCGTCGCGTACGCAGTCGTTGGTTCAGTCCAAGCCGTCCCCGCCCTGCGGGCTCCACGACTGTTGCCAATGCCAGCCCGGCACGTTGTAGTGGCACCGGATGTGGTCGTCCCAGTCGCTCCGCGGCGTGATCCGGTACAGGAAGGCGCAGCTGGCGATCCACATCCCCAACAGGACCGCAGAGGCAATCAAACGTTTCATCCGCACGTCGGCGATGCTGTAGGGGGTGGGTGATCACCCTCGTTCGCCGGACGCCATTTCCCATCGTTGCAGACGTCCACGGTCCCGTTCCCGGTCTCAATGGTTGGGATGATCGGTAAGCGGATTCATCGCCGCGGGTCCGATCGGCCGAGGCCCGCTCTCACCACACCCCGCCGGCAGCAACACCGAGCACTACGACGACGCGTCTCATTCACGCGGCCCGTAGTAGTAGAAACCACCGTAGTAGCCGTAGAAATTGGACCAAGGCACGTTTGGGACCGTTCGCGATCGGCGGGTACACCGACAGCGGCTGCGGATCGGAGCACCAGCCGGACGACTCGGCGCACACGTGCTCCGCTCCCTTCGCGTACGCCACCGCCATCCCAAAGCAGCCGATCAGCGTCACGGCGAAGAACGCACCGGCGCTCACGATTCGTTTCGTCGTCCCTCCTCGCGCGCTTACACCGGCCGGATCTCGTGCTGCTGCGCCTGTAGAGCTGTCCTTGCGGGCCGCACGGGCCCTTCTCCGACACGGCGTAGAACTTGGGGCTGTAGGCGCAACGACCGATGAATTTCCATCCCGCCGCAACGGCGTTCTCGCGTGCCTCTCTGCGCGTGCATCCGCCGCGGTCCCGGCACGAGTCTCCGCAGCCCATCGCACCAAGTGCCCTACCAAGCGGTGATCACTCGCTCATCGCGCCGGCCGCTGGCGGGTGGCAGAGCAGGTAGCCGTACTCGATGCAGGGAACCAGGCAAGCAAGCGGCTTATCGGGACTCGTCTCGCAGTAGTGATACGTCTGCACCTCTCCCGATGCACCACCTCCGACCAGCGTCGTTCCCGCTGCCAGGAACGCCAGCACTAGAACGCGCATCATTCGCGCGGCCCGTACCGGTAGAAAGGGGACAGGTGCACGTTGGGCCCGTTCGCGATCTGCGGGTACACCATCAGCCGCTGCGGATCGGCGCACCAGTCAACGGCGCACACTCGCTCCGTCAGCACCACGTACGCGGCCCCGAGCCCGAAGAACACCGCCAACGAGGCGGTGAAGAACATCAGCGCGGCAGCGACTCGTTTCATCAGTACCGCCGGACCGGGTCGGTGACGGGCGCAAGCGGACCCGGATATGCCATGCGCGGGTTCACCGGCATCGCCGGCGGTCCCGCTGGTCCACAACCGGGAGCGCACAACCGCGCCGGCCCAACCACGAACGAGGCGCCGTAAGCCAGGCCGAGGAAGACCGTCAGCGACACGACGAACAGCACCAGGCCGAACCCCGCACGCCGCACCTTCACAGCGGCAACCAGCGGAAATCGCACTCCCGGCACATCGGGAGCATGCGCTTAGGCAACGACTTCGTCCAGGGTCATCGTCGACGACCGCGGGCGCGCCCCGGGTGCTCTATAGCTCGCTGCAGCACGTCGCCCGATGCTCTCGTCGGCGGCCACCGCTCGATCGGCGCCGGCGAAAACAGACCGCCCTGACGGCGTGAACCCTGGGCGTATTCGCATGCTGCCGCGAGGTAGCTGCCCGTAACCACGACGACGACGTACAGCGAGCGCAGCCACCGTCCGGACGGGCCGGTGCCCCGTTTGCCTGCTCGCATGGACTTTGGGTGTCGTGACGGGTCTGACCGGTTCCGTCCTTGGCGCGCAGAGTTGTGCCCCCGCTCCCCCGGGCGGCGCGCTCGGCCAGGTGTGGCGTCAAGGCCGGAGCCGCTACGCGATCGCTGCGCGTCATGAACCGACGCACCCTCGCCCGAGTGAGACAGCTGCGCGGGCCGCTCGACAACGCTTCCCCGGCGCGGATGCCGTCGATTCGACATCGGAATTACTCTGCAGATTCCAACGGACAACAACGGTCAACAACGGCACGCCAGATACATCCACGAGCAGCCTTGAGATTAGCCTTCGGAGAACAGCCGGCACCCCGTTACAGCCAATAGCGGCCCGTGATAACCGAACCTCCGCTGTCCCTGGATGACCCTGACTTACCGACACCACCCGTCACCAACTGACCACCAGTTAGCCCGCGACCACCAGCTAAGAATCCCCAGCCACAACAGGTATCCGACAAGATCCACCGCCGCCCCGACCACCCGCAGACACCCCAAGCCCACCAGAGAAATCCGCCCACCCAGTCACTCGAATCACCGTCCGAACCGAATCCCCGACCCCCGCAATCCCTGCCCCCGAATCCATCCCGACGACAGAAATACCCTCATACCTTCAACCGTAGTGCACTAAGGTATCCCTGCGGGATACGGGGGATTCTGGCTTGGCCTATGTGACGGCTATCGGGGCGGATCCGGCACAGGTGGATTACCGGCTGGGGCTGGGGCACGGCTGCACGCGCGAGGGTGTTGCCGAGGCGCGGTTGTCCTACCACGTCGACGGCCGCGAGCGGCCGCTGCGCTGGGTCGGATCGGGCCTGGAGGCCGTCGGCATCGAGGCCGGGTCGGAGTTGACGCCCGACCAGTTCGATGCCGCGCGCGCGTTGATGGCCGGCCGGGACCCACGCACCGGGGACCGGTTGGTGGCCCCGAAGCTCGCGGTATACGACGACGCGAAGCTCCCGCTACGGCCCCTGGTCGACGCGGTCCGAGACGTCCTCGCCGAGCGAGAGCTCTCGCCCGCCGAGCTGTTCCCGGCACCGAAGGACCGGACCGCGCTCGCCCGGGCGCAGCGTGCGGTGGACCGGTTGGGCGACGGGGCGCGGTTGCGGGCGAGGCCGGGCACCTGACCGAGGTCGCCGGCCTGGACCCCCGACAGGTGTGGGGCGTCGAGGCGTACGTGGCCGCGCTCGGGAATCTGACCGAACGCCGCCTGCAGACCGGACCGGACGGCACCCGGACCGAGGCGGTCCGTCCGCGCCGGCAGGTGGTCGGGAATGTCTTCAGTTTTTCTGTCATGATGGTTCGCGTGGCTCGGCGGAAGACGACCGTCTACATCGACGAAGCGCTGCTGCGGGCGGCCAAGGTGGCGGCCGCGCGGTCCGGTAGGCACGAGTACGAGGTGTTCGAGGACGCACTGCGGGCCCACCTGGGGCTGGGTGAGGTCATGGAGCAGTTGCGTGCCCGTACCCGGCCGGAGGACGTGCCGGGCGATAAGGAAGCCATGGCGATAGCCGCGGCTGAACTGGCGGCGGTACGCGCCGAACGTGATGCCCGCCGGGCAGGCTGAACATCGCCGTCCGCCGGGTGGTGATCGACCCGAACGTCTGCGTGGCCGCGTTGATCAACCCCTACGGCACCCCTGCAGCGGTGATGGACGCCGTCGCGGACCGACGTCTGCACGCGGTGGTGACGCAACGTCTGCTGGATGAACTCAGCGAGGTCGTGGCCCGGCCGAAGTTCCGTCGGTGGTTCTCCGCCGAGGAAGGCACGGCCTTCGTGACGGCGTTGGCCGCAGTGGCCGAGGCCGGCGCCGATCCCGTGGAGGTGGCCCCCGTTGTGCGCGATCCGGACGATGACTACCTGGTCGCCGTGTCTCGGGCGAGCCAGGCGGTGTTGGTGACCGGTGATGACGATTTGCTCTCCGCCGATCTCGAACCGCCCGTACGAACCCCGCGCCAGATCCTCCAGATGATCGCTGGCGAGGAAGCTTGGCCGACGGCGTAGCGCGCGCTATCCATCGGCGCGGCTTGCGCGCTGAAGGGTGGCGGCCGCGGTTGCGTCCATGGCTGCGGCGACCTTTCGGGCGTGTTCGACGGTGGCGTGCTGGTAGCGCTGGGCGGCGTTGGTGGTCGAGTGGCCGGCCATGTTCATCAGGGTGGCCAGGGTGGCGCCGTGCTCGGCGGCCGAGGTCATCGCCGAGTGTCGCAGGTCGTGCATGCGTACGTCCGTGCGTCCGAGCCGGTCCAGGGCCCGGCGGATCACCTGCGAGTAGCCGTCCAGCACGTCGCGACCGGCGGCGGTCACGAACACCAGATCAGTCTTGGCCGCCCCGACCCGGTGCAGGGCGAGGTGCTCGCGTAGAGCGGCCGCGACGAAGGCAGGCAGGGCTACGGTCCGGATGCCGCGGGCAGACTTGGGGGTGTCGAGGGTCAGTTCGCCACCGACCCGGTACAGCCGCCGGGACACCCGAACTGACGGTGCATCAGAAAGGTTGAGGTCCATGATCCGCAGCGCGGCCAACTCCCCGGCCCGCAGCCCGGAGAAGCCGGCGACGATCACGAAGGCCCGGTAGCGGTCCGGCACCTCCGCGGCCAGCGCCGCGATCTCCTGGACCGAAAGCACCGGGTCGCTCGACCGAGCGAGGGTCCCCGGCACCGGCGATCTTGCACGGGTTGCGGACCAACAGCTCGTCGTCGACGGCGGTCTGCAGGATCGCGCGCAGCAACCGGTAGGAGCGGGCGACTGTCGCCGAACCGTCCGGGCCGGACATCGACCGCATCGGTGCAGCCCCGCCGTCGTCGGCCAACTCCTGGCGCAGCCGGCGCCCAAGTTCGTTGTGCCAGCGACGCACGACCTCCGGTTCGATTCGGTCGAGCTTGCGGGCCCCGAGGTAGGGCTCGATGTGCCGCCGGAAGTCGATGCCGTACTGGTGACGGGTGGACTCCTTGATCCCCGGGCGGCCCTCGATCCACTGCGTGCCGTAGTCGGCCAATGTCTCGGTGACCCGGCGCGGCGCCTTGCAGGTGCGGCGCAGCATGTCGGCCTGCACCGTAGCCAGGAACGCCCGGGCCTCGGTGACAGTGGCGAAGGTCTGCTCGGCCCGCTGCCGGTTGCCCTCCGCATCACGCCACCGCACCCGATAACGCCCCGACGGCATCGTCTCCACCGCCCCGAACCCGCTGCTGCGACCCGCCCCGCCCGAGCCACGCACCCGTGCCTTCGTTGCCACCCTTGCGCCCCCTGCTCACCCTTGAACGACCGCTGCGGATCGTGGTTTTAGCCCACGTTTAGCCCTGGTGATTCATGAAGGGCTCGGGGTCGGCTGATTCCGGGTTCGGCGACGGGCCCGTGAGGCGATTCCGGTGTTCGGGGTCGGCGGGTTGACCGGCCTGCGGCGGCTGCCGGGTGCTCCTGGTCCGAGGTTTGCTGACGGTAGGTCAGCTCGGTCGAGGCAGGGCGTTCAGTCTGGAGAACGCGGTGGTGAGGTGGTGGGCCCAGGGCCAGGTGGCCTGGATGCGCAGCCAGGTCCGTCGTTGTCCGCGGGTGACGCGGGCGGCGGCGTGCAGGAGCCGGTAGCGCAAGGTCTTCGGTTCGGCCTTCGCGAGGTCGCCGTCCAGCAGCAG
>DATAUG010000098.1:0-44992 GCA_036268355.1 Sporichthyaceae bacterium
CGAGCAGCTCAGCATCAGCGAATTGAGCGTGGGTGTCGCCCACCTACCGGAACGACTGTCGCCCACCTACCGGAACCGCGTCCGCAAACTGTCGCCCAGGAACCGGAACCAATGTGTCCAGCATCTACCGGGCCAGCACACCGGCTGACTATGGGCTCAACGCCAATTTCATAGTCAAGACCGCGGGACGAACCTGGACATCCTCGCGTTTGTCCAGGTCAGGGGGTGGGCCGCCGGGGGATCGAACCCCGAACCCGCGGATTAAAAGAGGCCGGATCCGGGTCGCGGTAGTCGACTGCAGCGCGCTGACCTGTACTTTCGTCAGTCCGCGGCCGACTCCAGTCGCCCCAGTCGACCCTGTTTCATAGTCAATTTCATAGTCAGGCCAAATCTCGAAGTCCGATGCACCGGCGCGACGTCAGTGCTCGACGAACGTGTCGCGCTACTGCAGCAGGTAGAGCAGCAGGAACGAGGGGCCGATCAGCGCTGCGGCTATTGCGGTGATCACGACCAGGCTGGTCAGTGATGCGTGCGGGGCGGCCATCTCGCTGAGGCGGGCGTGCGTGCCGAGCAGGTAGGGATGCTGCGCCGCACCCCACCCAGCCACCAGCGCGGCGACGGCGGCGCCGGCCAGGAAGCGCACCAGCCGCGGGCTGCCGGCGCGCATCAGCGCCAGCGCCGCGCTGCCGAACATCACGGACAGCAGGGTGAGCGGCAGGGCTTTGCCGGTGAGCTGGTCGAACAGTCGCGGCGCGTCGTGGTGGGCGATGACCAGGTCAACGGCGGCGGTGACGCCGGCGACCGCGGCGGCCAGCGCCGCACGCACACCGAACCACGTCTGCAGTTCCGCGTCGCCGATCCGGTGGGCGTCGGCGGTGAGGAAGACCGCGGCGAGGTAGGCGCAGATCGCCACCGCGAGCGCCCCGGTGGCCATCGAGCTGGGGTTCACCCAGCTGCGCACGGCGTCGCCGTGGCCCTGCGTCGGCACCCGACCCGAGGCGATGCCGCCGATGATGGTGCCGAAGAAGAACGGCGTGATCACCGAGGACACCGCGAAGGTCGCGCCGGCGACGCGCTGGTGCTCGGTGTGCACGACGGCCTTGCGGAAGGCGAATCCGCTGCCCCGCAGCACGATGCCGAGCGCGGCCAGGCCCAGCGGGATGTACAAGGTGGTCATGATGGCCGCGAAGGCGTCCGGGAACGCCGTCCACAACACCACCAGGCAGTAGATCAACCAAGTGTGGTTGGCCTCCCACACCGGGCCGATCGAGTGGTCGACGAGCGCGCGCGGGCGGCGGCCCGCCTCGGCGCCGCCGGCCGTCAGGTCCCAGAACCCCGCGCCGAAATCCGCGCCGCCGAACACGGCGTAGGCGACGACACCGGCCAGCAGCGCCGCCGCCACGGCATTGGTCACGACCCCACCTCCACCGTCTCGGCTGCGGCCGGGCCGTAGGGCACCGCGGGGTCTGCGTCCGCGTCGGCCCAACGGCGACGCATGCCACGCAGCACGGCGACCGCGCCGGTGCCGACCGCGGTATAGATGACCAGCGCGGCGGCGAGGAACCACCACACGTTGCCCGAGGTGGTCACGGCGTCGCGGGTGAGCAGCAGCCCGTGCACGGTCCACGGTTGCCGGCCCACCTCGGTCACCACCCAGCCGGACTCCAGCGACACGATGGCGAGGAGCCCGGCGATGGCCGAGCAGCGCAGGAACCACCGGCTGCCGGGCAGGTCACGGCCTCGCCACCAGCCCAGTGCGAACCACGCCGCCAGCGCGAGCAACGCGAACCCGGTGCCCACCATGGTGTCGAAGGCCAGGTGCACCACGTTGACCAGCCGGTCCGGCGGGCGCACGTCGGTGGGGATCGCGTCCAGGCCGGTGATGCGCGTGTCGGTACGCATGCCGGACAGCAGCGAGGCGCCGTCCGGGACGGGCACGCCGAAGCGGACCCGGCCGTCGGCCACGAACCCGCCCAGCACCTCCGGCACGTGGGTGCCGCTGTGCGGGAGCGCTTCGATGGCTGCGAACTTTGCCGGCTCGTGGTGGAACACCTCGCGGGCGGCGACGTCGCCGACGAAGATCTGCAGGGGCATCAGTACGGCCGCGGTGGTGAACCCGATGAGGAAGCCGACCCGGTGATACCGGTCGCGGCGACCCTGGAGCATCCCCGCGGCGTAAACGCCCGCGACGACAAACCCGGCCACGATGTAGGCGGCCAGGAACATGTGGATCGCCTCGTACCAGAACGCGTCGTTGAACAGCACGGCCCACACGTCCACGTCGAGGACCTTGCCGTCGCGCAGGGTGATGCCGCCGGGTTGGTTCATCCAGGAGTTCGCTGCGACCACCGACGCGGTGCCGCCCAGCCCGGACACGGTGACCGGGACGCCGGACCAGAAGTGTGCCCAGGGGGACAGCCGTTTCCAGCCGTAGATGTAGATCGCGATGAAGATCGCCTCGAGGAAGAAGAAGATCCCCTCGATGGCGAACGGGATCCCGTAGGCGGCGCCGAACCGCTGCATCAGACCGGGCCACAACAGGCCCATCTCGAAAGACAGCACGGTGCCGGTCACCGCACCCACCGCGAACAACACCGCGGCCACCTTCGACCACCGCTGCGCCAACAGCAGCGCAGCGGGATCGTGGTGGCGGATCGCCCGGTAGTTGGCCACCAACATCAGAAACGTGAAGGCCACCCCGAATGGCACCAGGATGATGTGAAAGGCCAGCGTGAACGCCATCTGCTCACGAGCCGGCAACAACTGCGCCGGAGCGCCCGCGGCTGCCGGATCGGTGATCATCGCAACGTCGCGCCCTCTTCCTCGTCCAGGCCCGGCGGTATGGCGGCCCGCTTCGCCCCGTGGGTGCGGCCGAACACCTGCTGCTCGGTGACGGTCCGCTGACGACGGCGGTCCGGTCCCAGGAACGCCCCCGCCCAGTTAAGCATCGCCGCGAAGCGGTTGCGGAACCCGGTCAGGAAGACCAGGTGGACGACCAGCCACGCCAACCAGGCCACCGGCCCGGACAGCCGCAACCGGCCCTTGTAGAGCACGGCACGGAACCGGCCGATGGTCGCCATGGTGCCCAGGTCGTGGTAGGTGAACGGCCGCGCCCGGTCGTCGCCCTTGAGCCGGCGTTTGATGATGCGCGCGGCGTGCAGCGCCGACTGCATGGCCACCTCGGCCACGCCGGGCAGGTTGTTGAGCTGCATGAGGTCACCGACCACGAACACCTCGGGGTGCCCGGGCAGCGTGCAGTCCGGATCGACGGGCACCCGCCCGGCGCGGTCCAGGGTGATCTCGCTCTGCTTGGCCAACGTCTGACCCAGCGGGGAGGCCTGCACCCCGGCGGCCCAGATCTTCGTGTAGGCCTCGATGCGCCCCGGTTGGCCGTCGTGCTGCACGTCCAACCCGGTGGCGTCGACCCCCGTGACCGCCGTGTGCAGCCGGGTCTCGACGCCGAGGCGCTCCAGATCGCGCTGGGCCTTACGCCGCAACGGTTCGGGGAACGGCGCCAACACCTTGTCGGCGGCCTCGACCAGGACCACCTCGGCCTCGCCCGGGTCGTAGCTGCGGTAGTTACGGTGCAGCGCCCGACGGGACAGTTCCGCGATCTGCCCGGAGAGCTCCACACCGGTCGGACCCGCGCCCACCACGACGAAGGTGAGCCATGCCGCCCGCTGCACCGGGTCGGTTTGCGCTTCGGCCATGTCGAAGGCGCCGAAGATCCGACCCCGCAGCTCCAGCGCATCGTCGATGGTCTTCATGCCCGGCGCGTGGATGGCGAACTCGTCGTGCCCGAAGTAGGACTGCGAGGCGCCTGCCGCGACGATCAGGCTGTCATAGGGCACCCGCCGCCGCTCAGCCAGCGTGTCGATGACCACCTCGCACCGGTGGAGGTCGATGTCGACGACCTCGCCCAACAGCACCCGCGCGTTGCTCTGCTTGCGCAGCACATCTCGGATGGGCGGGGCGATGTCTCCTTCGGAGAGCACCCCAGTGGCCACCTGATACAGCAGGGGCTGGAACAAGTGGTGGTTGGTCCGGTCGATGACCGTGACCTCGACGTCCGCCCGGCGCAGCGCCCGGGTGGCGAACAACCCGCCGAGCCCTGCGCCGATCACCACAACCCGGTGTGTCATGTCACCGCTCCATCGACCGGAACCTCGGCATAGGCGATGCCGGTGAGGTTGCCCTGGATGAATGCGATGAGGTGCTTGTTCTCCCCGTCCAGGTCGGCGACGTAAATGCTGCCGGTGAGGTCGGTGATGAACATGCGGTTGTTGGCGGGATCGAGCGCGATGCCGATGCCCTCCATCAGATGGGTCGTCAGAATCTCCTGCTCCCGATCGCCGCCGGCTGCGTCGATCGAGGTCCGGTTCACCGTGTTGCCCCGCGGCGCGTCACCGCGGTCGGTCCAATAGAGCATCCGCGACGTGGCGTCGATCTCCAGGTCGATCGGCTCGGGCAGCCCCTTGAACAGCACCTCGACGTCACTGCGGTCGTCCGGTGTCTCACCCGCCGGCAGGTTCAGACCCGCCCGCAAGAGCATGCCGAGACCCGCGTTGTCCGGGCCCTTCTGGGTCCAGTACACGTGCCCGTTGAGGTGGTCGACCGCGACACCAACGCACCACCGGGTTTCGTCGCGCTGATCCGCGGGGAACGAGCCGGTCCTCACCAGCGTCTCGAGACGCAAGCCGTCAAGGTCACAGCGCATGACCCGCATCCCCTCCCGGTCACCCCAGTAGAGCTTGCCGTCGACGGTGTCGAGGTGCAGTTGCTTGGGCGTGTGGGTGCCGCCGGGGGGAACGATCGTCACCCGGTTGCGCCCGTCGAGGTCGATCCGCTCAATAAAGCCGTCGTTGAGCGGCAGGTTCCCCATGTTCGTCCAGAAGATGTGACCGGCCTCGACGTCGACGGCGACACCGTCGGGCGGGCGGGCCCCCTCGACGAGGACGTGCTTGTCCGAACCGTCGGGGTTGAGCGTGAACAGCTGGCCGTGGCTAAGCTCGAGGACGAAGAGCTTTCCCTGACGATCCATCACTGTCCCTCCTTGGCCCGCACGGCTAGCAGGCCGAAGAGCATCGCGTCGCGGGCGGCTGCCAGGTCGTCGACCGGCCGGCCCTGCGCCTCTTTCAGGACGCCGGCGACGATCCTCTCGATGAGTTCAGGGGTGACCTCGGGCGTTGCGAAGTGCGCCCAGCTGGCGACCATCGGCGGCATGAGGGTGTCCATGAAGTGCCGGATGCCGCCTTCGCCGCCGTTGAGGTGCCACAGCAGGTTGGGGCCCATGACCCCCCAGCGCAGCCCCGGGCCCCACGACACCGCGTCGTCGGAATCGGCGACGTCGAGAACCCCACTTGATCGTCCGCTCGATGTAGCCCCGGTAGCCGTCGATAGTGGTCTGCGCGGCTTCGTGGTTCTCCAGCCACACGTCGAGCGCGTAGGCCAGGTTGACCCGGGTCGCGGTGCTGCGCTGCGCGTGCACCTGGGCGCGCAGCTTGACCCTCAGCCGCTCGGCCTCGCGCTCGCTGTGGGCGGTTCCCCGGAGGTAGCTCTGCTTGCCCGTGATCGGGTCCTGCCCGGCGAACACGATCACCTGGTAGGCGTTCCCGCGCTTGCGGATGCTGCCCCGCTCGCGCTTCGCCTGAGTCGTCGCGCCCGCCATGAGTCGCACAACCATGAGTCGCACACTACTCATAGTCAAAGTCATAGCCAGGCGGTTCGGAGATTCGTCCAACTGGACGTTTCCGCAGGTCAGGGGGTGGGCCGCCGGGGGATCGAACCCCGAACCCGCGGATTAAAAGTCCGCTGCTCTGCCAGTTGAGCTAGCGGCCCCAGGGAACCGAGACTACCGGGCCGGGGCCCGGCAGCTCACTGGGCCGACTGCGCCGCGCGCGCCCGTTTGGCCGCCTGGCGGGCGATCGACATCCGGTGCACCTCCGAGGCCCCGTCGTAGATCCGGAAGGCGCGGATGTCGGCGAAGATCCGGCCGACCACCATCTCCTCGCTGGTGCCCATCCCGCCGCACAGCTGGACCGAGCGGTCCACGATCCGGTTGACGGCCTCGGACACGAACACCTTGGACCGCGAGGATTCCTCGGTCCCCGGGGCCCCGTTGTCCAATTGCCAGCAGGTGTGCCAGAGCATCAGCCGGGCGGCGATCAGGTCGATCTCGTTGTCGGCGATCATCGCCTGGGCCATTCCGTGATCGGCAAGCGCGGCGCCGAAGAGTTCCCGATTGACCGCGTGGTCCAGCGCGATGCCGTGCGCCCGGCGCGCGGCACCGAGCCAACGCATGCAGTGGGTCAGTCGGGCGGGGGCGAGCCGGACCTGGGCGTAGGCGAAACCACGGCCCGGCTCGCCGAGCACAGCCTCGTCGGGAACGAACGCCTCGTGCAAGCCCACCCGGTGATGGCCGCCCGGCATCGTCGTGTCGATGGTGCGGGCGTGGCCCCTCAACTGCCAGCCCGGGTTGTCGGTGTCCACGAGGAACATCGTGGAACCTGACGACCCGTCAGCTCCGCCGCCGCCGCGAGCCATCACGATCGAGAACGCCGCGCCCTCGGCGCCGGTGATCAGGTGCTTCTCACCGTTGATCTCCCACCCGCCGGCCACCCGCCGTGCCGTGGTGCGCAGCGCAGAGGGGTCCGAACCGGCCCCCGGCGGCGGCTCGGTCATCGCGAAGCAGCTGCGGATGTCCCCGTCGACCAACGGGGCCAGGTATTTCTCCCGCTGCGGCGGCGTGGCGATCAGGTCGAGCATGTGGATGTTGCCCTCGTCAGGGGCGTGGCAGTTCAGCGCCAGCGGGCCGAGCAGGCTGGTGCCCGCCTCCTCCAGCAACACCGCGGACTCGGCCAACGAGAAACCACCGCCGCCCAACTCCGCGGGAGCCTGCGGCGCCCAGACCATCGCCCCCCGAGCCGCAGTCTGCAGCTCACGACGCAGGTCGTCGTCCACGCCCTTGGCGAAAGCCTCCTGTTCCCGGGGAACCACCACCGTCGCGACGAACTCGGCGATGCGCTCCCGCCATTCGGCAACGCGCGGTGAGAATGTGAAATCCACGGCCTCTCCCGACCTCAAGTCCGGTGCTGCGGTCAGTCCGCAGCGAACGACGATGGCGAGCCCAGCACCCGGATACGCGCTCCGAGCGCCTGCAGCTCCGCATTCGGCTTGGCGCCGGTGACCATTCGGGCAATGCGCTCGGTGTTGAACACCACGTCGTAACGCTGCGTCAGAAACGCCTTTATGTTGGTGGCCTCGCGATCGCCGAACGACTCGCGCCACTCGGCGATCAACTCGTCCCAGGTCTTGCCGGGAACGAATTCCTCGGCGGGCAGGTAGCACACGACATCGGGTGCCGAGAGCGTCTCCAGGCGGATCCGGTGCCCGCGGCGTGCCTTGATCGCCCGCGTCAGCAGGTTCTGCATCCAGCGGGCCTCGGCGCCGGGCAGCTTGCCCAGCGGCACCAGGGCGCGGATCGCCGCCTCGGTCCGACCGGCCGCCATCGCCGATTGGGCCTTCTCCCAGACCGGATGAATGGTCGCCCGGGCGATGTTGTCGACCACAATCACGATCGCGGCGTCGGTGAAGTCCCACAACAGGCCCGCCGAGGCCAACGACGCCATCTGCTTGGCCCCGCCCACGGGGTAGATCACGCTCCACGAGTCCAGGTCGCCGGCGAGCAGTCCGCCGAGCACCACCTCGTCGTGCTTGCCCTCGACGATCACGATGCAGCGGACCATCTGCAGCAGGTCCGCCGGAGTGAGTCCGAGATCCTCGCTCATCGACTCGCGGTCGAGTTCCTCGCGCAGGGCCATATCCATGGGCCGGGCTGCGGCGGCACCGGAACTCAGCCGGGTCACGTGGACCAGCACCACCCGGCTGGGGTCCAGCAGCGCCGGCGAGTGCGTCGCGACCGCGATGCGCACACCGGACTCGGCCGCGATCCGAACCAACGCGTCCGGCAGTTCGGCCTCGGCGCGCCGGTGCAGCCCGGCCTCGGGTTCGTCGCAGAGGAACGTCACGGGCAATGCGTCCGTCGCCGCCACCGAGACGGCCAGGGCGCACGACAACGAGGCCCACCGCTTCTGCGCGGTCGACAAGGCCCGCAGGGGAAGTGACGTACCGTCAGGGAATTTCGCCACCCAGATCGGCAGGTCCCCGGCGAGCCAGGCGTTCGGGTCGCCCGGCGCGAACACCAACCGCGGCGCGTCGGGGAACACATAACGCAGGAATCGGCTGGCGTCAGCCGTCAGCCCGGCCAACAACGGCTCGACGTCGGGATGCAGCACGGTGCCGCCCGAGGCGAACGAGGCCAGCACCCGCCCGGCGGCCGCGCGCAGGATGTGCTCGCGGGTCAGCCGGTCGATGTCCTCGGTGGTGGTCTCGTCGGTGACCATCGCGACCAAGGGCGCGGTGATCGTCGCGATTTCGAGCACCGGGATCGCCGCCCACGGGGGCCACGGCACCGCGCTGACGTCGTTGCCGGCGTCCGGGTTGCGACCGGGACCCACGTAGCCGCGGCCGCTGATGAAGGCGTCGGACATGTCGGAGAGATCGCGCCACGGAAAGCCGGAGTTCGACAGCAACGACGGCGTCGCCTCGCGCTCGCCGTCCTCACCGCTGTCGGGCGCAGCCCGGTCCTGCTCGATGATGGCCGCACACGACGGGTCCTCGACCGAGGCTGCGGCGTAGACGCTCCACCGCGGTTCGGCCGCGGTGCCTATCGCCCGGAGGACGAAATGGCCGCCGCCGGTGATCTCGGTGATGGCTCCGGAGTGGAACCGCATGAAGTCGCCGACGTGTTCCAGGTCGCCCAGCAACATCTGTTGCGCGGCGAAATGCGCGCCGACCAGTTCACGCAGGCTCGTCGGGCTGTGCCGCTCGTCGACGACCGCGGCCGTGAAGGAGCGGAAGTCGTCCAACACCTCGGCATACTCGTCGCCGGAGCCCTCGTCGAACTCCTCGTCGCGCCGTCGGGCGAAGAAGGCGACCACGTCGCCGCGCAGCCGGTTGAGGTGGTCCCGCATGGCTCGTGCCAGACCCTCGCGCCAGGCGTCGCCGGGCATGTCGAGCCCCGCATCCACCTCGGGCACCCGGACATGGACCAACCCCCAGCTGTCGTCCAGGCGCTGCCCTCGCAGCGCTGCGATGACGGCGGTGAGCAGCCGGGTCTTGCCGACACCGTTGCGGCCGTACAACGCCAGCAACGGCTCGTGCAACGGGATGTGCACACGCCCGATCGGCGCCGGCCCGCACACGGTGACCCCGAGGAGCCGGGCCGCCCCGGAACTTGGCCCCCGCGCGCTCCCTGCCTGCATAGCCGAAGGGTAGGACATGGCCCGGAGTCCGGCCGAGCCGACGAACGCTACGGCACCATTGCGCCATGCATCGCCGGTTGCAGGCCGCGTTGTCGGGCGCTGCCGCGGCCGGCGGGACCGCAGTCGTGGCCGTCGTGATCGGGCGCACCCCGAGCAACACGATCAACCCGACGTCGGTCAGCCTGCTGGGCATGACCGGCCAGATGCAGGCCACGTTCGTGGTCCGGGGCGCAGGTTGCCCCGTCCCTCCCGGAACCAAGGACCGCGAAGGGCACCCGGTGCAGAGCCCGGCCGAACGCGTCATACCGCCGACGATGCTGTACACCAAGGACGCGGTGGACCTGCACTTCCAGGTGACCAACCCCGGCCGGTGGCGCTGCACCGGCGAAGATCCTGGGGTGAGCTACCTGGTGACCTTCCCGATCTCGCCGGTCGGCCGCACGTTGCTGGACGCCGACCACCAGCCGCCCCAACCGTTCCCGCTTGAGAGCACGGCCGGCCAAAGCGCGTCGACCGCGACCCCGACCCACACCCCGCAGCCGGCCCCGACCCCGACCCCGACCCCGACCGGGACCGGGACCGAATGAGCGTCCTGTTGGAGAGGCGTCCGCTCCAGTGGTCGCGGTCGGCTGTTGGTTGCTCGGCCGAATGGGCAACCGGCCCGGCAGTGGCGGTCGACCAGTGAGCGGGCTGGTCGAGCGTCTGCCGCAGACGGGCGATCCGGACGCGGTGTTCGACGCTTTCACCGCATGGGTGGCCACCACCGGTCTGGAGTTGTATCCGGCGCAGAGCGAGGCGTTGATCGAGATCGCCTCCGGCGGCAACGTGATCCTCACGACGCCGACCGGGTCGGGCAAGACGTTGGTCGCCACCGGCGCCCACTTCGCCGCGCTGGCCGACGGCCGGCGAACCTTCTACTCGGCGCCGGTCAAGGCGCTGGTGTCCGAGAAATTTTTCGCACTGTGCGACCTGTTCGGGGCGCACCGGGTGGGGATGCTCACCGGGGATGCGGCCGTGAACCGGGACGCCCCGATCATCTGCTGCACCGCCGAGGTGTTGGCCAACATCGCGCTTCGCGAGGGCGTCGACGCCGACGTCGGCCAGGTCGTCATGGACGAGTTCCACTTCTACGGAGATCCGGATCGCGGCTGGGCCTGGCAGGTGCCGTTGCTGGAACTGACGCGGGCTCAGTTCCTGCTGATGTCCGCGACGCTCGGCGACGTCACCCGGTTCCGCGACGACCTGACCCGGCGTACCGGTCGGGACACCGCGGTGATCACCTCGGCCGTCCGGCCGGTGCCACTGCATTACAGCTGGGTGATGACCCCGGTCCACGAGACCGTGTCCGACATCCTGACGACCCGTCAGACGCCTGTCTACATCGTCCACTTCACGCAGGCCGATGCCCTGGAACGGGCGCAGGCGCTGCTGTCGGTGCCGCTGTGCGGTCCGGCGGAGAAGCAGGCCCTGGCAGCGGGGATCGGCGACTTCCGGTTCACCCGCGGCTTCGGTGCCACGTTGAGCAAGCTGCTGAGGCACGGGATCGGGGTGCACCACGCGGGCATGCTGCCCAGGTACCGCCGACTGGTCGAGCAACTGACCCAGGCCGGCTTGCTGAAGGTGGTGTGCGGTACCGACACCCTCGGGGTGGGCATCAACCTGCCCATCCGGACCGTGCTGCTCACCGGCCTGGCCAAGTTCGACGGGCATCGCACCCGACTGCTGAAGGCGCGCGAGTTCCATCAGATTGCCGGGCGGGCCGGGCGCGCCGGGTACGACACCGCCGGTTACGTCGTCGTCCAGGCCCCGGAACACCTCGTGGAGAACGCCCGCCGGGTGGCGAAGGCCGGCGACGACCCGGTGAAGCTCAAGCGGGTCCAGCGGGTCAAGGCGCCGGAAGGCAAGGTGTCCTGGACCGAGGAGACCTACCAGCGACTCGTCGACGCCGAGCCCGAACCGTTGGTGTCCCGGATGCGGATCACGCACTCGATGGTGCTGAACGTGATTGCCCGTCCCGGCAACGGTTTCGAGCACATGCGGCTACTGCTACGGGACAACGACTCCGACCGCAGCGCGCAGAACCGCATGATCCGCCGGACCGTGGCGATCTCTCGGGAACTGCTGACCGCCGGGGTGATCGAGCGGCTCGACGAACCCGATGCAACCGGCCGCCGATTCGTGCTGAAGGTGGATCTGCAACGGGACTTCGCACTCAACCAACCGTTGTCCGCGTTCGCGCTGGCCGCCCTCGACCTGCTCGACCCGGACTCGCCGACCCACGCGTTGGACCTCGTCTCGGTGTTGGAGGCAACGCTGGAGGATCCGCGCCCGGTCCTGCAGGCGCAGCAGCACGCGGCTCGCGGAGTGGCCGTGGCCGAGATGAAGGCCGACGGCATGGACTACGAGGAGCGGATGGAACGCCTCGAGGAGGTCACCTGGCCGAAGCCGTTGGCCGAACTGCTCGACGCCGCCTACGAGATGTACCGGCACGGCCGGCCGTGGATCGCCGAGTACCCGCTGTCGCCGAAGTCGGTGGTCCGCGAGATGGCCGAGCGCGCGCAGACATTCGGCGAATTCGTTTCCGGGTATGGGCTGGCCCGGTCCGAGGGCCTGGTGCTGCGTTACCTGAGCAATGCCTACTCGGCATTGCGGCGAACGGTGCCGGAAGCCGAGAAGAGTCCGGAAGTGGCCGATCTGATCGAGTGGCTGGGTGAGGCCGTGCGCCAGACGGACTCCAGCCTGCTCGACGAGTGGGAGGCGATGACCGAGGGCACGGTCGCTCTCCCCGCGGCGCACCGCTCGCAACCGCCGCCCCCGCCGCCGCTCACGGCGAACGTCCGCGCCTTCGGCGTGCTCGTGCGCAACGCGATGTTCCGGCGTGTCCTGCTGGCGGCAGCGGGCCGCTGGGAGGACCTCGGGACGCTCGACGCGGACACCGGCTGGGACGCGGCGGCATGGTCCGCCACGATCGGGGACTACGTGGCCGAGCACGGCCCGCTCGCGACCGGCCCGGAGGCCCGTGGCCCGCACCTGCTGGTCGTCGACCGGTCCCCGGAGGGGCTGCCGGGGAAATGGACGGTCCGTCAGATATTCGACGACCCGGCCGGGGATCGCGATTGGGGCGTCCGGGCGCAGGTGGACCTGCGCGCCTCCGACGAGCGCGGCGAGGCCGTTGTCGAGGTGCTTGATGTCGGGCCGTACCGCCCCGGAACCAGTAGGGTCGATGACGAAGCAGATGCGGGGAAAGGCGCTGGATGAGCGACGAAGACCCGAACGCAACCGGCGATCAAGCCGCCGGACCACCCGAACCCTCGCCCTACGGCCGACCGCCACAACCGCCGCAGTACGGCGGCCCGCCGGCGGCCCCGGGCCCTGTGCCGCAGTACGGGGAACCGAGCTACGGTCAGACTCCGTTCGCCCAGACGCCCTACGGCGCGCCGCCCGGCCAACCACCGTTCGGCAGCAGCGCCGGCGCCCCGGCACCCGACGGCGCGGGCACCACCGGCGCGCCGAAGAACTACCTGCTCCTGGCGGTTGCCGCCACCGTGATGGGGATTCCCAACTGCCTCGGCGCGCCGATAGGTGTGGCCGGGATCGTCTACGCGAACCGCGTCAACCGATGCTGGCTGGCGGGCGACAGGGCAGCCGCGCAGGCCTACTCGCGAAAGACACGGACTCTCGTGATGTGGGCATTCGTCGTCGACGTCCTCGCCCTGGTGCTGGGCATCGCGCTGCAGGCGCACCGCCACCGATGAGCGTCCGACTGCATGCGCCTGGGCCCCGCCGGTTGCCGGGACCCGTCCGCTCCACCGAGAGCGTGCCCACTGCCCCCGGCGCGCCGCCGGCACCGCTGGCACCGCTCGCAAGCCTGCTCGCCTTCGGTGCCGGCCTGGCAGTGGTCGCCGGACGCAACCCCGAACAGCCCGGCCACTACCCGATCTGCCCGTTCCACGCCATGACCGGTCTGTGGTGCCCCGGTTGCGGCTCGTTGCGCGCAATGCACGCCCTCGCGCACGGCGACCTCGGCACCGCCCTCCACCGCAACGTGCTGCTCGTCGCCTCGGTGCCGGTCCTCGCCTACGGGTGGTTCCACTGGCTGCGCAACTCCCTCGACGGGCACCACGCCCGACCGGCGCCGCGCGTGTTCTCGTCTCTGGTGGTGGTCGCCGCGCTGCTGGGATTCGGTGTGCTGCGCAACCTTCCCGGGTTCGGCTTCCTCGCGCCCTGACTCAGCCGTGATCGTCGCTCGTCATCCGTGAAGGAGTGGGGCCGGGTCAATCCGATCCGGGCGGTCTTGTTCTGATCCCCGGCCACGCCGGCACGGTTCAGTTTGCACGGGCCGCGAATCCGTGTACTTCCGGATCAGGATCCATTCCACCAGGGCCAGGGCAACGTTGGCGCCGACGACAGCACCGGTCTCCCAATGTGCAGGGACGTGAGGTGCGACCTGATTCGCAGGCACCTTGGCGAACAGGATCTGGTTCTTGAACACCGCGAGGAACGTCAGGCCGTAGATGGTCAGGATCACCCCGAAGTTGAGCATTTCAGCCCAGGGACGCGCGGCACGTTTCCCCGGCGTGTCGTACAGCTTCTGCAGCGCCCGGCGCGGTCCCACGTCGAGATACCGATAGGCGACCAACCACCAAAGCAGCAGGTAGTACCGGAACCAGCTCAGTGCCATGGCGGCGAAGACCGTGTGCAGCACGTACTCGAAGATGTTCCGGAACCTGACCCAAGCGCCGATGAAATTGCCGAACGACTGGGAGTTACGGTTCATGTAGGCGGCCAGCGGCAGGGATGAATTCAGGAGCAGGATCCGACCGCCCCAGTACCACAGCGTGCTCTTGTGTGCGACCGCCCAGGGCCCGATTATGAACAGGTCGCCGGTGACAACCACGATGTGGATCGTGAACATCGTGATCGCGATCCGGTTGCCGAAAAGGGGATTCAGCAGTTCCTTCGGCCGATTGAATCCCTGGTAGATCTGCCGGGCTCCGATGCTGAAGCCCCAGGCCAACAACCCCGCATAGGCGATGGTGACGACCAGTCTGGTCACTGCAACGCCTTACGCTGCCAAAGCGCGAAGGCGTTGGGCGTCCTGTCGACGTACGGCGCCAGGTCCGGGCAGTGGCGGCACAGCACCGTGCCCATGGTGTTGTCCTCGAGCCACTTCATCCCTTCCGGGGTGTAGACCTCCTCGGTGAAGTGCGTGGTGAAGAACCGGTCGCTGTTGAGGCGGCGGGAGGCCATCAGGATGAACGCCCGGAATGCGGTGTCGCTGAAGGCAAATCCCTCCGGCAGGTCTTCGGCCATGACGCCCGGGATCAGGTCGAGGTCCTCGATCCTGCCGTCGTAGACGTCGTGGAGTTCCTGCGCCCATTCCTTGTTGCTCGTGACGTCGTCGAACGTGGTGGGCACCGGGAGGTGGAACAGCTCACGGAACTCGGCGTAGCGGGGCACGCCGAGTTCTCGGCATCGCAGGATGTCCGTTGCCGCGAGGTCCATCAGCTCGCCGTTGTCCGGGCGCTTGAACGTCTGCAACGCCCTCGGGTAGTTGTGCAGGGTCACCAGGCCCGGGTTCATCGTGGCGAAGGTGTAGATCAGGTCGGCCAGCTCGTTCGACCGCATGATCTCGATCGCCGCCGGACCGGCCAGGTCGCCGAACTCCTTGGCGCCCAGGGTCGGCGAGTCATCCGCCGCGCAGCGGAAGTCGTAGTCGTCCGGGATCAGCGGATGCATTCGGTACACCGCGGCGAACTCCTCGGTCAGCGCGTAGGGCACGCCGAAGTCGGCCGTCCCGGACCCGGGAATACCGCTGATCACCTCGTTGGAACTCAGTCGGCCGAACAGGCAGTGCAGGTGCTCGCCCTCCAGCCCCCACCACTGGGCGTGCAACCCGGTCACGGTCGTCGGGTGGGCGTTGACCGATGGTGTCCATTCCACCGTGTGGATTTTCGCCAGCAGCGCAGCGTTGATCAGCCGGGCGCGCTGGAAAAGCGTCTCGTCGTCGAAGTCCGGGTGCGCCAGGGCGAGCATGTCGCAGATGCTGTTGTGCTCCATCGCGAACAGCGTCTGCAACAGGGCGAGCCCCAGCCAGAACCCCGGGACCAACGCCGGATTCTGGGCCGGGTCGTCCGGGATCGGAGGCATGCCGTCGACCAGCCTGAGCCGGCCGCCGACGTGCGCGCGTAGGAATTGCTGCTCGGCGAGGCTGTTGCCGTAGATCGAGGAGCCGTCCCACCAGTGCGTGTTGATGTTCAGGTGGGTCGGCGGCAGCTCCGAGTCGGGCGGGGAGGTCGGATCCGGTGGCGTGCGCAGAATCGTCACCGGCGGGGCCGGCCACTCGTCGTCGGGCACGCCCGGCAGTACCCACGAGTCGTCGCTAGGGCCGGGTCCGTGCTTGAACCAGTCGCGGACCATGAACTGAATCCACGCGGCGATCAGGGCATTCCCGTCCGCGGCCGGATTCAGCTTCTCCCGGGTCATCAAGCGCAGGCTGACCTCGCGCGGATTAGGGGTGAGCATCCGCTTCTCGTCGGGCCACGTCCGTTCCAACGGAACGTTGCGGCCGAAACGCGTGTTCGCCATTCCCGTCTCGGGATGCTCGAGGTCGTTCCAACTGCCGTCGGGCGTGCGCTGGGTCAGGTACTTCTCGTCGTACGGCGGCGCCTGCACCGGGTCGACCGCCGGCTGGGACGTGTCGTAGAGGTTCTCCTGACGCAGCCTGTCGCGGATCCCGATCAGCTCAACGAGCCCGAGCGCCTCGGGCAGGTCGTACCAAGGGTGCTTCTGATCGACCCGCTCGGTCACGCGCATGAAAGCCCGCGCGATCGGACCGGGCTCGTGTTTCTCGTCTGCCGTGCCCGTGCTCACGTGGGCTTCGATATCGCTCATTGCTACTCCCGTCGCGGCAACACCCGGATCCGATCCGGCACCCACTAACATCGGCGGCCCGGATCACGGTGATTACGCACCCTACGCTTCTCCCCGAGGCACCGGCGAGAGATCCCCGGTCACGGAGCGGCGGTGTCCCTGGAACCGTGGGCCACAGCGATCCGGCATCACGGGACGCCGACTTCGTCCGTGCTGGTCGGGATCGTCCAACCAGGCCCGCAAATATGCTTTGAATTTGCCGCCAATCGGGACGGCTTGGTGTCTCGGCAAGCCCAAGCCGTCCCAACCCAGCAGACACTTTCCGAGTCATGATGCCGAATTGCGCATCACTGCATGAATAGCCCGCCTGAACATCAACTTTGTGGCATTGACTTCAGACATTGGGCGATCGTATTGTGGCTGCTTTCTCGCGGAGCAACATTGCCCTACGGGCACTACGGAGTCTTCTTTCCGTAGATGGTCGGCCCTCCCAGTCCGATGCCGCGGCCGATGGTCTCTGATCCTCCTGGATGTTGGATCACGACCCCTTGACCCAATCCTTGAACGGAGACCGTCGGCGACGCAGTCGGGATCGATGGAAGTCGGAGCGACGGGTCACAGAAAAACAACAGCCATCCAAGATAGAGGCGAGGGATGCCATGATAGTCGCCCAGGCCCTTTGTGGATGCGATCTGGCTGGCGGCCCCGCCCCAATACTGCCGTTGGGCACTTAGGAACAGATCTCCAAGCACCGGTGCTACACTGGTGGATCCTACGTAAGCATCCAGGAGATACCCTTCGATTTCCGCTGGGTACGAGTCCGGGGCTACGCAGTGGTCACCGATGTAGGCGATCCCTCCCCCGGGCGCATCATCAAACAGCCATGGGTTTGCGCAGCAGGAATTCGGGACGTTGAGGGCCGCGGGTGCTGGCGTGGGCACGGGCAGCGGATTACACCCAGGGGTCCCATTACCCCATTTCTGGCCGGTCGCGGTGTCCGTTATAACGAGTCCTGCCGATCCAGGACTGGCTGAGCTATCCACTACGAACGGACCGCGCGTCACTCCATCGACGTCTATCGAGGTCTCGTCGCCCCACGGGGTGTTCGTCATGAACAGTGTTGTCTGACAGCCGGCCGCGAACACTACCGGCAGGCCGATCGTATCCTCCGTGATGGCGACGTCGCTCGCCGTGAACACGCCGCCCGCCCCCCACACTGTCGGGCCACCGTGGCCCAAGTAGGACAGCCAAGCACTTTCGCCGGCACTGGACGCGATTTGTTGCGGCGACGCATTAGAAAACGGTGCCGGGGAGGCCGCCCCGTCGTTCTCCATCAGGAGGTACGACACCTGCGCCATCTTGCCTGCCAGCTTTGCGCCAAGAGAGACCGTCGTGTCCAACACTCCATACGGCTCATCGGCTACGAAGGTAAATATTGGGTTCCTGGGGGCGGCTCTCGTCTCGTAAGCAATAACCTTTGCGACGTATTTCTGGACGTCGGAAGTATTTCGAGCCGGGATCCGGCCGACGGCCACATCAGGATAACCATCGACATTGTCGGGATTGTAGTCGGTGTCCAATCCCCCCGTTGGGTTTGCTATGGGCAGCTCGTTGTCCATCCACGCCTCGTTGTACAGACCGTTTCCATTTGCGTCCCAAGTGTCAAAGACGCCGTTGATCAAGTGTGGATAATCACCGGCATGATGGTACAGGTTCGCGTAGTACAGGTCGGACTGGATGTATGAACCCATGGGATGACACTCGATCACATCACCATTCGGATATTTCGGAGTTATACCGTCCTTGATATCGGAGGCGTAATGACCGTGGAGGAACCAGAATCTCACCGGGAAATTCGCGGCATCCCCCACCAGCATGACGTACTGGGTCATCAGATTCTCATGCGCGTAGGAGATTGCACGCTTGACCTTCTCAGGCTCGTCGACACCAGCGAAGTGCGAAGTAATGCTCTCAAGGGAGACTGCGATCGCGGACATGCCCGTCTGGTTCTTGTGGGTGACCAGCAACTGCAAGTCGGGTATGAACGCTTGCGGCGCAAGGATGAGCAAGGTGCGATTACCTTTCACGCCGTTGAAGGGTCCGTCGAGCGGGTTAGCTTTGATACCGACGATAGTTTGGGTGCCACCGTGTTCTGCCATCACGACCACCTTGGAATCGATTTAGAAAAATTCGATGATGTTCCGCCCGGCGGAGCGAGAAATTGGTTGGTGTGCGCCCGGAAGCGGGTGGGCGCAGACGGCTATCAATGACGCCGAGGTGTACCACCCGTATGACGTCGGCCTTGGCAAAGCATCACCGCCGGGTCTTTCGTCGTATTGCCCCGGCGTATCATCAGCCCTCGGGCGCGATCTCGTCCAAGGATCGGGTTTTCTTCTGTATCCGATCGAGTTTAGCTTCGGCCAGGCGTAGCAGCGGGGGCACGGCTTCTGGTTCGATTCCGAGCCGCGCGGCGATGCCGGCCGTGTCCACCCCGTCGTGATGTAGTTTCAGGGCCAGGGTGTAGTTCTCGGAAAGTTCGTTCTCGCCGAGATCCATGACAGCGAAACTAGGCCCGAAGGGGCGGTGCTGTCGTGAGCTGTAGGTACTCGGATGTCGTGACGATTCCGGGACGGGCTACTCATTCACGAGCAGCGGGCTACCTACGTGAACAGCAGGTCGAGCCCGTCGCGACTGTTGATGCCGAGCTTGAGGTAGACCTTGGCCAGGGTGTTGTCCACGGTGCGGGGCGAGATTACGAGGCGATCGGCGATCGCGTGATTGGTGAGTCCGGTTGCGGCGAGGCGGGCGATTTCGGACTCGCGGGGGGTGAGTCGCTCGGCCGGCTCGGTCAGCAGCGCGAGCGCGGGGGTCTGTGCGCCCTGGCAACGGGCGGCCAGGGCGCGGGCGCGGACCGCGGCGTTGGAGGCCTCACCCGTGTGTCCACGGTGGTGGGCCCGGGCCGCCTGGGCCTCGGCTTCGGCAGCGAGCAGGCCGTAGCCGAGACCGGCGAAACCGGCCGCGACGCCCTCGAGGCCGGCGCCGTCCTGCTCGGCCAGCGCGTGAGCGTGGGCGGTGTAGAGCGGCGCCAGGTGTCCTTCGACCAGGCCGGCCAGCTCTTCGAGGCGATCGAGCACCCGCTGGGGTGCCCCGAACCGGACCACCTGATGCCGCGCCAGAATTTCCCACCCGTACAAACCGGTGTCCCGGCCCTGGTCGCCCGCGGCCATGGCCAGCTCGATGCCCCGATCCAGATCGCCGTGGGCGACCGCCACCCAGGCGTGAGCACAGCCGCCGCGCACGTCGGTGGCCGCGATCTGGGCGCCCGCGAACTCATCGGCCCGGTTCAGCGCGAAGTCCGCCTCGTCCAGCTCGCCCAGCATCGAGGCCACCACCGCCTGGTGGAGCCTCATCAGCCGGCCGGTCAGCCGACGGTGCGGGTGGGTCTCGTGCGCGAGCAGGATCATTCCGGCGCGGAGTTCCTCCAGGGCCGACCTGACCGTGCCGCGGGCGAGAAGAGCCGCTCCCTTCCACGCCGTCCACCACGCCGTACCGACCCGCCACCCGGCAGCGCGCTTCAAGCCCAGTTCGCGGTCGAGGACGGCTTCGGCGGTGTCCAGGTCCCCGGCGTGGAAGTGCCCGAACCATCCTGCGCTGAGCAGTTCCTCCCAGCTCTGTGTCCAGACCGCCCCGTGGATCTGGCGGTGGAGGGCTTCGGCTCGTCCGGCGTCGAGGCGGCACTCCTGGTATCGGCCCATCAGGGCCAGGCACCAGGACCGCGAGATCAGGGCGCGAAGCATCACTTCGGGCCGGGGCACGCTCGGGCCGTCGATGACCTCGGTCGCGGCCGCACACCCCTCGGCCGGACGACCGCCGGTCACCGACAGGTGCGAACGCTCACAGGCGATCACGTGATGACCTTCGGTGAGAACTTCCGCCACAGCCGTCAGCGCCACCTCCGCATCGGCCGGCCGCCCCAATCCGTCGCTTAGGTTCCAGGCCCGCAACGCGGCAAATTCCGCGCGTACGAGGTCGGGGAGGTCACGGTCGAGCAAGCCGGCGAGCAGAACCTCCGCGTCCTCGCACTGCCCGCAGAGGATCAACGCCGAGGCCAGTTGCCCCTCGGCCACCAGACCACCGCCGGCATCGACAGCCGCCGCGGCCATCCGTTGCGCGAGCGGTAGATCGAGCACACCTCGCGCGCGGGCACCCGCGGCCAGCAACACCTCGGCCGGGATCTCCACGCCGCCGTCGAGGTGCCAGAGTGCGCTACGAAGCACATCCTCGGGGCGGTCGATCCCGGCGGAGGCCCTGGCCAGCACCCGACTGGCCTCGCGACGGCGCAATGCCGAGCACCGTGCGCGGGCGACCTCGCCGAACAGCGGATGGGACAGTCGGACCTGCACGTCACGCCGTGACACCTCCGTGCGGACCAGCGCGGCAGCCTCGGCTGCCGCGATCGTTGCCGTCGTCACGCCCGCCGCCTCCAGCACGGCCACACCGAGCGGCTCACCGAACGCGACCAGCTCCACGAGTTCCCGAACCGACTCGGGCTGCCTGTCGATGCGATCGGCGATCAACTCGACGATGCGCCCCGGGGCGTCCACCCGGCCGGGCCAGGTCCACACCCCGTCGCGGACCACCCACTTGGCAGCGTCCCGCCCGCCCATCACCAACTCGCGCAGGTAAAGCGCGTTGCCGTGGGTCAGCCGCCAGAGCTGCTCCTCGGTGACCGCATCCACCGGGCCGCCCACCAGAGCCGATACCAGCGCCGCGGCCTCACGACGGCCGAGGGGCTGCACCTCGACCCGTTCACCGATGCCGTCCTTCCACAATCCGCCGACCTGCCCCGGTGCCGGCTCCCCGGTCCGCACCGTGGCGACGATGAACGCCGCCCGGGTGACTGCCACGTGATAGACCAAGGCGGCGGACGCTTCATCGAGTCGATGCGCGTCGTCCACACCGACGACCGGCCGGCGCCCCATCGATGCCAGATACCTCGTGACCGCCTGCAAAACCGCGAACCGGTCCCCGCCTGCCTCGACCGCCGGCAGCAGATGCGTGACAGCACCGAACGGGATCGCCTCGGTGGCCACCGACCCGGCGACCCAGAACGTCGTCTCACCTGATCGTTGCGCCGCGGACAGGGCCTCACGGGCCAGCCTCGTCTTACCGACCCCTGCCTCCCCGGCCAGCACGACGGCCCCCACGCCCGGATCAGCCAGTGCCGCACGGACGAAGTCCAGCTCCTCGCCGCGCCCGACCAGTGCTCCAGCCGACACCGCGACACCCCCAAGCATGGAACCCCGGACCGAACGGCAGCCGCGCCCACCATCCCGCGATCAGTGGCCTGTCGCCGATTTCCTACCAGCACCGCCCCGCAGGGGGAACAGGGCCGGCGGGGAACGTTGGACGGCCCGCCCCTTGCGCCACTCGCCCCGCGACATCGATCAGCCGGCGGCCGCTCCGCTGGCCTCAATCACTCGTAACCGAGCTCGGCCAGTCGTTCGTCGCTGATCCCGAAGTGATGGGCGATCTCGTGCAGCACGGTGATCCGCACCTGCTCGACGACCTCCTCGGTGGAGTTGCACATGGCGAGCAGGGGACTGCGAAAGATCGAGATCCGGTCCGGCAGCACACCGCTGTACCAGCGATCGCGTTCGGTGAGCGGGATGCCGTCGTAGAGGCCCAGGAGGTGCTCGTCGCCGGGCGGCGGGGCGTCCTCGACGACCACGACGACGTTGTTGAGCTCCGCCGCCAGGTCGTCCGGCAGCAGGTCCAACGCCTGCGCCACCAGTTCGTCGAACTCGGCCTCTCCGATTTGCAGCACCCGGCCATTCTGCGGCCACGTCGCCGACCGTCGGCCGGGACTCGCCTATGCTTGCCCGGTCCTGGCCATGCGCCGAGGACCGGCCGCCCTCATCGTCTAGAGGCCTAGGACGCCGCCCTTTCAAGGCGGTAGCACGGGTTCGAATCCCGTTGGGGGTACCAGGCAAAACCGCACGTCAGAGGCGGGTTGAGGGCTTTTAGGTAAGGATCTGGCAACCCGTTTCAAGATCAAGGTACACAACGGGTACACAAGCGGTCGGCGAACTCGGGCGTTTGTCGGTGCCCAGCGGTACCGTGCGGTCATGACGGAGGGCCTGAGCATCCCGGAGGCAAGTGCCCGGCTGGACGAGATAGTCCGGCAGACCCGAACGGGCGAACACGTGCTGCTGACCGACGGCGACACGCCGGTGGCGGCGATCGTTGGCATCGACACCCTGCGGGAGTTGCAGCGCGCCCAGGACGAGGCCGACATCGCGCTGTGCCTTCGCAGCGAGGCCGATCCGGCGCCCCGGCTGACCCACGATGAGTTCATGGCAGCCCTCGACGCCGAGGATGCCGCCGCTTCGTGAGCTATGCGCTCGTCTGGACCGAACCGGCAATGACGGAGTATCGGAAGTTGCGCGGCCAGGACCGCCCGGGGGCGAAGACCGTCAGCGATGCGGTGCGTGGGCTGGCGATCGACCCTCAGCCGGCAGGGACCCGCCAACTCGGCTCCACCGAATTCCGCCGAATGCGCGTCGGCGCTTTCCGGATCCTGTACCGGTTGGACGAGGAGGCTTCCGCGGTAATCGTCGAGCACGTCGGCCGGATTCCCGGCGGACGAGCAGACTGACGTCCCGCGTCGGATCTGCTCAGCGGGTCGCGGGATCGGCCTGGTCGGCGATCGCAGCGCGCAGCGGCTACACCCGGGCCGAGGCCAGCGCAGCCGTAGCGGCAACGTCGAGGCGGTCGGCCACCTCGTCGAGGCGGTCGCCGAACAGGTGCCCGTAGAGATCGAGGGTCATCGTCGCCGACTTGTGGCCGAGCATCTGCTGGACGACCTTGACGTCGGCGCCGGACGCGATCGCCAGGCTGGCCGCGGTGTGGCGCAGCTCGTGAGGGTGCAGTCCGGGCACGCCGATCGCGGACGCGGCCTTGGTGAGCGCGGCCCGCTGGAAGACCTGCGACCGCATCGGCGCGCCGAGGGAGTTGGGGAACACCAGCTCGTCGCGGCCCTTGCCGGCCACGTGCGCGGCCAGCTCCTCGATGAGAAATCGCGGAATCGGCACCTCACGGCGCTCGTGGCCCTTCGGGGTCCCCCAGGTCGGCACGCCCCGGACGAGCGTCATCGACTCCGCGATCAACGCTCTACGGCGCAGAAAGTCGACCCGCCCGACCCGCAGCGCGGCCACCTCGCCGAACCGCACGCCGGTGTAGGCGAGGAACAATACGACGAGCCGATACTGACCGCTGGCGGTCGCCAGTGCATGAGTCTGCTCGTGGTTGAGGTAGCGGCGCTCGGCGGTGACAACCCGCGGCAGGCTGATTCCAGCCGCGACGTTACGGACGAGCCGCCCGTCCTTGACCGCCAGGGCCAGGACCAGGCTCAGCACGCGGTGCACCTTGCGCACGGTCGCCGGGGACCGCGAGGCGCCGAGGTCAGTCACCCATCGCTGGACGTCGGCGTGGCCGACATCGCCCAACCGCACATTGCGCCACCGGGGCGAGACGTGTTCGCGCAGGATTCCGGCGTAGCGCTCGCGGGTCGACGGCTTGACGTGGGCCAACCCGTCCAGCCATCGTTCCGACCACTCACCGACGCTCAGCCGGGCCCGAACCGGATCTATGTAGCTGCCGGTGATTTTCGAAGATTCGATGCCGGTGAGGAACCGTTCGGCATCGACCCGGCGTTCGAAGGATTTGGTGCGCTGCTGCCCTGCTGGGTCGCGGTAGCGGGCGTACCACTGGGCTTTCCCGTTGCGGATCCGCTTCTCGACACTGGCCATTGGCCCACCTCTTCCTGTCCGATGATCAGCGGCTTGCCGAACCGCTGCGCTGCTGCCCGTCGAGCCAGCGGCGGATCTCGTCGGGGTCGTAGCGGAGGTGTCGGCCGCAGCGGTAGGCCTTTGGGCCGGTGCCCTGGTGGCGCCAGGTGTAGAGCGTCTGCACTGGGATGCCGAGGAACTCCGATACGTCCTTGATGGTCCACAGGGGCGCGATGCCGGCGATGGTGGTGCTCCTCTCGCCTCGGGGATTGGTTTGTGCGGTTGTGCTGGTGTCGGTCCAATCTCGGTGATGTGCGCACTTTGGTGAAGATGACGGGGGATGCCGGGGGATGACTCGGCCAGGTGGTCATCCCCCGGCAACCCACCGACGGACTCCGGGTTGGCACGTCTTGGCCGACGTGTACCGATGGTGGTCCGACATTGGCACCGTACACGGCTTTCCGGATGTGTCAACATCGGCGCTGCGACGTGTAGGTTGGTCGCATGCCCACCGGACGCAGGAGCAAGCCGATCGAGGAACCGACGGTCAACCTGAACGAGGTGATCGCCTACAACTTCCGTCGCGCCCGGGAACTTCGGGGACTGACCCAGCCCGAGGCCGCCGCTGTGCTGGAGCCGTTCCTGGGCCAGCGGTTGCCGCAGGCGAGCATCTCGGCGATCGAACGCACCTACGGCGGGGACAAGCATCGGGAGTTCGACGCCCAGGAGCTCCTCGCCTTCACCTGCGCGTTCGACCTGCCGTTGCTGTGGTTCTTCCTTCCCCCACCGGGTGACACCCGGCGGCTGCAGGCCACCTCGGACCGGGTGAACGAGCTCTACCGCCTGGTGTTGGGGCGGGAGGACCAGCTCGAGGTCCTCTACGCAAGGTTTCGCGAGCTGGGCATGCCCGAGCCGGACGAGCACGACGTCGCGTGGGCGGCGGTGATGCGGACCCCGACCGCGGTGATGATGAACGATTACCGGCATCGCCGTAAGGAACTGTTGCTGCGCCTGCTGGATGAGTACGCCGACCGCGTGGACGCCTCGGCTGATGAGTTGGGGGAGTTCTTCGACCACCTGCGCCAGGTCGGCATCCGGGGGCTGATCGCCGAACAACTCAACGACCCCGACTACGGCGTTGAGCCGGCGAGCAAGCGCCGCAAGGCACCGCCCAAGTCCTGACCCGGCGCAGGCGCGCAGCGCGAGTCAACGTGTTCAGCGGCCGATGCTGTAGCCGTCGTCGCGATCCCGTCCACGGGTGTGGTGGTCGCGGCTACGGGTGTAGTGCTGTTGGCGGATGCGTTCGAGGTCGGCGGCGTGACGACTGCCGATGGCAGTGACGATCTCGACCGGTCGGGGCCGGGCGAGATCGCGGCCGGGTCGTTGGCGGGTCAGGGCCTGGCCGAGGTGCCGGGTCTCCTCCCGTCTGGCGGCGTCCTGCCGGGCGGTGGTGTCGCGGTCGACCTGCCGGTCCAGTTCCTTGATCTCCATATCGAGACGGTTCAGCACCGGTATCGCCCGGGTGCTGGCGGTTTCGTGACGGTGGATCAGGTCAGTCAGGACCGGGCGGCGCCGGGGTGCGAAGCGGGGCAGGTCGGCGTACTCCGCGCGCAGTTCATCGAGCCGCGCGAGGTGGTGCTGGTAGTCGCTGCGGAGTTGGTCGCGTTCTGCCCGACGCTGCGCGAGCAGCTCGATGGTGGCGGCGTGTTGCGGGGTGGGGGCCAGCACTTCGGCTCGGCGGGTCTCGCGGCGCGCGGCCTCGGTGCGCTCGGCCGCGTACCGGGCTTCTTCGGCGAGCTGTTGGGCACGTTCGGCAGCGCGAGCGCGTGCGGTGTGTGCGGCGTCCTGCGCACCGCTCGAAGCCAGCGCGGCGGCCAGCACGTCCCGGGCCGTCTGTTCGGGGGTCCGGTCCGGCCTGCCATGCCGTGCGGGCCCGTGGTAGTCGGCCTCGCCCGCCGGGTCGGGCGCGATGTAGGCGTGGTTCTCGGCCCGGCCGCGGGTCAGACCGACGTAGAGGTGTTCACGGTCCAGCCCGGGCCGCACCAATAGGATCCCGACACCGGTGGTCGCGCCCTGGGCGGCATCGACGGTGGCGGCCCACCCGTATTCGGCGTGCGCGGCCACGTACTCCGGCGGCAGCACGGCGCCGTTGCGGCCGTCCAGGTCCGACACGATCAACCCACCACCGGGACCCTGGGCGTCGGCGACCCAGTAGACGTCGCCGTTTCGCACATGCCCCTCGCCGACGAGGATCCGCCGATCGTTGCGCCGCGCCCGCAACAGGTCCCCCACCTGCCAGTCCCGCTCGCCCAAACGGTTGACCGGCCCACCGATCCGGCACGCAGCGACCTGGGCGGCCCGTGCCCGGGCGTTCAGCGCTTCGACGTCGGCCCGGGAGCGGGCCATCATCAACACCTCCGCGCCGTCCGCGCGGGCCGCGGCCCAGTGCGCGTGCACGGCCTCGATCGCCTGATCGTTGCCGGCGCAGGGGTGCAGCCGCCCCGCGCCCTGGTAGATGTCCAGGATCTTCGGCTCGCCGCGGCGCAGCGCGAGCGAGGCCTCGCGTTCCCAGTCCTGATCGAAGCGGTGCACGCTGCCCAGTTCGATCCCGTGCCCCGCGTGCGCGAGGGCGGCGAGCATCCCACCCGGCCCGCGGACGACCCCGATCTGGGCCGGGTCCCCGACCAGCACCACCTTCGCCGCAGCCCGCGCCGCCGTTGCAGTGAGCCGCGCGAGGTCGAGGGTGTTGGCCATCGAGGCCTCGTCGACCACCACCACGGTCCCGTCATCGAGCAGCGTCCACGCCAACTCGTCGACAGTCAGGGCCCGAAGCCGGGTCTGGTTGTGCAGCCACTTCGCCAACGTGTCCGCCCGGCCACCGGTCGCCGCCGCCAATTCGCCCGCCGCGCGGGCCGACGGCGCCAGCCCAACCACCCGATATCCCGCTGCTTGCCATGCTGCAGTGGCGGTACCGAGGGTGTGGGTCTTGCCCGCGCCGGCGGGTGCGGTGAGCACCGAGAGGAAGTCCCCGTCGCCGGCCAGTTGCCGCACGGCCTCCCGCTGGCCGGGGTCCAACCCGGAGGCGAGCAGCCTGATGTCCAGCAGCAGACCGTCGACCTGCCCGTAGCCACGACCGCGGCCGCGTTCGGCCAGGGACAGCACCCGGGCTTCGGCCGCCAACACATCCGCACTGGCCCAACGGCTGTCCGACGCCCGGGGTGTGACACCGCGTGGGTGTTCCCCGACCGGGACCGCCTCGGCCAACCCCAGCGCCACCTCGGTGAGTTCCTCCACCGCCGCGAGCGTTTGGTCGGCGCCGCGGGCGACGGCGGGCAGGCGGGCGGCGACCTGCCCGGCCACATCGGCGCGGGAGAACACCGCCCGCGCATGTCCGGCGGCCCGGACCGCCTCGGACAGCAATTCCGCTCCGGTGCCCGTCGTCGGTGTCGGGCGTTCCTGTGCCGCGGCCGCGACAGAGACCATCAGCTCGGGCGGGGTGAACCCCGCCGCCCCCGCTTCGGCCACCCAGCTCTGCCGCAGCGTGGCGGGCGCCGGGTGGGTCTTGTCCGGTCGGGTCTTGAGCACCGCGGTCTTCACCACGCCGGCACGCTCGGCGGCGGTAAGGGTCCGACCCAGCGTGGTTTCGTATTCGGCGATTTTCGGTGCCGCTTCGGTCTCGATCGCCGCAGTGCGCTTGCTCCACAATTTCATCAATTCTTGCGGTACCCCGGCTATCTCGGCCTGGCCGTGTTCGTTCACCGCCTCGAAGGCCACATCGATCCGGGCCGTCAGTTCATTCCGCAGCGCCGCCTGGTAGATCATTCCGGCGCTTTTCTTGTGGTGGAACAATTCACTGGCATCCAGGGTCCGCCAAAATCCGTCGGCGCAACGGACCTTGTTCGCCACCAACGCGTGGGTGTGCAGTTGCGGATCCGCGCACCGACTCGTGCGGTGATCGAACAACGCCACGGCCAGACCGTCCGTGGTTAGCTGCTCGGTCCCGTCCGTGCCCCGCCGCGACAACCCGGCGTGCGAGTCCAGGTAGGACAGCGCTGCTTGCACGGCGGCGCGGTGCGCGCCCGCCGCCGCGGCGGCGACATCCGGATTCCCCAACGCCCACAAGGCACTGACGCTCTTCGGCGCGGAGAAGGTCAGGTCGAACCCGGTCACCCCGTCGCCCCGCCACGCACGACCCAACCGCTCCGCCGTGGTCGGGTGCAGGGCTCGGGCGAACAACGCCTCCAGTTGCGCCTCGGACACCAGGCCGCCGGCTTCAAGTCCCAGCGCTTCGAGTCCGCGGCCGTGCCAGCGACCCGGTGCCTCACCGACCCCGAGGTAGTACTCCGTGGCGGCGCAGGCCACCGCCCCGGTGTAGTAACGCCACGACGCGGTCCCGATCTTCGCCGAACTCAACACCGGCAAGCCCCCGCCCGACCGCCCCACGCTTGCCACCACCGTACATTCGAAGAATGCACATGTCTGCTCCTTTTCAGCTCGTGTTCGAGACATTCGTATTGAGGTGCGGAGGTGGCTCGAATTGGTCGCTAATGGTGGAGGAGAATAATCGGGAACGGTAATTGATGAAAAACTTTGAGATGTATCACCGAGCAATGGAATTCGCCGCGAGGATGGCAGGCAAACCCTGCGCCCGAGATCGAGGGCGCGGGAGGTCCAGAGCCAATTCTCGGCCGGATACGCGACCGTCGCCGGATCGCAACGGTCGTGACTTGCTTGTGCTCAGGACCGGGGACCGACCCACTCACGGGGCCGAGTTGCCGAGCCACTTGAATACGATTGTCATCTTCAATAGACTCAGCGATCGGGACGGAGGGGCGGCCATGAGGGTGAGTTCGGACGGCGATTCGCAGCTGGGGTTCACGATTGTGTTCTGCAGCGGCCGGGCCTGCGAGTCAGCGCTGCCGGTACGTGAGCGCCTGGCGGCGACGGCGCGGGGGTGCGCCCACGGGATGCTGGTCGGGTCGCCGTGCCTGTTGGGTCCGCACGGATGCCCCGGGAACGTCCCGGCAGCCGTGCGAGCTCCGGTGCTGTTGGCCCAACACTGCGCGGGCCCCGAACGGCGCCCGATCGGTCCGACGTTGACCCTGGGGCCCTTGCGGTCACGCCGCGACCTCGAGGGGGTCTGCCAGTGGTTGACCGAGCCGGCCGCCGCTCCGCCGCTTTTCCTGGACTTGTGGGCACGCCAGCTGGCGGCGCGTTCCAACTGACCGGTGGAACCCGGGGGCGGTGTCCGGGAACGCCGTCCCCCGGAAGGGGGAGTCGGGTTCCGCCGGCTGGGATCGCCGGCGGAACCCGGCACACGGCGGCCTGTGGGGAAAGGGCGGTGAGGAAGGGTCATGTCCGTCGACTGCGCGGTGATGTTCTGCCGCGGTGACTGTTGCACCTCGGCGCGGCGGTCCCGGCCGGCAGGGGGCGGGCTGGATCGGGGACCGACAACGCGTCGAGAGATCCCCCGATTGCGGATTCACGGGCACGGATCGTCCCCGCCAGTCGCGATCGGCGCTGCCGCAATCCGCGACGCGGACTCGCCGTGGCCGGCGGATGTGTCGGCGGCCCGGCTATGACTGCCGTGGCGAGGGCTGCCGAGCGGTTCGACCCGTCGCTGGACGATCGGGTGCCGGTGACCGTGCTGACCGGCTTCCTGGGTTCGGGCAAGACCACGTTGCTCAACCGGATCCTCGCCGAGCTACCCGGGGAGCGGATCGCGGTGATCGAGAACGAGTTCGGTGAGGTCAGTGTGGACGACTCGTTGGTGCACGACACCGAGGAGGAGATCCTGCGGGTGAACGGCGGGTGCGTGTGCTGCACCGCGCGCGGGGACCTGGTGGGGATCCTCGAGGCACTGTCCCGGCGGGGCGATTGGTTCGACCGGATCCTGGTGGAGACGAGCGGCTTGGCCGACCCGGGCCCGGTGGCCCGGACGTTGTTCGCCGACGACCGACTGCGGGACCGGTTGCGTCTGGATGCCGTGGTCACCCTGGTCGATGCGCTGCACATCGGTGAGCACCTGGTGGCCGTCGGACCGGAGGGGGCGGGCAACGTGGCCGCAGCGCAGATCGCGTTTGCCGACCGCATCGTGATCAACAAGACCGATCTGGTCAGCCCGGCCCGGCTCTGCGAGCTGTCGGTGCAGATTCGCGCGATCAATGCCCTGGCCCCGCTGATGACCGTGCGTCGGGCGGCGGTGGATCTCGACTTCTTGCTGGGAGTGGAGGCCTTCGACGTCTCCCGGGTGGCGGTGGCCGATCCGCAGTTCCTCGACCGGACCGACCACGCCCACGTCCACGGCGTCGGCTCGGTCGGCATCGACCTGGCCGGCGAGATGGATCCCGACCTGGTGGAACGGTGGCTGCGGGAACTGCTGGTCGAACAGGGGCGGGACATCTTCCGGTCCAAGGGTGTTCTGTCCCTGGCCGGCCACCAGACCGACTGGTTCTTCCAGGGCGTGCACACGTTGCTGGACACCGAGTGGGTATCGACTCGGACTCCTGAGCAGCCGCGTCGCAGCCGGATGGTGTTAATCGGGCGCAACCTCGACCGGGCCGCGCTCGAGGCAGGCTTCAAGTCCTGCCTGGCCGCCGGCCAATGACCGGCTGTCGGTGACGGGTCGATGGTTCAGTCGGCCCGGGGATCGGCGGTGGCGACCGGGATCGGGGCCGGTGGGGTGGGCTCGCCCGGCGCGCGTGGCTGGGGTCGGTGCCCGACCAGGCGGGCGGAGTTGGCGACGACGGCGACGCTGCTGGCGTTGTGCAGTACGGCGGCCAGCACCGGGTTCAGGCGACCGCCGGCTCCGGTGAGCAGTCCGATGGTGTTGACCCCGATCGCCAGGGCGTAGTTCTGCCGGATGACCCGAAGGGTGTGCCGGGACAGCGCGATGGTGTCGGCGACGGCCTGCAGGTCCGCGGTGGCCAGGGTGATGTCGGCGGTCTCAATGGCGACGTCGGAGGCGGTGGCGCCCATCGCCATGCTCAGGTCGGCGGCGGCCAGGGCGGGGGCGTCGTTGGTGCCGTCGCCGATCATCGCCACCCGGTGTCCTTGCGCCTGCAGGTCGCGGATCACGGCGAGCTTGTCCTCGGGCATGGTCCGTGCCCGGTATTCCTCGATGCCCAGCAGTTCGGCGACGGTGGCGGCGTTGCGCTGCGCGTCACCGGTGAGCATCACCACCCGGCGGATCCCGAGGGTCCGCAGCTGTGCGATGACCGCGGCCGATTCCGCGCGCACCGCGTCGGCAACCCCGATCACCCCGATCAGCTCGTCCTGGACCGCTATGCACAACGCGGTCCGCGACTGCCGCCGCAGCCGACGTACCCAGTCCGCGGCGGCCTCGGGCATAGGCACGCCCTCCCGGCGCATGAGGGCTGGGCTGCCGACCAGCAGTCGGCGGCCGTCCACGTCCGCGCGCATTCCCATGCCGAGCACGACCTCGCAGCTGGCGTGCAGCGGGATCTCGATGCGTCGTTCGGCGGTGTGCCGGACCACGGCCTGGGCCAGCGGGTGGCGGGCGTGGATCTCCCCGGAGGCCGCCAGAGCCAGCACCTGGTCGGAGTCGAACGTCTCAGACAGGGCGATCACGTCGGTGACCAGCGGGCGACCCATGGTCAAGGTGCCGGTCTTGTCGAAGACCACCGCGTCGATGCGCCCGGCGTTCTCCAGGTGTGCCCCGCCTTTGATCAGCACCCCGCGGCGGGCCCCGTTGCCGATCGCGGCGCTGATCGCGGTGGGGGTGGCCAACCCTGCGGCACAGGGACAGGCGATCAGCAGCATTGTCATCGCCCGCCGCGGATCGCCCGTGACGAGCAGGGTGAGCGTGGCCATGGCGAAGGAGACCGGCACGAAGCGACGGGTGAACCGGGTCGCGATGGTCGCCACCGGGGCCCGGTCGGCGGCGGCCCGCTCGACGCGTTCGACGATGCGCCCGACAACCGTGTCCGAGCCGACCCGAGTGGCCCGGACCCGCAAGGCACCGTCGGTGACCACCGTTCCGGCGAACACCTCACCGCCGACACCGACGGCCACCGGCAACGGTTCGCCGGTGATCGCCGCCTGCGCCGCCAGGGCCTGACCGGCGACCACGACGCCGTCGACCGGGATCCGCCTGTGCGTGGGCACCGCCACCACGTCCCCGACCAGCAGCGAGTCGGTTGCCACCTCGACCAGGACCTCGTCGCGGACCAGCCAGGCCATCTGGTCACCGACGGCGAGCAGGTCCTCGATGGCCCGCCGGGTGCGGCGCAAGGTCAGTTCCTGCAGGAACTCCCCGATGTTCAACAGCCACAGCACCGTCAGAGCCACCACGTTCTGCCGCAGAACCAGCGAGGCGCCGGTGGCCGCGGTGATGAGCAAGGCCGTCCCGTTGCCGCCGCGTCCGGACAGTGTGGCCACCGAGCCGCGCAGGAACGGCATGCCGGTGAACATCGCGACCCCTGCCAGCATCTCCGCGGCAGGGCCCCGCACCGGGGCCGGTCTGCGCAGCAGCACTTTGGCGAAGGCCACTCCGGCCAGCACCGCCCCACCGACCACCAGCCGCGCGACCCCCGCGTCCGCGGCCCGGTGCACCACCGCCCCGGACGTGCCTTCGACGATGACCGCGACCTCGGGCGCGGCGGCCAGCCGGGCCACGACCTCCGCCGGCTCAGTGTGCGGGTCCAGCCACACGACCACGTTCCCGGTGCGTACATGGACGACCAGCGCGCGGGGAGCCAGCGGGGTCAAGCGGGTGGCCGGGACCGCCGCCAGGTCCGCGCGGTCGCGCAGCCAGGGCACGGCGACCCGGACCCGTCCGGCCGCGGCAGCGACCACCCAGGTCATCTCAGTGCTCGTGGCCGTGGTCGACCCCCGACGAGTTCGGCGCCGGCGCAGGGGCGGGTTCACCTACCTTTGCGTGAGCCTCGGCCACCAGATCCCCGAGCTGCAGCCTGGCGTCCTCGGCCGCAGCCGCCAGCCGTCGAACGGTCACCATGCCGGCGGCCAGCCCTGCCACTGCCGCCCGCCGGGTCGCCGGGCCCAGGCTGGGGCGCGCCGCAACGGCTGCGCGCACGATCAACTGGCCCATGGTGCCCGCGATCGCGTAATCAAGCAGGCGCGAGCCCGGTCCAGGCGACCTCGAATCTGTCACGCCGTCCCACCTTTCCCAGCCAGGGCATCCGATCTGGTGTCTGCCACCGAGCGGCTCGCGGCCGATGTGCCCGCGTCGGAACAGCGTTCGCACACCCCGCGCAGTTCCACCACGTGATCCACGTCCCGGAAACCGGCCGCCGGGCCAACCGTCGCCGCCCACCGTTCCACCGGCCCGGACTCCACCGGCACACTGCGCCCGCACGCCCGGCAGAACAGGTAGTGGCAGTGATCCCGGTCGGTGCGTAGTCGGTGCAGGCGTTCGCCCCGTTCGTCGCGGGCGACATCCACGAGCCCGTCGCGTTCCAACTCGTGCAACCGCCGGTACACCGTCGTCAACCCGATCCGGGACCCACCGTCCAGCAACGCCGCATGCAGCCCCTGCGCGGACGCGAAACCGCCGGCCGCGTCCAGCGCCGCCAACAACATCGCCCGACAACGTTCACCCCGGGTGGGCATCCCTACCTCCGCCCGTCGAGCAGAACCGGCCCGACATCCAGCCGTAATGCGATCCCTTGATCCGGCGACCGGCCCGAACAGAGCGGCAACGACCAGGGCCGAGGGATCTTGCTTGTTGGAAACGACTCCCATTATGGTCCTTTTTGAGAATGGTTTTCAACACTAAGAAGGGGCCCAGTGATGAAGGTTTCCGGGAAGGTCCCCGCCGCCGTTGCGCTCGCGGGTTCGATGTCGGTCGCCGGGTGCGCGGCCCAGACCAGCTCACCGGCGCCCTCGCCGGCGGCCGTGGCGGCCGCACCGGCCGCCTCGACGGCCGCGCTGGCGGCGAACAGTGGCCCGAGCGGGCCGACCGGCCCGAAGTTCACGGTGGTGGCCGCGGAGAACTTCTGGGGCTCGATCGCCTCCCAGTTGGGCGGCGATCAGGTCACGGTCACCTCGATTATCACCAACCCGGACACCGATCCGCACGACTACGAGGCCACCCCGGCCGATGCGCGTCTGATCGCCGGGACACAGATGTTCATCCAGAACGGCATCGGCTACGACACCTCATGGGCCCCGAAACTGGTCGCCGCCAACCCCTCCAGCAGCCGGGAGGTGCTCACTGTCGGCGACGTGGTCGGCCTGAAGGACGGCGACAACCCGCACCAGTGGTACTCCCACGACTCGGTCTACAAGGTCATCGACGCGATCGTGGCGGAGTACTCCAAGATTGACCCGACCGACGCGGCCTGGTTCACCGCGCAGAAGCAGAACTTCGAGACCAACACCCTGGCCCGCTACAACTCCCTCGAGACCGCAATCAAGGCCAAGTACGCCGGCACCCCGATCGGGGCCTCTGAGTCGATCGTGTCCCCGCTGGCCGACACCCTCGGGCTGAACATGCTCACCCCGTACTCGTTCCTCAAAGCCATCAGCGAGAACACCGACCCCACGGTGGCCGACAAGACCCTGATCGATCAGCAGATCAAGGGCAAGCAGATCAAGGTCTACGTGTACAACTCGCAGAACTCGACCCCGGACATCACCGCCCAGGTCACCGAGGCGAAGGCCGCCGGCATCCCGATCACCACGGTCACCGAGACCCTGGCCCCGGCCAGTGCCAGCTTCCAGGAGTGGATGGTCAACGAACTGGAAGGCCTGCAGGACGCCTTGGCCCTGGCCGCCGGCACCGCACAACCGGCGCAGACCAGCCCGGACACCGGCTCGACCCCGGCCACCGGCTCGTCGCAGGGCAGCGGGTCCTGAGGTGAATCCCGGCGGGAGCCTGCCCAACGGGAGCCTGCCCGCCCTGGCGGCGGCCGAGTCGGCGACCCCGGAAGGGGCACCGGTGGACCTGGCCGGCGCGGCGGCGCGGGCCGGCTCGGGGACCGCGGAAGGGGCACCGGTGGTCGAGCTGTCCGGGGTGGCGGCCGAGGTCGGGGGGCGGCGCTTGTGGGGCGGGTTGGACCTGTGCGTGCGGCCCGGGCAGTTCGTGGCGATCCTGGGCCCGAACGGGGTGGGCAAGTCGACGTTGGTGAAGGTCCTGCTCGGCTTGCGCCCCTACACCGACGGCCGGGTCGAGGTCCTCGGCCGTCGACCCGGCGCGGCCGGGGCGGCGATCGGATACCTGCCGCAACGGCGCAGCTTCGACGCCTCGCTGCGCATCCGGGGCCTCGACGTGGTGCGCCTGGGCCTGGACGGGCACCGGTGGGGGGTGCCGTTGCCCGGCCCAGGGCCGCACGGACGCCGACGTGTACCGCGGGCCCGGGTAGCGGAGGTGACGAACCTGGTCGGGGCGTGCGGGTACGCTCGCCGCCCGATCGGTGCTTGCTCTGGTGGGGAGCAGCAGCGGCTGCTGATCGCCCAGGCGCTGGTCCGGCGCCCGCGCCTGCTGTTGCTGGACGAGCCGTTGGACGCCCTCGACCTGCCCAACCAGGCCGCCACCGCGGCGTTGATCGCACAGATCGCCCGTACCCAGCAGGTTGCGGTGCTGATGGTGGCCCACGACGTCAACCCGATCCTCGGCTACCTGGACCAGGTCGTTTACCTGGGCCACGGAGCGGCGGCCTGCGGCCCCCCGCAGCAGGTGATCACCGCCCTGACACTCTCGCGGCTGTTCGCCACCCCGGTGGAGGTGTTGCGTGCGTCCGACGGTCGCCTGGTGGTGGTCGGCGGCGGCGGGGACCCGGACCGGTCCGAGCCGGTCGGATCGCACTGAGGGGGCGGGATGATCGCCGAGCCGCACCTGACCTGGAACCTGTTCGCCGACCTGGCCCAAGTGTGGTCGCTGCCCTCGATGGTGAACGCCTACCGGGCCGGTTCGGTTATCGCGGTGGTGGCCGGGATCACCGGTTGGTTCCTGGTGCTGCGTCGATTGACCTTCGCCGCGCACACGATCGCGGTGGCCGGGTTCCCGGGCGCGGCCGGGGCGGTGCTGATCGGGGTCGGGGTATCCTGGGGCTACTACGGGTTCTGCACAGCCGCGGCTCTGGTGATCGCCGCGGCGGCCGCGCCGGGCGCCGGCGGCCCGGCCCGCGACTCGGCCGTGACCGGGGTGGTGCAGGCCTTCGTGCTGGCCTGCGGGATGTTGTTCGTGACCCTCTACCGCGGGTTCCTCAACGGGATCAACGCGTTGCTGTTCGGCACGTTCCTCGGGGTCACCGACCGGGACGCTCGCGCGGTGGCCGTAGTCGCGGTCCTGGTGCTGGTGGTGCTGGCCGGGATCGGTCGGCCGTTGCTGTTCGCCTCGATCGACCCGGCGGTGGCCGCGGCTCGCGGGGTGCCGGTGCGCACCCTGGGACTGGTTTTCCTGGTGACCCTGGGCGTAGCGGTTGCCCAGGTCTCCCAGATCACCGGTTCGCTGCTGGTCTTCGCGCTACTGGTGGCCCCGGGCGCGACGGCCCAGCGGCTCACCGCCCGCCCGGTTCTCGGTCTGGTGCTGAGCGTGCTGATCGCACTGAGCGTGACCTGGCTGGGGCTGGGCGCGGCTTATTTCTCCGTCTACCCGGTCGGGTTCTTCATCACCACCTTCGCCTTCGCCGGGTACGTGCTGGCCACCGCCTGCACCACTGCGGCCGGGTTGCTCCCGCGGGCCGCCCGGATGATCGGGGTTCGGACCACAGCAGGGCGGGCCGCGGCGTGAACCCGTTCGGCCAGCCGTTCATGGCCCACGCCCTGCTGGCCGGCACCGGTATCGCGGCAGCCGCCGGGGCGGTGGGCTATTTCCTTGTGCTGCGCGCGCAGGTGTTCACCGCCGACGCGTTGTCGCACGTGGCCTTCACCGGCGCGCTGGCCGCCCTCGCGTTCGGGATAGACCTGCGGGTCGGCCTGTTCACCGCCACGATCGCGGTCGCCGTCGGCATCGGCGTGCTTGGCCGGGGTGGGCACGCCGACGACGTGGTGATCGGCAACGTCTTCGCCTGGATCCTCGGCCTCGGGGTGTTCTTCCTGACCCTCTACACCACACATCGCTCCGGCGGGGGCGGAAGCGGCCGCGCCACCATCAACGTGCTGTTCGGCTCGATCCTGGGCCTGTCCGGCCGGCAGGCCGCTACAGCGTGCCTGATCGGGGCAGCCGTGACCGCCGCCGTCGGGGGCATCGCCCGACCGCTGCTGTTCGCCACCATCGACCCGGCCGTGGCAGCCGCCCGCGGGGTCCCGGTCCGCGCCCTGTCCCTGGCGTTCCTGGCTCTAGTCGGCGCCGCGGCCGCCGAGGCCACCCAGGCCGTCGGCGCGCTGCTGCTGCTGGCGCTGATCGCCGCCCCCGGCGGGGCCGCGGTCGCGCTCACCGACAACCCGTACAAGGGCCTGGCCCTGTCGGTGGCCCTGGCCGTGGCCGAGACCTGGACCGGGTTGCTGTTGGCCCACCACTTCGCCCGCATCCCCCCCAGCTTCGCCATCACCGCGGTGGCCACCGGCTGCTACGCCCTGGCCGGTACCCACCGTTGGCTCCGCGAACGCCGCCGACCCGACCGCGGCGACCTGGCCCCGCCCCCCTTGCCGGCCCCGGCCGCGGCCGGGCTCTCGGGTCCGTGAATCGTCCCGGCCACGGTCGGTTCGACCCGTCGAACCGGCGGCGGATCATGCTCGTCGCCGTGGTCCTGCCTGCCACCGTCGGCCTGGGGACGGTTTACCGGGACGGCGAATGGTCCGTCGGCCCGGCATCGCCCGAGCAGCGCGAGAGCTGCGACCTGCGCGGCGGCGACGAGGTCGACCTGTTCCTGATCCACCACTGCGCGTCTGCCGCACCGCGGCCGAGCACCCTCGAACTGGACAAACCCCAGCCCGAACCACCCTGACCCCTGCCCCCTGACCCGCTCGGCCGGGCCGGAGCCCACCGCCGGCACACTCCACCGTGCCCGACGGAGGCGACCTGATTCATTCAGACGTGAATTCAGGCTTTCATGTATTGTTATCAGATGCTGATGCTCGCCGGTGATGTCGAGGTGCTGGCCCGGTTCGGTCGGGCATTGGCCGACCCGACCCGCGCCCGGATCCTGCTCTTGCTGTGCGAGTCCCCCGCCCACCCATCGGACTTGGCCGATGCCCTGGGCATATCCCGCACCCGATTGTCCAACCACTTGGCCTGCCTACGGGGCTGCGGACTGGTGGTGGCCGTGCCCGAGGGGCGGCGCACCCGTTACGAACTGGCCGACCCGCGGCTGGCTCACGCCCTGGACGACCTGCGGCAAGCGGTGGTCGCGGTGCAGTGCGACCCGTGCATGCGCGACGACGCCACCGGGGGCTGCTGATGGCCGCGACCTGCGCGGTCGACGCGGCGGTCCGCGAGGTACGCCTCACCCGCCGGATCCGGCTGCTGGTGGCCGCAACGATCAGCTGGAACCTGACCGAGGTGGTCGTCGCACTGGCCGCCGGGGCCGCGGCATCCTCCCCGGCGCTGATCGGTTTCGGGCTGGACTCGATCGTGGAGGTCGCCTCGGCGGCCGCGGTGGCCTGGCAGTTCGCCACCGGTGACCGCGAGCGCCGAGCGGCGCGGGAGCGCGTCGCGTTGCGGGTCATCGCGGTCTCGTTCCTGGTCCTGGCCTGCTGGATCACCCTCGAGGCAGTGCACGCGCTGACCGGCGGAGAAGCGGCGAAGCCGTCCTTGCCGGGGCTCCTCCTGGCCGCCGCGTCCCTGCTGATGATGCCCGTCCTCTCGGTCGCGCAGGGGCGCGCCGGTCGGGCATTGGGCTCGCCGACCGCGGTCGCCGATGCCCGGCAGGGCATGCTCTGCAGCTATCTTTCGGCCGCCCTGCTGACCGGGCTGCTGCTGAACAGCACCCTGGGCTGGTCTTGGGCCGACCCGGCCGCCGCCCTGCTGATCGCCGGCCTGGCCGCCAAGGAGGGCCTCGACGCGTGGCGCGGTAGGTCCTGCTGCGCACCGGACCCGGTCCGGGCGCAACCGAGCCGCCCGAAGCAGGCTTGCGCCTGCTGCAACTGACGAGACGACCGACGCACAGCCCGAGCGGGCCGGGGACGTGGCGGACCGAGTGGTTCTTGGGGCTCACGTACGTGTACCGGCTGCCGGTCGAGCGCAGCTTCACGATCGGGCGAAGCTCGTCCCGCTTCTTTCCACCGATCCTCCGCCTGGCCGAGAGTTATTGACCATGATTGTCATATTCAATACAATGTGGAAGCCGGTCGCAGAAGCGCCGGATCTGGACTGGTGGCCAGCGGGTGAGCCGTTAGCACAACTCGGCCCCGACCATCGCGATCGGTTGGGAGTACCGGATGGGTGCAGGTCGGATCTCGTTGATGTTGGCCGCGACCGTGTTGGCCACTGGCATGTCGGTGGTGGTTGCGCCGACGGCGTTCGCCGACGGGGTGAAGGACTGCGCGGACCAGGCCGCGGCCGCCGGGATGAAGGCCCCGGATGCCGGGCAGGCCTGCAGTTACGCCCAGGGCGGTGACGGCGCGGATTGCGTCTCGATGGTGAAGGACGACGCCAGCCCCGGGATCAACGACGAGGCGGCGGCCGACACCTGCGGGAAGGCCGCTCCGCCACCGCCGGCGCCCACCGGGACCTGAGCCGCGACGACCGTAGGTTGGTCACCCGCGAGGCTCACCTGTTCACATCCGCAGCTCATTCGGCGTTGTCCGGCCTGGGCCCGCCCACGGCGATCCTCCGGCGGCAAGCGCCCTGACCGGGCCGCGCAGGCAGCCGGAGGAGCCCGGTCGGGCGCCTGGTGGTCGCTGACGACCGAGCCCGGATGACGGCCACCGCCGGTCATCGGGACTGCCGACCCGGTAAGTCGGACAGCTGTCGAGTCCATCAATCGGCAGACCTGACCCGCCGTCACACCGCTTGTCCCTGGGCCTTGTCAGGCCGGTTGGTGGATCGCGTCCGATTCATGAACGGTTGCCCCATCGCGACGTGCCGGGCGGGTGTCACAGTGGCGCGACCGTACTGGATTCCCACCAGACTTCCCCGGTGCTCTCGCGATCACGCCGCTAGGGCAACCGGGCAGTACGGTCAACCGGGCCGACGTGGCGCGGACCGCCGCGGCTTTCACTGCGATACGCGCGATACCGGCGCCGGCGCGCGTACCGTGCCGTCGACGGGACGGGATGACTTCGGAAAACCAAGATCATGGTACACATCGGGTACACAAACGGTTCGAAAACGCCGCTGAGCGACCACAAGTATCGGAAGACAAAACCCCAGGTCAGAAGCCATTTATGTGTCGCATTCCCAGGCCGGAAAGCCGTCTGATTCGCACTTTCAGGGCGGCAGACTTTAGTTTGTCCGGCTGGCCGCCCCAGGTGGTCGCTACGCGGCCGGAACTCCGATTCCGATCGGGTAGAAGTTGCCGCGGCAGGTGACGAGTCCGTCGGACCCGGGCGGCGGGCTGACGAAGGCTCGCCTGGTCAGGGTCACGCGTCGTTGGCTTCGGGACGAAGCTGTCCGAAACGTGACCTGGACGACCAAGGACAACTAGGGACAAGTGCAGGGGCTCGCGGCGGCCAAGCGCATCAAAGCAGCCCCGGCGGCCTGGAACGGTGAGCGGGCCAGCAGATCGTCAACAACGTCTCCACTAAGGAGGTAGCCAGCTGGCCCGACCCCTGAGTTCTCGCATTGGAGGGTTCCCTCGGCGTTCTCCGTACCAGAGCCGCTGAACAGCCCGTCGAAGGCCTCACTATCGAAGCTGATCACGGCCAGAATGTCGGTCGCGAACGTGAGTGCGTCGACCCCGATGCCGAGGACCGTCGAGGAGATCCTGCCATCGGCGAGCGCTTTCGACATCGCTCGCGCGAATGGCCAAGCGTCGTAGTCGAGCAGATGTTCGCCCGGCGACTTCTCGGCCTGGCCAAGGAGCTCTTCTGCGTACTCGCGAATGAGGAGCCGCAAGAACGCTAGGTCGTGCTCCTGGTGCTGCCAGCCGTCGGCGGCGGCCTGAAAAATGCCGACCGGGATAACCATGGTCATGCCACCGGCGTGGCCGACCTTGGCCGGGTCGCGCCAATGCAGCGGGAAGGTGCGCTCACCGGTCGCACTGTCGTGACGGATCGTCAGGCAGCTGACGGCGACGTTGGTCGGACGCCGGGAAGGGTCGCAGGGGTTGCCGATCCAGTCGCGGAGCGGGGTTTCGGAGCGCAGACCCATCTCGACCGCAGCGAGTTCGTGGGCGCAGGCGTCGCCGACGTCGAGGTGGTCGAAGTAGCGGCCGGGCTCGAAGTTCATCCGCGGCGGGCCCACCAGATCGGCGGATCGAAGGCGATATGTGGTGCGGTTCTCGAACAGCTTCGGAGCGGCCAGGGCGCCGACCACGGCTGAATAGCTCGGGTAGCGGGTCCCGTCCGCGCGGAGCGGGCGGAGGTGCTCGGTCAGTGCGTCCGGCGGGAAGAGGCCGGGCCGGTCTGCAGCGGGCGTCCATCCGAGTTCGACGGACTGCATCTCGATCCCCGTACTAGGGAGCCAGGCTCTGGTCGAGAGCAACGGGGTGTCGGCAATCTTGAGGATCTCGGGGTAGCGCTCGGCGGCGACGAAGCTCAGGCGGTAGCGGTGCTCCTGCAGGTGTGCGCGGACGGCCAGCCACTCCCGCTCGGAGTCAGTCAGTCCCTCAGGCCGCGCCAACATGCAATCCCTCCCCTCAGAGGCCGAGCAGCTCGGTTCGATGCTGCCATGCCAGGGACAGGCAGGCCGCGCCCGGCGAGGCGAGCGGTTCGACATCCAGGATCCGGCTCACCGCTTCCTGGGTGAACGGCACGCCGTCGGTGTGCCTGCCGTCGCCGATCGTCACGATCTCGCCCTCGTCGTTGAACCGGACGACGTCGCCGAAGGCTCGGGTGAACACGTCGTCATCGATCACGACCACCGTGAGGATCGTGGCGGCCAGGGTGAGAGCGTCCACGCCCATCCCGACCACCCAGGCGCCGACCGTACCGTCCCGGCGGCCTTCGGACAGCCCACGGAACAGGGGCCATTCGTCGTACGCGATCGGTGCGGTCCGGGTGCCGTCGTGCTCGGGAGTGCCGAGCAACTCCTCCGAGTACTCCCGGACGATGTTGCGCCAGAGGTCGAAGTCGGCGTGCCGGTCGAACAAAGCGATGCTCGACGGCTGGAACTCACCGGCTGGGACGACGTCGTACACGCCGGCGGCGGTGGCCACGCTGGCCGGGTCGCGCCAGTGCAAGAGAAATGACGGTGGGTCAGGATAGCGACGCAGGCGGATCGTCAGCGTCGTGATCGCCGGGACAACGGCGCGTTGGCCGGTGTCGAACGGGTCGCCGATCAGGTCGCGGAACGGCAACCGGCCGGCTAGGACCTTCGGTGAGCGCGGGATTCCGTCGGCCATGCAGGCAACGGCGAGTTCGTGCCCCACGGCCTCGCAGGTGTCGAGCTTGTCGAAATAGGCCGCGACGCCGAAGCCGAGCGCGCCCCTGGAGAGGTCGCCGTCGAGCAGCCTGTAGCTGGGACGGGATTCGAACAGTCGTGGCGGCTCCAGGTGGCGCACTGCTGCCGTGTAGCGGTCGAATCGGCAGCCGCGAGCACGGAGCGGACGCGTTGGCTCGGACGCAGTCTCAGAGCCGTCGACGACGGTTGGATATGGGGACTCGTCCAATTGCAGCGACACAGCGTCGAGCGGCAGCGGCCTTGGGAGCTGCCAGTTGGCCGCGGCGAGGATCGGCGACCGGGGGATCCGCAGTTCGGCCGGGTACAGCTGGGCGGCCAATCGGGCGAGGGCGCTGCGGTGCTCGTTCAGCCATCGGCGCTCGGATCGCCAAGCTGCCTGGCTGGCCTGTACCTCGGCGGGCAAGTCGTCGCCCGCCCGTCGGCGGCGCGTGCCACCCGGCGCGAGGCCGACGTCCTCGGGGGAGATACCGAGCTGCTCCACGATCCGGCGGCGTTGTTCAAGCGACAGAGATCGCTTGCCGTTCTCCAGGTGGCTGAGGTTCTGCTGCGTCATGCCGAGCAGGGCTGCCACCTCGACCTGGCTGCGGCGATGCGCAACGCGCCATGCGCGCAACACATGCGCGACGGCATCGGCGGCAGGGCCTTGGCCGTGCGTCAACCCAGGTTCGGCAACCTCGGCGGGGGACGCCTGAGCGCAGCCCGCGCAGGTCGCCTCGTGGTTGTACCGGCTCAGCGGTGCACCGCAGCCCATGCACAAGCGGCTTGCGACGTCCTTCGTCCCCGCACCCACGGCACGCCTCCCCCCAGTGGCCTTGATCGGGGAGAACCTAGACCGCCGCAGCGGCCTCTGCTGGGGTTTCGTCGGAAACCGTCTCAGAAGCCACCAAGGGGACTGGTGAGGCCGGTATGACGAAACCGACGCCAACCCGGACGATCACCCCCTCCGCCGCGAGCATGGCCACGGCCCGCTGGGTCGTAGACCGAGACATGCCGTAATGCGCGGCAAGGTCGTTGAGGTTGGGGACCCGGTCGTCGGGGCGGAGCCGACCGGCTGCAATCGCGGACGTCAGCCCCGCCGCTACAACGCGGTAATCCGCGGGCGCGCCCGGTACGACCGCTGGCAGCAACTCGTCGATGGGCCACGAGGTGCGAGCCATCGGTTTGAGGCGGGCTGGGATGGCCTGCGGGTCGGTCGACGCCTTCCGCAGCGCGTCCAGGTCGCCGGCGACCGTCTCGGCCGCATGCCGGTCGGCCGGCTTGGTCCAGCTGGCGTAGACCCGCAATGTGGTTGCTCCCCCGTCGGCATGTCCCAGCCGGCTCGCCGTCGTCGGCAGATCGACGCCCGCGGCGAGCAACTGGGTAGCGTTGAAGTGCCGAAGGTTCTTCAACGGCTCTGCGATCCCAAACTCGTCCGCGAGCTGCCGGTAGGCGTGGGTGAAGTGGTCGGGATGCCACGGTCTTGCGCCGGCGGGGTCGGGCGAGAACAGGAAGGCGTCCGGCGCCAGCGTCAGCCGGGCCGGCTCAAGCGCCGTTTTGCGCGCGGATCGGAAGCTTCCCAGCAGCGGCACAGTGACCGAGTCAAAGGAGAGGGCACGGTCCTCGTCGGTCTTGGTGCCCTTGAGCAGCTGCCTGCCCTGGCGGACGACGTAGTTCGCCGAGATCCGCAGGATTCCACGGTCGAGGTCGAAGTCGGGCCAGCGCAGCGCCACGAGCTCGCCTCGTCGAGCCCCGGTGGTCGCGGCGAGCCAGAGAAAGATCGCCAGCTCGGTGTCGGAACCCCAGGCGGCGTGGAGCAACCGGGCCAGGTTCTCGGGTTCCGGCGGCCGCGCGCGACGCTTTGGCAGTTTCGGCGGGTGGGCGTAGATGGCAGGGTTCCGCTCGATCCAGCCCCAGGACACGGCGTAATTCAGCGCTCCGGATAGGATTGCGTGCACCCGCCGGACGGACCCCGGCGACATCGGCCGACACGCGTGCGGACGGCAGCCGACGCCAGCGCAGCTGTGCGCACCCGCTGCACGGTGGTCGTGCCGTCGCACAGCACGTTGCACCGGCGCAGGTGGGTGTACAGGCGGTCGATGATGTCGACGCGGTGTTGCAGCTTCCGCAGCGTCATTTCGCCGAGCGCTGGCTTGAGGGTGCGCCGGATGTACCCGGCCGAGGTCTCCGCGGTGGACAGCTCGTGGTCGACGACCTCCATCCATCGATCCAGCATCGCGGCGACCGTGGCGGATCGGTCGGGCGCCCGCTCGACATCGACCTGGGCCAGCAGCCGCTCGGCCGCAGCGTGGGCCGCGGACTCGGTCGGGTGGACCTCGCGGAAGTAGATCTTCCGCTTGGTGATCGGATCCTTGCCGGCATAGACGGCGACCCGGTACGAGCCGCTCGCCAACCGCTCGATGTGCCCCCTGCTCATGAGCGGGAAGGTACGCCGAAGCGCCCTGTCAAGTTCCGGTACCCGCGCGACAGATCAGTTCCGGTACCCGGGCGACACCTCATGACTGACTGACCGTCAGGCTGATTGGTTCTTCCGGCGGGGTCGGCCCTTCGGGTTGGCGAAGGCCCCCAGCTCCCGGGACCGG
>DATAUG010000099.1:0-54944 GCA_036268355.1 Sporichthyaceae bacterium
GAGGTGGTGGGCCCAGGGCCAGGTGGCCTGGATGCGCAGCCAGGTCCGTCGTTGTCCGCGGGTGACGCGGGCGGCGGCGTGCAGGAGCCGGTAGCGCAAGGTCTTCGGTTCGGCCTTCGCGAGGTCGCCGTCCAGCAGCAGGCCCTGGGTCAGGACGAGCAGGTCGACGGCGAGCATGACCACCAGCAGCCAGGCGGCGTTGATGGCGAAGACGCGGGAGGGGAAGTGGTCCAGGCCGGTGTCCTTGGCGCAGCGGATGCGGTCCTCAACCCGGGCGTGCGCGCGGTGACGGGCGTCGAGGTGCGCCAGCTGCCCGACGGGGGTGTCGGTGGCGAACGCGGTGTAGCGCCGGCCGTCGCGTTCCTCGAAGGCGTCCAGTTGGGCGCCGGGATGCGGGTGTTCGCGCCGCACGATGATCGGTGTCCCGCTCGGGTAGTCGCCCAGCGCCTTGGTCGGGAGCAGCCCGGTGATCTCGGCCAGTCCCGCGTTCTCCCGGTGCCCACCGTCGGTGGTGACCGCATCGGCCCAGACTCGCGTCGGGATCTTGGCGATGGCGGCGCGTTCGCGTTCGGTGACGGCCCAACCGACGGACAACTGCGCCTGCACAAGGGTTTCGCGCAGCGCGCGGACGTGGGCGAGGAACGACTTGGAGCACCCCGCCCCGTCAGCGCGGACCAGGACCGGGGTGCCGTGGCGGTGCGCGTCGGGAATCTGCGCCAGGGCGGCGTCCAGGACCTCGATGTGGTCCGCGGCGGTGTTCGCCCCGGCGTTGCCCGCACGCAGCTTCGCGGCGAGGAACTCCCCGGTGTTGTCGCAGAACGCCAGCAGCGGGTGGTAGCCGAACGACCCCTTGAACGTCGGTGCCGCGTGTTCCTTCTCCGAGTGCGCGACCACCAGCGAGGCGTCCATGTCGATGACCAGACCCGGCAGGTCGCATCCGCCGGCGCGCGCCGGCGGGAAGGCGCAACCGCGCGCCTCGGCGCGTTGCGCCCACGCGATCTCCCTGGCGGCGGCGCGCCCGGCGGCGACCGCGGCCAGCTCCCGCTCGCCGATCCCGTCCAGCACCCGCCGGCAGGTGGAGTCCGAGGCCACCGGGCCGAACACCGCGGCCTGGTCGCCGAGCACCGCGACCTCGCTGATCGTGGTGGCGCCATCGGCGACCGCGACGGCCATGTCCACCAGCACCCGGCCCGGATCGTGCCCGGCCCGCCGCTTGCGCAACCCGGCCAACGCGGCGGACAACTGCCCGGTCAAGGTCGTGGCATCAGCCAGGTCCGCCGTCAGCCGGGACCCGCCATGCCCGGCCACACCGGTCCCGTCGGCAGTGACAGTGACACGGGGTCGAGTCGTTGTAGGTTGCACGTAGAAGGTGCCCCTCCGCTTGAGAACTTGGTCCGTCGCAAGTCCAAGTCTTCCCAGCGCAGCCGGCACTTTCTGTCATCTACACGCCCGGACCGACCTCACCGTCGTGAAGAGCCAGGGTTAGCGTTAAGAAGGTTACGCGGCAATGGAGTTAAGTCAGGTATGCGGTAGTGACCGCGCCACTCTGCTGCAGTGATTCTCTAAGGATGAGAAAGGCGCAGCCCTTCGGGCTCCGGGTGATCTGCGCGCTGGTGAGCTTGTCCTTCGGGTTGCTGGGGGGGTGCGGTACGCGGGTCAGCGGCGCCGAGGTTGTCGCAGGCGCTGGCGGCGGCAAGGTGTCGCTCGATCCGGCCACGATCACCGCCCTTCGGCAATTACCCGCAGGCTCAGCGCCGACCAAGTTCGCGCCTAACGGGGCAAAGTCGTCTTCGGGCGCCTCTCCCGCCCTCGTTGTCTCCGTGCCGCCAAGTACGCCTGAGCTCGCCAACGGGTCAGCGATGCGCAGGGGCGTCGGAGCAACTCCTCACAGCGCCGCGTCTGCGACCGCTCCCATCCAACGAGCCGTGCAGACACCTTCGGCGGCGCCGCAGAAGCTGGCACAAAGTCGAACATCGGACGCGGGTTGCACGACACTTCTGTCACCAGTCTCCATAGGACAGGTCGGGACGTTCTCGGGCGTGGCAGGCACGATCACGGCGGGCGCCCGTGCGGCCATGGCGGTTTGGGCGCAGGACGTCAACGCTCGCGGTGGCCTCGCGTGTCACCCTGTCAGGCTTTACGCCGAGGACGACGGAGGAGACCCAGCGCAGGCTGCGGCCGCGGTGAAAGACCTCGTCGGCCGACACCACGTTGTCGCCCTGGTCGGCGACATCGTCCTGTTTTCGATCGGCGGCTTCCTGCCTGCGATCACCGAGGCGCGGATTCCCGCGGTCGGCGGCGATACCGCAGCAACCGAATGGTTCACCAGCCCGTGGATGTTCCCGCAGGGGGACAGCATCGATGACCAGGCCAAGAGCATCGTGGAGGCCGGCGTGGCCGCCGGACACAAGAAGTTGGGTTTCCTCTACTGCGTCGAAGTATCGGCCTGCGGTTACCTGGACAAGAAGTTCTTCCACGATGGCGAAGCCCAGGCTGCGGGGGCGCAGCCCGTCTACGATTCGCCGGTCTCGCTCACCCAACCCGATTTCACGGCGCAGTGCCTGAACGCCCGTAACGCTGGCGTCGACCTGCTCGGGCTGGCCTTGGATGGTTCGGCGATCGCCCGGCTCGGCCGCTCCTGCGCGGCCATCGGCTACCGACCGCTGCTCGCCGGGGGCGCGTTGGAGTTCAACCTAAAGCAGCTGGAGGACCCGAACATCCGGGCCTTCGGCATGGTCAGCGGCAGCCCCGTCGCGCCGTGGATGGCTCTGGACACCCCAGCCGCCCAGGCCTTCCACGTGGCCCTCCGTCGCTACGCACCCGACGTGATGGCCGACGGCGTGACCATGCTCGCGTGGACATCCGGCAAGCTCCTGGAAGCCGCGGTGGAAAAGCTCTCGCCCGTAGAACGCGCCGGGGAACTGAGCACGGAGCAGATCCTGGCCGGGCTCGGCCGCATCCACAACGAGACGCTCGGAGGCCTGACCGGACCACTGACCTTCACCCTCGGCGAGCAGCACGCGGTCAGCAGCGGCTGCAACTACTTCGAGCGGCTCGGTCCCGATGGCTGGACCACTCCAACCGGGAGCAAACCGGTATGCGGATGACGCGTCATCCCCGGGGGGATCTGTGACAGGGACAGCGACTCCAGGGCTGCCCCGGTTCGCTCACTGGCCAACGTCGCGGAGAAGGAGCCGCGGGCCGCAATCGGGGCCAGGTACTTGACCTTGAGCTCGTCGGATCCGTACAGCTGCCGCATGCTGATGGCGAGGGTCGAGATAAACAGGGTGAACGGCACCCCCGCCGCGCCGTACGCGATCTCGTTGACGATCTCGACGCTGGCCGACAAGCTCAGGCCCCGACAGCCGATTTCTGACGGTAGCCACCAGTTAGACCGTATGGGGTACGGGCCCGTGGCCGGGGCGTCATCCGGTCGTTCGCGCGCACGATCGGATGATGCCGGCGGCCTGATCGCGTCGGACCTGCTCGTGGCATCCGGCGTCTCCGCTGGCACTTGGACGCGGGTCAACCTCGTGCGCCAGGCGCGGGGTGCCGCAGGTGGCAGGGAGGCGCCGGATGTTCGCCGAGCGTACGACTGTCGGGTTGGACGTGCACGCCCGCTCGGTGGTGGCGGAGGCGGTGGACTGGTCGACCGGGCAGGCGTTCAGTCAGCGCCTGGTCCCGACTCACAGCGAGGTCTTGAGCTGGGTCGCCAGCTTACCCGCCCCGGTCGCGGTGACCTATGAGGCCGGGCCGACCGGGTTCGGCCTGGCACGCGCCTTCGCCGCCGCCGGAGTGCGGTGTGAGGTGGTGGCGCCCTCGAAGCTGGAACGCCCGCCCGGGGCAGGGTCCAGACCGACCGTCGCGACGCCAGGCGGCTGGCCCGGTTGCTGCACATCGGCGAGATCGCCGGCATCCGGGTGCCGACCGAGGCCGAGGAGTCCGCCCGTGACCTGATCCGGGCCCGGGAGGCCACCCGGGCCGACCTGATGCGGGCTCGCCATCGGTGCTCGAAACTGCTGCGGCGCCACGGGATCGTCTACTCCGGCGGCACGGCATGGACCACCGCGCACGAGGCATGGCTGCGGTCACAACGCTTCGAGTTGGCCGGCACACGCCGCGCCTTCGATGAGGCCTTCGACGCCGTGCTGGCCACCACCTCACGCCGCGACCGCCTCGACCGCGACATCGCGGCTACCGCGGCGGATCCGGCGTGGTCGCCGGTGGTCGGACGGCTGTCCGCGGTGCGCGGGATCGCGACCTTGACCGGGCTCGGCCTGGCCGTGGAGATCGGAGACTGGCACCGGTTTTCCGGCTCGAGCATCGGGGCCTACCTCGGCCTGGTCCCCACCGAGTCTTCCTCCGGCGCGCAACGCAGCCAGGGCTCGATCACCAAGACCGGCAACACTCACGCCCGCCGGCTGCTGGTGGAGGCAGCCTGGCAGCACCAGCGGCAGCTGCGGCCAAGCAAGATTCTCATCACACGCCGGGCCGGCCTGGCCCCCGCCGTCCGCGCCCGAGGTGAGGCCGCCGACCGACGCCTGCACCACCGCTGGACCAGCATGCAGGCGCGCAAGAAGAAGGCCACCGTGATCGCCGTGGCCGTCGCCCGCGAGCTCGCCGGATGGTGCTGGAGCCTGGCTCTGATGGACGACTGACCGCCGAACAGGCGCGGCCGCGCCCAACCCATGAATGGCCGGTGGGAGACCCGGCAAAGGAACGCGTGGAACGACCCGCGAACTTGCTACGAAAACCCGTCCCCGCAAGGAAAACGGCCACTTTCGTCGTTAGACCTGCGGCTCCGTTCCCGACGAACACACCGTCATGCAGGTAACCAACCCGCGAATATCAGCCTCGACCGCGTACTCGGCAAACCCCGAACCCGGGCCTCCCACCGGTCTCCACATCACGAACCAAACCACCCGCGCCCACGGGCCGGACTCGTATGGCCACTTGACAGCACGGCACCCCATATCAGCCAGTCCGGTGCCGCGGAACGCGTCGTACACCGGGAAGCGGCTCGTCCTGAAGGACGTCCAGCACCCCGTCATCACCGAGTTCCTGATTGACGAAGCGCCGCACGCGCTGACCAAGTCCAGGTCCGGCAGCATAAACGGTGCAATGTGGGGTTCGAATCGCGGCGGGGCGCCGATCCAGAAGTCCAGTCCGAGTGGCCCGGCCGGTTCCCCGGCGAAGTACTGACCGAACGAGCGGGCGTCTGTACGCCGGGATCAGCGCGTCGAGGATGAAGCCGAAGGACATCGCCGCGTAGTCGTGCTGCTGGCCCGGGGGAAGAAATCGGTTCACCGGCCCGGCCCGCGATGCCTGGGTGTTCCCGGGCGCCGGCGGCGGACCGTTGGCTCACTCGACCCTGCAGAGCACGCTCATCCCTGCGGTCGAGCGGATCGGTCGGCCGGACGTGCGGGCACATCATCTGCGGCACACCGGGCAGACGCTGTCGATGCTGGCCGGGGTGTCCCGCGAGGAACTCATGGCCCGCGCCGGGCACACGTCGCTGCCGGTGACGCTGCGCTACTCCGAGGAACGCCAACGCGAGATCGCCGGAGGGCTCAGCGCCCTCGCGTAGCAAATGGACCGGGCCGCCGTCGAACTCCGGTTCGATCAGGTCGCGCAGACACATCCCGGACGGCGCCAGGCCCCCTGACCTCCGGGTTATGAGCCGCAATGAAGGGGCTTTTCGCGCACACATATAGGCATGAGCATCCGATGTTTTCGCAGGTCAGAGGCACAATTGCCGTCCGTCGAGGTCCGCCCGGATCCGATTGAGTCCATCAGAGTTTGCGTACAAAATGCGTACAAGCTCGGGATCACGGGCGTGCCGATCGGGTCAGTGCGGAGGCGTCATGCCGTGGGTCGTTAAGCGCCCCGACGCCGATGAGAAGGTCCGGCACGCGGCCTTCTACCGCGACCCGGCGGGCCGCACCCGTTCGGCCGGCACCTTCCCCTCCGAACGAGAGGCGCGGGCGGCCGGCCGCCGGGCCGAGAGCAGCGTCGAGTCCGGGTCCTGGTTCGATCGGACTGCGGGCAAGGTCAGCTTCCGCGACTATGTCGAGGAGACCTGGTGGCCGAGCCGGCACTTGGAGCTGAGCACCCGGCAGGGCTACCGGTCCAATCTCGACCGGCACTTTCTGCCGTTCTTCGGCGACGTGCCGATGGCGAAGATCATGCCCTCGACGGTCCAAGCCTGGGTGACTGCCGCGGTTTCTGACGGACTGTCATCACGCAGTGTCGTGAAGTACCACGTGATGCTGCACAGCATCTTCAAGCGAGCGGTCCGCGATCGGGTCATCCCTTACAACCCGTGTGCGGAGACCGAACTGCCCAAGGTGGTGAACCGCAAGGCGGTGATCCTGACCCCCGAGGAGTTCGATCAACTGCTCGCCGCGATTCCCGAGCGCTGGACGCCGTTGGTGCTCACGGCGATCGAGACCGGTCTGCGGTGGGGCGAGCTGATCGCTTTGCGTCCGAGGCACATCGACTTCCTGCGGCGCACGATCAGCGTCGAGGAGACCATCGTCGAGCTGTCGAAGAAGAACTCCCCCACCGGCGAGCGGATGATCGTCAAGCCGTACCCGAAGAACAACGAGCCCCGGGTCCTGCGTGTGGGCCAGGACCTTCTCGACCTCCTCGCGGCGCGGATCCAGAACCTCGGTCTCGGCAGGGACGACCTGCTGTTCCCATCGAGCGAGGTCGCCGCGGGCAATCCCGTTTCGCGCAACACCTTCCGCTCCCGCGTTTGGCTGCCCGCGCTGGAGAAGGCGAAGCTCGGGCATCACGTCCGGATGCACGACCTCCGGCACGCCCACGCTTCGTGGCTGCTTGCCGGCGGCGCTGACCTGAAGACGGTGATGGACCGGATGGGCCACAGCCAGATCCAGACCACCCAGAAGTACCTGCACGCCCTACCCGACGCCGACGACCGAGCGCTCAAGGCCTTCCAACGAACCCGTGGGCGCGCAAGGGGCGCTACGTGATCGCGATACTCGACCTGGATGACCAGGGCGGCCTTGCCTGCGATGAGAGGCAGGGGCAATGAGCACTGGCCTGATGCCGTGGGGCCCGACGAATGGGCGACCGCGTTCGACCAGAGGAAGAGCGCAACAGCATGTCGCTGATCTGCGGGAACGTTGGCCGGACGCTACCTTGAAGCGGAGTCCATGAGCCGTCAATTCCAAGGGACCTTGTCGTCATCGTCAGTGACAGGTAGCGTGTAGTGGAACCAGTCATCCTGGACTCGGCGCGCAAGCGCGGGATCGCCGACGAGGACATACGACACGCGTGGCAGAACGTGATCCACACGGTGGAGCTGAACCGGGGGATGTACGGGCTGATCGGCCCGGACCGAGAGGGCAACCTGCTGGAGCTTGGACAGCAGGCTGCCAACGAGATTCCGCCGGTGATCGTCCACGCGATGCCGTGTCGTGACTGGTTACTCGCCAAGGCCCGCGGCCAGAGAAGGTGACCCGATGACCCGCCCTCTGCAAGAAATTCTGGACAACGCCGAGGCGTTGGCGGATGCCTTCGAGAACATGGGCCCGGACGACATTGTCGAGGTCTGGGACGGGGCACCTCTGCGCCGCATCCTGGCGGCCGCCCAGGCTCGTGCCGCAGCCGAACATGATCTGCTTGCAGCGGTCACGGATGCCCGCGGCACTGGATTGCCGTGGACTCTCATCGGGTCCTACCTCGGGACCTCAGGGGAGGCTGCCCGTCAGCGTTACGGAACATTGACCGGACCGAAGCCAGCGCCGGCCAAGCGGCCCGCCCGGACGACGAAGAAGGCGGCACCGGCCGCGAAGAAAGCTGTTCCTGCGCCTCAGAAAGCCGCTTCGACCGTGAAGAAGGCCGCTCCGGCGAAGAAGATCGGCGCCACGGCCCTCGGCACGAATCGCTTGGTGAAGGTCAAAGGCCGATCGGTGGGTAAGGACCTTCGGCGGTCGAGCCAGGATCTTCCGCAGCAGCCGGTCGGGCGAGGGCGCTGAAGCGAGCGTCGGGAATGCCCGCGTCCGTGGCCAGGAGCCGAGACCGAGGCCGTCCCTCCAACGGCCCTCGCGGCGAGCGTTTCGTGGACGTCAATCGCAAGAACTGCCAGCCGCATGAGCTGATCCTTACGAACATCCGGCTGACCCTCGCCAACAGAGCCGAACTTCAGGTCTCCCACTTCCCTTACCCCAATGCGAATCCGCAGCTGACGATCGCCGAAGCGGAATTCGATCGGCCGCCTCTAGATGCCGGGCGGGTCAGCGGGGGCATACGGGCAGCCTACGGGGCCGGATAGCTTGCCGGGATTGGATCTGATTACCAGTCATATCTCGTCGACAGGTGTCCGAGCGGGAGCGGTCAGGCTGTCATCGGCGGGCTGTACGGGTCTCGCCACTCGCCGTCCTCAACCTCGTCCAGCACGATTTGTGCCAGAAAGAGGAAGGCGTCCATCAGGAGCATTCGTATCTTGTCAGGCAGGTTCAGGTGCGTCAGGCAGCAAACGCCGTAGTTCTCCTGGGCGTACCAGTCGGCCGCGAACCTCGCGAGAAGCGGCTCCAAGTCCTGTCGGGTGTCCGGCAGCGGCTGCCCCTCGGGCCCCTCCCCTTGCCCGCCGATCGACCAGTCGCTGACGGCGAAGTCCATCAGGTCGGAAGCGAGGTCGAAGTCCTCGATCACGCTGAACACATGCGCCTGGTCGGTCACGCGGACCACGGTCCTGCGTCGGCGGGTGGCTTGCGCCGGTTCCGGCCGCCGATCGTCCTTTCGTCGGCCGGAATCGGGCCGAACGGGTCAGCTCTCCCGCACCACCCGCAGCTCGTCGCGGATGACCGCGCCCAGGGCCTCGATCGCGTCGACCACGCGCTTCTCCACCCCGGCCCAGAAGGCGTCCAGGGTGGGCTGGTGCCGGACGTTGTCGTGGTTGTCGGCCGCCACCGCGCAGGCGGCCAGCTCGTTGTGGAACACCACGAAGGCTTCGGTGACCCGATCGGAGGCGTAGACGATCGCGCGATTGTTGAAGTCGGTGAGCTTCGCTTCGTCCACCGTCCCGCCGAGAGGTTCGGCGGCGGCCATGCCGGGGTTGTACTTCCGGTGGAACTCGCGGTTGAGGCGCGCGGCCTCGTTGAGGATGTCCAGGTACAGCTCGGCCCGCTGGTCGTGCACCCAGCGATCGTGTTCCCGGTCCGCAGCCGCCGTGATCGCGCTCGCGGCCATGTCCCGGCTGGACTTCAAGGTTTTGACGGTCCAGGCAGACGAGGTGACCACCGCGGCGACCGCCGCCAGGGTCGGCCCGACATGCGAGACGCCCAGCGCGGTGACGTGCAGCCAATGGCAGCTCACGTCGCGAGCCGGAGCAGCAGGGTCACGATCGGCACCGTACTAGCGGACACCGACAGTTCCGTTCGGTCTGCTGGCAGATGCGGACGAACGGCTCGACGTGAGCGCCCGATCGGACGGTCCGCGGGTGGACGAGCCCGGTCTAGCCTCGGGGCCATGCACGAAGGAGCTGACATCGACGGACTGCTCGCTGTTTTCGTCAGGTTCGTGGATCAGTCCACTGGGCCGGAGGCGAGCCTCACTGCGACACTCACAGTGGAGGGCCTGGTGATCACCGGCGATCTGATCCCGCACTGGCGTTGGTTCCGCCTGATGCAGGGGCTCATGGGCAGCGCGGGCGGCAGCAGCGCCGAAGGTATGACGGCCGCGTTCGAGACGTTGGCCACCGACCTGCTGGGGGCGGCACTGATCCAGGACGCCACCGCGGGGCCGGGTGACGACAGCACCCCAGAGGAGGACCCGCCGCTGCCGACTGTGCTGCACATGGCCAACGCCCGACTACTCGGCGACGGTCACCAGGGTGCCCTGCTTCCCGGCGGTCTCTGGCGCGGTCGGATCAGCGCCGTCTCCGGCTGGACCATCGGTCGCATCGACCCCTGACCGCCGTCATGCCGGGGGCTGGCCCGGATCGCCCTCCGGGTCGGTGCCGGTCGCAGCGGCGCGGTCGAAGATCACCAGCGTGTCGCATGGCATCGGTTCGCCGCACTCGCCGCAGTCACCGCCGACCGGGTGCACGTAGTGCAGTTGGCGGAGCTGCGCTCCCACCGCGGCGAGACGGGCCTGGGCCACGTCCCGCTCATGTCGCGCGGTATTGCCGAACTCACTCTCTCGGATGGCGGTCTGTCGCCAGTCCTCCCGATCCATTCGGGCCGCCAACAGCTCCGCCTTCGGCGCCTCGATCTCGGCCGCCGCCCGGTGCGCCTCTAACACGCCACCGGCGGCGGTCGCCCTGGCCGCGTCCCGCTCGGCGGTGAGCCGCTCGATCTCGGCACGGGCCGTTTGCAGCTCGGCCTCCGCGCCCTCGGAACGCTTCTGTTCCGCCACGGCCAGGCGGGCCAGCTTGGCAATCTTGGTCTCGCGGTTCTGCGCCGTGAGACCAAGACGTTCGATCTCGGCGCGCTGTGCGCGCCAGTCCTCCCGCGCGGAGAGAAGCGCCTCGGCCAGCTCGCGCTCGATCACGGTCCGCCCAAACGTGGGCACCCGGTCGGAACCGGTGCCGGTCCAGCCGGACGCGATCTCATCCAGTTGCGCGTCCCTGAACGACGATCCGCCCGGCTCGCTCACGCGGCACCTCCGGTCACCCGCCTGCTGGCGAGGACAGCCTGCACCGAGCTGTACGGCCAGGGCCTTCAGGGGGCCACGCGGGCGGTCGGCACGCCGCCGACAAACGGTCATTTTGCGCCGCGATTGGCCGGGGCCAAGTCACGATGTGCGCGTCAATGGACCTCGGCGTTACCACTACTGGCTCTTCTGCCTCCTGGACACAGAGGCCGAAGGTCTCGGCCCACTGCTGGTCGTGCTCACCGGCGCCGACAAGCCGTTCGGGACAACGTTGAGCGACGCCGCCTACGCGGAGGTTCGGCGGCTCGGCGCGGAGTGCCGGCGCCGTCAGCCGCGCTCGTTGGGCTGACGCCCTTCGGTCAACCGGCCTTCGCTGCCTCGCGCAGCGGCTCGGCGATCTCGCGGCGATCCGCAGCGCTCATCGGCGCCAAGGTGATGCGGTAGCCGAGGGCGCTGGCCATCTCGGCGACAAAACTGAGCTGCGGATTGACTGACGGGGCGGTCATGAGGCGACGGATTGACTCCGGCGTGCGTCCGATCGCCCGCGCCAGTTCCGCCTTCGTCATCCCCAGCTCCTGACGCACCTCGTCGAGCTGATTGATGATGCGGTCGACCGTCGCGATCCGCTCTGACTCCAGCAGGAACTGACGCCGGAACGCAGGGTCGACAAGGTCTCGTTCAAGGTCGTCGTAGAACGAAGAAGGCACCTTGGTCACATCTACAACGTACCACCAGTGTTACGTTCACGCCGGGCTGTCTGATTGCCGGCCGCTTGCCTCACCCAGCCAGGAGCCGACGAGCTCATCGGTCATGACGGACCTCCAAAGCCCCGGCCAAGGCCTCGCGCTCGGCGGTTTTCAAATAGCCCTGCGCGTGACCACGCGCGATGGCCTGCCGGAGCAGATGCGTCGGCGTGCCATAGGCGAGGCACTGAGCGATCGCCGTCGCCGGGGTGACGGTCGGGATCTGCTGCCACCACCCGATCCGAGACGGGGCGAGGTCCTCGAAGTGGACGACGTAGTCCGCCCCACCCGCACGTCGGAATCGGCGTTGTTTGCCTACGGTGACATGGATCCGGTTCGGGTTGACGTCGCTAATGCCGAAGGCGTCCAGCGCCGTCTCGTGGGAAAGAGCCGCCTCGGGCACCCGCGTCCACAGCACGGCGAGGATGAGGTTGTCGTACGCGCCGACCGGGTACCGCGGGAACCGGTAGACCCCGTGCGAAGCTCTCTCCAGCGTCCCCCGGTGGACGAGCATCTGAAGCGCATGCTTGTCGATGCCCATCCCCGTGGCCTGCTGCGCGGTCACGAAGCCGTGTTGTGCGGCCGCGTAGGGCCAGAGCCCGTTCCTCGCCAGCGGCTTCGTCCCCATGGCATAAGTGTAATGGAACCATGACACTATTGGCGGTGCGGCGATGACAACATCGGCTCGGTCACGCCCCTGTACAGCGAAAATCAGGCGCGAGACTGCCCCCAAAACCGCGATGGTTGGCCGATGCGGTATTTCACCTCGGACACCCACTACGGGCACGCCAACATCATCGGCTACTGCGACCGGCCGTATCCCGACGTCGGGGCGATGAACGCGGCCCTCGTCGCGCAGGCGGCCGAGGTCCTGACGACCCGTGACGAGCTGTGGCACCTCGGCGACGTCGCCCTCGGTCGCCTCGCCGACACCCTGCCCCACCTGACTGCTGCAGCCAACGGCGCGACCACGACTCTGGTGGCCGGCAACCACGACCGCTGCCACCCGTCCAACGGTTCCCGCAGCGAGCGGTTCATCGAGCTCTACCTCGTCGCCTGCAGTCTCGACACACTGATCCGCACCAACGCTCACCTCACGATGGCGTGTGGGATCGAGGTTCAGGTCTCACACTTCCCTTACGCCACCGACGTTCCCGAGCTGCACCGCGACGCAGAGCGGCGCACACACCTGGACCCGTGGCGCCCCGTCGACGACGGATCCTGGCTGCTGTGCGGGCACGTCCACGAGGCCTGGCGCCAACGGGGCCGGATGATCAACGTCGGGGTCGACGCCTGGGGCGGGCGGCCGGTCGACGAGGACACCCTGTGCGCACTGATCGAGGCCGGACCGCAAGACCTGCCTGCCCTGCCGTGGCGGTGAGCCACCCGAGCCGGTCCGCGGCGAGAATCGTGGCGTGAGCACCCTCGCCGACGCCGTGCTGCCGCTGATCCGGACCCGCGCCGAGCTGTGGCGCTGGGGTGCCGCGAACGCCCACGGCCGCCAGATGCACGAGGCCGTCGACATCCTCGAACGGGCCGCAGCCACCGAGGAACCGGGGACTGTCCTGACGGTCACTCAGAAGACGATCACCTCGGCTGTCGCCGTCATCGCGAAGGCCGACGACTCCAGCGGGATCATCGGTGACGCCTGCCGGCGGCTGCTCGCCCTGCACCCGGTCGCCGCGGGCCGCGCCCGGATGCCCGCGGGCAAGCTCGTCGCCTGGATGATCGACTTCCAGTTCCACGGCAAGGTCGACTACTTCGAACTCGACCCCGTCGCCTACGCCCCCGCACTCGGCGAGAAGGGCCTCGCCCTCTATCGGGCCCGGCTGGACGAGATCCGCTCCGGCCTCGGGCCCGCGACGAGCAAGGCGGAGCGGTGGGAGTCGGCGCACTCGCACGAGTGGTTCGTCCTGGAGTGGAACGCGCAGCGCCTGGCGGTGCTCGACCGCGACGTCGAGGCGATCATCGCCACCCACGCCCGAGACCGCCGTGTCGCGGCGTGGCTGCACGACACTGCCAAGGCCCTCGCCGAGGCCGACTACCCCGACCTCGCCATCGAGTGGGCGAAGCTGGCCACCGACTTCGACAACGGCCATCAGGCCCGCGCCGCCGGGGACTACTGGTGTGAACTGCTCGCCACGCATCGCCCCGGCGACGTGCTCCCCGCCCGCAGTTCCATGTTCGTCCGTTGGCCCTCCTCGGGCACCGCCGCGAAGCTCCACGACGCAGCGGGACCCGCGTGGCCCGAATTGCAGCTCGACGTCCTTGCGCGCCTGGGCGATTCACCCCGCGACGCCGTGCTCTTCGCGCTGCTGACCCTGCGCGACGGCGAGCAGGCGTGGATCCTCGCTCACAACCTCGGCCTGGGAGATGCCGACACCTGGACCCGCCTGGTGAAGGAGTACCAGAAGCACGACCCGCTCGCCGTCCTGCCCGTCCTCGCCGAACTGGTGACCGGTGATCTGGTGCAGGCCGACGCGCGGAACTACCAGAGCGCCGCACACCGCCTGAGAACCATGCGCCAACTCGCCGCCGGCACCAGCAAGACGAGCGAGGTCGACGAACTCATCGCGGCACTGCGCGAGGATCACCGGCGCCGACCGCGACTGCAGCAGGAGTTCGATCGGGCCGGACTGCCCTGACCGGGCGTGGCGGCTCACCCAGAAGACAGTTTCGTCTCAGCCCGGCCGCCGCGCGCGCAGCGTCTCGGTATCCGCGATGTCTGCGCGGTGCGCAGCCTCCGGAGATGTCGCCAACGCAATGCCTGCGACGGTCAGGATGCGAAGGTCCAGATTCCAGGTGCGCCGATTGCGGGCCATCCAAGTCGCTCCCGCCCCGTCTAGATGCGCGGCCGCCTCGTCGGCGGACATCCCGGTGACCTTGCACAGGTGCGCGAACGCTTCATTGGCGCGGCCGCGGAGCTGGGCGAGCCCGAAATGCGTGGCGGTGTGGCACGGGGTGCACAGGCAGATCAGCCGGCGCAGCACCTGCGTGCCGACCGGCTGCCCCGGACCAGCGATGTACTCCCAGCGTTCGTGGACCTCCAGCCAGCGACCGACATCGCGGTCGGCCGCGGCAGCGCACACCTCGCACCTGTGCTTGGCCCGGCCCGTGACCATCCGGCGGACCCGCTCCCAATCACCGCCGCTGATGCACGAGCGCGCGTTGGTGAACCAGCACGAGGTGGGCACCGGGTCGATGAACAGACCCCCACCGAACGTCCGGTCCTCCCCGGGCAGAAGCTCCGGGATCGGTGGGCGCACGGCCCACCTGGCGAGCACCGTCGTGAGCCCGGCGGGCGCATACCAACGACGTGCCCCGCCATCCCAGCGCGCGCCCGCGGCCTTGGCGGCAGCGTTCTCCGCATAGGCAACGTCCAGCCACACCCGCCGGCGCGCGCCGACCACCTGCCCGCCACCGGGCAATTCGACTGCGCTCATCGCAACCTCCTGCTTCATGTTCATCGACCTCCTTCCTCCATGTATGCCGACCGCCCCACACGAACCGACCAACCTTCGCGCCCAGAACCAACAACCAACCTCTCAAAAGCACTACTCGTCTGGCACCAATCGGTGCCCGGCCAGTCTGGGTGCCGCTGGTGCGCACATACGGGTGTGAATCGTGGTTTCGCGGGGCCCGGGTGGTCGGGCCGGTGATGTCGTTGGCGCGCTTGTCGGCGGGGAACGGTTACCGGTACCTGCTGCGCCACACCGCGTGCGGTGACGCCTGCCGGCAACCGGGCACCGACTTGACGGCCTACTACGCCGCTTCCGGTTACCCGCCCGGGCAATGGCTGGGCAAGGGCCTCGCCGGCTTGGACGCCGGTCGCGGGCTCGCGGTGGGCACAGCCGTCATAGAGGAGGCGATGGCCGCGCTGTACGGCAGCGGCCGCGATCCGGTGAACGGTCAGCCGTTGGGACGCCCGTACCTGACCGGGAGCGCGGCCGACCAACCCACCGGGCCGCCGCACGCGGCTGCCGGCGGCTGTTCCGAGGCCACAGCAACGGTTTCCGTCGGGCGTCCCACCGCCGTGGAAGCGGACAACAAGGCCGCTGGGCGGGGGCGGGCCGGGCGGGCGGCGGTCGCGGGATTCGATCTGACGTTCACCGTGCCTAAGTCGGCGAGCGTGTTGTGGGCGCTCGGCGACCGGACCGTCCAGGCGGCGGTGCTCGGGGCGCACCGGGAGGCGGTGGCTGCGGCGCTGGGTTTGGTGGAGGACCGGTTCCTGCACACCCGGGTCGGGCACGGTGGGTGTGCGCAGCTGCCGACCAGGGGGATGATCGCGGCCACGTTCGACCACTGGGACACCCGTACCGGCGACCCGAACCTGCACACGCACGTGGTGATCGCAAACAGGGTGCAGGGCCCGGACGGGGCTTGGCGGTCGCTGGATTCCCGTGCGCTGCATCAGGCGGCGGTGGCGGTGTCGGAGGTGTACGACGATCTGATCGCCGATGCGATCTCGGCCCGCCTGCCGGTGCGGTGGTCGTGGCGGGCGCGCGGGGAGCGTCGTTCGCCGGCCTTCGAAATCGACGGCCTGGACGATCACCTATTGGCGGTGTTCTCCTCACGGTCGGGGCAGATCGCGGCGGCGATGCGCGAGGTGATCGGGCAGTTCCGGGCCCGGCACGATCGGGACCCGAACCGTCGGGAGGTTCTTCGACTGCGTCAGCAGGCCACGTTGGCGACCCGGCCGGACAAGACAGTGCGCTCGCTCGGTGAACTGATCGGACGCTGGCGCGACACCACGACCACGCTCACTGGCGCGGCCCCGGAAACCCTGATCGCGCGCGTCTTGCGGGCAAGGCCTGCGCCGGCGGTTGAGCCGGACCTCGCCGCCTTGGCGGCTGCGGTGTTGATGGGGGTGGGTGAGCGGCGTCCGACGTGGACGCGGGCGAACCTGTTGGCCGAGGCCGCCCGGGCGACCCGGCACCTGCGGACCGGCGCTCCGGCGGAGCGGTTGGCGTTGCTGGACCGCGTGGTGGATGCCGGGTTGGCGCGGTGTGTGGCGTTGGACCCGCCGGAGTTGTTCGAGGTGCCCTACCGGTTCCGCCGGGCGGACGGGACCAGCGTATTCACCAGACCCGACGAGCATGCCTTCACCACCACCGCGGTGCTGGAAGCGGAGGACCGCCTGGTCGCCGCAACCGCCGAGACCGGCGCCCCAGCGCTCGATCCGAAGGTGTTGGCGCCGGTGCTGGCGGCGGCTGCAATCGGGATGCCCGGAGCCCGGGGGCTGACGGGCGATCAGATCGGCGCGGTGGATGCGATCGCCAGCTCGGGGCGGCTGGTGGACGTGCTGGTCGGGCCGGCCGGCAGCGGGAAGACCCGCGCCCTGCGGGCACTGCGGTCGGCGTGGGACAACGCGCACGGGGCGGGCAGCGTGCTCGGCCTGGCCGCCTCGGCGGTCGCCGCGGTCGAGTTGGGTGCCTCTCTTCGGATCGGGTGCGAGAACACCGCCAAGTGGCTGCACGAAACCGGCCGCGAATACCCGGATCCGCGTTGGGTGATGCGGTCCGGGCAATTGGTGATCGTCGACGAGGCGTCGATGGTCACCACCGACCACCTCGACCGGCTGGTCGCGCAGGCCCGCGCGGCCGGGGCGAAAGTGCTGCTGGTCGGCGACGACCAGCAACTCGGGGCGGTCGGCGCCGGTGGCGCGTTCGGGCTGCTCACCGAAACCCCGAACACCGCGCACTTGCACGGGCTGTGGCGGTTCCGGCGCCGCTGGGAAGCCGACGCGACCCGCGGCCTGCGCGACGGCCGCGCCGCCGCCCTCGACGCCTACGCTGCCCACGGCCGTGTCCACGACGGCCCCGGCGAACTCATGCTCGATGCCGCCTACACCGCGTGGGCCAACGATGTCGCCGCCGGGCGGGCCGCGCTGCTGCTGGCAGCCGACCGGGCCAGCGTCACCGCACTGAACGCCCGCGCGCACGACGAACGCGTTAGCGCCGGCCTGGCCCACGACGACGGGATCGTGCTGGCCGACGACAACACCGCCGGGCGCGGTGATGTCGTCGTCACCCGACGCAACAACCGATCACTGAAACTCGACGGCACCGACGCGCACGTCCGCAACGGCGCGCTGTGGAGGATCACCGACGTCCACCCCGACGGCGCGATCGACGTCACCCCCGTCGACGGGACTGGTCGGGTCCGGTTGCCCGCCGGCTATGTGCGCGAGCACGTCGAACTCGGCTATGCCGCGACCGTGCACCGAGCCCAGGGCATGACCGTCGATGCCGCCCACGTCCTCACCAGCACTCTGATGACCCGTCAGACCCTGTACGTGGCGATGACCCGCGGCCGGGAGGCCAACCACGCGTGGGTCGCCACCGACGGCATCGACCCCGCCTGCCCCGACCCCGCCGTCCCCGTCGCCGCCACCGGCCCTGAGGTGCTGCGCACCGTGCTGGCCAACGACGGCGCCGAACGCTCGGCCACCGCCACCCTGCGCCAACGCCAGGACACCTCCACCTCGCTGCGGCGCCTGTTGCCGATCCGCGACCTGCTCCGCCGCGCAGAGACCGATCCCGAAGCGGCCGCGGCGGTCGAACGCATCGACGGCATCGTCCGGGAACGCGTCGCCGAACGTCGCGCTGGGATGCCCGCCAGACACCAGGCAGCGAATCGCCCGATCCAGGAAGGAATCCGTCGATGACACACCCCGACCGCACCGAACAGCTCGCGGCCGATCTGTTCCCGACCCTGCCCGTGTGCTGGGCCGAGCTGAACGAGGTGCAGACCGAGGACGCCCTCGAGGAACTGGCCGACTGGGTCGACTGGGCCGTCACCCGTTACGCCCTGGATCACCGCGTGATCCCCGAGTGCTGGGACAGCCACGGCGCCCTGATCGAGGAACTGTCCGCGCTGCGCACCGCCTGGGTCGCCGCCCACTGCGTGACCGGGCGCCCGGAAGCACCGCTGGAATGGCACGCCAACTTCGACGCCGCCCGGCAGCGGCTGACCGACTGGGCGTCACGAACCGGGTGCCGCCCCGGTGGGGAGCATCGACCCGATCGGGCGTAGTTGCATCGGATGCGGGTCTGTGCGGCGTCCGGCGCGCTTATCCCTTCGGGACTTAGTCGCGATACCGCGTGCTCCGCGCACCGGGCCCTGCGGCTGGAATTCCCTACCCGCGGGTAGAGGGAGCCAGGGCGCGTCGCAGTCGGTGGGTCAGGGCGGTGTGGCGGCGACCGGCTCCGGGGGTGCGGACCGCTTGGGCCAGGGCGCGGCGGGAGCCGGCGAGGATGATGAGTTTCTTGGCGCGGGTTACCCCGGTGTAGAGCAGATTCCGCTGGAGCATCATCCACGCCGAGGTGGTCACGGGGATGACCACGGCAGGATATTCGCTGCCTTGGGAGCGGTGGATGGTGACGGCGTAGGCGTGGGCTAGTTCGTCGAGTTCGGCGAAGTCGTACTCGACCGACTCGTCCTCGTCGGTGAGCACGGTGAGGGTTTGATCCTCCATGGACATGGCGGTCACCGTCCCGACGGTGCCGTTGAAGATCCCTGCCCTGCCTTTGTCGTAGTTGTTTCGCAGCTGGGTGACCTTGTCCCCGACCCGGAACACCCTTCCGCCATAACGCCTCTCCGGGGTGCCATCCCGTGCGGGGGTTAGGGCCTCCTGCAGCAAGGTGTTGAGGTTGCCCGCTCCGGCGGGGCCGCGGTGCATCGGTGTCAGAACCTGGATGTCACGAACCGGGTCCAGGCCGAATTTCGTTGGAAGGCGTCGAGCGACGATATCCACGACGAGTTTTGCGGTCTCCTCGCCCGGGTGCAGGCCGAGGTCCTCAGCCGGGTCGCAGCCGAACCAGTAGAAGTCGCCGAAGCCGGTGAGCTGCGGGGGCATGCCGGAGTTGATGCGGTGGGCGTTGACGACGATGCCGGATCGTTGGGCCTGGCGGAAGATCTGGGTAAGACGCACCCGGGGGATCGCGTCGGCGGCGAGCAGATCACGCAGTACTTCCCCGGCACCGACCGACGGCAGCTGGTCCACGTCGCCGACCAGGAGCAGATGCGCGCCCGGCGGGATCGCCTTGATCAGCTTGTTGGCCAGGATCAGGTCCATCATCGATGACTCGTCCACCACGACCAGATCAGCCTCTAGCGGGTTGTCGCGGTCATACTTCGGATCCCCACCGGGCTGCAGCTCCAGCAGGCGGTGGACGGTGCAGGCCTCGTGCCCGGTCAGCTCCGCCAGCCGCTTCGCGGCCCGACCGGTAGGCGCGACCAGCACAACAGTGGCGTTCTTGGCGGTGGCGAGTTCGACGACGGAACGAACGGTGAAGCTCTTGCCGCAACCCGGCCCGCCGGTGAGCACCGCGACCCTGCTGGTCAGCGTGAGCTGGACCGCCTGCTGCTGTTCGGGCGCCAGGTCCTGTCCGGTCCGGGCGCGCAACCAGTTCAGTGCCTTGTCCCAGTTCACGCCGTTGAAAGCAGGCAGCCTGTCCGCGGTGGTGTGGAGCAGGCCCAGCAGCCCTGAGGCCAGGGACTGCTCGGCGCGGTGGAAGGGCACCAGGTACACCGCCGGAAGCGTGCCGGCGCCGCCGTCACCGGTTGGCACCGGTTCGCGGACCACTCCCTCGGCTGTGGCGAGTTCGTCCAGGCACGGGCCGATCAGTTCGGGTTGGACTTCCAGGATTTTGGCGGCATCGCCGATCAGGTTGGGTTGTGGGAGGTAGCAGTGTCCTTGGTCAGCGGCCTGCGACAGGGTGTACTGCAGCCCGGCCTTGATCCGTTCCGGACTGTCGTGGGCGATGCCGACCGCCTGGGCGATGGTGTCGGCGGTCCTGAAACCGATGCCCCACACATCCGAGGCGAGCCGGTACGGCTCCTCGCGTACCACGGAGATGGAGGCGTCGCGGTAGTTCTTGTAGATCCGCACCGCCAGCGAGGTCGACACCCCGACGCCGGAGAGGAATACCATCACTTCCTTGATCGCCTTCTGTTCCTCCCACGCCTCGGCTATCTTCTTGGTCCGTTTGGGCCCCAGGCCGTACACCTCGATCAGGCGAGCGGGTTGCTCCTCGATGACGGTCAAGATTTCGACGCCGAAATGCTCGACCATCCGCTCGGCCATCATCGGGCCGATCCCCTTGATCAGCCCGGAACCCAGGTAGCGGCGGATGCCCTGGATGGTGGCGGGCAGCACGGTGGTGTAGGAGTGCACCTCGAACTGCTTGCCGTACCTGGGGTGGGAGCCCCAGTGCCCGACCAGCCGTAGGCTCTCCCCGATCTGGGCGCCCAGCAGCGGCCCGACGACCGTCAACAGATCGGGGCCGCCGCGCTCGGTGGCGACCCGGGCAATGCTGTAGCCGGTGTCCTCGTTGGCGTATGTGATCCGTTCCAGCACCGCCTCCAGCACCGAATGCTTGCGGCTGCCATCAGACGACGGGGACTCACCGGTCACGACGCCCATTGTGCTGGGCATCGACAAGGACGATGACCCACCTCGTCGAGTGTCCCGGATCTCCGACCACACGGGTTCCCAACCGACAAATACTGCACGAACGGAGCACGATCGCTTCACCACTGCCCGACAGGTGAATTCGCGGGACCGATTTTGCGCCCCTTCGGTCGCCTCGGTGCGGTGTGAGTATTTGTTCGCTCCGCCGGCCCTCAGTTCGGTGGCGGCCAGAGTTCGAACACGTCGAGGACGGGTTGGTCGCTGACCCGGGCGATGGTTGCGAAGTCCGCGTCGTGATGCAGGACCGTGGCGCCGCTCAGGTCCGCTCATGCGGCCACGATCAGATCCATCGGCGGCAGACTGATTCGTGGTTCACCCGTTGGGCCCAGGCCGAGGTGTCGGCCAGGCACACGGTCACCGATCAAGTCCGGCCATGATCGCCGGATCGCCCAAATCGGTTCGGCGCAGGATCTCGGTCAGCCGATGATGCGACGCGACCCGCTCGGCGCGGCCGGCCACCAGGCGCAACGCGGCGTTGACCGTCTCGACCTCGGTCCGGGTGCCGAGTTCGGCCGCGGCCGCGCGAAGGGCCTCGACGTCGATGTCGATCACGGTCCACGCCATCACCCCTCCTCGACATCAGCTTGTCAGACCACGACATCATCGAGCGTCGGGTGAATGCGTTGGTCGGCCGTCTCGCGGCGCGGGTCACCGTGCCATACCGGGCGGTGTGGTGCGGGTCGATCGGGTGGGTCTGGCGGCGGGGTGTTCCGGGCGGTCGGGGGCCGGTCGGCCGGCGGCGGTGTCCAGGGTCCGGATCGCGGCGGCCAGCGCCGGGGCGGCGGGGTCGGGGTCGGTGGCACGTCCGAGCAGGCCGGCGGCGACGGTACGGGCGGTGTCGAGGTGACCGAGCAGGGGCGGGGTGTGGGCCGGGTTGGTCGTGGACGTGATCGCGTACGGCAGGACGGCGTCCTCGCTGCGGTCGGGCATGGCCCAGCGTCCGTCCTCGACGGCTCGGCGTGTGTGCTCGGCGAGTTGGTCGACCAGGCGGGGCAAGCGGCGCGCGACGCCGGTGGCCTCGCCGGGATCGAGTTCGGTTCGGGTGGCCAGGGCGAGTTTGGTGGTGACGTGCAGGTCGCGCAGTTGCACTTCGACGGCTGCAGCGCGGTTGGGATTGATCGGGAACTCGCCACGGCCGGCGCCGGCGGCGGCCTGGAGGTGACGGGCGAGGTCGTCCAGTTCAGGGCGCAGGTCGGCGGCGTCGCGCCCGATCGCGGTCGGGGCGGCAAGTACGCACAGGCCGTGGGCGACCCGTGCGCCGGCGCGGATGTGATTGGGGGTCAGTTCGGGGGTGCGGTCGAGCAGCAGGCTCAGCCGGCGCAGGTCCTGGGCGATTCCTGGCCTGGGTCCGGCGCGCTCGGCGAGGGCGGCGGTGATCGATGTCGGCCGCCCGGCCACCGTCACACCGGCTGGGGGTTCGATGTCGGCGGGGTGTCCCGGGTTGCCCCGGGTGGCCAGGGTGAGGGCCTCGCGGGCGGCCCGGTGCAGGCCGGCGGTGGCGGCCAGCACCGGAATCGCTTCGTGGCCGGGCGGGGCGAGGGCCCGCAGGTCGGCGTCGAGGGCGGCGATGCCGCGGGCGAGGGCAGCGACCCCACCGACGGCACGCCACGCCGCTTCGCCGTCCAGGCCGATGGTTTCGGTGTCGCTCCACTCCCGGCCGGCCAGCAGGGCGTGCAGGCCGGTGGCGACCCAACGACGGGTGGGTTCGGTCAGGGCGTAGGCGGGGTCGAGCAGTTGGCTGGGTGGGCGGTCCAGTCGCGGGTTACAACGGCCGTGCAGGATCGCGGCCAGCGCCGCCAACGGGTCGTTCTCCAGGGCGGCGATGGGCACGTTGCGGCCGATCCGCAGCCCGGGCCGGGTCCGGGTGCGCGGGGCGAGGTCGGCGAGGACGACGGCGACGTGGTCGAGCACGGCGGCGCGGGCGGTCAGCGCGACGTCGAGATCGGTCCCGGCCGGATCGCAGCCGAGAACCGCCGCGAGGGATGAGGCGGTCCGGGCGAGGTCTGCCTGCCACGCCCTCACCGGCCGGGGCCGTGCTGGTCGGCCCCGGCGGTGCCGAGGTGCGGGCTGTCGCTCAGCGGCAGCAGGTCACGCACGACCAGCGCGAGACGCAGGATCTCCCCGGCCGTGTCGGATTTCTCGATCGCGGCCCGCAGGGCGGTGAGGGCGAGTTCGAGATCGGCACGCGGGTCGGGGCCGGCGCCAGGTTCGTCTGATAGTGGCGGGTAGGGCGGGTGGACGTCCTCCAGACCCATGATCGCGAACATCAGGTCGGTGCAGTCGGCGCCCGCGTCGCACGGGTCGACCGCAGTGTGCAGGTGCCGTTCCAGCCGGGCCAGCGCGAGCCGGGCGGTGGTGATCTGCGGTGTCGGGCTGCTGAAGGTGAATTCAGGTGTCATGCGGCGGATCCTTCATGCTCAGGTGATGTGACGCCGGATCAGGTTGTGGACAAGTCCGGGTGGGCGGGTTGTGCACCGTTCCCTGCGGTGCGCTTGACAAGGCGGGCCGGGGCTGGATCTGACGCCGTGTCATGCGACTGCTCCGTCCAGCAAGCCCCCGGGGCAGATGGGTTCGGACCAGCCGAGGTAGTCCACGTGGTTGACGAACCCGGTTTCCAGGCGGGTCAGGCTGACCAGGTAGGCGCCGCCGTGTTGGCCGACCTCGGCGTCGAGGACGTCGTTGGAGACCAGCCAGATGTCGTCGGGGTTGCAGGTGGGGTCGGCGGCCACGACCAGGGCGACGTGCCCGGCCCCGGACGGCGTGGCCCAGAACGCGAACGACCCCGCCGGTGCGCACCGGTCGACCCGGTGGGCGTGCCCGGTGGCGAGCATCGCCTGCCAGTGCGCGGCGGCGGTCGGGTATCCGGAGTTGGCGTGTCCGTAGGCGTGACAGGCCAGTCGGTCGCACATCCGATACCAGCCGACGGTGCCGACCGCACCCAGCGCCTCACGGATCACCGGTGCCGCCATGCGTAGATCCACCGGGGGGCCTGCATCGGCTGTGGCGCCGGGTCCGGCGAGGGCGGCCAGCAACGCGAAGACCAACACGGCGCCCGTCCATGAGGCGGTGGCCAGGAGGAGTTTGGGCAATGTCAATTCTCCCTCGCGGGTTGGGTTTTGCCCTCGGTGCCGACGAGGGCGGCACGCAGCGTGTCCGCGTCGGGGCGGGCGGTCCACGGTTGGAGATCGATCACGGCGGGACGGCTGTGGCGCAGCAGCAACAGCGCGGTCCCGAACGGCAGGGTCCGCAACCGTGCGGCCGGCAGCACCGGGACCTGACGGGTCGTCACGGATCGGGTGCGTTCCCCGGCCCGGCCCCGGGAGTGGGTGGCGATGGTCTGGTCGATCTCGCCGAGCAGCCGGGAGACGTCATCGAGGTCGCGGGCTTTCCCGAGCCCGCCGAGGATCAGCTTGACGGTGGCGGCGTCCCAGATGGCATCGGCAGCGTGTTCACCCCACCGGTGCCGGGCCTGCGCCAGTGACTGCAGCACGGCCAGGGTGGTGATCCCGGACCCGCCGCCCTCGGCCATCAGCGTCGGCAGCGACGGCAGCGGGGTGAGGTTGGCGATCTCGTCCAACGCCAGCAGCAGCGGCGGGTCCAGCCGGGCTCCGACCGATCGGGCGGCACGGGCTCGGGCGGTTTCGGTGATGTCCTCGACGAAGGCCGCGACAAGTGGCGCGCACGTTCCGGAGGCGACCGCGGAGGCCAACAGGTAGAGGGTGCCGGATTCGGCGAGGAACGCGGCCGGGTCGAACCGGTCGTCCGGGCCCGGGTCGACGCAGGCCAGCACGTCCGGGTCGGCGAGTGCGGCCAGGGCCTGGCGGACGCCGAGCCAAACCGAGTCGCGGGTGCGCGGGTCGGCCCGGATGGTGGCCTGCAGCGCGTCGCCCCAACCGTCGGCGGCGTCGGGGTGGCTGGTCAGGATCGTGACGGCGTCCTCGGCCAATGCGGCGTTCAGCGACCACCGGTAGAGATCCAGTGCGCGGCGTCCGTCCAGGGCGGCGGCGTGCAGCAGGCACCGCAGTGCGGTCTCGGTCTGCCCGGACCAGAAATCCGAGTCGGAGACCGTGCTCCCGAACCCGGCCCCGGCCGCCAGACCGCGAGCCCGGACCATGGCGGTGCGCGGGGATTCGCAGCCTCGCACCGGGGACCACCGCAGGCCGCCGGGCAGACCGGCCAGCCGTTGCGGGTCGAAGATCGCGACCGGACGCCCGCCCGCCGCGCGGGCGGCGCGGGTCAGCACCAGGGTGTCCGGGCGGGTGGAGGTGGTGACCACCGGGCCGGGGGCATCCAGCACCCACGGGATGACCACGTGCAGGCCCTTGCCCATCCTCGGGGGCCCGACCAGCAGCGCGGAGTCCTCCACGGTGCACCACAATTCGACTCCGCGTGCCCGGCCGAGCCGATAGCCGACCTGAGCTGCCTCGGGTTTTCCGGTCAGTGCCGGGCGCAGCACCGGGGCGCGGTCGAGGACCGCCGCGCGTCCGGCCATCGCCCTGGCCTCACCCGCAGGGGCCAGCCCGGGCAGGCGCCGAACGTGCGGCTCGCTGTTCCTGGCCCGGTTCAGCAGCGGGCCCCACCACCGGCGGGTGAGCCATGTCGCGGCGACGAGTCCGCCCAACACAGTGAGAGTCGAGGCCCAGTAGATGATCGGTCCGGGTAACTGGCCGGGCTGCGGCCAGGCTGATGCCGGGTCAGAAACCCGTGTCAGTGCGGACAGCGCCGCCCCGGACCCGCCGGTCGGGGTGCCGTGCCCGGTCAACAGCCCGGCGAGGGCGGCTCCGCACCACAGCACGGCGCCGGCCGCCAACAGGACCGCGAGGCCGGCCAGGGCCAGGTCGATCGGGTCGAATCCGCCGGTCGCGGCGGCCCGGGGGGTGGTGTTCGATCGGCGGTTCATCCGGCCCTTCCCTGTGGGACAGTGGTTTCCGGCCGCCGCGACGGCGCGCCGTGCACGCCCGGCGCTCGGGATGGCTGGGAGGTGCCGCCGGTCAGTGGTGCAGCGGCGGTGCGCAGCCGGGCGGTGGATGCTCGGGCGAGGGTGAGCACCTCGGGCAGGGCGCGGGTCGAGTCCCCGGCGCAGGCGCTGAACGCGCGGGCGGCCTCGTCGGACCGGTGGCGTAGGTGGTCCGCGGCGACCCGGCGGGCCAGGTGGCCGACGTCGGACGGCAGGGCGGACTCAACCCGGGCGGCGATGACATCCGGGCTCGGCGCCGCCGGGGTGTCGCGGGTGTGCCAGGCGACGGTGACCGGGTCGACGGGGCGGTGCTGGTCGGCCAGGTCGAGGACGGCGGTGTAGACGGCGGCCCAACCGCGCTCGATCAGCGCGTCCGGACGTAACCAACCGCGGACAGCGGGGATGGCGTGCGGTCGTGCGATCAGCGCGGCGATCAGTCCGGCTTCCAGCTGCCCGGTCTGGTTGCGGGTCGGGGCCGGGTGGGCGCGCAGGAGGCGGTCGGCGGCCAGGGCGTGCTCGACGACGGGGCGGGGGCCGATCCTCGGATGCCGCCCGATCGGGCGTGGTTCGCTGTCGGCGGCGCGGACGCCGCTGGCGCTGCCGAATCGGGTTTCGATTGCCTCGATCCCGGCGTCGACCGTGGCGGTGACGGCGAGCATCGGCCGGGCGGTGCCGTCCAGGGCGGTGGACAGCGCCCCGGCCCGCAACAGGACCCCGAGGGTGGCGACCTCCCGACGCAGCGCGGCCTCGAGCACCATCAGCGCGTAGCTGCGCGGGTCCGGGTGGGTCGGGGTGGCGCGCAGCAGGTCGGTCAGCCGCACCAGCGCGGCACGGGTGGGTCCAACCCGGTCCAACAGCCCGATCCCGACCGCGTGCGGGTTCACCGACTGCCCCGCGGCCGCGCGGTCACGGATCACCTTGTGAACGTCACGGTGCCACGGATCCAGAAAGTCCTCCGGACGCAGCCACGCGACGATTTCCCTTACTGTGTCGGGGGAATCGGCCAGCAGCAGCGCCCCGAGGGTGGCGCGTTCGGCCAGGTGCACGGCGCTCACCGGCCACCGCCGGCCGTCATGGCGGTGTCGGTGTCGTAGACGGCGGACTCGTCGGAGTGCAGGCGGTGGTGCACCAGGTACGCGGAGCGGGGCAGTTTCCACAGTCCGCAGCCGCGCGGCAGCGAGCCCAACATGGCCCGTTCGGTGTCGCTCAGCCCGAGGGCCTCGGCGGTGGCGGTCAGTTGGTCGGTCTCCTGTCGGTAGATCACCCGGGTTGAGCAGTCGGCCAGCAGACCGCTCGCCAACGCCCGGGTCTCGCTGCCCGCGGCGCCGACCGCGTCGAGGTCGGACAAGCGGTGCAGCACAAGCAGATTCGCGATGCCGTGGGCGCGGGCGAGTTTCCACTGCGACTGCATCCGCCGTACCAGCGCGGGCGCGCGGAGCAGACGCCACGCCTCGTCGTGGATCACCCACCGCCCGCCGCCGTGCCCCGTGCCAGCGAGGGCGTGTTCCAGCCACGCCGAGGCACACGTCATCGCGACCGCCACCGCGGTGTCGTCACCGCGCAGGGCGGACAGGTCCACGACGAGCATCGGCGCGGCCGGGTCCAGTCGCAGCGTGGACGGGGCGTCGAACATCCCGGCCAGATCGCCCCGGGTCAACCGGCGCAGCCCGTGGGCCAGCTCGCGGCCGTCGGCGACCCGTTCGGCCGGGACGGTCCCGTCGGCGCGGGCTGCGGCCGGGTCGGGTTCGACCAGCGCGGCTACAACTGCACCGACCGTGCCGGCCGGCCCGCGCAGGGCGGCGTCCAGCGCGGAACGTTCACCGGGACGCAGCTCCCGGGACAGCAGGGTCTCGGCTACGGCGGCCAGCAGCGGCGCACCCGCACCGGTGTCGCCTGGTACGGCGTCGAGTGGGTTCAGCCGGTCGGGCAGGCCCGGGCCCAGCCGCAGCACCGACCCGCCGACCGCCTCGGCGACCGGGGCCCACTCCCCTTTCGGATCACCGGGGACGTAGGCGCGCCGCCCGGTCGCGATCGCCCGCACCGCAAGCGATTTCGCCAGCGCGGACTTCCCCGAACCGATCACCCCGGCCAGCGCGACATTCGGGTTGGTCAACACCCCGGCCGCATACAGCGCCCACGGGTCGAAGCAGAACACCTCACCGGTCAACGCATCGGTGCCCACCGGTGGCCCGATCGTGCACGGCGGTGGGGCGAGGAACGGGTACGCACCGGCCAGCGTCGCAGAACTCCCCCGGTGCGCCGGCACCCGCAACCGACCCCACCGGGCAATGCCGGCGGTCACGACAGCACCCGGGCCAGCGGCAGCGCCGCGGCCGCGTACGCCTGAACCTGTTGCCCGACCAGCCTTCGCAGTTCGCACCCGGCCTGCCCGGCCGCCGACAACAGGGCCGCGCACGCGTCGTCGAGTTCCGCCGGCGTGGACGCAGAGACGGCAACCAGACCGGTGAACCGCAGGTCCCCGTGCCCGGCGATCAGATCCTCCTCACGGCGGGTCAGTTCCGCCGCTGCCGCGCGGGCTGCCTCGTCCTCGACCTGACCGATCCGCGCCCGCGTGGCGGCATCCGCGGTCTGCTCCGCCCGGGCGCGGCGGATCTCCCGCAAAGCCTTGCCGGTCGCCAACGGCTGCGCGGTCAGGCTGAACGTGCGGGTCGCGCCCGGCGCGAGCAGCAACGTGCGCAGAAAACCCGGATGTGTCGCCGAACGCGGCCACTCGCTGACCCAGAACGTCGCGTGACAGGCAGAATCGCTCCGCGCGTGCGACCAGGCCTCGGCCACCCCCATCGGCCCACACACATCCGACGCCGCAGCACCGGCCAGGTCGTACGCCGAGTGGATCACACGGCTTATCTGACGAGGCGTCAACCAGGCGTCCAGGTCCAGCCCGGCGCCTTCGAACGCATCCGTCAGACCGGCGATCACACCGGCCGGCGTGACCCCCCGACGCGGGCGGACACTCACCGCGACCAGCGTCTCGACCCGCGAGGAATCGGCACCGACCTCGACCAGTTCGGCCAGAACCTTGCTGGCCCACGCCGCACCGACGCGGGCCTGGCTGGCCCACCACGCCCGCAGGTCCCGGTTCGGGTCGCTTGTGGTGCGGTGCAGCACTTGCACCCCGGAGATGTGGCCGAGTTGACCGAGCGAACCCAGCAGCCTGGCCCAGTCCCCGACCCGACGGTCCTGATCGGCCGGCTCGTCGAGCAGGAACCCTCGACCGCACACCCGAGCCACGACCACGAACGGCCCCGAACCCGTGCCCCGGCGAACCGTACGCAGCACCGCCGAACCGGTTTCATCCTCGACGATCCGCAGCCGGATCGGGACCCCCGGAATCACCAGTGGGGCAGGGCGTACCGGCCGTGCGAGGGCGACCGAGCGACCCGATACCCGCCGGAGCACCCACGGGATCGCGACCGGAATCGCCTCGACCATCGGCCGTCCACCGATCGGCGTCAACGCCAGAATCATCGGGACGGTCCACAACGGTGCGGCGATGGTGATCCCGAGCGGCCCGTGGGCCGTCCCGGCGGCGACCAACACCAGTAGTGCGGTCCCGACCAGGCCCAGTTGGGTGCCCGACAGTCCCAGCAGCAGGCCGCGGCGCTCCAGTCGCCCGAATCGGACTTCGGTCGTCATCGGTCCTCCCCGTGGGTGCGGTGCTGCTCGCGTCCTGGCGCCGGGCGCTGCGCTGGCGGCACAGGCGTGGCGCCGGGCCCGCCCGGGCCGGCTGAACGGCCCGCGCCGCCCCTTGCGACAGTGCCGTTCAGGACCGCGGTGGTCAGGGCGTGTTGGGTGGCGAATCGGGCCTGGGACGCGGTCGCGCCGGCGGCGCGGGAGGCCGGGTTCGCGGCCACGTTCGCGTGCATCGCCGAGGCCGCCTCCATTCCGGACCAGTGCACGAACCGGAACGTCAGCCACGGGGCGAAGCAGGCGATCGCCAACAGCAACAGGCCGACCAGCACGTCGGACAGTCCGCCGGACTGCGCCGCCACCGGGACCGCTGACGTGCCGTCAGATGGTGGTGTGCTCGGCGAGGTGCCGGAGAATGCGGCCGCCCCGAGAACGAAGGTGACGACGATGACGATCTTGCACGCCACCAATGCGGCGACGATCTCGATCCAGCGGCGGGTCCAGACCCGGGTGTGGTCCCACACTGCGCCCGCGAAGGCGATGGGCGCGAACACCGCCACCAGAAGCAGCGCGGCCTTGCGGAACAGCAGAACCAGCCACAGCGCCAGGCAGCCCACGATGATCCCGATGCCCAGCAGCATCTGTAGCACCGGGCCGGTCGTGGGCCCGGCCAACCAGCTCAGGCCCAGGAATCTCTGCGCCGCGCCGTGCACCGTGGTGCCGGCCGAGGCCGCGATGAACTGGCAGATCCCGTCGGTGGCGACCAGCGCCGCTTGGGTGACCGCCAGCGCCAGACCCGCGCCGACAAAGGCCTTCCCGAGCCCGACCACCGCCCGCAGCAGCCCACCGGGTTCGCGGCGCAGCACCGAACCGACAACTTGGGCCACCAGCAGGCCGGTCACCACCGGCAGTGTTACCGCGGCGATCACGGCGATGTTCGCCCGGAACCAACTCGCCGTCAGATCGATCCGAGTGCCGGAGTCGATCGCCGTCAATGCCGTCCCGGTGACCGACTGCGCGGCGTTCACGAACGCCTGCCCGAGTCCGTCGAGCACGAACCCCGAACCTGCCTGCGCCACCGAACCGGCGACTCCCCCGACCGCCGAGCACACCGGGTCGAGTGGGCCGACACAAACCGAGGCCGCGGCGCTCATTGGATGTGGGCACCCATCGCGGAGAAGAACGTGATGATCCCGTTCGCGCCACCGATCAACAACGCTCCCCCGGCGGAGACCAGCACGCCGGTCTTACCGGTGGAGGCGTGGGAATAGTTTCCCTGGTGGTGGCCCAATGCCCAGACGATCACCGAGACAGCCAGCCCGGCCACACAGGCGATCAGTCCCCAGGTGAGCAAACCGCCGACCAGGTGTCGTAGCACCTCCAGACCCGGCAGACCGTTGTTGTTCGCCGTGATCCCCGGATCCGCCGCGACCGTCCACGACGAGTCACCTCCGCCCGTCGATGTCCACGTAATTCCGCGACTTCCCATGCGCACCTCCGTGGCGGCCACGCGCACGATGCGCGGACCACCCCTATGTGCGCACTTCGAACACCGAGACTTATCTGACGGACCGTAAAGACCGTCCGGGCGGCATGATCGCGACCGGCTGTCGACCACGCCGGCATGCCATTTCCCCGGTAGCGCACCGGAAATGGGCCACTGTTCGCTGCGCCCGATCGGCCTACTCCAGAAGGGCATCGCGGAGCCCGGGCTGCCGGTCACCCTGTTCTGGCGGGCGGGCATGATTCTGATGCCCAATCAGCAGGTGCAGACGGCCGGGGTGCGACGTTCGAAAACGGTACTGGGGGGTGCCTACCGCCCCGCGACCATGGCCAACAGTTCCGCGGTCTCCTCCGAGACATCGCCCTCGGGATCTATGGTCGCCAGTTGGCGCTGCAGGCTGTCCACCAACCGATCGACGTCGGCCAGATCGCCCGCCGCCGCGGCGGCCCGGATCGCGTCCCGGTAGAGAATCTCCGAGCAGGGGTCCACGACTAGACCCTTCGCAGCGGCCCATCGCGCTCGACGGTGGTCGGCGGCCGCCAGGGCGAGGCTGGACAGTGCGTGTGCGGCATCCGCGATGGCGCTGATCATGTCCTGGGCGTCGGCTTCGGCCCAGGTGTAGCGGATCGGGTTGACGCCGAGGAACGGCCGGCCACGGATCAGTTCCAGGGCCGCGGCGAGGTCATTGACGCCGTCCGGGCCGGCGGCCAGACCTCGGGCGGTCAGCGCGGTGAAGTCGGTCCAGTCGCAGGTGACGTCCGGGTGCAGACGGTAGGCGCCGGTCTCGGCGACGTGCGGAAGGAGGTACTGGCCGTCGGGGTTGGTTCCCAGCCATTTCCGGGTTCGGGAGATGAGCGAGTCCCGGGTGCCGTCCTTGACCCGTAATCCGGGCCAGATCGCCTCGTCGAAGTGGTGCCGGGAGGCGGCCGGGTACAGGGCGAGGAAAGCAGTCAGTTCCACGGCCCGCCCGCGCCGTTCGATCGGGGCGGCGTCGGCGCCGGTGACCTCGACCGGGCCGAGCAGCAGCACCCGCGCCGGCACGTAAGTGGTCCTGCCGACCACGGTCGCCGGTTCTGCTATCGGCCCCACCTCCTGCTCCTGGTTCGGTGCCGGTGCCGGTGCCGGTGCCGGTGCCGCGGCTTCGGCCGAGGCGGGGATCCGGGCCCGGACATCGAGGGCGGGGGGCGGTCCGGCGCAGTCGTTCGCCTTGGTGTCGGCCTCGTTCAACGAGTTGTGGGTTTTGGGGCTTGGGTCGACGGGGGGCAGGTCGGCGGTGGCCAGCGCGTCGGCGAGGGTGTCGAGGGTGGCCGGGTCGAGTCGTTGCGGGTTCAGCCGCAGGTCGTGGGGGTGCAGGGTCCAGCCGTCGTCCTGGTGGCGCAGTTCCCATCCCACATCGGGTTTCGGCTCGCCGACGCGGATCACCGCGACACCGGGTCCGGGTCGTTGCGGCGTGCCGGCGGCATTCGATCCGATGACCAGAACCGAGGGTGCCCAGACGTCGGTGGCCTTCCCTGCTGCACGCGCGGCTGGGAGGTCGGGCAGGTCGGCGGCGTGGAGGATCTTGGCTATCTCGCGGCCGGTGGCCGCTGCCCAGGTCGCGGCGGCGGGCGGGGCCAGCACGCTGACCCGCCCGCTGTCGAGCATGGCGCGCAACGGCGGTGGGCAGCCGGTCAGGACCAGTTGGGCGGTAGCGGACAGGGACCCGGTGCCCAGTTCCAGTGCCAGCGCGGTGAGAACCTGAGCCGCGGCGCCGGGTTCGGCGGCCACGGTCAGGGTGCCGGCAGCTTCCAGGTTGACGACGATCACGTCTTGGTCGGTGACGCCGAGCGCGACCAGTGCCGGGTAGGGGTCGACCGGGTCATCATCGTCGGCCGTCCTGTTCGCTTCGATCGCATCGAGGTCGAGGGTCCAGGTGCGGGTTTGGTGGGCAGTGAACGGTTCGACGGCGGTCGGGTCGTCGGTACCGAGGATCAGGGTCGCCTGGTGGGCGTTGATCCGTATCGCGTGAAGGTCGGGCAGGGTCCGTCCGGTGCGGCGGCAGTTGGCGGCGAGCAGTCGCAGCGCGTCGCGCAGGGCAAGGACGGTGAGTTCGCCGTCGGCGGTGCGGATGCGCCGTTCGGTGGCGACCGCCTGCCGGCCGGCGCGAGGTAGTCGCTGCCCGAAGCGGCGGGTCCGTTGGGCGCGGCGGCGGCGGCGGGACAGTTCCGCGCACACCCCGGCGCAGGCCAAAGCGCTCAGGCCCAGTGTGAGTCGCCCGAAGGGCACGGCGTCCTGGTCGTCGTCTTCGGGCACGGCGGTCCGCGGCCCGATCAGCTGCTGGGACGTTTGCCGGACAGGGCTGGACGGCGCAGGTATCCGCGGGCGCGGCGCAGCAGGCGCCGGGCCCACGGCGGCGGCTGCTGCGTGGGCCGTCGATGCGGCAGGGGCCGGTTCCGCGTCGGGCGCGGCCCCGTGGCCTGCGCTGGATCCGCCGGGCGCCTGGTTGGCCGGTCGATCCGCGGGTCGGTGCGGTTTGTGGTGCTGGGCTTGGTGTTCGGGCAGTCCGGTGGCGTCGGCGGGCATCAGCAGCCGCCAGCCCGGTTGGATGAGGCGGGCGAGGTCGAGCGCTCGGCCGTCGGGTTGGGAGCGGTGGCGGTTGAGTTCGTAGATCTCGCGCCAGCGCAGGCCGTCGCCGAGGTGACGTTCGGCTATGTCCCAAAGCGAGTCGTGGTGGCGTCCGTGCGGTGGCCGCACGACGTACCAGAGTTCACGGATCGGCGCGGCGGGCGGCGGCTGGAGCACGGGTGCCGCTACCGCGCTGATCGCTGTCGGGCGTTCGGCCGTGCCCGGACGGACCGCTGACGGCAGGTCAGATACCGCTGCTGTCGACACGGTCGCGCAGGCGACGACGGTTGCCGGACCGGCGGCTACGCCGGCGGTCGCGGTGCCGGCGGTCACGGTACCGGCCAGCCCGGTCAGTAGAACGGAGACGGCGACGACGAGGTGGCGGGCGAGCCGCTGTTGCGCGGAGCACCCGGGCAGCAGCCGCGGCAGGCCGCGGCCGCGGACCGCGGCAATGGTCTCGATGGTGACGACGAGAATCAGTTGGGCCCAGGCCAGCCACACGACGGCGGCGAGCATCCCGGTCACGGCGGCGTCGGTGAACAGGCCGTTGACGAGGATCTGACGGGGCATCGGGTTGCCGACGGCCGTGATCAGCCCGAGGGGCGGGACGACGACGAGCACGGCCAACGCGACGAGTGCGGCCAGGCCGCGCGCGATGCCCGAGCCTCGATCGCCGGTCAGGTGGGTGGTGGTCATCGGATGCCCCCGTCGGGTTGGTCGATACCGGTCAGTCCGGTGGCGGTGGCGGTCGAGGTGGCCGAGACGGTGTTGATTCCGATCGCGGACAGCGCGGCGGTGCGCCGGGCGATGCGGACGGTTACGGTGACGGTGACGCCGCTGACCGTCGCGGTGCCGGTGTGGCCGGTTTCGGCCAGGTAGTTCTCGGCAGCCGTTCTCGCCGCAGCCGGGTTCAGACGGATCGGTCCGCCGGCGCGCAGTGTGTTGATGGCGAGTTGGTCGGCGCCGGCGCGGGCGGCTTGTTCGGCGATCGTGTCGGCTTGCTGGCGGGCGGACAGGGCGTACCCTCCGTCGATGACCAGGCCGGCCATGGCCAGCAAGGCTGGGACCAGGACGACGACAAACACCGTGGCCGACCCGCAATCCCGGCGGGCATGATTTCTGAGGTTGCGTGGAGAACCGGTCATCCTCGGCTCCGGTGGATGCCCAACGGAACGGTGGAGCTCGCGGTGAAGGTGTGCGAACCGGGGAACCCGGCCAGGCCGAGCCCGCCCAGCGATGCCGTGCAGTGCACGGTGGCAGTCACCTGCCCGCCGGACCGGAACTGGCTGGTGTCCACGGCCACGTCGAGTCGGCGGCAGGCGTCGGCGCCGAGGTAGGCGCGGGCGGCGTCCTGCCCGGCCTGCACCGCCGCCAGGGGCTGCCATTGCAGGGAGGCGGTTCGGGCGGCGTCGGCCGCGGCACCGTCGAGTTGTTCCCGGGTGTGCGCAATCCGGCCGAGCCCGGCGACCAGTACCAGCAACCCGACCAGCAACGGCGCGACGAGCACCACCTCGACCGCGACACTGCCCCGATCCGCCCTGCGCGCAAGGGTCTGGGCCGGCGTCACGTCGCACTCCCCGGACCGGTGTTTTCGGGATTGCTGAACCCACCGGCTGCCGGGACGAACCGTTCGACCGGGCCCGCGGCGTGTTCGTGCACCGGCAGGCTGAGGATGCCCAGGATCGAGGTGGCGCGGCCACGCACGTCCACGGACGCGGTGTCGGTGCCGCGGGTCACCTCGACGTCTGGGTGGGTGAGCAGTTTCGGGGCCAGGACGTGCAGGTCGGCCAATGCCCGCTCGCGGGCGTCGGTCGCGGTACCGCCATGGGCGCGGGCGATCCGCAGGCCGTCCTGCGCGGCGGTCAACGCGACCTGTCGGGTGTGGAACCACAGCCCGATCTGGACAACCGTCAGGATCGCGAGCAGCAGCACCGGCGTGGTGATCGCCAGCTCGACGGTGCTCGTTCCCGCATCCCGCGGTCCCGGAGCCTTCTTCGTGATCATGGATTATTGGGTCTGGATGCTCTTGGCCTTGGCGGTGACCTTGGCGACGATGATCGCCACGACCGCCACGGCGGCGATCGCCAGCGCGGCGGTGATCACCACGTACTGGACGATGTCACCGGCATCGCGCGGACGCTTCGATCCGGCCGGCGGCGTCGTGTGCACGGTCCACCACGCGATCAGGTAGGTCAGTTCGGGCATCGAGGTTTCTCCTTGCTGGTTCGGTTTCCGATGGGTGTTCAGGCGGGGTTTGTTCACATGGTCAGTACGGCGGCCACGGCCGGGTAGGCGATCAGGACAAGGAACCCGAGGGCGAGCAGCACCTGCGCGATACGCATGGCCTGGTCCGCGGCGGCGGCGTTTCCCTCGGCATCGGTCAGGGCGCGGCGACGCAGCCCGGCCGCTCGGGCGGCCAGCGTCTCGCGGACCCGGGCACCGTGGTCCCCGACCAGGGCCAGGCTCGCGGCGAGGTCGCCGAGTTCACCGATCCCGATGCCCTCCCCGAGTTCGCCCAGTCCGTGCCAGTGGTTGGTGCCGGTCAATCGGGCGGTGGCCAGGACATCGCCCAGCAGCCGGAACGACCAGGCCTCAGACATCGCCGCGGTCTCGGCCAGCGCCTGGGCGGCACCGCGGCCACCGGCCAGGCTCATCGCGACCAGATCGAGGTAACTACTCAGGTGCTGACGGAACTCCCGGCGACGTGCCTCGGCCTCGCGGCGCAACTCAACCTGCGGCAACCACGCGGAGCACACCCCCAGCGCCGGCGAACCCAGCACCAGGACCACCGCGGGCAGCCTCCACCCAACCGCAGCCAAGGCGATCACCAACAGTGGCAGCATGAGGAAACCCGTGAGCCCGACGAAGACCTGACGGCCTATCAGTAATTCGTTGCTACCCGCGGTGATCGCCAGATCCGCCGCCCGGCCATCGTTCGTGACCCGCCCGACCGGGGTACGCCGAGCCAGCCGCTCCTCGACCCAGCGACCCAGCCGCACCTGGCGGGCGGCCCAGGTCCGCGCCGATGTCGACGTCGGTGACCGCGTCGGGGTCCGGGCGGCGTCCAGACGCCCGATCGCGGCCAGCAACGTCGGCCCGGGGCGCACCAGCAGTATGAGCAACCCGAGGAGCGCGGCGCCGAGGCCCCCGAACACCAACACGGCGGCGGTCATCTGGTCACCGTTCCCGCTGTGGCGAGCAGGCGTGTCGGGTCGCCGTCGCGACCCAGTGCCCGCAGCCACGCGAACGCCGCGGCGAAGATCCCGGCCACGACAGCCAGGACGAGTTGCCCGGTGAGGCTGTCGTAGGGCCGCAGGTAGGCGGAGTCGAGCAGCGCGAGGGCACCGACGAACCCCAGCGTGGTGCCGACGATGATCCGCACGCCGGTCCGCAGGGCGCGGCGACCGGCTTCCACCTTGCGGCGCAGGTCGAGTTCGTCCCGGGTCGAGACGGCCAACGCCGCCAGGGTGGCCTGCAGGCCGGGGCCCCGCAGTTGCGCGTTCAACAACAGCGCCGCCACGACCAGATCCGCCGACGGATCGTCCAGGTCCACGGCCAGATGCCGCAACGCCGACGGCAGGGGTTCACGGGCCCGCAGCCGTTCGGTCAGGCGGTCCAGGGCCGGTCGGATCGCCGCTGCCGCCCCGGCGGTGGTGGCCGGGATCGCCTCGTCCAGGCCGATCGCCCCGGCGACGGTGTCCTTCAGCGCCTCGGTCCAGCAGGCCAACGCCTCCAGCCGCTCCAACCGCAACCGGGCGCCCACCGCACCGCCGAACAGCGCCGGCCACCACCACACCAACGCTGCCCCGGCGGCGGCCGCCACAGGCCAGCGGGTCACGATCGCGACCAGCACCGCGACCGCCGCTGCCGCCTGCGCGCGACGGGGCAGCCGCACCCGCCGCCGTCCGGTGCGCGGCTGCGGCGGTCGCACGATTACGACGACCAGCAGCCACAGCGCGGCGCCGAAACCGGCAAAGACCATCAGCCCGGCCAAAGTCGAAACGTCCATGTCCCCTCAAACAATGTGGACCTGACACGGCGTCAGGTGGCGGTCGGTCAGTGGTCGGCAGGTCGGTACCCGACCGCCAGCAGTGCCTCCAGGCAGGCGATCGGCACCATCGGGTTGCGAAGGGCGTGCCCGTCCGGGCCGGAATTGAAGATCTCGCTCGACTGCACGCGCCGGTCGTAGCCCGTCACCTCCAGCACGGCGGCCACGAACCGGCGGGTCACCGCCGCATCCGCCGGGTCACCGCCGGCGGGGCGGGTCTTGCGCAGGAACACCACCAGATCCAGGGCACCGGTGCCGCCCTCGCCGCCTGCGATGAGTTGGTGGGTGGCGTCCAGGTCGAGTCGTTCCTCGGCCTGCCGCGCGTAGGTGGCAATGCGGTCGAACACACCACGGGCGGTCCGGGCATGGATCGTGGACAGGGAGCCGTCGTTGCCCTGGCTCATCGCATTGAGCATGGTGATGACCTCGGGGCCGAGAACCTCACCGACGATCACTCGGTCGGGGTTCATCCGCAGGGTGCGGCGCACCAACCGGGCCATCGTCACTTCCCCGACGCCTTCACTGTTCGCCGGGACGGCCTCCAGTTCGACCACGTCCGGGTGCAGGTCCGGGTGGGCCCGCAGGCCGAGCTCCAGGCTGTTCTCCACGGTGCACAACCGCTCGGTCGGGTCGATCTGGTTGACCAGGGCGCGCAGCAGCGTGGTCTTGCCGGTGTCGGTCTCCCCGGCGATCATCACGTTGCGCCGAGCCCGCACGACCGCGGACAAGAATTGGGCCAGGTCCTCGGACAGGGTGCCGTTGGCGACCAGGTCGGTCAGGAACACCCGCGGGAACCGGTGCCGGCGCAGCGACACCGCGGGGCGGGCGGTCACCCGCCGCACCGCCGACAGGCGGGTCCCGTCGGGCAGGCGTAGGTCGAGTTCGGGGTTGGCGTCGTCGAACGCCCGCGCGTTCAGCCCGGCGAAGCTGGCCAGGATCTGGATCTGTTCGACCAGTTCAGCGTCGCTGGCGGCGACCGGTCCGACGCGTTCGCGGCGCCCGTCGGCGTAGGAGACGAAGACCTCGTCGGCGCCGTTGATGTCGACGTTCTCGATCCGCGGGTCGTCCAGCAGCAACTGCAAGCGCCCGGCGCCGAAAAGGCCGGCGAACACCGCTTCGGCGGCCGCCTCCTCGACCTGCGGCGACGGCGGGGCCTGCCCGGCCCGCAATTGACTCGCCGAATCCGCGGCCACCACGGCCGCGATCACCGAACGGGCGTGCTGGCGTTCGTCCTCCCCGGTCAGCCTCGGCCCGCCGGCGTCCCGCGCCGCCCGGGCAGCCGCTGCCAGGCGCTGCCCGACCTCACCCTGCAACCGACGCACCCAGACCGTGTCCAGCGCTTGAGGCAGCGTGGCCGTCATCGCGACCACACCAACAGCCGACGTGACAACCGAACCCCCGGCGCGGACCCGACCGCGGGCCCCCCGGTCAGCTCGGGTACCAGACCTTGCACCGACCGCATGAGCATCGACCGTTGTGGGGCCTCACCCAGGTGCAGCGCGATCACGGCGCGGGGGTCGAAAGCCACCAACCCGGCGACCGTGGCGCCGACGCCTCCATCGAGCAGGACACGGCGCATCGCCTCGCAGGCAGCACCGCCGCGGCGGTCGTCGGCGACCAGCACAACCAGGGTACGGCTGTTCTGATTCAACGTCAGATGTTCGTGCAGGTTCCGGATCCGGTCCCGCAGGCGCAGCATCGCGACGGGCTCGGCACGGGTGACACCGACGAGCACATCCGCGGACGCGGCCACCGCTGCCAGTGGGCCGTCCGGCGCCAGCCGCCCGAGGTCGGCAATCACATCACCGACAGCCTCGGTCTCGACCGCCCCCGCGACCTGCGGCCACAGTCCCGTCATGCCGTGCGCCTGCCAAGCCCCGGCCAGGCCGGGCACCACCAGCGCCCCGCACGGCGTGCGCTGGGCGTGCGCCCGAAGCGAGGTCGGCGCGCGGCGGGCGGCCGCCGCCAGACTCAACAGTCCAGGCTCGGCGGCCAGCACCGGGTGCCCGGCCCGGTCGGTCAACCGCAGGTCCAAGTCCCCGCCGGCCGGGTCCAACTCGACCAACACACATTCCCGCGGCCAAGTCGTCACCAGAGCGAACGCCAGCGTGGTCACGCCGGGGCTGCCCTTGTCGGAGAACAACGCCACCACGGTCATGACGCAGCCACCTTCACCAGGTCGATATGACCGCCCGCGGCCTCAGCCATGACCTGGCCGGCCGCGTCGATCGGCAGGAGCAAAGTCACCAGCGTGGAAGCGTCCGAGCCGGTGTCCGGGCGCAGCCCGTACACCTGCCCGGCGGCCAGCGCACGCGCCGCCGGCAGAGCACCAGCCGAGTCCGTGGCGGCCGGGACCGCCACTGCCAGCACCCGGTCACCTATCTGCAGACCGTCACCGGGCAACTGACCCGGCGCCAGCGCCAACCCGACCATCACCTGGCCCTGTCCCGGCACCGTCGTGGCGGTGAGCATGTCGCGGTTGAGCACCTGCCCCGCCACCATCCCGACTGCCGCGATACGCCCCACAACGGTGTTCGCCTGCGCCGCAGCGATCGCCCGGACCGACCCCGAGACTCGGGCCACCGACAGATCCGCGCCGCTGATCGGCTGACCAGCCGGCACCGGCCTGGCGGCGACCAGCACGCTGGTGGTGTCCCCGGCACGGGAGACCAGCAACGCGCCGGTCAACCCGAACCCGACGATCAACAGAGAAGCCACCGCGATCAAACCCGGCCGCCTCGACCGGGTCGGCAACCGCCGACCCGCCGCCGCCTGCGTTTGGGCGGGAATCGTGGCGCCCACCGCCGTTCTGGTTTTGAGGATCACTGGTTTCCTTCCACAGTCACGACCGTCTGCCGCTCCGCGACGGCGATCGGAAAGGACATCTGACGCTGCATCAGCGGCAGCCTCCCCGACTGATCGCCGGAGCCGCGCCACGTCACCTGCCAGGACACGACCACCCGAGCCGGGTAGGCGCTGGCCGATTGCCCGGCGCTGGACCGCACATACATGTGCTCACACGAGGTCGCCGCAGTATCGGCCGTCCACGGCGTGTTCACCGTGCACCGGATCGGTCCGCTCCCGTCGCCCGGGAACCACGTCGTCTCGACCGGTGCCGCGACCACCACCGCCCACACCTGACCGGCCTGCGTCCGCTGACTCACCGACCGCCAACCGTCCACCCAAAGCCACGTCGGCACCCCGACCAACGTCGCCGGCCCAGCACTCGACGGCCGCGCCGGGTTGAACAGCGGCCGCGGCACCGCCAACGGCAACCGGTTCGCCGCTCGCTTCGCCAATTCCTCCGGCGTGACCGTCGAGTGGCGGGGCGCTGCCGCTACCCAGATCGTGTTGACTGACCCGTCCGAACACTGGCGGACCATCCAGCCACCCGGACCCGCCTCCGGACTGTCGCCGACGTACTGCTGACCGGCGCCCGAGCCGCCCAGCGCTCGTAGCGGCGATTCGACACAAATACGGCGCGGCCGTTGAAGGCTCTTCCCATGCCGATTGATCGGGCCAACTTGAGCCGGGAGTCCGGGATCGGTCACCGATGTGTCGATCCAGCCCCGGCCGCCGCGGACAGCGATTGGGCCGGGATCGTCATCGGCGGCAGCCGAAGGCGCCGCAAGTCCGAGCAGGGTGCCAGCCGCCGCGATCCAGCAGCTCACCTTGGCGGAGGTCAACATGGCGCGTTCGGGTATGTAACCGCCGCGACGCGCCAGGCACCGTCGGCACCTCGGCGCAGAGTCGCCTCCGTGTTGTCCCGGGCCAATCCACGGGTGGTCAGCTTGCCGCCGTCGATCTTCTTCCGGCCGACCTTGCTGTTGTCCTGGCAGTCAGTGACCGTGGCTTGATCGCCATCGATCCGCGACACCCTCGGATGGAGCACTGAAGTGCCATATCCGACTTGCCCCAACTGCTGGGTGGCCAACATGCCGCCCAGGACACGACTGAGTTCCGGCTCGGTCGTGAATGGCTGGAGCATTGCCCTCCGCTGGTCTGCCGGAGCAGCGGAGATCTCGGTCTGACGGTCGAAGAATTCCCGGTAGGCGGCCAGCACCGCCGCGGACTCGTCGGTCGGAGTCGGCGTGCTGGTCGGTTGGGGTTCCACGGTCGATTCGGCTGAAGGGCCGGTGGACGCGACGGTTGGCAGTGGCGGAACAGGCTCGGTGCGCACCGCCGGGGCGGATCCGCAGCCCGCGAGTGCCATCACCGTCCCGGCCAGGACAACGGACGTGGCACCGCGGCGGACGCGCCAGACGATGGGCCTCCGGGCCGGTGTTGCCGATCGGTTCACGTGTGTGTTCTCCGTTCCTCCGGCCCGGTCCCATTCCCCGACGGAACCGGTGCCGCGATCGTCCTTGCGGTCACCGACAGTCGCGCCGTGAGCGATGTCGGGTCCTGGTCGGTGCCGGTATGTGCGCACCTCGGGTCGCCACGCCAATCGGTCATGAGGCCAACGCGGCTTCGCCGGCTGTCTGCTCGACGAGGTTGGCGACGGCGCGGGCCGGTGGTCCCATGGTCCGCTCGCAGGTGGCCTGGACCGCGGCCTCGATCTCCGGCCCGATCAACGCCGCCGGTCCGCCGGTGGCGATCCGCTCCACCAGCCCCGGCCAACCCGGCACACCCAGCAGCAGGACGGTGACCCGGCGGGCCTGCCACGGGGGGATCCGCAACTCCAGCGCCAGCTCCCGCCAGCCGTGCGCCTTCGGAGGCCCGGACGGGTTCGGCCTGGCGTGCTCCGCCACGTGCATTACCGCGGCTGCGGCCACCTCCGGCCGCCAACCGTGGGACACCAGCAGTTCGGTGATCGCGATCATGAACGGCCCGGCTGTCTCTATCGACCCGGCCGCCGAAGGGGCGGGCGGTTCGTAACCGGCCTCCAGCAGCGGAGTCAGGCTGACCGGTTGGGCCATCGCCGACGCATCGGCAACGTTGGTCCAGACCCTGCGGGTCCGGCGCGCTCCGCTCGTGGTGCACCGGTTGTGGCGGTGGACCCGCCAGGCCGATCTCGCGTCGGTTCCGTAGGCCTCCGCGATCCGTTCGTTGAGCACCGCGAACCGGACCGCTGACGTGACCACTCCCCACGGCGAGGGCGCCGAGCGCAGGCGCCTGGCTGACAACGCCTCCCACGCGGCTGCCCAACCGGTCGCCTCCGCGAACGCCGCGACCGCGCCGGTGAATCCGACCCCCTTCACCGTTGGGCGTACCACGTTGCACATCGCGTAGTGCAGAACCAGTCGCCCCGTCTCGCCGTCCCAGCCCTCGACGTCGATCCGCTGCAACGCGGCCAACAGCAACGGACCACTGCCGACCAGCTCGCTCATCCGGGGCTGATCCAGATCGGTGACGTTCACGTGTCCTCCCAAGCTCGATGCCATGGGAGCAACGGTGCCGAGAAGCGGTTGCCGGAACCCTTGCGGCAACCTCATAAGCCCAGGTCACACGCTTTTCGGTTGCACTGTCGGCAACCTTGCCGGCCCAGCGGCACGCGGTTGCCATCACACAGAACCGATCCTGGCAAGGGTCGCGATCCGGTCGGCGGCGAACACACCGACTGCCGCGCCGGCACCAACAGCGCATTGGTGAGGGCAAACAACGACATCGTCAAGGCGAACGGCAACCACCGGGTCGCCACATCGATCCAGGCCAGCGCAAAGCTCGTGACACCGTCCAGCGCATAGGCGCGCGGCCGCCGGATCGAACTCGAACCAAGTCCCCAGACCCCACAGCACGCTGCCACCAGTCAGCGTCGAAGGCCCGTCACAGTCCCGCCCACCCGACCGATAGCCATCGGGGTGAGGGTCGAGCACGGCCCGCGCGCGGCGAACTCCGATCTCGTCAGTGCTCAACTGTCCGGCGACACTCGGTCGCCCGACCGCCAGCTGCTGGCCGAGCCTCGCCAGGACGTTCGGGGGCATGATTCAGCCTCGCTTCGCATTCGAAAATTGGATCGCTTGGATCGCCCGGCGGTGCAGAAGCGCGCAGCCTCGCGCCACCTGCGGCGATCCCTCTGGCTACGGCATGGGGATGGTTCATTAATTCCGGCTGGGCAGGCCGGCTCCGACATTGGCGGTTCACCGGCCGACCGGCCGAAGGGGCCGAACCGAACCGTTACCTCGCTGGCTGGTCTCGCGGCCGACTTCGCGGCTCGCGACGGGTTCTCAGCCGGGGCGGACGGGCATAGCCATCAGAACTCCTGGCATGTCGAGTGGTTCGGCGTCGGCGGGACGCTCGATCGTGATCAGGTGCGACGGCCCGGCGCAGAAGCGGGCGCGGGACCATCAACCGATCGCACGACCCTTTGACGGTCCGAACGGCCACGAAGTTCCGCCGGTTGACAGGGTCTTTCCGAGATTGCGGTTGATGGACCCGTCATAACCGGTTCGCCCGCCTGAGCGCGGTCACGTCCCACCTTGCCGCGAACCTTGCCGCAGGGCCCCGTCCCGCACAGATCTCCTTGCCGCAAGGAAGCCGGCAAGTGCGGCCGGGGACGATCAAGGGCTCACAACCGCAGGATCGCCGAGGAGTATTCCGAATGCCGCGCAGCCGAGCAGTGACGATGATCGATCTGTTTGCCGGGTGCGGCGGAATGACCATCGGGTTCGTCCGAGCGGGCTTCCGTCCGCTGCTGGCCGTGGAGTGGAATCTTCACGCAGCGGCGACGTACGCAGCGAACTTCGGGCAGGCGCACACCTTTCAGGGCGACATAGCCTCGCTGGCCGACGGCCACATACCGCGGGCCGACGTCGTCGTCGGCGGACCACCCTGCCAGGGGTTCTCCAACCTGGGCAGCAAGGACGCAGACGACCCGCGCAACCGGCTGTGGAAGCAGTTCCTCCGGATCGTAAGTATTGCCCGTCCGGCGGTGTTCGTCATCGAGAACGTCGACCGCTTCCGGTCGAGCACCGAGTTCGCGCTGTTGCTCGCCGAGGCAGACCACGGGGCGATCTCGAACTACCAGTTGCGTCACGGCCTGCTGCTGGCCGCGGACTACGGCGTGGCACAGCGGCGGCTGCGGACCATCGCCATCGGGTCGCGGATCGGCCCGATCGACCTGCCGCCACCCACCCACGCGAAGACCCCCGCCGCAGGACAGCACCCATGGCGAACGGTGCGTGATCGCATTGGCGACGACCAGCGGTTCCCGACGGTCCCACGCGGGACCGAGCTGCCCGACTCTGTCGTCGAGTTCTTCGGTGAACGCGTTCCGGGAGTATTCAAGAGCCGGGACCTGCACTTCGGTCGCTCTCCGAGCGCGTTATCGCTGGCTCGCTACGACTGTGTTCCGCCCGGCGGCGGCCGATTCGACGTCGACCCGCGCCTGCTCCCCCGATGCTGGCGGGAAAAAGCGACCGGAACCACGGACGTCATGGGCCGGATGCGCTGGGACGCACCGTCGCTGACCATTCGGACCGAGTTCTTCAAACCGGAGAAGGGCCAGTACCTGCACCCACAGTGGGACGCGCACGACCACCGCCGGCGGGTGAATCGGGTCATCACCCACGCCGAAGCCGCGGCGCTACAGCACTTCCCCGACGACTACCTCTGGTGCGGATCGAAGATCGAGATCGCCAAACAGATCGGCAACGCCGTACCAGCCGGCCTGGCCGCCGAGATCGCCAAACACGTGCGTGCAGCCCTGGACCACGATCAGCCCAACGCCAGGTCGCGCCCCAGTACCGAAACGGCGATCCTCCGGAAGCGTCAGGACGCCGGTACCGCCGGCGCTCGCCCTGGACCGATCCGCGACGCACTGACCGCGAGCAGGCCGAGGGATACAGCCGCCGAACAAGCCCTGGCCGAGATCAACGCCTCGCTCCGAGCTAACTCATCCGGCTTGGGGGCACAGGCCCCGCCGACCCGTACGAGAAGTCGACCGGGGTGCGGGCCGATGTGCCGATGACAGTCAGCAATGAGATCACCCGATCCCAAACGGAGGCCAGCATGATTGGCCCGCTCTACTCGATCAGCGAAGCAGCCCAGATCCTCAACGTCCCCCGCACCTGGCTGCGGGACAAGGTCACCGCCCGCGCCGTACCGCACACCCGACTCGGCCGGCACGTCAGGTTCACCGACGCCCACCTCGCCGCAATCATCGAGCGCGGCGAGCAGGCAACACCTTCGCGCACCGAGGATGTTCGGGGCCTGGCGCCAACTGGGCGACAGCGCCGTCGGAAGGTCGCGTGACGATCACAGGGGGCGCGACCTGGTGACTCAGTGCGCCGCCAAGCCGACACCGACTGACTTTGGTTCGGGCGTGATGATGTGGCGGCGCCGTACCCTGGATTTCATGACCGTCCCCGGACTTGAGGTCGACACCGACCGGATCGCCGAGATCTGCCGGCGCTACGGCCTCGCACGGCTGGAGGTCTTCGGGTCGGTCGCTCGCGGCGCAGCGAAGCCGGACAGCGATCTCGACGTACTATACGAACTCATCCCGGGAGCGCGGCTCGGCTGGACCATCGAAGAACTGGCCGACGAGCTGTTCGAAGCTCTGGGCCACTGGGTCGATCTCGTCTCGCGAAACGCTTTGCACGGCCAGCTGCGAGGAACCGTGCTGGCCCAGGCCCGCGTGCTCTATGAGGCGTGAGCTTCTGCTCATCGCGGAAATGATAGATGCTGCCGAGCAGTCCTAACAGCGCGTCGCCGGCTTGGAGCTGGTTGACCTCCAGGCCGACCGGCAGCGACGCGACGCTCTGTTGTGGAACTTCACCGTCCTCGGCGAGGCCTCAGCTCAGGTCGATGTCGCCGTGAAGCAACGGTTCGCGGAACATACCTTGGGCCTAGCCGGCGCGGTTGCGCAACCGGGTGGTGCAAGGGTATCGGTCGATCGACCTGGTTCTGCACACCACGGGTGTCGACCTGTTGCCCGGCTTCGTTGCCCAGTTGCGGACGGCATTGGCCGTGCTGGAAGCCGAGGACGAATCCGGCGTACGGGTCGACATTCCAGAATCGCCACTGACCGCGGAACCCGAACTCGAGGGCAGGGACCTTCCGGCAAGACCGCTGCCCAATGATTGCCCGGCAGCACCGCGCGGGTCGCCTGCGACAACGCGCGCGTTTGCCCAGCTCATCTCGGACCGCTAGACGCCAACCGGACGCCACCGTCGCTCTTAGCCTGGAAGGCCGAGTGTCGACAACCGGTCCGACAGTGCTCGGTACTGGTCCGGCGGAAGGTGCTCAGCCAGGATCGGCCAACTCTCCACGACCCGGCGAGCGGCGTCCTGCGCACGTTCCTCCGCGGCACCGGCTCCGAATCCGCTCCGCTCGCCAAGGGCGCGGAAACTGCCGGGGGACACGTCGCTGAAAACCTTTGATCGGTTTAGGTTCAGTCCCAGGTAGTCGTCGGGAATGTACAGCACGGTCGGAACGACGTCGTACACCGGACTGATCCGAGCGCGGGCACCGTCCGGGTAGATCACCGCCCAGTTCTTCAGGTGCGCGTCGCCGTTCCCGATCATCACATTCAGCACGATCCGGTCGATCACTTCGGCCACCGATTCCACCCCGGCGAATGACGCGAACAGGATGGCGATCTGTTCGTGGTTGGCGTACTGATACTTCGCGCTCTCCCGTGCGGTGGGGACGTCGATGATCTGGGCCAACTCCTCCATGTGGATACGCTGCTGCCCGGCCGCCCGATCGAATCTCGCGACCAACAGCACCATACCGACGGCCTTCGCCGCCCATTTGCCCAGGCCCGTTATTTCACCGGGATCCACCAGCCGCGCGACCGGGGTCGTTATCCCGATCCTCCGGGCCAATTCGAGACCAGCGAGTTCAGCCTGTGGAACCCCATCATGCCCGGCGCGCGCATCGGGGAACTTCGCGATGTGGTCGCCGACCTGGCCCTTCAGCGGCACGGTCAGGCCGCGTCCGGCCGCCAGAACCGAGAATTTCAGCTGAGCCCCCGCGAGGCTGAATTTCAGAACGGGATCGGTCGGGTCGTGGTCTCGTTCCTCGACCGGTGGCGGGGTCGAGCCCGTACCCGGGTCGACTTCGGCATCGACTACCCTCACCGCGCCGGGCAGATCGTCGCGACCCAGGCGGTGGATCAGTTGGAACTCCCGATTGCGGTTCACTCCGGCGGCGGATGCCACTGCGTCGCGCAGGATGCCCTCAGGCAACAAGTGCGAGAACCACCGGGGCAACGCAACGTTCGACTTCGGTACCCAGAACCGTCCGTGTTCCTCGAACACCTGCCCGAGCAATGGACGGTCCGGTCGCTCCCAGTATTCCGGGTCGAACTCGAACCAGTTCTTCTCGTTGACGTTCGACAGCCGACCCACGGACTGCCAGCCACCATCGGGCCGCTGGATCAGGACGGTGAGGGTCTGACCGGTCACGGCATCGTGCTCTCGATTCGACCCAATTCCAACATCGCTTGGATCGACGGCCGGACATCCGTGCCAGGGGCCACGCGTACGTTCAGGAATCTGCTGGTCAGATCCGCTAGTGCCGCCCCTCTGACTCGCAGGAATTCGTCGGGCTCGTTACTCGCCAGGGCGAGCGCGGCCTCCGCGCTGATCAGATGGCTGGCCAACACCTCGTCGCTCAATCCGGCCGCGTGGAAAGAAGCCTCGCCGATCCAGAAGCCGCGGGCGGCCGCGTTCGTGCGGTGCCGGGGCACATACTCGCCGACAGCCGCCGAACCTCTCGACTCAAACTCGCCGGCCAAGTCGATGCGCACGCCGCCACGGTTGAGCGGATTCAGCGTCGCCAGTGCCAGAAGGATCAAACGCTGATTGCCGGACTTGGTGTTGAACTCCAGGAGGTTCACCGGAGGCGCTTCGCGATCTGGAGTGAAGTCGAGCAGGCTCTTGACAGCCTCGAACTCGCCGGGCGCCGCGTCCGGGTTCCGATGCTCCGGGTGAATCGATTGGATAACCCGCCGCAGAATGGGCGTCTGGCCGCTCTCCCGACCGAAACCGTGGACCCAACCACGCCACAACCACCGACTGAGCAAATGAACCGTCCAAGCCTCCGGCTCCGGGTGAAGATGGAAGAAGGCCGCAAGCGCCGGAATCGCCAGCGTGTTCGGCATCAGGCCCAGGTGCGGGACACCCTGGGCCCGGAGGAACTGGATCACTCGGGTGAGGGCCGCCTCCGCTTTGTCGTACCACTCGGCGGGATCCTCGTCAGACTGGAATTCGTCGTGCAGGTCGCGCTGGAAGTTCCCGCCCCGGATCGCGAGGACGGACTGAACCACCCGGTTCTCCTCCAGGCTCCCGAATCCCAATGTGGCAAGCGCGCTGACCACAGATCTTGGACTTCCCGGTTCGCCCTCGCGCGCGAACAGCGCGTGGAACACCTGCGCCCGGCTGATCGGCTTGCCAGCCGAATTGACCCGGTCGAAGACCTCGCGAAGCAGGTTCTGGTCGTCGCCAGTCACGACATACACGGGAATCTTGTAGTCGCGAAGCGCCCCGCCGAGCTTGTCGACCGTTTCAAGGTCGTCGCCCTCTAGGTCGTCGCCATTCCGCCGGATCCAGTTCAACAACGATCGACTGTCGAGCGCCTCCCGCACCGGAATCGCGTGTGCGGGTACGACGCCCCGGCGAGCGGTTACGAACCGCCGCGAGCGCAGATCGAAGTAGACCTCGAACCGGTCGTCGACCCCCGCGTGTCCGGGTGCCAGCGCCCCGAACAAGGAGGTGACCCGCTGTTGACCGTCGACGACCCAAAGCGCCCCCGACGCCTCGGGAACGTCGAATTGAATCGGACCGAGCGCAACCTTTCCCGCCGCCGCGTGGCGCTTCCAGAGCAACAGAGTGCCGATGGGGAAGGTGCGGAAAATGCTGTCGAAGAGGTTGCGGACATCCCTGTCGTCCCAGACGTACTGGCGCTGAAACGTCGGGACCCGGATCTCGCCATCGGCGGCCATCGACACCAGATCCGCAGCCGTGTAGCTGGTGCTGCCCAGGCGATCGAGCCGAGTGCCGTCGCTCATTACCGCCTTCCTCGGTTCCGACCCGTCGAGCCTACCTGTCGGGTATGACAAACCTCCCGTTTTGCGGGTGGCTCGCGACCGGTCACGCCCGTAGCTTGGTCCATCGGAAGGTGTTCATGATCGCGTCGAACAGCTCGACCCACCGCTTGGACAGGGCCGGCTCGCCGACACCGGGCGGCAGGGCGGAGCAGGTGACGGCCAACCAGCGATCGGGTCGTTCCGCACCGGCAGTACATAGTCGACGCGGCGGACGGTGAACGGGGCGCCGCGGGCCGGGTCGGCCGGGTGGGTGGTCTCGGTGCGGACGCACGCCACCGGCAACTCCGACCCGGGTGGCATTCAGGTCGACGGCCATTCCCGAGATCAGCAACGCCGGGTCGTTCGGGTTGACGGCCCCGAAGGCCACGGCGGTCGCCTCCCGACGACTCCCCGAAAACGCTACAACGGATTCATCGCCACACTGTTCAACGCGCGGCGATGTTCCCCAGGGGAACACCAGCCTCAAGTCGGAGGCGTCAGGACGGCCCCCTTCGGACCCGTTTCGGCCCCCTTTCAAGATCATTTTTGTTCCCCCGGGGAACATCAAGCCTGTGGTTCCGCTTCGAACCCGGAACAGCCCGGAGCTGTACCATGGCCCTGACCAGCAGAAACGCCAACCCTGCAGGTCAGCGGCTGAGGTTTTCCCAGGTTCAAGTCCCCCCTCGGACACGAGCTTCACCCGAAGTTTGTTCGCGGACCGCGCGAACCACGTCAGCTCGTCATTTCATTGCGACGCTCCGCGTCGCTTCGCCCTCGCTGCGCTCGGCTTTAGGTCGAACCCCCCGAGACGCTCGGCCCCTCCCGGGCGAACCTTGCTCGCGCTACGCGCTCGCGGTCTCGCTCGTCATCACATTGCGGCGCTCCGCGCCGCTGCGAGGGGGCTGCGCCCCCTCGCCCACCCCCACCAACGTGGGCGTTGCGATGAAGGTGAACGGCGGCGGGCCGACGGCTCGCGCGCCTATCAGGTCCGCTGGCGGCAGGACGGCCGCCGGCACTCGGAGACCTTCGAGGCAAAGCTCGCCGCGGCGCGCTTCGCCCTCGACGTCGAGGAAGCCGGCCACCGTTGGCCGGCCGGTTGGGCGATCGGCATCGGCTACGCCGCCCCCACCCCACCGGAACCGCAGTCGGTGGGGACCGGCTTCGCCGAGTTCGCCGAGCTGTACCTGGCACCCGCCACCGGGTCTCGGACTACCAACTGACCCGCTACCGCTGTGAGATCCAAGGCCTGGCGCTGCACTTCCCCACGATCGAGACGATCGACGAACAGGCCGTGGCCGCCTGGATCCGGACGCTGCGAATGGCCGGCCGGGCACCGCAGACCATCGCGAACCACCACGGCCTGCTGTACGCGATCTGCGCCTACGCAGTCCGCAAGGGCCTCCTCGTGCACAACCCGTGCCTGGACTCGCAGTTGCCGGTCCGGACCCGGTGCAACGCCGAGGGCGAACCGACGGTGTGCTTCCTGGAACCCGAGGAATTCGCGCTGATCGCCGAGGCGATGTGCGCTGCCGAGCACTACGACTGGCGACCCGGCGGCGGCCGCGGCGTCCGCCGACCCCACGAACACGTCGCCACGACCGGCGTTGCCTTCCGACAGGACCGCGACTTCATCACCCTGGCCGTGCACACCGGTCTGCGCTGGGGCGAGATCACGGCACTCCGGGTCGGCGACGTGGACACGGTCCGTCGGCTGTTGTCGGTTAAGCGCCTGGAAACGCGACGGCGACGGGCAATGGGTGATCGGACCGCCGAAGACCGAGCGCTCCCGGCGCGTGATCTCCCTGGCACCGACCCTGCTCCGCCTGCTGGAACCACACCTGACCGGACGCGCCCGGGGAGGAATACGTGTTCCTCAACGGCGGCGGCGGACCGCTGCGCAGCCCGTCGTTCCACGAGGACCGCTGGAGGCGCGCACTGCGCCTGGCTCAACAACGCGGGCTGACCAAGATCCCGCGCTTCCACGACCTTCGCCACACCCACGTGGCGTGGCTGGTCGTGGCCAACACCCCGCTGCCGAAGATCCAGCAGCGTCTGGGCCACGAGTCCATCCAGACCACCATCGACGTCTACGGCGGCCTGCTGCGCGCCACCGACGACCAGGTCGACGACGCTGTCGGTGCAATGCTCGACGGGACAGTGGTGCCGTGACCTGTTGGAGATGCAGCGCCGTTCGGAACACTTGATGAGCCTCACACCTGAGCGCCGTGTCACGAGACCGCCGGGAAGGCGAGCACCTCGATCACATCGCCATCGCCTCGCACGCGTTCGCCGACCGACTTAAAACGTGGAACTGACATACCGTCACTTACTTTTCGCCGGCTGCGGACCTGTCCCGGAGCGAGGTGGGCACCGAACGCCCGGTCCGCGGGTCGTGGACCACCTCGGGCCACACCACGAGACCGTCCACGGCCACCGAGTTGGGGTCTGATTTCCTGTCCGGGAAGACGACGGCACGCAGCTTGCGCCAGGACGACTCCGGCCTTCCGTTCAGTGGCGACCCGCGGCGCCACCACCGCGACATCGCGCTCGGGCTGATGCATGATCAGCAACTGGCGTCGAGAAACCCGAAATTGCGGGTCGCCTTCTCGGTCGCTAACGGGTCCACCGGCAGCAAGTGCCATGCCCCGTCGGCCGCGAGCACGGAGTGGGCTCGCTCCGCGCCGGCTCGGAGACGATCCGCACGCCGGCCGGGCGGCCGGCCCGCAGGGTCAGGCTGTGGTGCTGATCCGGGATGCCCGGTGGGAGTGGCAGCTCGTCCCACCGGTCGGGCGCGGCTGTCCAACGGACCAGATCCCCGGCAGAGGTGTTCCGTGCGATGTCGTGCTCGGCGGCGAAGAACCTGTCGCCACTCGGGGACACCAAGCCGTTATTCACCCCGCGATTTGCCCCGCGGGCGGATCGGTGATCGGCTTGTGTCAAGTACCGGCCGGAGCGAGCTGTTCGCGACCTGGCGGTATGACGCAGTGTTCACCGACGCGCCCACGACCACGCTCCAGGCCGAGGTCCGGCATCGCCGGGACCGATCATCGAAGAGGTCCACGCCGACCTGAGGAACAGGCCGTCGGCACCTGACCCCAGGCAGGTTCAGCGGACGGCGGCCTGGATGGTCTGTGCGGCGACGGCCTTCAGCCTGACCTGGCCCACCGGGGCGCCGGCCTCGATGTCCCACGCGAGGTCGACCATCCGCGCCCAGTTGATCCACATCCCCGCGCGGCGCGCCCGCTCCGCCCGGCCCCAGATCCTGCATCCTCCCACCCACTGGCCCTGCCCCAGTTCCTGGACCGGACTGTTCGACCCCGTCGCTCGTCCAGCACCGCTCGCGGCCTGACCAGGTTCACCGCCACCAAGGCCCGAGCATCACCAGGGAACACCCGGAGCGCCCGGGCAGAAGATCACGCCCGCCAGCGATCAACCCCGGAATCGACACGACGTTCCCGCCGAACCATCATCAAGAATCTGCGACCGACGGGACAGGGCTGAGCCGAGCCTGTCACGACCAGCATCAATGACCCCCGACCCCCGAGCACGGCGGGTCGCCGCAGTCGTGGGCGCCGGCCCGGCGCCGGGTTTCGTATCCGCCATCCCTCGCCAACTCCTTGCCCGGGTCGACGTCCGTTGGCTCACATCGGATTCCGCAGCTGTTCCGGGTACCTGTCTCGGCTTTATTACCGACGAATGAACGGTGCGCCCAATTTGTTAATTGAGTGTTTCTTATTTCCAACCGATGTCAATTATTGGCTGTCACTAACAGTTCATCGAGTCGATGGGAATCTGACTGTCGTCAGGTGGTGATGCGTAACCATTCAGGCGGGATCGGCATGACTGATGTGATCTGGGTCGGCGTGGTGGCTCGATCCCGTCTGACGGAGCATCAGAATTGTTGTCGTTTCCGCAGAACCGACGTATGAGGAGCTGGTGGCCCTGGTGGTGGAGCAGGCTGCGGTGACCGCCGGCCTGGAGGCGCGGGCAGCGGAGCTGGAGCGCAGGTTGGGGCAGAACTCGCGGAACTCCTCGCGCCCACTCTCGCAGGATCCCCTAGATGCCCCGCCGCGGTCGATATGCAGGAAAACCGGGCGCAAGTCGGGTAAACAGCCCGGCGCGCCGGGTTCGGCGTTGCGCCTGCTCGAGGTCGCCGATGAGGTGATCGACCACGAACCGATCGCCTGTCAGGGTTGCGGGGGGAAGCTGCGCGGTGCCGGCGAAGCCGGGGTGACGCGCCGTCAGGTCGGTGACATCCCCGAGGTGGCCCTCAGGGTGGTCGAACATCGTCTGCACCGCCGTCGCTGCACCTGCGGGGCCGGCACCACCGCCGATGTCCCGGCCGGCGTGAATGCCTCGGCGACTTAAGGAGCGAACCTACGACGCCTACCCGGAGGCGACCCACGCGTGTGCGGGGCGCACATCGCCCGCGAACTGGACGCCGCCGCCGAGACGCACCCCACCGCGGCGTGGCCCACCGCCGGCCCTCGACGCGCTGTTCGGGCTCCACGCCGCCGCCCACGCAGCCTGCCCCGCAAGGTCAGCGCCAGATCCACCCGAGATCGCCGACCCGCTACTCAACCAATGGCGACACGCGCTGCTGTGCGGGCTCGCCGCGCACTTCCGTGCGCCCGAACGCAAGCAATCCAAAACCCCCAACCTTCTCGAACGCCTACGCCGGCGCGACACCGAGGTCCTTCGCTTCGCCCCCGACCTCACAGTGCCGTTCACCAACAACCAAGCTGAGCGCGACCTGCGACCCGCGAAGACCCAATTCAAGATTTCCGGCCGCCACTCGATCCGAGAACGGCGCCCGGAACTAACTACGCATCCGCGGCTACATCTCACAGCATGCAAGAACGACATCAACGTCCTGCGCGCACTACGCGGGGCGATCATCGAAAACCCCTCCGCACCCGTCTCGGCCACCTGAATGGTTACGGGTGATGTGGTGGAGACACGGATCGGCAAAATATAGCGGCGCACTGCTCCGCCAGGGGGACGAGAGGGCTCTTTCCCGGCGTTGCAACCTGAAGAGGATTCAGCGGAAATACGTGGTCCATAACTTGTCCTGTGATCCCTGCGGATAACTCCGTCAGGCGTTCCAGGAGGTAGAATATTGTGACCACTACCCATAGGGTGGATGACGAACCGAATCTTTCCGCTGTGGACTTTTCCACGGCGAAAAGGTCGGCGGCGGACCTGTTCGCCGTGGACCTGTTCGCCGCGGATCTGTTCGCCGCGGCCAAGCTGGCCGTGCGCGGCCTCCCCTACTCCCTGATGATCCGGCTGCTCCTCGTGACGGTGGGCTTCATGCCGGTGACCCTGATCGCGATCAGCTGCTGGGGGGTGCCACTGAAATACCTGG
>DATAUG010000100.1:0-1705 GCA_036268355.1 Sporichthyaceae bacterium
GTCGCACAGCAGCTGCGCGTCGTACCGGTCGCCGGTCATCACGAACTCCTTCGCCCGTGCCGGGCCGACCCGCAATGCCAATCGCTGCGGCCCGCCCATGAACGGGCTCAGGCCGACGACCCGCTCGACCAACGCGAACGCCGCGCCCTCGGCGGCCAGCACGAGGTCGCAGGCCAGCGCCAACTCGAAACCCCAGGTCAGACAAAGCGCGTGCGCTGCGAACACCGTGGGGCACGGCAGATCCGCCAGCCGCTGTGCGTACCGCAGCAACTCCCGCGCCAGCGCCTGCCCGGTGGGGCGGTCCACCCCGACGAACTCCCGGACGTCGACGCCGCCGGTGAACACCCGACCTTGCGCCCGCAGCAACAACCCGCGCGGCCGCTGTGCTTCCACCTCGTCCAGGGCCGCACCGAGCGCTTCGCTCATCTCGGCTGCCCAGAGATTCAACGGCGGCCGGTCGAACGTCAGGACAGTCAACGGCCCGTCCTGCTCCACCACGATCAACTCGGCCATTCCCGCTCCCGTCTCGACGCGCTCCGCGATCAGTTGCCGTCATTCTCCGGGTCGGCCTGGGCTGCGCGACCGCGGAGCCGTTCGGCCGCAAGCCGGACCAGGGCGAACTTCTGAACCTTGCCTGTGGGGGTGGTGGGCAGGTCCGCCGGCTGGATCAACCCGGCGTGCTTCGGGACCTTGAACCGGGCGAGCTTGTCGCGGCACAGCGCCAGCAACGTGTCCGGGTCGAGGCTCGCGCCCGGCTCGGGCACGATCCAGAGGAACCCGATCTCGCCCCACACGTCGTCGGGAACCCCTACGGCATAAGCCTGACTTACCCCGGGGGCCGCCGTGACGAGGTCCTCGATCTCCTTGGGCATCACGAGTTCGCCACCGCTCTTGTAGAGCTCCTTGCTGCGGCCGGTCAGCCGGAGGTAGCCGTCGGGTCCGACCCGGCCGAGGTCGCCGGAGTGCACCCACCCGTCGTGCACCGTCGTCGCGGTCTGCTCGGGCTCGTCCCAGTAGCCGTGCATGTGGGTCGGTCCCTGCGAGCGCAGCTCTCCCTCGATGCCCTCGGGCAGGAGCTGGCTCGTGATCGGGTCGACGGTGGCGTACTCGCACAGCGCGCCGGAGGGAAGCCCGGCGACACCGGCGGTCTTCGGGCGCCCGACGGTGCCGGAGTGCAGTTCCGGCGGGTCCTCCGGCCGCGTCAGCGTCATCGCGCCACCGGTCTCGGTCATCCCGTAGCCGGTGGTGATCTCGGTGACGCCGAGTTCGGTGCGGACCTTCTCCCACAACCAGACCGGCGCCGGGGCGGCCCCGGACAGGATCGCGAACAGCGAGGACAGGTCGTGGTCGTGGCGTGCTGGGTGCTCGACCAGGGCGACGGTCATCGTCGGCACGCACAGGACGTCGGAGGCGTGGTGCCGTTCGACCGCGGCCAGGTGGTCGGCGGCGGAGAACGTCAGCCGGGGCACGATGGCCCCGCCGACGAACATCGCCGCGAGTAGCCCTTCGACGTAGCCGAACATGTGGTAGCAGGGCAGGGAGAACAGCACCCGGCGGCCATCCTCGAAGCCGCGGGTCAGCGCTGAGGCGTAGCCGGTGCGCAGCACGGCGTCGTGGCCGACCATGACGCCCTTCGGGGAGCCGGTGCTGCCGGAGGTGTAGAGGATGTCGCCGACCGCGGCGGGCGACACCGTGTGGCCGGCTG
>DATAUG010000101.1:0-9831 GCA_036268355.1 Sporichthyaceae bacterium
TCGACGCCGAGGTCGTAGGAGTTCAGCTTCAGCTCGTAGCCCGGCACCAGCCCACCGTCCTCGGCGGTGCGCAACTCGATGGTCGCGACGGGGCCGTCGAACTTCAGCGCCAGGTGCCGGTAGGAATCCGGCGAGGCATCGAAGGAGACCACCGGGGTGGGCACTTGGGAGTCGGACACACCGATCACCTCGCGGTAGCTGGGCTCGTGCCTTATTGTTGACGTATATCTGCCGTCACGTCAAGGCAATGTAGAACGTAGCCGGCCGGCAGACTCGGCCGTCGAGACCCTCTAAGGCCTACCGGAGGAGCTGGGAATGCGCGAGTACCCGAACCTGTACGTCGACGGCGTTTGGCAGCCGCCGGCGGTGGCGGCGCCGTTGACCGACGTGCTCGGTCCCGCCGACGGGACCGTGGTCACCCGCGTGCCGGCCGGTAGTACGGCCGACGTCGACCGCGCCGTCACGGCCGCCCGAAAGGCCTTCGCCGCCTGGTCGAGCACTCCCCCGGCAGACCGCGCCGCCGCGTTGACCGCGCTCGGCGAAGGCTTGGCGGTCAGGTCCGACGAACTGGCCGAGTTGATCGCGCTCGAGGTCGGGATGCCGCTCAAGCTCGCGCGCCGGGTCCAGGTCGCCGGACCGCTGATGGTGCTGGCCTCCTACGCCAAGTTGGCCGCGGAGTACGAGTTCACCACGGAGGTCGGTAATTCGCTGGTGGTCCGCGAGCCCGCGGGAGTGGTGGGCGCGATCCTGCCGTGGAACTACCCGCTGTACCTGTTGGTCTCCAAGGTCGGCCCGGCGTTGGCGGCCGGGTGCACGATCGTGCTCAAGCCGGCCGATGTCGCACCCGGGCCGGCGTTCGTGTTCGCCGAGGTCTGCGAGGCCGTCGGGCTGCCGGCCGGCGTGTTCAACCTGGTGTCCGGCGGCGACGAGGTGGGCAAGGCCATCGCGGCGCACCCTGGGATCGACGTGATCTCGTTCACCGGGTCCACGGCCTCCGGAGCCTCGGTGGCCAAGGCCGCGGCGGCGAACATCACCCGGGTCGCCCTGGAGTTGGGCGGCAAGTCCGCGAACATCATCCTGGACGACGCCGACCTGGCGAAGGCCGTCCCGGCCGGGGTCAACAACGCGTTCCTGAACTCCGGTCAGACCTGCGCGGCCTGGACCCGGATGTTGGTCCCGGCGCACCTGCAGGATGAGGTCTGCGCGCTGGCCGAGAAGGCCGTCGCGCGTCTGACGGTGGGTCACCCCCTCGACGAGGCAAGTCGACTCGGTCCGCTGGCCTCCGAGCAGCAACTGCGGATCGTCACCTCGTACATCGAGTCGGGTCTGGCCGAAGGGGCCCGGCTGGTCACGGGTGGTCCAGGCGCCCCGGACGGCGTCACCGCCGGTGGTTACTACGTCCAACCCACGGTATTCGCCGACGTGACGCCGGAAATGCGGATAGCCCGCGAGGAGATCTTCGGCCCGGTGCTGTCGATCATGCCGTACGCCGACGAGGACGAGGCGGTGCGGATCGCGAACGACACCGACTTCGGCCTGCACGGCGCGGTGTTCTCCGGCGACCCGGACCGAGCGCTGGCGGTGGCCCGCCGGTTGCGCACCGGGCAGGTGGACATCAACGGCGGCGCCTGGAATCCCCTCGCGCCTTTTGGCGGGTACAAGAAATCGGGCCTCGGGCGTGAACTCGGCGAGGCCGGCCTCGAAGAATATTTGGAGACCAAAGCGATTCAACGCTAGCGCGCGGCGCACTGACCATCCGTCGACGAAACGTCAGAATCGCAGGATCGGAGATCGGGGGTCCGACATGCCGCCGTCGGGCACGACCACGCCGGTGCTGACGCGCCGTCACAGCATCAGCCCGCCAAGTGCACGTTCGCTCCTGCTCACCGTGCTCGGCGAATTGGTGCTGCCGGCCGACGGGCCGGTCTGGACCTCCGCCTTGCTGCACGTGCTCGATGGCCTGGGTGTCGAGGAGAAATCGGCCCGCCAGGCGATCGCCCGAACCGCCGCCGACGGCTGGATCACCTCGGCCCGCGACGGCCGGCGGGTGCGCTGGGTGCTGGCATCGCGCGGGCGGGAGTTGCTGACCCAGGGCGCCGCCCGGATCTACTCGACCGCGGGCCCGCAGGCCGACTGGGACGGCACCTGGCTGGTCGTGCTGGCCTCGGTTCCGGAGACCCAACGTCGCATGCGCCACCAGCTGCAGACCCGGTTGGCCTGGGCCGGGCTCGGCAATCCGACGGCCGGGCTGTGGGTCAGCCCGCATCCCGAGCGCTCGGCCGAAGTCAACCTGATCATCACCGAGCTGGGTCTGGAATCGGCCGCGCTCTCCTTCGTCGGGCCCTACGGTCGGATCGGCTCGGAGGCGGCCCTGGTCAGCCGGGCGTGGGACCTGGACGATGTGGCCGCGCACTACGCCCGGTTCCTCGCCGAGTTCACCGACGAGAACCCGGGATCGGGTGATGCGTCGATGTTCGCGGCGATCCGCCTGGTGCACGCCTGGCGCCGGTTCCCGTTCCTCGACCCCGGCCTGCCGGACAAGCTGTTGCCGCAGGGCTGGATCGGCCACCGCGCCCGAGCGCTGTTCGACGACAAACACGCCACCTGGTCTACGGAGGCCCGCCGCCGCTGGGCCGAGCTGATCGCGGACTGAGCGCCGACCCGAGGACCGAGCGGAGTGGCAGGCCCGACGCTTTTCCGCCGGCCGTCCGCGAGGCGAGGGTCGAGGGGAAAGCCTGCTCCATGAGACTGAACGAGCCGTCGATCAGCCGGTGGCGGGACGGACGCCGGACAGGAATTCTGCGACCAGGGTGGCGAATTCGTCGGCGCGTTCGGTCTGCGGCATGTGGCCGGTGCAGCTGAACATGTGGGTCGCCGCGTTCGGGAAAGCGCGTCGGGCGGCGGCGAAATGGCGCGGCGGCAGGATCTTGTCGCGGTCGCCCCAGACGATCAGCATCGGGTGTTGCTGCGAACTCATCGCGGCCAACAATTCGCGCCGCCACTCCGGCCGGATGCCACCGCGCAGCGTCCCCAGGGCCTCGCCGATCTCGCCCATGAATTGCGCCGCGCCCGGTCGCCGGGCGCACCGCAGAGAATGCTCCACCCGAGTCCGGTCGGCGAATGACGGGTCGGCATAGAGCGCGCGTTCGGCGTGGGCGAGGCCCACCCTCGTGGGCCGCGCCAGCATCATGGGACCGATCCCCGGCACGGCAAGCATCCGCAGGATGTAGGTCACCTCGGGGCCGAAGCCGGCGCTGTTCACCAACACCAGCCTCGCCACCCGGGCCGGTGCGAACAGCAGGCTCTGCATGCTCACCGCGCCGCCGAGGGAATTGCCGACCAGGTGCACCGGGCGATGCTCGTCCAGGGCGTCCAGGGTCGTCAGCACGCCGCGGGCGAGCGCACCCAACGACGCCGGTTCCGGCCGCCGCTGCGAATACCCGAACCCGGGCAGGTCCAGCGCGATGAGCCGGTACCGGTTGCGCAGCGCAGGGAACTGGGCGGACCAGTCGTCCAACGACCGCCCGATGCCGTGCACCAGCACGACCGGCGGCGCGGCCGGGTCGCCCTCGACGCGAACCCGGACCGCCCGGCCCTCTACGATCGGAAACAGGTAGCTCATGGCAAGGCAGAGGCTACGTGGTCCAGTCGTAGAAACCCTTGCCGGACTTCTTGCCCAGCTCGCCGGCGGCCACCTTGTCGATGAGCACCTGCGGCGGGGTGAAGCGGGGACCGAGGGTCGCCTCCAGGTGCCGCGCAATGTCCAAACGGACGTCGAGCCCGACCAGATCGGTCAACCGCAGCGGGCCCATCGGGTGTCGGTAGCCCAACTCCATGGCCTTGTCGATGTCGGCGGCGCAGGCGACACCGTCCTCGAACATCCGCATGGCCTCCAGGCCGATGGCCACACCCAACCGGCTGGTGGCGAAGCCGGGTGCGTTGCGCACCACGATCGGTTCCTTGCCGATGCGCCCGACCAGCTCGCGGGCGGCGGCGAGCACAGCGGGGTCGGTCCGGTCGCCGTTGACGATCTCGACGAGCGCCATCACCCAAACCGGGTTGAAGAAGTGCAGGCCCAGAAAGCGTTCCGGACGCGCCAGCACGGTGGCCAGCTCGTCGATGGACAACCCACTGGTGTTGGACGCGAGGATCGCCGGTGCGCAGCGGTCCTCGATCGCGCGCAGGATCGTCTTCTTGAGGTCGACGCGTTCCGGAACGGCCTCGACCACGAGATCCGCACCGGTCGCCGGTAGGTCGGTTACCGCGGCGACGACGGAAATCCGCGCCAGCAGCGCCTTCGCCGCGGTCTCCTCGAGCTTCCCGCGTGCCACCGCGGATTCCGCGACCTCGGTCAAGGACCCGATCGCCGTGCCCGCCCGTCCTGCGTCCGGTTCGACCACGATCACCTCGTCGCCGGCCGCGGCCAGCACATGGGCGATCCCCAGCCCCATCGTGCCCGCGCCGACGACCGCGCTGAAGTTGCCCATCTCGCCCCTCTCCATTCGCGTCGAGCCCCAGACACTCCGTTGCGTCCGGGGAATCGTGACCTATAGGTGCGGGTCAGCCGGACGCAACGGGATTGGGGGGCGCTGATCAGCCCGGCAGCTCCCACAACGAGGCGATACCTTGCCCGACGCCGATGCACATGGTGGCGGCACCACGCCGGGCGTCGCGGCGGCGCATCTCGTGCAGCAAGGTCGTGATGATCCGGGCGCCGGAGCAACCGAGCGGATGCCCGATCGCGATGGCGCCGCCGTTGACGTTGACCCGGTCCGGGTCGACCTTCAATTCGTCGACGACTGCCACGGCCTGGGCGGCGAAGGCCTCGTTGGCCTCGACCAGATCGAGGTCAGCGACCTCCCAGCCGGCCCGCCCCAGAACCTTGCGCATCGCCGGCACCGGGCCGATGCCCATGTGGTCGGGGTGCACCCCGGCCGTGGCCGTCCCGACGTAGCGCCCCAGCGGGGGGACGCCACAGCGGGCGACCGCGTCGGACGACATCAGCAGCAGCGCCGCGGCGCCGTCGTTCAGCGGCGAGGAATTCCCCGCGGTCACCGTGCCGTCGGGCCGGAAAGCCGGTTTGCGGGAGGACAACTGACCCAGCGTCAGATCGGCTTTCACGCATTCGTCGTGGTCCAGTGTTCCCTCGGGCAGCGCAACCGGCACGACCTCGTCGGCGAAGCGCCCGGCCGCCCAGGCCGCGGCGGCCTGCTGATGGCTGCGCAAAGCGAAGGCGTCCTGACGGGCCCGCGAGACGCCGTACCGCTGCGCCACGTTCTCGGCGGTCTCCCCCAGAGGGATCGGCGGGTACTTCTGCCGCATCCACGGGCTGACCAGCCGCCAGCCGAGCCGGGTGTCGACGACTTCCACCTCGCGGGCGAACGCCTCCTCGGCGCGTGGCATCACGAACGGGGCGCGGGTCATCGACTCCACCCCGCCGGCCACGACCACCTCGGCCTCGCCCGCGGCGATCGTCCGGGCGGCCGTCGACACGGCCTCCATGCCGGAACCGCACAACCGATTCACGGTGGCCCCGGGCACCTCGAGCGGCAACCCAGCCAGTAGCACGGCCATCCGGGCCACGTTGCGGTTGTCCTCGCCGGCCTGGTTGGCCGCACCCCAGTAGACGTCGTCGATCGTGGCCGGGTCCAAACCGGGGACCCCGGCGAGCAACCGCTCGAGGACCACCGCGGACAGATGATCCGGACGCACCCCGGCCAGCGAACCCTTGATCCGCCCGATCGGCGTGCGGCAGGCCGCCACCGCGAACACCGTCCTCATCGCATGCTCCTACTCTCTACACAGCTACGGCGTTTCACCAGCCTAACGTAGAATGTGCAGGAGATTCACCCGGACCGGTCCATCAATTCTCGGGCTACCCAGGCGTTGGTCCACGTCGACAGCGCCAGCGCGACCGTGTCCGCGCGCAGACCACGGCGCAGCGTCTCGACGCCGATCACGTCGTCCGGCGCGACGTTTCCGAGGTTGGCCTCGGCACCCAGCCGTTCCACGAACCAGGCCTGCTGTGCCTTGGTCGGCGTCTCGAAGATGATCCGGCCGGGCGGCACCTCGGCCAGCAGCGCGTCGATCAGGTCCTGACGGGGTTTGCCGGTCGAGTCGTAGACCCCGACCGTGCCCGATTCCCGGCCCTCCGCGATCACGTAGGTGGCCCCGGCGTCCAGGTCGTCGAGCATTTCCGCGACCCAGTCCGCCGGGCTGGCGTGGATCGAGGAGTCCTTGCAGCCGACCTCGGTGACGACCCGGAAGTCCTGCGCCAACATGCGGATCAGCTTGCGACGCCGGCCGGCGCCCAGGTCGATCGTGCCGTCGGAGATCTCGATGGTGTCGAAGCCGAGCTCGCCGCACCAGTTGGCGAATTGGGTCGTCCGGTCCTGGCTGACAGCGAGCTCGAACAGCGTGCCGCCCGGCGAGACGTGGATCCCGGCCGCGCGGCAGCGGGCCGCCTTGGCCGCCGCGACCCGCTGCGGGGTCACGTAAGCGGTGCCCCAACCCAGCTTGACGATGTCGATGTAGGCGCCGCCGATCTCCAGCACCGAGGCCAGCATCTGCTCGGGCAAGCCTTTGTCGAGCATGTGGGTCAGGCCGCTGGTGCGCGGCTTCGACGACCGCGGCGGCAGGTCGAGGAAGTCCGGCACGTCCAGCTCAGTCACGCCTCGATCTCGCAATCTCGGTCTTCGGCGTTCGCGACACTGCTCTGCCCATCTGTTCGCTCGCTGTTTTTGTTGCTCGCTTGTGCTCCTCGCTCGTTCCTCGCTCGTCGCAGTCGCTCGCAGTGCTCACTCACGGCACCTCCGTCAGCTCGGCGCGCACGATCGCGGCACCCGCGCTCAGCGCCTGAAGCTTCCCCCGTGCGACGTCCCGCGGCAACTTCACCAGCCCGCAGCTCGTGGTCAGTCCGAGCCGATCGGCCGGTACCACGGACAGCACCGCGCGGATCCGCTGCGCCACCTCCGTGGCCGACTCGACGGTCTCGTTTCGCACGTCGATGACCCCGGCGACGACGTCGGAGGCCCACGGCGAGTGGTGCAGCGAGTTCAGGTCGTCGGCGTCGAGGGCCTCGATGTTCAGCACCCGCACGTCGGCGTCCAGCACGGTCGGCCACAGCGCGGCCAACGGCCCGCTGTCCTCGGCCTCGGCGACCTCCGAGGGGTCGTCGCCCAGCACGTAGCGCTTGAAACCGTGCCGGCCGCCGCTGACCAGCATCGGCCGCGGCCGGGTGCTGGCCGCCCGGCAGACGTGCACCCAGAAGTCGACGTCGACACCCGCGACAGCACGGTTGAGCAGCTCGATCTCCCACTCGCTGACGCCATGTGTCCAGAGGAACTCGTCGACCTGGATGATCGCCACACCCGCGGCGGCCAGGCGCTGGAAGTCCTCCCGCAGCGCATCGGCCAGCATGGCACCCAGCTCGCGCGGGGCGCCGTAGAACTTGTCCTCGGCGAACAGCGTGAGCACCTGCAGCCCGGTGTAGGAAACCTTGACCGGTCGCGAGGTGGACCGTGCCACGGCCGCCAACGTCTCCGCGTGGAACGACTCCCGGATCGAGACCGGACCCACGCAGCGGGGTGAGACGAACTCCGGACCCGGCGGCAACTCGAAGCCGTTCAACCGCTCGTAGTAGTGGTAGAGGATCTGACCGTAGGCGCTGCTGCCGCCGTAGACCCGCCCGTCGGCGATGACGTCGAGCCCGGCCTCCTCCTGGTCGCGGACGATCGAGGCGACCGCGTCGAAGAACGCCTCGCGGGGCAACGCGGCCGGGTCCACCGCAGCCGGATGGCCGGGGCGGGCGCGTACCGCGGCGGCACCGGCCTCGTCGGGGAACACCGCCCACGGCTGGTCGACGTACCACATCGGGTTCGGGTAGTTGCCGACCATCGTGGTCGGCAACAGCAGCTCGCGGCCGCCGATCAACATCGAACGATCACCTGGTGCGCCCTCATGGCTTCACAGAGTGCAGCATGTCTTCACAGGGTGCAGGACATGGCGCCGTCGGCGAGCAGGTGCGCGCCGTTGATGTAAGCCGCGCCGGGCGAGGCGAGGAAGACCACCATCTCCGCGATCTCCTCCGGGCTGACCACCCGTCCGACAGGGATCTTGGCCAACATGGCCGGGCCGAGTTCCGGGTCCTCCAAGCGCCAGCGAATGAACGGTGTGTCCATCGCGCCCGGCCCGATGGCAGTGACCCGGATCCCGGCCGCCGCGTACTCGGCGGCCATCGCCCGCGTCAGCTGCACCAGCGCAGCCTTGCTCACGGAGTAGGGACCACGACCCCGGAGCGGGACGACCCCGGCGACCGACGCGATGTTGACCACGACGCCCTCGCCGCGTTCCACCATCGCGGGCGCGACGGCCCGCGTCATCAGGTAGGGGCCTGTCAGGTTGACCCCCATGATCGCATTCCACTCGGCCGGCTCGGTGTCGAGGAACAGTTTCGGGTCGCCCAGGCCGGAGATGCCGGCGTTGTTGACGAGGACGTCGATACGCCCGAGCGCCGCGACCGCGACGGCAACCCCGGCCTGCACCGAGGCCGGGTCGGTGACGTCGAGGGCCACCCCGGTCGCCCCGAGCGCCTCGGCAGTCTTCTCGGCGCCCTGGATGTCGGCGATGCACACGCGGGCCCCGGATGCCAGGGCGAGTTCAGCGATCGCCCGGCCGAGGCCCTGGGCGCCGCCGGTGACCAGGACGGTGCGGCCGGTGAGGTCATAGGTGTTGGGCACCAGCTGACAGTACGCACCAGTAGCCCGGACGTCCTTGTTCCAATCGACGGAATCCAGGCAGGCTCTTTTGCACTGTCAGGACGAATTGAGCGCCACGGGCGGGTCGTGAATACCATCCGGGGTGTGGAGGCCGCCGCAATCGTGCTCGCCGGGGGTCGGTCCTCGCGTATGGGCACCTCGAAAGCCGCCTTGGAGTGGCACGGCACCACCCTGCTGCACCGGACAACCGCGATGCTCGCGCGCACCGTGTCGGGTCCGGTGGTCGTCGTCCGCGCGCCCGGTCAACCCCTTCCGGACCTGCCTCGCGACGTCCGGGTCGTCGAGGACCCGGTGGAGGGCGTGGGACCGCTGCAGGGCATCGCAACCGGCCTGAGCGCGGTTCCGGACGCGCAGCTGGCCTTCGTGACGTCGACCGACCTGCCGTTCCTTCACCCCAGGTTCGCCACCCGGGTGCTGGCCGCGTTGGACGACGACACCGACGTCGCGCTGCCGGTGGCCCGCGGCTACCGGCAACCGTTGGCCGCGGGCTACCGCACCGCGCTGGCCCCGCTCATCGCCGAACTGCTGGACGCCGGTCACCACCGCCCGCCGGACCTTTTCGCGCGCTGCCGGGTCCGGGAGTTGACCGATGCCGACCTGTTGGCCGACGCGGCGCTGGCCGACGTCGACCCGGAGCTGGACTCGGTGCTGAACGTCAACTCCCCCGAGGACTACGCAGCGGCCCGGGCCCGACCGGCACCGTGGGTGACCGTGGAGCGGTACGGCCCGTTGCTTGCGCGCGGCGGCCCGCGGTCCACCTCGGTGCAGGCGGCGACCCTCGGCGCGGCGGCCGGCGCCGCCGGGGTCGAGCTGGACGCCTACGTGGTCGCCGCGTTGAACGGCGACCGGATCAGCCGGGATCCGTGGTTACCCCTGGTCGCCGGCGACACGATCGCGTTCGTCTCGGCCGACGCCGGCGGCTGACGACTCGTCGGCTGCCGAGCCGCGGCTGACCGGGCACCCGCCCGGCACCCGCCCGGCACCCGCCCGGCACCCGCCCGGCACCCGCCCGGCCCCCGCCCCGCCCCCCCCCCGCACCCCCCCCGCCCCCCCC
>DATAUG010000102.1:0-17486 GCA_036268355.1 Sporichthyaceae bacterium
CCAGTCCCGCCTTGACCGTCGAGGCCCGCGTCCACGACATCAACCGTTCCCGGTCCCCGTCCCGCAAACCCAGTACCGCTGCACGCATGAGCCATTGTCCCGAACCCAACCGTTCAGAGACTATTGCAACACGCCACTAGGCGCCGATCTGTCGTTCGGTGAACCCGCCGACCAGCGCCGCGGTGTGATCACCCACCCCGAGCTCGAGTGCCGCCCGCAGGTCGGCGATGGTGTCCACGTCGCGCCGCAGTGACGGCACGTCAGCTTCGACGAACGCCCGGGCACCGGCCTGCAGATGGGTGTTCAACGACTGGGCACCGAACGCCGGGTCGAAGGGTGCGCCGGCCGCGCTCAGGTACGCCGTGGTGCCCCGACCGTGCGCGTCGGCGACCACGGTCGGTCGATCCGGTGGCCCCGCACTGGTCGCGAACCGCAGTACGGCAGCCAGTTCGGGCGGCCGCAGTGCGGGCAGATCGGCGGACAACGCCCCGATCGGGGCGCCCGGTCGACGCTGCCCGGCCACCCGGGCACCCCAGCGCAGGGCAGGGTTGAGGCCGGCGTCCGGACGGTCGGGAACTGCGTGGGCCCCCAGTTGCCGAGCCGTCTGCGCAACGGTTTGGTCGTCGGTGACCACGATCACCTCGGCCACTCCTGGGGTCCGTAGGGCTGCTGAGATCGTGTCTGCGGCGAACGCCAGCGCGAAGGCCGTCCGACGGGCGCCCAGATCCGCGTCGAGACGCGTTTTCGCGATCTCGAGCCGCTTCACCGGTACGACCAGGCACCAACCGCCCGCCGGGTCTTCGCGCGAATCACTCATGGTCGACTGCGATTCTCTCACTTCCCATGAAAGGCTGAGTGCGGAGCATGGGAGGGGCGACCGGTGGGTGGCGATCGCAAGCGGCCGTGGTTCGTGGCCGCCGAGGTGGCCATCATCCCCTGGATGCGCATCCTGCTGCGCCATCGCTGGCGGGGGGCGGAACGACTTCCGCGTTCCGGTGGCGTGATCGTCGTCGCCAATCACATCTCGAAGATCGACCCACTCACGTTCGGGTATTTCGTTCGCTGCGCCGGTCGGGTTCCGCGATTTCTGGCCAAGGCGGAGTTGTTCGAGCACCCGTGGATCGGCCGGGTATTCGTCGGGGCCGAGATGATTCCGGTGCGCCGCGGTTCTGACGCCGCCAATTCGTCGGTCGAGGCTGCCGTGGCGGCCGTGCGGGCGGGAGCCTGTGTCGTGGTCTACCCCGAGGCGACGATCACCCGTGATCCGGGACTGTGGCCGATGGTCGGGAAGACCGGCGCGGCGCGGATCGCACTGGCCACCTGTGCGCCGGTCATCCCGGTGGCGCAGTGGGGCGCGCAGCGTTTCCTGCCGCCCTACTCCCACCGGCCGGTGCTGTGGCCGCCGACGACCGTGTACGCCCGGGCCGGAGCTCCGGTCGACCTGTCCGACCTCTACGGCACGACACCCACGACCGAGGCGCTGGAAACCGCCACCGAGCGGATCATGGCGGCGATCACTGCGGAGTTGGAGATCGTCCGGGGCGAAAAGGCGCCCGCGGAACGCTTCGACCCGCGGCGTGCCGGGGTTGCGGAGTACGGCGACCCGACAGCTGAGCACACGTCAGATCAGCCGGGTTCGACGTCGTGACCACGACCGCCGTGATGGGCGCCGGCGCGTGGGGGACGGCGTTCTCGATCGTGCTCGCGGACGCCGGCAACGACGTGCGACTCTGGGCCCGCCGCGCCGAACTCACGCAGGCGATGACCGACAAGCGGCGCAACCTCGACCACCTGCCCGACGCCGACCTGCCCGAGTTGGTGCGGCCGACATCGGAGGCCGCGCAGGCGTTGGCCGACGCAACGTTGGTCTTCCTCGCTGTCCCGTCGCAGCGGTTGCGGGAGCACCTGCGTGACTGGGCATCGTTGATCCGACCCGACGCCGTGTTGGTGAGCCTGGCGAAGGGCGTCGAACTGACCACCACCAAGCGGATGAGCGAGGTGATCGCCGGCGTCACCGGCGCGGGCGACGAGCGGATCGCGGTGCTCACCGGCCCGAATCTGGCCGACGAGGTGGCGGCGCGACAACCCGCCGCCACCGTGATCGCCTGCGCCCGCATCGAGGTTGCCGCACGCATTCAGGAGGCATGCCACACCGAGGCGTTCCGCCCCTACATCCACACCGATGTGACCGGTGCCGAGCTTGGCGGCGCGGTCAAGAACGTGATTGCGCTCGCAGTCGGGATGGCGCACGGGATGGGGCTGGGCGACAACGCGAAGGCCGCCTTGATGACCCGGGGAATGGCTGAGACCGCGCGCCTCGGCGTCGCGCTGGGCGCCGACCCGTACACCTTCGCGGGACTGGCCGGCATGGGCGACCTGGTAGCCACTTGTCAGTCTCCGCTGTCGCGAAATCGGCGCTTCGGTGAACGCCTGGGTGCCGGGGCCGGGTTGGCCGATCTGGTCTCGGACACCCGGCAGGTGGTCGAAGGGGTCAAGTCCTGCGAGGCGATCGGCGATCTGGCCAGATCGCACGATGTGGACATGCCGATCGTGTCCGCCGTCGCATCGGCCGTCCGTGACGGCGTCGCTCCGGGCGTGGTACTTCGTAGGTTGATGGCGCGTTCGGCCAAGCCGGAACGCGACGAACAGTCGTAGCTGTACTTACGAACAGCACGGAGGAGTCTCATGAAGTTCGGGATCGTCATGTTCGCCACCGATGAGTCGATCGGGATCGTGCAACTGGCTCGTGCGGTCGAGGAACGTGGCTTCGAGTCGTTGTTCCTGCCCGAGCATTCGCACATGCCGGTCGACCACAGTCCCTGGCCCGGCGGTCCCGAACTGCCTCGGTACTACAAGCGGACGCTGGACCTGTTCGTGGCACTCGGCGCCGCGGCCGCGGTGACCACGACCCTGCAGGTCGGCACCGGCGTCTGTCTGGTGGTGCAACACGACCCGATCCTGCTTGCCAAGAAGGTCGCCACCCTGGACCAGATCTCCGGTGGGCGGGTGTTGTTCGGCATCGGTGGTGGCTGGAACCGGGTGGAGATGGCCAACCACGGCACCGACCCGACGACCCGCTGGCGGCTGCTGCGGGAACGCGTTCTGGCGTGCCGGGAGATCTGGACCAAGGAGGAGGCGGAGTTTCACGGCGAGTTCGTGGACTTCGGGCCGCTGTGGTCGTGGCCGAAACCGTCGAAGGTGCCGCCGGTGTTGATCGGCGGCGACGGGGCGGGCACCTTCGACCGCGTACTGGATTACTGCGACGGTTGGATGCCGCTGAGCCGGACCAGTCCCGAGCGGTTCGTCACCCGCTTCCACGAGCTTCAGCAGCTGGCCGCGGATCGGGGCCGGCCACCGGTGCCGGTGACGATGTTCGGCGCGGCGCCCACGGCCCGGACGATCGCCAACCTGATTGAACTCGGCGTCGAACGCTGCCTGTTCTTCATCAAGCCGGTACCGGCCGACGAGGCTCTCCCGGAGCTGGATTCCCTTGCCGCGTTGGTCGCCGCCAACGGCTGAGCCCGACACGTCCGTGGGCAATTGCGCCGGTCTCGCCGGGGCCCGGGCTGTACTGTCGTGATCAATGAGCGCAAGCCCACGCAAGCCGAGGGTCGCCGTGGTGTTCGGTGGCAGATCCTCGGAACATTCCATCTCCTGCGTTTCCGCGGCGGGCGTGCTGCGGGCCATCGACCGCGACGCCTACGACGTCGTCCCGATCGGGATCTCGCCGGCCGGTCGGTGGATGCTGGTGCCCGACGACCCGGCGCGGCTGGAGATCGTCGACGGCAAGCTGCCGCAGGTCGACGAGGGCTATCCGGTGGTGCTGGCCGCCGATCCGACCGCGCACGCGTTGACGGTCACCGAGGACGGTTCGCCGACCGGTGCGCTGGGCACGCTGGACGTGGTCTTCCCGTTGCTGCACGGGCCGTACGGCGAGGACGGGACCATCCAGGGGCTGCTGGAGCTGGCCGACATCCCGTACGTCGGCTCCGGCGTGCTGGCCAGTGCGGTGGCCATGGACAAGGCCCACATGAAGGTCGCGTTGGCCGGTGCCGGGCTGCCGGTGGGCCCGTACCTGGTCGTGCCGCCGCGGCGTTGGCAGCTCGACCCGGCCGGCGTGCGGGCGGACGCGGCCGGACTGGGTTGGCCGGTGTTCGTCAAGCCCGCCCGCGGCGGCTCGAGCGTCGGCATCAGCAAGGTGCACGGACCCGACGGCCTGACCCAGGCGATCGCCGGCGCCCAGGGCTGGGACCCCAAGGTGATCGTCGAGGCGGCATTGCCCGGTCGGGAGATCGAGTGCGGAGTGCTCGAAGGTTGTCCCGCCGCCGACGGCAGTCTGAGCGCACCCGAGGCGAGCGTCACCGCCCAGATCCGGGTCACCGGTGGCCGCGAGTTCTACGACTTCGAGGCCAAGTATCTGGAGAACTCCACCGAGTTGACCGTTCCGGCGGATCTGCCGGCCGCCGTGGCCGATGAGGTCCGGCGCCTTTCGGTGTCGGCCTTCGAAGCCTTGAGCTGCGAGGGACTGGCCCGGGTGGACTTCTTCGTCGACGGCGACCGGATCGTGCTCAACGAGGTGAACACCATGCCCGGTTTCACGCCGGTGTCGATGTTCCCCACGATGTGGGCAGCCTCCGGCCTCGACTACCCCGCCCTGGTCGACCGGCTGCTGCGGACCGCGTTGGCGCGCCGCCGCGGCCTACGGTGATGGTGTCTGACTGGCACTGACCTGCAGGTGCGGCGGGGTCACCTTGGGGTCGGTGGCCTTGATGGCCGTCGCGAGGTCCACCACCGGCCCCACCGCGGGGCTGTGCGAGTTGGGGATGGTCACCTCGACGTCGGCCGCCCGCGCGAACGTCGTCCAGACGCGTTGTGTCGGCTGCTCGTCCACGTACCAGTCGACCTCGTTGACGCCACTGAGCTGCGAGGTCGCGGTCAGGCCCGCAGGTGGGCCGACACCGCAGCGCAGCACGACCGGCGGGTCGCCCCAGGCCGCGACCGTTGTCGCGGCCGGATCGGTCCGCCGTCGGTGCAGGTCGTCGACCTTCGCAGGCAGCGCGGTGGCGAGCCGGTCGCAGACCGCCGCCATACCTCCGGCGGCGATCCTCGGCGGGTCCACGGCAACCGGACCCGGCCCGTTGCCGCAGGCCGTCACCGCGGCGAGGCTCAGCAGCAGCCAGGCGGCGGTGTGTCTCAGAGGTGGACGACCGGGCAGGTCAACGTCCGCGTGATGCCGTCGACTGCCTGCACCCGGGCCACCACCAGCTTGCCCAGTTCGTCGACCGAGCCGGCCTCGGCGCGCACGATGACGTCGTACGGGCCGGTCACGTCCTCGGCGAGGGTGACGCCCGCGATGTCCTGGATCTGTTGCGCGACCACCGCGGCCTTGCCCACCTCGGTCTGGATGAGGATGTATGCCTGGACCGTCATGGCGTCCTCCAGATTGGTCGGCGGAGCGGTGCGCTGGCGTAGTTTCGCAGGTCGAGCAAAGCCGGCACAGGGGAGGGTTGTTGCCCGCATTACGCGGACCCGACATCGGAACCGTCGGTGAATTCGGGCTGATCGCGGCGATGACCGCAGGACTGCGCCGCGGCACCGGTGTGTTGCTCGGTCCGGGCGACGACGCCGCGATCGTGGCGGCGGGAGACGGTCGGGTGGTCGTGTCCGTCGACACCCTCGTCCAGGACGGGCATTTCCGGCTCGACCGGACCACCGCGGGCGACCTCGGACACAAGGCCGCGGCTGTGTCCATGGCCGACATTGCGGCGATGGGCGCCGTGCCGACCGGCGTGCTCCTGGCGCTTTGCCTGCCGGCTGACATCGCCGTGGACTGGGTGCTCGAGCTGATGGGGGGTATCGATGCGGAATGCACGACGGCGGGCGCCTGCGTGATCGGTGGCGACGTGGTGCGCGGCGACCGGGTCGTGTTGACCGTAACTGTCCTCGGTGACCTTCAAGGCCGTGAGCCGGTGACCCGTTCCGGTGCCAGGCCCGGCGATGTGGTCGCGGTGGCCGGTGCGCTGGGTCGCTCCGCGGCCGGTCTGGCGGTGCAGGAGCGTGGGGTGCGGGGCGACTGGCCCGACCTGCTCGCGGCACACCATCGGCCCCGACCGCCGTACGCCGCCGGTCCCGAGGCGGCCGGCCTCGGTGCGACCTCGTTGATCGACGTCAGCGACGGCCTGCTGGCCGACCTGGGCCATGTGGCCACCGCCGGTGGGGTGACGATCGACGTGCGCAGCGCGGCCTTCGTGCCCGACGCGCGACTGGCGCAGGCCGCCCGGGCGGTTGACGCAGACGCGCTGGGTTGGATGCTCACCGGCGGGGAGGACCACGCGCTGGCCGCCACGTTCCCGGCCGCGGTGCGCCTGCCGGCGACCTGGCGGGTGGTCGGGACGGTCGGCGGCGGGCAGGCGGCCGTCACCGTGGACGGCCGAGCGTGGTCCGGCCTCCTCGGGTGGGACCACTTCGCGGGACCCGATCTGACGGGCCGTCAGCGGTGAGCGACTGCGACGAGCGAGGAACGAGCGAGAAGCACGAGCGAACAACAAGCGCCGTGACCTCGCCGAGGAGGCCGCCCCGCGTGCTGACGATCGCCGGCTCCGACCCGTCCGGGGGCGCCGGGATCCAGGCGGACCTGAAGACGGTGTTGGCGCTGGGCGGACACGGCATGAGTGTGCTCACCGCGGTCACCGTGCAGAACTCGACCGGGGTGGCCGGCTGGTGGCCGGTCCCGTTGGACATCGTGCGGGGTCAGTTCACCGCCGTGGTCGAGGACATCGGGGTCGACGCGGTGAAGACCGGGATGCTGGGTGAGCCCGGGATCGTGGAAGCCGTTGCCGCGTTGCTCGAACCGCTGCATCGCGCCGGCGTCCCGATCGTCGTCGACCCGGTCCTGGCGGCGAGCACCGCCGATCCGCTGGCCGTCGCCGGCCTGCAGGTCGCCCTGCGGGAAAGCCTCCTGCCGTTGGCCACGGTTGTCACGCCGAACCTGGCGGAGGTCGCGGCGTTGACCGGGGTGACCGTCGAGGAGGAGGCCGGTCTGGGGCGGGCTGCCGCGGCGCTGCTCGCCTCGGGCGCGCGGTGGGTCCTCGTGAAGGGCGGCCATCTGCCGGGCGACGCGGTGGACCTGCTGACCGACGGCGACACCCGGTTGGTTCTGCGCGCGCCGCGCTCGCCCAACCGGCACACCCACGGCACCGGATGCACCCTGGCCGCGGCCATCGCGACCGAACTGGCCCGCGGCCGCACGGTTCCCGAGGCGGCGCGCGCGGCCAAGGACTACGTAACCGGAGCGATCGCGGCGGGCTTCCCGGCCGGCGCCGGAGCGGGCCCGGTCGACCACAACTGGCGGCACCGTCCGGGCGCCGCCGCGGATCCGGCTAGCGGGTGATCTTGCCCGACTTGATGCACGTCGTGCAGACCTTCATCCGCCGGCGCGCGCCGTTCACCATCGCGTGAACCGGTTGGATGTTCGGGTTGAAGCGCCGCCGGGTCCGGCGGTGGGAGTGCGAGATGTTGTTGCCGAAGCCCGGCCCCTTGCCGCAGACGTCGCAGTTGGCAGCCACCGGACACACTCCCGAACCTATTTGAGAACAAAGCCGACCGCAGAGAATAGCCGACTCCGCATTCACCGGGCCAATCGAGTGCGCCGATCGCCGGACCGCTGTAGGAGTCCGCGCCGCCGATTAGGGTGCATTCGTGGCAACGAACCCACGGGATCCCGGCGCCGGGCCGCTGTCGGGAACGGTGGCGGTGCGGGCCGCGGACGTGCGTCGGGCCGTGCGAGAGGTGCTGGCCGAACTCGGCCGGGCCCGCGAGGAGATCGACTCGCTCAACGTCTTCCCGGTCGCCGACTCCGACACCGGCACGAACCTCTACCTGACGGTCGAGGCGGCCCACCAGGCGCTTGCGGCGTTGCCCGAGGACGCCGACCTGCGGACGTGCTTGACCGAACTGACCCGAGCTTCGATGACCGGGGCGTGGGGCAACTCCGGGGTGATCCTGAGCCAGATGGTGCGCGGGGCCGCTGAAACGGTGGCCGCCACGCCGGCCGAGTTGACCCCGGCGCAGGCAGCCGAACTCGTGGGCGCCGCGCTGACGCGGGCCACCGAGCTGGCCTACATCGCGGTGGACCGACCGGCCGAGGGCACGATGCTGACGGTCGCGCACTGCGCCGCCGACGCCGCGGTCGGTGCGGACGCCGCCGCCGCGTTGCAGCGGGCCGCCCTCGCCGCGCACCGGGCCCTGGAGCTGACCCCGCTGCAGCTGGAGGTGTTGGCCCGGGCCGGGGTGGTCGACGCCGGCGGCCGCGGGCTGACCGTGCTGCTCGACGCGCTGGTCGGGCTGGTCAGTGGCGTGACGCCGATGACGCCCGCCCCGCGGGCGCGGCTGTCGATCCCGGAACTGCCGCTCCAACGGTGCACCGCGGCGATCAGCGGCTACGAGTTGGTGTTCCTGTTCGACGGCGCCGCCGGTGCCGCCGCCCGGCTGCGGGCCGAGTTGGCCAACGCCGGCGACTCGCTGGTCATCGTCGGCGCCGACGAGTTGTGGAACGTGCACCTGCACACCCACGACTGCGGCGCGGCCCTCGACGTGGCGATGAACTGCGGCAGGCCGCACGGGATCCGGGTGACCAACCTTGCCGAGGCGGCCGACCGCGCGGCGGTCGACCGCGCCGGCCCGGGGCGTGCCGTCGTCGCCCTGGCCAGCGGGCCCGGCTTGGCCAAGCTGCTCGACGAGGCCGGTGCGGTCGCCGTGGAGGTCCCGCACGGGTCGGTCCCGGCGACCGCGGCGGTGCTCGAGGCGATGCGCCGGCCGATGGCCCGCCAGGTCGTGGTCCTGCCCAACGAGGAGGCCAGCCGTCCGGCGTGCGAGGCCGCGGCGGTCCAGGCCCGGGCCGCGGGCCTGGACGTGGCCGTGATCCCCACCGTGGCCTCGGTCCAGTCGTTGGCGGCGTGGGCGGTGCACGACCCGGGTCGGCGGTTCACCGACGACGTCGTCGCCATGACCGCCGCGGCGGGTGCGACGCGGCACGCCGGGGTGGTGGTCGCCGCCGAGGCCGCGATGACCAGCGCCGGGGTGTGCCGGGCCGGCGACGTCATCGGGCTGATCGAGGGCGAGGTCGTCGCGATCGGCACGCAGCCCGAGGCGGTCGGGGCCGAACTCATCGAACGCCTGCTTGGCGGCGGTGGCGAGTTGGTGACGCTGATCGCCGGGGCGGGCCTGGCCGGTGGCGCGCCCGCCCGCCTGGTCGCCGCGTTGCATCAACGGCGACCGGACGTGGAATGTGTGTGCCACGACGGAGGCCAGCCGGATCACCTGCTCCTCCTCGGCGTGGAATGACCGAGCGCGGCGAGACCAGCGCGACTGCGGTTCATCACCCACTGGGTGAGCCCCTGCAGCGCGTACTCGGAGCGCCTGCCGCCAAGAAGTTGGCCAAGGCCTTCGAGATGGACACGGTCGGGGACCTGATGCGGCACTACCCGCGCCGCTACCAGGAACGGGGCGCGCTGACGCCGCTGGCCGAGCTGGAGCTCGGCGCCGAGGTTACCGTGCTGGCCGAGGTCCGCTCGATCAACTCGAAGACGTTGTCCCGACCTCCCCACCGGGTTCAGCAGATCGTGGTCACCGACGGCTCGACGTCGCTCACCCTGGTCTTCTTCGGCAGGCACACATCGGGCGACCGGTTGCGCGCCGGGGTGCGCGGCCTGTTCGCGGGCACCGTCGGGGTGTTCAAGGGCGAACGCCAACTCGCGCACCCCGCGTTCGAGTTGCTGTCCGACGAGGTGGATGCCGATGCCGCCGCCGGTTGGGCCGAGTCGCTGATCCCGATCTATCCGTCCTCGGGGACGTTGAAGAGCTGGGACCTGCCCAAGTACACCCGGGAGGCGCTGGCCTGGTTGGCCGCCCGCGAGGCCGAACTGCCCGATCCGCTGCCCGCGCGGTTGCGGGCCCAGCAGGGCCTGATCGGGCTGGGGCAGGCCCTGCGGGAGATCCACCGGCCGAGTGGTTGGGACGAGGTGCACCGGGCCCAACGCCGCCTGCGTTGGGAGGAGGCGTTCGTCCTGCAGACCGCGCTGGTCCGCCGCCGGCTGGACGTGCGCCGGCTGCCCGCCACGCCCAGGGAAGCTCGCCCCGACGGACTGCTGGTCGCGTTCGACGAGCGGTTGCCCTTCGAGCTCACCGAGGGGCAACGTGCCGTCGGTGCCCAGATCGCAGCCGACCTGGCGAGTTCGCACCCGATGCATCGGCTGCTGCAGGGCGATGTGGGCTCCGGCAAGACGGTCGTGGCGCTGCGGGCGATGTTGGCCGTGGTCGACGCCGGTGGCCAGGCCGCGCTGCTGGCACCCACCGAGGTGCTGGCCCAGCAGCACCACCGGTCGTTGTGCGCCTTGCTGGGTCCGTTGGCCGAGGCGGGCAGGCTCGGTGGTGATCAGCGCGGCACCCGGGTGGTGTTGCTGACCGGCTCGTCCTCGCAGCCGGCCCGGCGGGCCGCGCTGCTGGACGCCGCCTCGGGTGCCGCGGGGATCGTCGTGGGCACGCACGCGCTGCTCGAGGACCGGGTCGACTTCGCCGATCTCGGCCTGGTGGTCGTCGACGAACAGCACCGGTTCGGCGTGGAACAACGTGACGCCCTGCGCAGCAAGGGACAGCGACCGCCGCACATGCTGGTGATGACCGCCACCCCGATCCCGCGGACCGTGGCCATGACGGTGTTCGGCGACCTGGACGTCTCGACGTTGGCCGAACTGCCCGCCGGCCGCGCCCCGATCGCCACCCACGTCGTCCCCGTCTCCGAGCGCCCCAACTACCTGGACCGGGCCTGGGAGCGCATCCGGGAGGAGACGGCGGCCGGCCGACAGACCTACGTGGTGTGTCCGCGCATCGGTGGTACCGACGACGAGGAGCCGCCGGCGGGGGAGGCCGAGAACGAGGCCGAGGAGCGTCGGCCGCCCGCCGCGGTGGCCGACGTGGCGCCGCAGTTGGCCGCCGGCCCGCTGGCCGGGCTGCGCCTGGAGGTCCTGCACGGTCGGCTGCCGGCCGACACGAAGGAGGCCGTGATGACGGCGTTCGCGGCCGGCCGCCTGGATGTGCTGGTGGCCACCACCGTCGTCGAGGTGGGTGTCGACGTACCGAACGCCACGGTGATGGCCATCCTCGACGCCGACCGGTTCGGGATCTCCCAGCTGCACCAGTTGCGCGGCCGCGTCGGCCGCGGTGGCCTGCCCGGGCTGTGTCTGCTGATCACCGACGCGCCGCCGGGGAGCCCGGCGCGGGAGCGGCTGGACGCCGTCGCGGCGACCTGCGACGGCTTCGAGCTGTCCCGGCTCGACCTGTGGGCTCGGCGCGAGGGCGACGTACTCGGCGCCGCGCAGTCGGGCCGGCGGTCCAGCCTCAAGCTCCTCGAGGTGCTCCGGCACGGTGACTTGATCGCGGCGGCCAGGGCCGCGGCGAGCGCCGTCCTCGAGGACGACCCGGAGCTGACCAGCCATCCGGGTCTCGCGCTCGCGCTGGCCGACCTGCTCGACACCGAGCGGGCGGACTATCTGGAGAAGGTCTGAACGTGCGGGCGCGGTGGTGATTCGCATCGTCGGCGGCAGCGTGGGCGGACGGCTGCTGACGACCCCGAAGGGCATGACCACCCGGCCGACCTCCGACCGGGCTCGGGAGGCGTTGTTCTCCACCGTGGAGTCACTGCGGCCCATGGCCGGGGTGCGGGTGTTGGACCTCTACGCGGGCAGCGGCTCGGTGGGCCTGGAGGCGCTGTCCCGCGGGGCGGCCGCGGCGGTCCTGGTGGAGTCCGACCGACGGGTCTGCGAGGTGCTGCGGGCGAACGTGGCCGCATTGGGCCTGCCCGGAGCCCGGGTGATCTGCGACCGGGTCGACGGCGCCCTGGCCGAGCCCGCGGCGATGCCGTTCGACGTGCTGTTCGCCGACCCGCCGTACGCGCTGGTCACGGCGGAGCTGGCCGGCGTGCTGACCGCGGCGGCGCGGGGCGGTTGGCTGGGCCCGGACGCCGTGGTGGTGGTCGAACGGGCGAGCCGCGATCCGGCGTTCGCCTGGCCGGCCGGCTTCACCGCGGTGCGGGAACGCCGCTACGGCGAGGCGACGCTCTGGTACGGCCGGCACCGCGCGGTGTGATCCGCCGCGCGATCGGGAGCACCCCGGCGTAGCGCCGGACGCACGGTGAGGCCACACTTTCCAGCGTGCGCAGCTGCGTCTGTCCCGGTTCGTTCGATCCGGTGACCAACGGTCACCTGGACGTGATCGCCCGTGCGGCGAAGTTGGCCGACGAGGTGGTCGTCGCGGTCCTGGTGAACCGCAACAAGGACGGGTTGTTCAGCCTGGAGGAGCGGATGGAGATGCTCCGGCTGGAGCTGCGCGACTTCCCCAACGTACGGGTCGACTCCTTCGACGGCCTGCTGGTCGACTACTGCACCGCGAACGGGATCCCGGCGATCATCAAGGGCCTTCGGGTGGTCGGCGACTTCGACTACGAGCTGCAGATGGCCCAGATGAACCACGCGTTGACCGATGTGGAGACCTTGTTCGTCGCGACCAGTCCGCGGTACAGCTTCCTGTCCTCCAGCCTGGTCAAGGAGGTGGCGGCGCACCGCGGCCAGATCAAGGGCCTGGTGCCGGACATGGTTCTGGAGCGGCTGATGGCACGCCTGGCCGGTCCGGAGTCATCGGCCTAGATGGCGCAGGTGCCGGACGGCGACCCGCGCGTGATTCTGGCGGCGCTACGGGAGACGGTCGCTGCGGCGCGATCGATGCCCATGTCCGCCTCCTGCGTGCTCAACCGCGGTGAAACGCTGGCGCTGATCGACCGGCTCGGGGCCGCGCTGCCGGACAGCCTGGCGGCCGCCGACGCCCTGCTCGCGCGGGACAGCGACCTGCTGGCGGGGGCGCGCGAGCAGGCCGCGCAGGTGCTGGCCGACGCCCACACCGAGGTGGAGCGTCGGCTGGCCGACAGCAGTGCCGGTTCGGTGGCCCGGGCCTGGGCGGACTCCCTGCGAGCCCAGGCCGAGGTCGACGCGGCCACCGAACGTTCGCAGACCGAGGCCTTCGTGGATGCCAAGCTGGCCCACGTCGAGGCGGTGCTGGTCCGGACCCTCGCGCTGGCTCGCGCCCAGCCCGCGTCCCCGCCGGACGCCGTGGCCGACATGGCGGCGCAGCTCACCGAGCTGGCCGCCGAGATCGAGCAGATGCTGCTGGTCGTCCATCGGGGCCGCGAGCGGATGGCCGGTCGGGACCAGATGGACGAGCTGGGTGATCACCTTCGGGCCATGGACGCCGCGCCGGAGGAACAGGGCGCCGGGTTGGGCACCCGGGAGGAACTCGGGTAATCTGCGGCGTGGTCAAAACCGACCTTCAATGTGCCATGCCCGAAGAGACCCAGAAGACCCAGCGGCTCGACCCGCAGGCACCGCTCGTGCTCGACGTCAGTCGACTGGGCCGCCGAGCGGGCTCGATGAGTCGGGTCTCCCGGTCTGTTCCGGCACCGGCGGATCTGGGGTTGGAGGTCATCGGCGTGCCTGCGGGCGCCGACGTCGAGCTGGAACTGCGGCTCGAGGCGGTGCTCGACGGCGTGCTCGTGTCGGGAACGGCGCGAGCTCCGCTGGCCGGTGAATGCGTCCGGTGCCTCGAACCGATCTCCGGCACGACGGAGGTCGATCTCGCGGAACTGTTCGTGTTCCCCGATCGCGACGGCGACGAGGAGACCCGCTGGCTTCAGGACGACCTGATCGACCTGGAACCGACGTTGCGCGACGCGGTGGTGCTCGAACTGCCGCTCCAGCCGGTGTGCGAGGAAGACTGCCCGGGGTTGTGCGCCGAATGCGGCGCCCGCCTGGCGGACGACCCCGAGCACGGGCACCTGCGGACCGACGCCCGTTGGGCCGCGTTGCAGGATCTTCGACTCGACGAGAAACAGGAGTGAGTCACGGTGGCCGTCCCGAAGCGGAAGCAATCGCGCAGCAACACCCGTAGCCGGCGCGCCAACTGGAAGGCCACCGCACCCACGCTGGCCACGTGCGACCGGTGCCGCGAGCCGAAGCTCCCGCACACGGCCTGCCCGACCTGCGGCACGTACAACCGGCGCCAGGTGCTGGGCGCCTGAGCGGTCCGGCGGTGAGTGCTGCGCCCAGCGAAGCGGGCGAGTCGATGGAGAAGCTGCAGGAACGCCTGGGCGTGGCCATCGGCCCCGGCCTGCTCGAGCGCGCCCTGACCCACCGGTCCTACGCGTACGAGAACGGTGGGTTGCCGACCAACGAGCGCCTGGAGTTCCTCGGCGACTCGGTGCTGGGCCTCGTGGTCACCGACGCCCTGTTCCACCGGCACCCGGACCTGCCCGAAGGGCAGTTGGCGAAGCTGCGGGCGGCGGTGGTCAACATGCGCGCGCTGGCCGACGTCAGTCGCAGCCTGGACCTCGGCGTGTTCCTGCGGCTGGGCCGTGGCGAGGAGGGCACCGGCGGCCGCGACAAGTCCTCGATCCTGGCCGACACGCTCGAGGCGCTGATCGGGGCCGTCTACCTGGACCTCGGGCTGGCCCAGGCCTCGGGGTTGGTGCGCCGCCTGTTCGATCCGCTGATCGAGTCCTCCGCGCAGCTCGGCGCGGGCCTGGACTGGAAGACCAGCCTGCAGGAGCTCACGGCCACGGTTGGCATCGGAGTCCCGGAGTACGCGGTGACGGAGAGCGGGCCGGACCACGAGAAGACCTTTCAGGCCACTGCCCGGGTCGCCGGTCAGGATTTCGGCATCGGCCGCGGGCGAAGCAAGAAGGAGGCCGAGCAGCAGGCGGCCGAGGCGGCCTGGACCTCCTTGCGGCGCAAGTACGCCTCCGGCGCCGCGGCGCCGCAGGCCTGACCGGCACCGTTCCGCGCCCGTGCCCGAACTGCCCGAGGTGGAGACGGTCCGTGCCGGGCTGGAACGGTTCGTCGTGGGGCGACGGATCGCAACGGCGGCCGTCGGACATGAGCGAGCGGTGCGCCGGCACCGCCCCGGAGCGGCGGACTTCGGCGATCGGGTGCGCGGCTGCCGCATCGAGGGCGCTGCCCGGCGCGGCAAGTACCTGTGGCTGCCGCTGGACTCCGGGGAGGCCGTCCTCGCGCATCTCGGGATGAGCGGGCAACTGCTGGTGCAGCCCCCGGAGGCTCCGGACGAGAAGCATCTGCGGATCCGGTTCGCCTTCGACGACGGTGGGCCGGAACTGCGCTTCGTCGACCAGCGAACGTTCGGCGGAATGTCCGTCGAGGAGTTGGTGGACTCGGCCGGGACGTCGGTACCGGTGCCGGTGGCGCACATCGCCCGGGATCCGCTGGACCCGGTGTTCGACGCGGTCGGGTTCGTCGGGGCGCTGCGCCGCCGGCACACCCAGCTGAAGCGGGCGCTGCTCGACCAGAGCCTGGTCAGCGGGATCGGCAACATCTACGCCGACGAGGCCCTGTGGTTGGCTCGACTGCACTACGCCCGGCCGACCCACTCGTTGACTGCGGCGGACGGCCGGCGGCTGCTCACCGACGTGACCACGGTGATGACGGCCGCGCTGGCGGCGGGCGGTACCTCGTTCGACAGCCTCTACGTCAACGTCAACGGCGCGAGTGGGTACTTCGACCGGTCCCTGGAGGCGTACGGGCGAGCGGGGCGGCCGTGCAGCCGGTGCGGGACTCCGTTGGCGCGCGATCCATTCATGAATCGATCTTCGTTCTTCTGTCCCAACTGTCAGCGAGCACCTCGTCGCACACCGTCGATGCAACGCCCCAACTGAACGTGACCGGATCGATATCCGGCTGGTTGGCCCATTCCGCTTGCACACGATCGGGGGGCGGGGCGAGTATCACGTGAACAGCCCTCGGCCATCGCGAAGATCTTTGCCCTCAATGGGCGATTTGTGCAGGTCGGAGCCCGCCGCTCGCCTTGACCGCGCTGGATTATCGTGCGAACCTTGAGGTACCCCGCGCTCCCAGTTCCGGGAATCACCGTGTCCTGGAGCCGGAAGCAGACGAATCGGCTACCGCTGGTCTCTCAGCGTGGAGGACCTCATCGATGGCGAAAGCAATCCTCGGTCACCTCGGTGCTCCGGACCCCCGCATGCTCAACGAAATGCGGCGGATGCAACGACGGATCGCAGAGCTTGAGTCCGAGCTAATGCGAGTACGCGTGGAGAACGACTCCCTGTGCGCAGCTCTGCACAGTCACGAACTGCTGACTGTGGAACTGCATGAGCCGGCCCTGACCTGACGGTCACCCCGGCTGAAGTTTCCTGGCGACTCGAGTTCGCGATCCTCGCGAACCCGAGTCGCCTTTGCTTTTTGGACTCCGCGGTCACCCGGGGCCCCCGCGCACCGTGGGCGTCTGCGACGAGGCAGGACCGCCGGCGAACTTCCCCGGCACCGCGTGCCGGGGGAGTTCGGCGACGATTGCCGAAGGCGATCCGATACGGTGCGGGAACTGCCGCGTTACTTCAGGTCGCATGACTCGTTGACGTCGGCAGAGGGAGTCGGTTCGCAAGAGCCGGCGCTTCACAGCAAGGGGCTTCGGCCCCTGGGGCCTCCGCCCGTTCCATCGCGCTGGCGGGCGCGCGAGCGTAGGCGGAGTCCTGCGGTGGACCCTTGTGCGGTGCCCGGTTGTTGTAACCACACCGCGTGGGCGGTCGGTCGGCGGGCCTGACTGTCCCAAAGACGCGCTGGGGTGCTCGCAGGCGGGCGCGAGCACCCCAGCGCTTCGCTCTCCCCACCCCTGTGCGCAGAAAGCGCGCACCTTTTCGTTCCGCATTTCATTGCGACGCTTCGCGTCGCGGGTGGGGGCTCCGCCCCCACCACCCCCCCGGCCCCGACAGGTTGGCCCGCCGAGCCGGCTGCGCCGGCCGGCTCCCGTCGCACGGGGGCGTCGCTCTGGACCCGGGTTCGCTTCGCTCACCGGGTCGTTTCGGGTCTCGTTGCGACGCTTCGCGTCGCGGACCGGGGCTCCGCCCCGTCACCCCCGGCCGCCGAGTGGAGATGCTGCCGATCTGGGTGTCACCCTTCAGGGTTGCGCCGGCACGGCGGGGCGTCGCTCTGGACCTGTGTTCGCGGAAAGCGCGCCCCGATCCACGACTTCTGGTGCCTGTCGCACCTTTCCGTGAGGCCTGACAGGTGCGACAGGCAGCGGAAGATGGGCCGGGGGAGCGGGTAAAGCTAGCCTCAGAAACCCCATTCGTACCAGGCCGCAGTGGCGCGCGGGTCGGTGCGGGGCAGGCCGCTAGGGTCGAACCAGACCGACCTGGGGGACACCCGCCGTGCATCTGAAAAGCCTTACCCTGCGGGGTTTCAAGTCCTTCGCCTCCGCCACCACGTTGCGCTTCGAGCCCGGGATCACCGCGGTCGTCGGGCCGAACGGGTCCGGGAAGTCGAACGTGGTCGACGCCCTGGCCTGGGTCATGGGCGAGCAGGGCGCGAAGTCGTTGCGGGGCGGGAAGATGGAGGACGTCATCTTCGCCGGCACCG
>DATAUG010000103.1:0-2208 GCA_036268355.1 Sporichthyaceae bacterium
TCACCTACTTGAGCGCATACGGCATCGAGCAGGCCCCGCCGCAGATCGCGCTGCGGGCCGTGGAGTTGGACCTCGGTGGCCGCGGTCTGATCACCCACTGCATCTTGCGGCCGGCGTGGTTCATGCAGAATTTCAGCGAGACCTTCCTCAAGCCCGTCGACGACGTGATCACAGTGCCCACGGCCGACGGCGCCGAGGCGTTCATCGACGCCGAGGACATCGCCGAGGTGGCCGCCGAGACCCTGGCCGATCCGGATGCTCATGCCGGTGCCGCGTACGCGCTCACCGGACCCGAGGCGATGACAATGAGCCAGGCCGCCGCCGTGATCGCAAGCGTCACCGGCAAAGCGGTGCGGCATAACGACATCGACCCCGAGTTGTGGATCCAGGGCGCTGTGGCGACCGGGGTGCCTGCCGAGTACGCGGAGATGCTGCGGATGTTGACCCGGACCATCGCCTCCGGGATGGGCTCCCGGCCCAACGACAACGTGGAGAAGATCACCGGAGCGCCGCCGACCAGTTTCGTCGAATTCGCCCGGCGGACCGCGAAGGCATGGATCTGACTGAGAGTCACGAAGACGATCACCACGTCCGCCGATCTCGCGGACTTACGCCGTCCGCCTAGATTTCGGCGATCGCCGCGGCACGCCGGGACGGATCGCGCACATATCGAAGGGAGAGGAACACCTCAGTGACAGCAGCGACGCCCGGAACGGCGCGTTGCGCCCCGGGCTTCACGATGTTGCTCAGGAGTCGACGGGGGCTAACCAGATCCGCCGTTCCACACCCTCCGGATGAGCACGGGGATGTGGAAGCGCGCAGTCAGCTGGGCGGGGCGTCGAGAAGGCCGACACGATAAGTGGCGCCAAGGCCGACCAGCCCGTCCAGGAAGTCGATCGGCGGGAACGCCTGGGCCGGTGTCAGCGGCCCGCTTCGGTCGAACCCGGGAGCTGCCGCCCAGGCTGCGGCCTGCGCGGCGGCAACCGAGGTGAACCAGTACGCGCCCGGCGCGGTGAGGCAAGCCCCGCGGGTCTTCCCGTCGACGGATCGGGCTTCGACCTCGACCGAGATTCGTTCGATGTCCCGACGCGGCGCGGGCAGCCGGGTGAGCAGCGGGCGCAGGACGGGGTAGGCGGGCGTGCGGGCCAAACCTTCGGCGAGCCGCATCGCGGCCAGTCCGACCGCGCCGGGGACCCAGCCGGGCAGGGCCGATCCGGCCGTGAAGAAGACCTTGACGCCGGCGGTGTCGAGGTGGCGGGGGAGCAGGACGGTCTCGGCTCCGGCGAAACGCATGAGCGAGACGCGTTCCCCGCTCGCGAGATCCCACCGGCCACCGCGCAGCTGTCGGGGCGCCGGCTGGAAAGCACCGTCGACAAAGCGCAGGCCTTCGCGCCGGTGGGCGCAGTCGAGCAGGGTGAGCAACGAGCCTGTGTTGGTCCGTCCGCCGCGCACGTCGATCACGACGGTCAGGCTCTGCAGGGAACCGAGACCTTCGGCGGCAAGCGGGGCCAGCATCTCGGCCGGAATGCTGTCGATCCCGACCGCCGGGACGATCGCGATCCCCGCTTGTTCGGCGGCGCTGCCGTACCGGTCGAAGATGCGGCTGATGTAGGCCTGTTCCCCACTGATGTCGAGATAGTGGACCCGGGCATCGATCGCGGCCTGCACGACGGGCTCCCCGTAGCGGGCGAACGGCCCGGCGCAAGCCACGACGGCAGCACAGCCGTCGAAGGCTCTCCGGAGGGCTCTCGGATCGTCGAGCGGCCCGACGCGGATCGAGACGGCGCCGTCGAGGTCGGCCTGCACCGCGGCCAGCTTGTCGCGGTTTCGCCCCACCAGCACGACCGGACCGCCCAACTCGACGAGCCGGCTGGCCACCTGGCGGCCGGAGTGCCCGGTGGCTCCGTAGACCGCGACGCTGATCAGATCCGCCGTTCCATCCGGGTCAGGAACTCGATCATCAGTTGGTTGACCTCGTCGGGCTTCTCCCACTGCGGCCAGTGCGCGGCATCGCGGAGCAGGTGGAACTCGTGGTCGGGGATCGCGTCGATCGCGGGCTTGACCGCTTCGTAGCTCTTGCCAGGGTTGTGATCGGTCCAGACCACCAGCGTCGGGCACTTGATGTTCGCCAGCGTGTGGCTGTAGTAGTCGGTGTCCCCGAAGGCCGCCCGGTTCATCTGCAGCACCGTGTTCATGACCTTGATCATC
>DATAUG010000104.1:0-36355 GCA_036268355.1 Sporichthyaceae bacterium
GACCTTGTCCATCCGCCGCAGGTCCGTGGCGTTCAATTCCGTGGCGGACTCCAGCAGGATCGCCTCGACCTCGGCCTGCTCCTCAAGCGAGGCGACCGGCGGCAGTCCGGTGACGACATCGAGGATCGCCTTGGCCCGCTCCCGACAGATCACACCCTCGGCCAACGCCGCACCGGTGTCGACCAACCGGCCACCAAGGGCCTCGGCCAGCCTCACCGTGACCGCGGCCTCGGCCGGGGACATCGTCAACGCGCCCATCAGGTAGGCCCGCGGATTCACCGCACCGACCTCGGCCGGGATCCCACGGGAGATCACCTCGCGGACCAGGTGCAGCTCGAGCGACTCGACCTGCGCCCGGAACCGATGCACCGTCACGAGCAAATCCGAGACCTGAACACCCGCGCAGGACCAGAGATCGTTCTCAACCGATTTCCGTGCAGCGGAAATAGCGGCCTCGAGTTCCGAGACCGCCTCAACCACTGCGTTTTCCATACCGACCACATTAACCGACCGCACCGACAATTTCCTCCCGACAACGGAAACCATCGGACCTATTCTGCGGGCCAGATCAAGATTTTGGCCGGTGTCCTCGTGCGCCGGGGGAAAACCGGGCCGCATAAGCTACTGGCGAGCGGGCGGTGCTTTCCCCGCCCGCCGAAGGAGCCCGCCGCGGCCCGGTTCTTCGGGCCCCCCGGCGCGCGAGGTGGGTAAAATCTTGTTGCCTGAGGCCAATCCACGCAGTTGACCCCTCGACGGGCCGGGCCCAATAAGAGCCGGCAGAACCAGGACCTCGATGGCGGGTCCGGTCATTCAGCACAGTCCGATTGAGCCCGGTCAGACCCCGACGATAACTTCAGTAGCAGCAGGATTCCCGTACTGTCTACTACGATCTGGAGTAATTAGCTCGCGTGGCCTCCGCACGTCAGGAATTCAGTGCACGTCCATCGGCGTGCCCGTTGTGGTTGCGGTTGTCAGAATCCAGCTATTGATCCAATGAAACTCGGCCGCCGATCATGGAGGTTATGCACTACAGATTCTTCGCCACCGCCAACCGCTTGCGCGAGTTCAACCGCCCACTCCCCCACCGCTCCCGAGCCGATGTTCCCCGCTCCCCGTTCCAACAACCGCGCCGCGCCAACCCGGTTCCCCCGTTGCAGATGCGTCAGCCCAACGGCGACCTGGGCCAGTCCCTGCCACGTGACGGCGTCGGCGCAACCGCCTTCCCGCCGCGTCTTCCACACCCCCTCGAGCACGTCATGTGCCGCGAACGGTTCCCCGCTTGCGATCAACCGCTCCGCCTCCGCCAGTGCGGCGGCAGGCTCGAGCACGAGGTCGTCCGAAGCCCGCGCGGAGCCCGCGGCGTCTCGCGGCAGCGGGCGTCCGGTCCGGTCGCGCGGCCGCGCGTTGCGGGCCCGGCCACCGGCGTCGCGGTCGCGGTTGCCGCTCAACCGGTGACGCTCACCCGCAGCACGCCTTCGGTGTCCACGAGATGCAGCGGCGCGGCCGGACCCCCGAATTCACGGACCACCGCCCGGTCGTCCTCGACCATCCCGTCGACGGGGGTGACCAGGACGGCGGCCTCCAAGCCACGCGCGCCGCTTGCCACCGCCATCACCACGGCGGCCTGTACCGCGCTGACCGCCAACGACGGCAGGACCACAGGTGTCGCGGCGTAGGTGCGGCCGGTGTCGTCGCGCACCGCGGCACCCTCAACCGCACCATTGCGCGCCCGGACCGCACGGGCCAACGTCACCAGCTTCGCGTCCTCGTCAGCCCACTCTGCACTCACGCGGAGCAGCCTACTGAGCCGATCGTCAGGCGTGCTCGTGCTCGGCGGGCTCGTGTTCGGCGGCAGGCTCCGGCTCGACGGTCACCAGCACGGTGCTGATCCGATTGCGCCGCCCACCGGTGCTCTCGGCGTGCAGCCGCAACCCCTCGACCACGCATTCCGAACCGGGGATGGGAACCCGGCCGAGGTGCTTGGCGAGCAGGCCGCCCACGGTTTCCACGTCGTCGTCGGAGATCTCCTTGCCGAACAGCTCGCCGAGCTCCTCCACGCCGAGGCGCGCGCTGACCCGGGAGGACCCGTCCGGCAACGGCTCGATGATCGGACGCTCGAGGTCGTACTCGTCCGCGATCTCCCCGACGATCTCCTCGACCAGGTCCTCCATCGTGACCAGCCCCGCGGTCCCGCCGTACTCGTCAACCAGGATCGCGATGTGATTCTGCGTCAGCTGCATCTCCTTGAGCAGCTCGTCGACGGGTTTGGAGTCGGGCACGAACGTCGGCGGACGCATGACCGCGTCGACCAACTCGTTGTTCTCCGCGGCGCGGTGGTCGAAGGTTCGTCGCACGAGGTCCTTGAGGTAGATCACCCCGACGATGTCGTCCTTGTCCTCGCCGACCACCGGGATCCGGGAGAAGCCGCTGCGCAACGCAAGGGACAGGGCCTGCCGCAGGGTCTTGTCCCGCTCCACGAAGACCATGTCCGTGCGCGGGACCATGACCTCGCGCACGATCGTGTCGGCCAGCTCGAACACCGAGTGAACCATCCGCCGCTCGTCGTCCTCGATCACCCGGGACTCCTCGGCCGCCAGGTCGACCATGTCGCGCAGCTCGGCCTCGGAGGCGAACGGACCCTCCCGGAAACCCCTGCCCGGCGTCACCGCGTTGCCCAACAGGATCAGCAGTTTCGGCACCGGCCCGAAGAGCACGGCCAACGGCGGCAGGACCGCCGCGGCGATCAGCGCAACGCCACCGGCATGCTGCCGGCCGACGGTGCGCGGCGAGACCCCCACCACCACGTAGGACACCACCACCATCACCGCCGCGGCGACGCCGACCGCGGCCCATCGATCCAGCCGGGACGCGGCGATCACCGCGGCCACCGCACAGGCGCTCATTTCGCAGACCAGTCGCAGCAACAGCGCCAGGTTGAGGTACCGGGGCGTGTCCTCGAGGATCTTGCGCAACTTCTCGACGCCGCGCCGGTTCTCCCGCGCCAGGTCCTCCACCCGCGACCGGGACAGGCGCGAAACCGCCGCTTCCATTGCGGCGAAGAAACCGGCCACCGCGATCAACACGACCGCGAGCAGGATCAGCCCTGAATCGGACCCCATGACGGTCTACCCGGCCGCCCTGGCCGCCCGCCAGCCGGCCAGCAGGCGTCGCTGCTCGGCGAACATCTCCCGCTCGGACTCCGCGTCGACGTGGTCGTAGCCGAGCAGGTGCAGGATGCCGTGGGTGCACAGCAGATGCAGCTCGTCCGCGGTTGAGTGCCCGGCCTCGGCAGCCTGCTGCTGCGCGACCTCCGGGCACAGCACGACATCGCCCAGCAGCCCGGGGTCCTCGGCCGGGTCGTCGCGGCGTCCCGGCCGCAGTTCGTCCATCGGGAACGCCAACACGTCGGTGGGCCCGGGCTCGTCCATCCACTGCACGTGCAGCCGCTCCATCGCGATCGAGTCCACGAGCAACAACGACAGCTCGGCCTGCGGGTGGATGCGCATCTCGTCCAGAACGTGGCGCACCAGATCGAGCAGCGCGTTCACGTCGATCTCATGACCGGATTCGTTGCAGATGTCGACGTTCACCGCCGCCCCCGCACGTTGCGCGGCGCGGTCTCGCCGGCGCGCGCAGCGTCCCACCGGCCGTAGGCGTCGACGATGTCCGACACCAGCCGGTGCCGGACCACGTCGGTGCTGGTCAGCCAGGCGAAGTGCACGTCGCGTACCCCGTCCAGGATCTGCTGCACCACCTTCAGGCCGCTGGAGGTGCCGGCAGGCAGGTCGATCTGCGTCACGTCTCCGGTAACCACGATCCTGGAGCCGAAACCCAACCGGGTCAGGAACATCTTCATCTGCTCCGCCGAGGTGTTCTGCGCCTCGTCGAGGATGATGAAGGCGTCGTTCAACGTCCGGCCGCGCATGTATGCCAGCGGCGCCACCTCGATCACCCCGTCGGTGATCAGCCGGGGCACGGTCTCCGCGTCGAGCATGTCGCGAAGCGCGTCGTAGAGCGGGCGCAGGTACGGGTCGATCTTCTCGTAGAGCGTGCCGGGCAGGAAGCCGAGCCGTTCTCCGGCCTCGACCGCCGGGCGGGTCAGGATGATCCGGGTGACCTGCTTGGACTGCAGCGCCTGCACGGCCTTGGCCACGGCCAGATAGGTCTTCCCGGTGCCCGCCGGGCCGATCCCGAACGTGATCGTGAACTTGTCGATCGCGTCCACGTAGCGCTTCTGGTTCAGCGTCTTCGGCCGGATCGACCGCCCGCGGTTGGACAGGATGTCGGCGGTGAGCACGTCGGCGGGCCGTTCCACGGTGTCCGCACGCAGCATCTGGATGGATCGCTCCACGGAGTCTGCGGACAGCGGCGCCCCGGTCCGCAGCACGACAACCAGCTCGTCGAACAGCCGCTCCACCAGCGCAACTTCCGAGGCCGGGCCGGTGACGGTGATCTCGTTGCCCCGGGCCAGGAAGTCCAGCTGCGGGAAGGCCCGCTCGACCGCACGGAGGTTCTCGTCGCCGGCGCCCAACAGGCCCACCATCGACACTGCCGGAGGCACCACGATTCGATGCGACGCCGTTGCGGTCTCTGCCATCGGTTCGAAAGTGTAGTCGCCGAGCAACCGATTCCTCGGACGTCAGCCCGGCGGCCAGGTGAACGGACGACCACCCAACACGTGCCCGTGCATGTGGAACACGCTCTGCCCCGCGGCGGCGCCGGTGTTGAACACCAACCGGAACGCTCCGCCCACGCCTTCCGCTTCGGCTACCGCAGCCGCGTCGGCGGCCAGCCGGCCGGCCAGGCCCGGGTCGGCGGTGGCCAGCGCCGGCAGGTCCGCGTGATGGGCGCGCGGAATCACCAGGACGTGTACCGGCGCCTGCGGGTTGATGTCGCGGAACGCGACCGTGTCGGTGGTCTGCGCCACGATCGTGGCCGGGATCTCACCCGCGACAATCTTGCAGAACAGGCAGTCAGTCATCATCCGTCCTCGATGGAAGATCCCAACGGGGGGTTCGCGCCGAGAGTACGGCCAGTGCCATCACGCCGGCCGTGGAGGTCCGCAGGATCTCCGGCCCGAGCCGACACACCCGGGCCCCGGCGTTGCGAAGCGCCGTCAGTTCGGCCTCGCTCACTCCGCCCTCCGGTCCCACGACGAGCAGTACCTCACCGACGGCCGGGATCGGCAGCTGCACCAACGGCTCGGTCGCGCCCTCATCCAGGACGACGGCCAGCGCGGCCGCGCAGACGCGCTTGGCGAGCGTCGGGGTGTCCACCAACGCCTCGATCGCCGGCACCCGGGACCGGCTCGCCTGCTTGGCCGCCTCCCGGCCGTGCGCAACCCACCGCCCCCGGGCGCGTTCCCCACGTTCGCCGGACCACTGCACGACGGATCGCTGCGCAGCCCACGGCACGATCGCGTCGACACCCGCCTCGGTCATCAACTCCACGGCCAACTCGCCACGGTCGCCCTTCGGCAACGCCTGTGCCACAACGAATCGGGGCTCGCGTTCGGGTTCGGTCCGCCAGGTGAGCACCTCGACTGACAGATCGTCAGATCCGACCTCCCGCACGACGCACCCCGCCACCCGGCCGGCGCCGTCACCCAGATCGACGCGCTCCCCCACCCGCAAGCGCCGTACCTTGGCGGCATGACGCCCCTCCGGCCCGGCGAGCCGAAACACGCCCGCGGCCGGCAACTCACCCGGCTCGACGAGGAACAGCGGCGCCCGCACCCCGCCCCCCCTCGTTGCGTCCGGCCAACCCGACGCTAATAGCGACCGATCAGCCGGACGCAACGGGTTGTGGCGGCGGCGTGGGGTCGGCGGTGGCGCGGGGTGCGTCAGCGGCTGCCGAAGACGTCGCGGATCTTGGAGAACAAGCCCGGCTGACCGGTCTTCAGATTCCCGTCCGGCTGCTCCTCGCCGCGCAGTCGGGCCAGCTCGCGCAGCAACTCCTCCTGCGTCTCGTCCAGCCGGGTCGGCGTCAGGACGTCGAGGTGCACGATCAGGTCCCCGCGGCCGGAAGCCCGCAGGTGCGGAATGCCCCGGGCGGTCAAGCGCTCCAGCTTCCCCGACTGCGTCCCCGGGCGGATCACCAACTGATGCGGCCCGTCCAGTGTCTCGATCGGGATCGTGGTCCCCAACGCGGCCGCGGTCATCGGCATCGTCACGGTGCAGTGCAGGTCGTCGCCCTGGCGGGTGAAGTGCGGGTGCGGCGTCTCGATGATCTCCACGTAGAGGTCTCCGGGCGGCCCACCGCCGGGACCCATCTCACCCTCGCCGGCCAGCTGGATCCGCGTGCCGGTGTCGACCCCGGCCGGGATCTTCACCTTGATCGTCCGCCGGGAGCGCACGCGGCCCTCACCGTCGCATTCCGTGCACGGCGAGGCGATCACCTCACCGAACCCGCGACACTGCGCACACGGCCGGGACGTCATCACCTGGCCGAGGAACGACCGCTGCACCGACGAGATCTCGCCCCGCCCACCGCACATGTCGCACCGCGTGGGCCGAGTGCCCGGCGCGCAGCCGTCGCCACGGCATCTGCCGCACACGACGGCCGTGTCGATCTGGATCTCCCGGGTCGCCCCGAAGGCCGACTCGGCCAGCTCGATCTCCAACCGGATCATCGCGTCCTGGCCACGTTGCACCCGACTGCGCGGGCCTCGGGTGGTCCCCTGACCGAAGAAGGCGTCCATGATGTCGCTGAACGCGAAACCCGGGCCGGTGCCGAACCCGCCGGCACCGCCGCCGGAGGACAGCGGATCCCCGCCCAGGTCGTACATCTGACGCTTGTTCGCATCCGACAGCACCTCGTAGGCCGCGGTCACGTTCTTGAACTGCTCCTGGGCCTTCGGATCCGGGTTGCGGTCGGGGTGCAGTTGCATCGCCAGCTTGCGGTAGGCCTTCTTGATGGTCTCGCCGTCGGCGTCCCGGGGCACCCCGAGGATGCCGTAGTAGTCAGGCATGCGGCGGCACCTCGGGCGACACCAGATGCCCGACGTAGCGGGCCACCGCGCGAACCGCTCCCATCGTCCCCGGGTAGTCCATCCGGGTCGGCCCGATCACGCCCAGCCGCGCGGTTATCTCGCCACCACGCCCGTAGCCGGAGGCCACCACGGAGGCGCCGGACAGGCCGGCCACCGCGGTCTCGTGCCCGATCCGGACGGTCACGTCGGCGCTCGCCTCCTCCCCGAGCAGGCGCATCAGCACGACCTGTTCCTCCAACGCCTCGAGCACCAGGTGCAGCGTGTCCGCGAAGTCGTGTCCCGACCGGGTCAGGTTCGCCGCCCCGGCGAGCACCACCCGCTGGTCGCGGCTCTGGTCGATCATCTCCCGCAGGGCACGGATCAGGCTCGCCACCGCCGGGCCGTCCGGGTGCCGCTCGGGCGGCCCCAGCTCGACAGCCAGCGCGGCCACAGCAGCATCGGCCTCGGCCAGGCGCTTGCCGTCCATCACCGCGTTCAGCCGGGCCCGCAGCTCGCCCAACAGGTCCTCGGAGCCCACCACGGGGGTGTCCACAACACGCTGCTCGACCCGACCGGTGTCGGTGATCAGCACGATCATCACCCGACCGGGCGCGATCGACAGAAGCTCCAGGTGACGCACGGCCGCGCCGGACAGCGACGGATACTGCACGACGGCAACCTGACGGGTCAGCTGCGCCAGCAGCCGGACGGTCCGGTCGACCACATCGTCGAGATTGACGGCCTCGTCGAGGAACTGCCCGATCGCCCGTCGTTCGGCCTGCGACAACGGCCGCACGCCGGCCAGGCGGTCGACGTAGAGCCGGTAGCCCTTGTCGGTCGGGATGCGCCCGGCGCTGGTGTGCGGCTGGGCTATGTAGCCCTCCTCCTCCAGCGCGGCCATGTCGTTGCGGATGGTCGCCGGCGAGACGCCGAGGTTGTGCCGGTCGACCAGGCTTTTCGAGCCCACTGGTTCCTCGGTGGACACGAAGTCCTGCACGATGGCCCGCAGGACGGCGAGTTTGCGGTCGTCGAGCATCCGCACCTCCGTCGTCGTCCGCGGTCGGTGGCGCGAATTAGCACTGTCCACCGGCGAGTGCAAAGTCTAACTGGAATCGCCTGGCAGTACGGTGCGCCGATGGACCGGTACGACGGCGATCCGCTGAGCCGCAACTGGCGCCGCCCGAAGCCGGTGCCGGAGGTGGCTGCGGACGTCGACCTCGTGGTCGAGGAGGCCGAGACCGGCTTCTGCGGGGCCGTCGTGGAGATCGAGAAGGGCCCCGGGGGCCGCCTGGTCACGCTGGAGGACGGCCGCGGGCGGCGTCGGGTATTTCCGCTGGGCCCGGGATATCTGGTGGACGGCCAACCGGTGACGCTGGTGGTGCCGGAACAACGTGCGAACCCGGCGACGCCACGGCGCACGGCCTCGGGCTCGGTCGCGATACCCGGCATGCGAGCCCGGGTCGCCCGGGACAGTCGGATCTACGTGGAGGGGCGCCACGACGCCGAGTTGGTCGAGCGGGTCTGGGGCGACGACCTGCGGGTCTGCGGGGTGGTGGTGGAGTACCTGGAGGGCGTGGACCACCTGCCCGAACTGGTCGCCGAGTTCGGCCCCGGGCCCGGCCGCCGCCTCGGGGTCCTGGTGGACCACCTGGTGTCCGGCAGCAAGGAGTCGCGGATCGCCGCCTCGATCCGCTCGCCACACGTGCTCGTGGTCGGACACCCGTACGTGGACGTCTGGCAGGCCGTGAAACCCGCCGTGGTGGGCATCCCGGCCTGGCCGCGGGTGCCTGCCGGGCAGCCGTGGAAGACCGGGGTGCTGGACGCCTTGGGGTGGGACGTCGAACCGCACCAGGCCTGGCGACGGATCCTCGGCGCCGTGCGCTCCTGGACGGACCTGGAGCCGGAACTCCTCGGCCGCGTCGAGGAGCTGATCGACTTCGTGACCCCCGAAATCTGAGGCCCGCAGAAGGTCCGAACGCCCCCTGGTCATCGTTTGCGTCCGGCTGATCGGCACCTAGTAGGTCACGGTTAGCCGGACGCAACGCCGTGGGGCGGGGGCGGCGGGGGTCAGCGGTTGAAGGCGTTCTGGGTCTTCTCCAGCCCCTCGGCCACCAGCATCTCGACGGCGTCGGCGGCACGGTCGATCTCCAGGTCCAGGTCCTTGCGTTCGGTGCTCGAGAAGTCGCGAAGCACGTACGTCGCCGCGTCCATCCGTCCGGGCGGGCGTCCGATCCCGAACCGGACCCGGTAGAAGTCGCCCGTGCCCAACGACCGGCGGATCGACTTCAGCCCGTTGTGGCCGTTGTCGCCGCCACCCAGCTTGAGCCGCAACGTGGCGAACGGCAGGTCCAGTTCGTCATGGACGACCACCAGGCGCTCCGGCGGGATCGAGTAGTAGCCGGCCAGACCGGCCACCGGTCCCCCGGACTCGTTCATGTACGACCGCGGCCGGGCGAGCACCACGCGCGTCCCGCCCGGTCCGCCGAACCGGGCCTCGGCGGCCTCGGCCCGCGTCCGGTGGCCCTTGAACGACGACCCGGTGCGGGCGGCCAGAACGTCGAGGACGAGGAAGCCGATGTTGTGCCGGTTGGCCAGGTACTCCGGACCGGGGTTGCCCAGTCCGACGACCAACCACCTGTCCTCCGACATGGCCGGGCAGTCGGTGCTCGTCCGGTCCGCGGTGCTCGGCTACTCGGCGGCCGGCTGCGCGTCGCCCGCGCCAGGCGCGGCGGCCGGCTCGGCCTCCGCCTCCTGGGCCCGGGAATGGGAGATGTTCACGACCAGTTGTTCCGGATCGGTCAGCAGCTCCACCCCGGCCGGCAGCTCGACCTCCTTGGCGTGGATCTGCGAACCGACCGGCCGACCGCTGATGTCGATCTCGAAAGCCGTCGGGATGTGCGTGGCCTCGGCCAGCACCTCGAGGAAGTTCACCTCGGTCATCACGACGCTGTCGGGTACCTGCGTCCCGACCACGTGCAGCGCCACGTCGACCTTGACCTTCTCGCCGCGACGCACGACCAACAGGTCGACGTGCTCGAGGAAACCACGCACCGGGTCGCGCTGGACGTCTTTCGGCAGCGCCAGCTCCGACTTGCCGTCCACCGTGATGTTCAGCAGCACGTTGGGGGTCTTCAGCGCCAGCATCAGCTCATGCCCGGGCAAGGAGATGTGCCGCGGGTCCCCGCCGTGGCCGTAGAGAACCGCAGGAACACGGTGGTCGCGGCGGATCCTGCGGGCGGCACCCTTGCCGAACTCGGAGCGCGGCTCGGCACTGATGCGAACCTCGGACACGGTGGAACTCCTTACCTGCATGCGCAGTTCTTGTTTGTTCGGGCTCCTGGCCGTGCGCCGGGATTGCTACCCGCCGCGAGTGGCTCAGTTCGCCCGAAGCGGGCCGTCGATCATTCGGCGCTGCTCGGCATGCGGGCGCACGGGGGGCCGAAGCGCACCGTCGATAACGGAGGCGTGCCTCCCTCGCCGGGCAACCCCGGAAGCTTAGCGGAGGTTCAGCCGTCGCCCTCGAACAGGCTTGTTACCGACCCGTCGTCGAACACCTCACGGATCGCGCGGGCGATGAGCGGCGCGATGGAGAGCACCGTGAGCTTGTCGAAGCGGCGCTCCTCCTCGATCGGCAGCGTGTTGGTGACGACCACCTCGGAGATCCGCGAGTTCTTGAGCCGATCCACCGCCGGGCCGGACAGGATCGGATGGGTGGCGGCCACGATCACGTCGGCCGCGCCCTGCGCGAACAGCACCTCCGCGGCCGCGGTGATGGTGCCCGCGGTGTCGATCATGTCGTCGACGAGAACGCAGGTGCGGCCCTCCACGTCGCCGACCACCTCGTGGACGGTGACCGAGTTGGGCACGTTCGGGTCTCGGCGTTTGTGCACGATCGCCAGCGGGCAGTGCAGGCGATCGGTCCACATGTCGGCGACGCGAACCCGGCCCGCGTCGGGCGAGACCACGGTGAGCCGCGCCTGGTCGACCCGGTTGCCCACGTAGCGGGACAGCAACGGCAACGCGAACAGGTGATCCACGGGGCCCTCGAAGAAGCCCTGGATCTGCGCGGTGTGCAGGTCGACCGAGATGAGCCGATCGGCACCCGCCGTACGAAACAGGTCGGCGATCAGCCGGGCGGAGATGGGCTCGCGGCCCTTGTGCTTCTTGTCCTGCCGCGAGTAGCCGTAGAACGGGATGACCACGGTGATCCGCTTGGCCGAGGCGCGCTTGAGCGCGTCGACCATCAGCAGCTGCTCCATGATCCATTGGTTGATCGGCTGCGCGTGGGACTGGATCACGAAGGTGTCGGCGCCCCGCACGGACTCCTGGAAGCGCACGTAGATCTCGCCGTTGGAGAAGTCGTGCGCGCTCGTCGGCGTCAGCTCGATGCCCAGGTGGTCCGCGATCTCGGTCGCCAACTCCGGGTATGCGCGGCCGCCCATCACGAGCAGCTTGCGCTCGCCGGTCGCGGTGATGCCGGTCATCTACGCGGGCTCCCGATCGTCCGTCGACTGCTTGTTCGCGTTGTTCGCGGCCGCCGCGGCGGCGGCCGATCTGGTACCCGGCCGCTTGCGTTCCACCCAACCCTCGACGTTGCGCTGGACGCCCCGAGCGACGGCCAGGGCGCCGGGGGGTACATCCTGCGTGATCACCGACCCGGCCGCCGTGTACGAACCGGCGCCCAGGGTCAGCGGTGCCACCAACATCGTGTCACTTGCGACGCGCACGTGGTCCCCGACCGTGGTGCGGTGCTTGGCCACCCCGTCGTAGTTGACGAAGATCGTCGCCGCCCCGATGTTCACTCCGACGCCGATGTCGGCGTCGCCGACGTAGGACAGATGGGGCACCTTCGACCCGGCTCCCACGCTGGAGTTCTTGATCTCCACGAACGCCCCCGCCTTGGAGTCCACGCCCAGGACCGCCCCGGGACGCAGGTAGGCGAACGGGCCGACGTGCGCATGCGGCCCGATGTCGGCCCCGGTCGCGTGGCTGGACAGCACGTGCGCCCCGGTTCCGACCACTGTGTCGGTCAGCGTCGTGCCCGGGCCGATCACGGCGTCGGCGGCGACGCGGGTGGAGCCGTGCAGCCCGGTGTTGGGGTGGACGACGACGTCGGGCTCCAGCCGGACGTCGACATCGATCCAGGTGCTGGACGGGTCGACGACGGTGACCCCGGCACGCATCCAGGCCTCGAGCACCCGGCGGTTGAGCAGTCGCCCCAGTTCGGCCAGCTGCACCCGGTCGTTGACGCCGAGGATCTCCGCGAAGTCGGCGGCGCGGACGGTGGCGACCGGGGCGCCGTCGCGCCGGGCGATGGCAATCACGTCGGTCAGGTACTCCTCGCCCTGGCTGTTGTCGGTGGACAGCCGGGCCAGGGCATCGCGCAGGAACTTCGCCTCGAAGGCGTACACACCGGAGTTCACCTCGGCCAGCGCCAACTGTTCGGCGGTGGCGTCCCGGTGCTCCACGATCGCCGCCAGTTCGCCGGCGGGGTCGCGCACGATGCGCCCGTACCCCGTCGGGTCGGGCACGAGGGCGGTCAGCACGGTCGCCGCCGCGCCCTGCTCCCGATGCTCGCCAAGAAGCCGTTGCAGGGTCTCGCCCCGCAGCAGCGGGGCGTCCCCACAGACGACCAGCACGGTCGCGCCGTCGGGCACGGCGACCGCGCCGCAGGCCACCCGGACGGCGTGCCCGGTGCCGTTCTGGTGCTCCTGGACCACCGGCACCGACCGCGGCGCGATCGTGGCCAGATGTTCGGCGACCCGCTCCCGGCCGTGTCCGATCACGACCACGACCCGCTCGGGCTCCACCGCCTCGACAGCCGTCAGGACGTGGCCGACCAGGGACCGCCCACCCAGCGTGTGGAGGACCTTGGGTGTGGCCGACCGCATCCGGGTGCCCTCACCGGCGGCCAGCACGACCACCGTTGTTCCCATCACCCCTCCTGCCCGGCCGCGGCCGAAATTGCTCCCGGGAGAGGATTCGAACCCCTATAGATGGGACCAAAACCCATTGTCCTGCCATTAGACGACCCGGGACCGTCGGGCATGACGGTACTTGGTCCGGCCGGCCGCCGGTGCCGCAGTAGGCGCCCGGCCACCCCCGCAATCAGGATCTCGGGTCGGTCCGCAACGTCGGCTTGTCCTCCAGGCCCGCCAGGCCGTTCCAGGCCAGGTTCACCAGGTGCGCAGCCACCTCGGTGCGCTTGGGCTTGCGCACGTCCAGCCACCACTGGCCGGTCAGCGCGACCATGCCGACCAACATCTGGGCGTACATCGGCGCCAGTCGCGAATTGAACCCGCGGACCGCGAACTGCTGGACCAGGATGTACTCGACCTGGCTGGCCACATCCGAGATGAGGCTCGCGAACGTGCCGGTCGACTGGGCCACCGGCGAGTCACGGACCAGGATCCGGAAGCCGTCGGTCGAGGTCTCGATGTACTCCAGCAGCGCCAGCGCGGCCTTCTCGAGCAGTTCGCGGCCCTCGCCGTGGCTCAGCGCCTCGGTGAGCTTGCCCTGGAGAAATTGGGTCTCGCGGTCGACGACAACCGCGTAGAGGCCCTCCTTGCCGCCGAAGTGCTCGTAGACGACCGGCTTGGACACGCCGGCCTTGGCGGCGATCTCCTCGACCGAGGTGCCCTCGAAGCCGCGCTCGGCGAACAGCCGCCGGCCGACGTCGAGCAACTGCTCACGCCGCTCCTTGCCCGTCATCCGGACCCGGCCGGCGCGCTCGGCCTCCGACATCAGCCGTCCGAGGCGCCGATCCGGCGTGCCGCCAGGCGCTTGGCGTCCGGCCAGCGGACGTGGCTGGCCCAGCCGAACTTCTCGAACAGCCAGATCAACCGCGCACTGGTGTCGATCTGACCGCGCAGCACGCCGTGCCGCGCCGAGGTGGGTTCGGAATGGTGCAGGTTGTGCCAGGACTCGCCGAACGACAGCAGCGAGAGCCACCACACGTTGCCGGAGCGGTCGCGGCTGCGGAACGGCCGCGCGCCGAGCACGTGGCAGATCGAGTTGATCGACCAGGTCACGTGGTGCAGCAGGGCGATCCGCACCAGCACCGCCCAGAAGAACGCGGACAGGATGCCCTGCCAGGACCAGGACCACAGGCCGCCGATCAGCGGCGGCACGAGGGTGGACAGCGCCACCCAGGTCGGGAAGTGCCGGGAGATCTTGACGATGTCCTGGTCGGTCAGCAGATCCGGCGCGTACTTCTGCTGGGGCGTCTGCTCGGCGTCGAAGAGCCAACCGATGTGAGCGTGGTACAGGCCCCGGATCATGCCCCCCGGGCCGCCGCCGTAGGCCCACGGCGAGTGCGGGTCACCGTCCTGGTCGGAGTGCTGGTGGTGCTTACGGTGGTCGGCCACCCAACGCACCAGGGGGCCCATCACCGCCAGGCTGCCCATGATCCCCAACGCGATGCGCAGCGGACGCTTGGCCCGGAAGGAGCTGTGCGTGAAGTACCGGTGGTAGCCGACCGTGATGCCGAAGCCGGTGACCACGTAGCAGACCCCGGCGATCACTGCGTCGCGCCAGGACAACCCCCAACCCCAGGTGACCGGTACCGCAGCCGCGACAGCCAGCAACGGGACGACGATGAAGATCGCCAACGTCAGCTGTTCCAGCCAACCCTTGCGTTCGGAGCCCATCGTGGCGCTCTTGATCGACCCGTGTTCGACGGAGGCGGCGGTCGTGGTCATCGGCGAGGTTGCTCTCCTGCCTGAGTGGTACGGTCGGGCGGGGTGTGCAGGCCGTGCGGGTCAGTCCTCAGTTCGCCCACAGCTGCGCAGACGCGAGCAGCAGTGTCGCAGCCGCCGGGTGAACCACGTTGGCGCAGTGGTTGGCGACAACAACCGGAAACCGCCGTCCGGCACACCTCCAAGGCTAAGCCCACCATCAGGTCCGGCGTGCTCACAACAGTGTTGCTCAGGTTGGCCCAATCGTCACCCTACGGAGCGCGGCAACCACCGCCGGGGGCCTGAGAATGTGTGGCGCCGAGAGCCCACTTGCGCCGGCGGCCCCGCCCGGCACCCAGAATGTCTTGACGTCAAAATATGGTTGGCGGATGCAGGACGAGGTCGACCGGCTCGTCGACGCCTGGCGCCGGGAACGACCGGACCTGGACGTGAGCCCGCTCGAGGTGCTCAGTCGAGTGACCCGGTTGGCCAGGTATCTGGACCGGGCCCGCCGCACCGCCTTCGCCGCCCACGAACTCGCGCTGTGGGAGTTCGACGTGCTCTCCGCGCTGCGCCGGTCCGGCCCGCCGTACCGGATGTCGCCGGGCGCGTTGCTCAATCAGACCCTGGTCACGTCCGGGACGATGACCAACCGGATCGACCGGCTGACCGAGCGCGACCTGGTCCGCCGTGAGGCGGACCCGAACGATCGCCGCGGCGTACTGGTGGTGCTCAGCAGCACCGGCCTGGAAACCGTCGACGCGGCGCTGACCGACCTGCTGAGTCGCGAACAGGAGCTGCTGGCCGGGCTGACCGAACGGCAGCGGGAGGTGCTCGCCGCAACGCTGCGCGACCTGGTCGCGCCCTTCGACAACCAGACCTGACGCCCGGCGCCCGGCGCCCGGCGCCCGGCGCCCAACTTCTCGGGGGTGACACCCCCATTGCACGAGACACGCGGCGCGTTCCGCGCGAAATCCGGTCGATGGGGGTGTCACCCCCACGGATCAGGCCTCAGCGCCCGCGCCCGCGCCCGACTTCTCGGGGGTGACACCCCCATTGCACGAGACACGCGGCGCGTTCCGCACGAAATCCGGTCGATGGGGGTGTCACCCCCACGGATCAGGCTTCAGCTCTCCTCAGCTCTCGGCGGCCTCGGCGGCCTCCGCGGCCACCAGCCACTGCTCCTCGAGCTCGGCGCGCTCAGCCAACAGGCTTCGCAGCGTGGCGTCGAGCTCCATGATCCGGACGTGGTCGGCGGCGTGGGCAGCCAACTCGTCGTGCAAGCGCCGCTCCTCGAGGCCGATGCGGTCCAGGCGCCGCTCGATCCGCAGCAGCTCCTTACGGGCGGTCCGGGCATCCGCCGAGGCGGTCCGCTCCTTGGGCGCCGGCGCGGCCCGCCGCGTCTCGGCCTGCGCGGCCGCTGTCCGGCGCTCGATGTACTCGTCGACGCCGCCGGGCAGCATCCGCAGTTGCCCGTCGCCGAACAGCGCCACGACGCTGTCGGTGGTCCGTTCCAGGAAGTACCGGTCGTGGCTGACCACGACCAGCGAACCGGCCCAGCCGTCCAGGACGTCCTCGAGCACGGTCAGCGTCTCGATGTCGAGGTCGTTGGTCGGCTCGTCCAGCAGCAGCACGTTAGGGCCGGCCATCAGCAGCCGCAGCACCTGCAACCGGCGCCGCTCACCGCCGGACAGGTCGCCCACCGGCGCCCATTGCCGGTCGCCGGCGAAGCCGAACCGCTCCAGCAGGTCCGAGGCGCTGCGCTCGTCCTTGCCCACGACGATCGACCGCGCGATCCGCTCGACCGAGGCCAGCACCCGGTCGTTCGGGTCGAGTTCGCCGACCTCCTGGGACAGGTACGCCACCCGGACCGTCGCACCGCGCACGACCTTGCCGGACCCGGCGGTCAGCTCGTCCATCAGCAGGCGCAGCAGCGAGGTCTTGCCGCTGCCGTTGACGCCCACCAGGCCGATCCGCTCGCCCGGGCCGATGTTCCAGGTGACCCGGTCGAGCAGGGCCCGGTCGCCAACCGTCAACGTCACGTCGTCCAACTCGTAGACGGTCCGGCCCAGCCGGGCCACCGCGAACTTGGCCAGTTCGAGGGAGTCCCGGGCGGGCGGCTCGTCGGCGATCAGCGCGTTGGCCGCGTCGATCCGGAATCGGGGCTTGCTGGTGCGCGCCGGTGGGCCGCGGCGCAGCCAGGCCAGCTCCTTGCGGACCAGGTTCGCCCGCCGCGACTCGGTCACCGCGGCCACCCGGGTCCGTTCGGCCTTGGCCAGCACGTGGGCGGCGTAGCCGCCGTCGTAGCCGTGCACCGATTCCCCGGCCACCTCCCAGGTGCGGGTGCAGACCGCGTCGAGGAACCAGCGGTCGTGGGTGACAACCAGCAGCGCGCCCTGACGCTTCGTCAGATGCTCTGCCAGCCAGGCAATTCCCTCCACGTCCAGGTGGTTGGTCGGCTCGTCGAGAACCAGCAGGTCGAGTGGCCGGATCAGTTCCCGGGCCAGCGCGATCCGGCGCCGCTCACCGCCGGAACAGGTCCCGACGACCGTGTCCAACCCGGCGGACAACCCGGGCAGGTCGATGCCACCGAACAGGCCGGCCAACACCTCGCGGACCGCGGCCTGCCCCGCCCAGTCGTGCTCCGGCCGATCCCCCACCACCACGGCGCGGACGGTGGACGCCGGATCGAGTCGGTCGTCCTGGGCCAGCACCGCGACCCGCAGGCCGCTCGCGTGGGTGACCCGCCCGGCGTCGGGCGACTCCACGCGGGCGATCAGGCGCAGCAGCGTCGACTTCCCGGAACCGTTGCGCCCGACCACCCCGATCCGGTCGCCGGCACCGACCCCGATCGAGACGCCGTCGAGCAACAGCCGCGGCCCGTACGACTTGGAGACGCCCTCCAGGTTCACCAGGTTGCTGATTTGGCGGTTGGTGTGGACGGTGCTCACGGGGTCACCAGGCGTGCCCCGCCGACCGGGCCGGTCGCCCGTTTCACGTCGCGGCACAACCCCATCGCGGTCAGTGCCACCGCCAGGTCGAGCGCCGCCTCGGCCGAGTCGACCAGGAAGGCGCACGTCGGGCCGCTACCGCAGAGGATCGAGCCCAACGTGCCGTGCGCCGGGCCGGTCGCCAACGTCGCGGCCAACGCCGGGCGCAACGACAGCGCGGCCAGCGTCAGGTCGTTGGTCAGCAACCGGCCCAGCGCCGCCGGGTCGCCGGAGCACACGGCGGCAAGCAGGTCAGGGTCGACGTTGTCCCGCAGCGCCCCGACCCAGCCGGGGTCGCGGGTGCGCAGCCGGTCGCACTCGGCGTACACCGCGGCGGTGGACAGGCCCTCGTCGGCGAGCGCGAACACCCACTGGAACTGGCCCCGACCCAGGACCGGGGTGAGCACGTCCCCGCGCCCGTACCCGACCGCCGTGCTGCCCAACAACGCGAACGGCACATCGGCGCCCAGTTCGGCGGCCAAGGCGGACAACTCCTCCCGGCGCAGGTGGGTCTGCCAGAGCGCGTCGCAGGCCAACAACGCGGCGGCCGCGTCCGCACTGCCACCGGCCATCCCGGCCGCCACCGGGATCGCCTTGCGGATCCGCAGCGCGACACCGTCGGCGACCCCGGTGTGATCGGCCAGCAGTCGGGCCGCCCGTACCGCCAGGTTCTCGGCGTCCTGCGGCACCCCGGCAAGGTCCGGGCCGCCGGCCGTGGCGCTGACCGACACCGAGAAGTCGTCAGCCGGCTGCGCGCTCACCTCGTCGTACAGCGAGACCGCCTGGAAGACGTTGACCAGGTCGTGGTAGCCGTCCGGACGCCTGCGCCCCACCGACAGTTGCAGGTTCACCTTGGCCGGCGCGCGCACGGTGATGCTCGCCACGCGCCCACCTCCCCGACCCGCCCGCCGCGAACTGCGCCCACCGTCACCGAATGCCCGCCGCCGCGCCCGCGATCTGATCGGCCGGCGCGCGCAGCGGTTACCTCGGCAGGCTATCCGGGCCGGTGCCGGGCCACCCGGGCGAACTCGGCGACGTCCAACTGCTCGCCCCGCGCGCCCGGGTCGACGCCCGCCGCCCGCAACGCGCGCTCGGCCGCGTCGGCTCCCCCGGCCCAACCGGCCAGGGCCGCGCGCAGCGTCTTGCGGCGCTGGGCGAAGGCCGCGTCGATGACGGCGAAGGTCGCGGCTCGGTCGGCGTCCGGCGGCTCCGGGCGACGGCGCAACAGGACCAGGCCCGAGTCGACCCGGGGCACCGGCCAGAACACCGACCGGCCCACGGCGCCCGCTCGGCTGACCTGGGCGTACCAGCGGGCCTTCACCGACGGCACCCCGTAGACCCGGCTGCCCGGCTCGGCCGCCAACCGCTCGGCCACCTCGGCCTGGACCATCACCAGCGCCGTCCGCACCGAATCGAAGTGCTCCAGGATGTGCAGCAGCACCGGCACCGCGACGTTGTACGGCAGGTTGGCCACCAGCGCCGTCGGGGCCGGACCGGGCAGGGAGCCCGGCTCGATCCGCAGCGCATCGGCACGGACCACCCGTAGTCCTCCGGCGGCCGCCGGAGCCAACTCGGCCACCGTCGCGGGCAGCGCCTCGGCCAGCAGCGGGTCGATCTCCACGGCGGTGATCGAGGCCACCACGGGCAACAACGCCAGCGTCAACGAGCCCAGGCCGGGGCCGATCTCGAGCGCGACGTCGTCCCGGCCCACCCCGGAGACCCGGACGATGCGGCGCACGGTGTTGGGGTCGACGACGAAGTTCTGGCCCAGGTTCTTGGTCGGGCGCAGTCCGATGCGTTCGGCGATCCGGCGGACCATGGGCGGGGTGAGCAGTTCGCCGACGGGCGAGCAGCCAGGATCCGGCTGCGACCGGTACGGCGCAGGCCCGTCGCCAGAGGTGCTCAGTGGAGCGCCCGGGGATCCGTCACCGGTCGTAGAGATGGCGCCCGCAGACGGGCCACGGATGGGCGTGCTCGCGTTTGTACAGCATCTGCGCCCGGTAGGTCTGCTCCTCGGCGCCGGCCTTGTTGGGCGTCCCGTGGCCACCGACCGACCGCCACGTCCCGGGGCTGAACTGGTAGAGCCCGTAGTAGCTGCCGCTGTTGTTCGCCCGCGGGTCGCCGCCGGACTCGCACCGGGACAGCGAGGCCCAGTTCAGGTGCTCCTGGCCGGTGGCCGCGAACTTGGTCGGCTTGGTCCCGATCCGCTCCACCTGGGTCGCCGGGAGGCTCAGGATCGCCGTGCCCACGGGGTCCTTGCTCGCCTGTTTGCCGTCGTGGCTGACCAGCCGGAAGGTCACCAGCTTGACGCCGGTCACGCCGGGTTTGATCACCTGCTTCTCCCACGGGAACATCGTGGGGTCCTTGATCTGCTTGACCTGGAACGGGATGTCGATCTTGATCGACAACGTGCGCGTCTCCACCCGGACGACCCGGATCGTGGCCCCGTCCACCGGGGTCGTGTCCAGCTGCGGATTGACCTGATCGGCGGGCGCCAACGCGATGCCGGACTCGATGAGCAGTTCGCGGACCGTTGCGGACGCGGTGTTGAGCTTGCGGGTGCGGCCGTCGGCGATCACCGTGACCTCGCGCGGCGTGAGCACCCGCAGCGTCAGTCCCTTCCGGCCGATCGGCAGCGATCGCGAGGCCGAGACGAACAGGTTCTCCTCGCGCAGGCCGAGTTGGTCCAAGGCTTCGTTCACGCTGGTGGCGGTCACCCAGACCCGGTTGCTCGCACCGTCGAGGTTCAGATCGATCGGCCGGCCGTAGCGGACCGCGATCCGACCGCCCTCGGCGACCGACCGGTCCAGGTCGGGGACCACGGTGTCGTGCTCCCCGACCGAGATTCCCTGCCGGGCGAGCACCCCTTGAACGCTGGACGCGAAGGTGTGGACCCGGGTGGTGCGACCGTCCACAGTCAACTGGACCGTCTTGTCGAAGCTGACGAACGCAGTGACGCCGGCCACCATCGCCGCCATGACCAGGGCGTGGATCAGCCAGCGTTTGGCCGCACGAGGGACCCGGATCAGCACGTCGCTCCAGACGTCGCAGTCCCCGGGCACGGCGAACCAGAGCGAGCGACCGCTCCCTGGTGCCACCGGTGTAAATTGAAACCGGTGGTGCCAAAGTTGAAATCACACGCTTGGAAGACAAATGTCCGATCCCGGCTGTTCGGGGGACAGTAACCAAATTCGCCCCGCTCCGGCAAACATCGACCGCCACGGGCGGTCGCGTGTCGGACGAATCCCGGGGTGTTCACCCGCCGAACGTATTCGGGCAGTTCCGGCCCCACCAGGGCGGGCGAACGAACCGGGATCGGACCTTTACTCACTTCTTGCCAGGAGCCAATTCACGCAGGATGGGCGGAATTCCGTGCGCTGAGTAACATTGTGCTCAACGCAATGTGATAAACCAATTACATAACGTTATGTTAAATTCCGGCGCCGGACCGGCGCCCGCACCGTCAGAACGGGCCGAACATCCGGTGGGCGGTGGCCGCCACGGCATTGCCGAGCTCGGCCACGTCCATGCCTTTGACCTGGGCCATCGCACGCAGCGTGAGCGGAATCAGGTAGGGCGCACAGGGGCGGCCACGGTACGGCAGAGGCGCCAGGAACGGCGCGTCGGTCTCCACGAGGATCAGCTCCGCAGGCGCGACAGCCAGCGCATCGCGAAGGTACTGATTGTTACGGAATGTCACATTTCCCGCGAAGGACATCACGTAGCCGCGTTCCGTACAGATCTTCGCCATCTCGGCGTCACCCGAGAAACAATGGAACACGACCCGGTCCGGGGCACCCTGCTCGAGCAGAATTCGCAGCACATCGGCGTGGGCGTCACGGTCATGGATGACCAATGTCTTGCCGTGCCGTTTCGCGATCTCGATGTGTCTGCGGAACGACTCGTCCTGGCGTTCCCACAGCGATCCGTCCGACCGGAAATGATCAAGTCCGGTCTCCCCAATTCCCCGGACTTCGGGCCGGCCGGCCAGCGCGTCTATCTCCGCGAGCGCCGCGTCGAGGTCGGCCAGGCGGGGTGCCTCGTTGGGGTGCAACGCAACCGTGGCCCAAACCCGCTCATGCTCCAGCGCCATCTGGGCCGACCAGTAGGAGGAGGCCACGTCGATCCCGATCTGGATCAACGTGTCCACCCCGACGGCCGCCGCGGCCGCCACCGCGTCGGCGACCTCGGTGTCCTGCAGGTCCAGGTGGGTGTGCGAGTCGGGCACCGACACCGGCAGCGCCTCCGGCGCCGGCGGCATCGGCCCCCGGTCCCCCACCTCGCCCCGGACGCTCACCGGCGCCCCATCTCAATGTTGCGTCCGAAGAAACGGTCGCTATGACGACCGCTTCTTCGGACGTCCCGAGGGGACGCGCTCCGCACGCCGGGGCGGTTCATGGGCGAGACCTCATGAGCCGGACTCGAGGCGGGCCAACTCCTCGGCCACGATCGAGTCGTCGAGCTTGGTGAACACCGGGATCGGGGCCTCCAGCCGCGTGCCGGGCACGATCGGGGTGGAGCGCCATCGGGCGGCGGCGGTCGCGTAGTCACCCTGCAGCACCGTGTACGGCTCGCCGCCCTCCTCGCCCACCTCGGCGGCCCGCGGCATGCCCGACCACTCGTCGGTGTTGCCCAGCAACTCGTGTACCCGCTGCGAGGAGTGCGGCAGGAACGGGGTCAGCAGCGCCTTGCAGTCATCGACCAGTTGCAGCGCCACGTGCAGCACCGTGCCCTGGCGGACCGGGTCCTCCTTGAGCTTCCACGGCGCGGTGTCCGACAGGTACTTGTTGGCCGCGGCCACCACCGTCATCGCCTCGGAGATCGCCGCCTTCTGCCGGGACCGACCCAGCGCCGCGCCGACCGTCTCGAACGCCGCGCTCGCGGTGGCCATGAGCTCGCGGTCGACGTCTAGCAGGTCGATCGCGGGCGGGATCTCGCCGAAGTTCTTCGCCGCCATCGAGATCGTCCGGTTGACCAGGTTGCCCCAGCCCGCCACCAGCTCGTCGTTGGTGCGGCGCAGGAACTCCGTCCAGGTGAAGTCGGTGTCCGCGTTCTCCGGCCCGGCCACCGCCAGGTAGTACCGAAGCGCGTCGGGCTGGTAGCGGGCCAGGAAGTCGCGGACCAGGATCACCACCGAGCGCGACGAGGAGAACTTCTTGCCCTCCATGGTCAGGAACTCGCTGCCCACGACCTCATCGGGCAGCTCGAGCGCGCCGAACCGCCCCGGTTCGCCGCCGTACGCACCCCGGCCCGAGTAGCCCAGCAGCAGCGCGGGCCAGATCACCGTGTGGAAGACGACGTTGTCCTTGCCCATGAAGTAATAGGACTCGGCGCCCGCGTTGTGCCACCAGGCCCGCCAGGCATCCGGGTCGCCGGAGCGCCGGGCCCACTCGACCGAGGCCGACAGATAGCCGATCACGGCGTCGAACCACACGTAGAGCCGCTTGTCCGCCCTGTCCCGCCAGCCCTCCACCGGAACCGGCACGCCCCAGTCCAGGTCTCGGGTGATGGCCCGCGGTCGCAGGTCCTCCAGCAAGTTCATCGAGAACTTGATGACGTTCGGCCGCCAGTCGCCGCCCTTGGACTGGAGCCAGCTGCCCAGCGCGTCGGTGAACGCCGGCAGATCCAGGAAGAAGTGCTCGGTCTCGACGAACTTCGGCGTCTCCCCGTTGATCCGGCTGACCGGGTTGATCAGGTCGACGGGGTCCAGTTGGTTGCCGCAGTTGTCGCACTGGTCGCCGCGGGCGCCGGCGTAGTCGCAGATCGGGCAGGTGCCCTCGATGTAGCGGTCCGGCAGGGTCCGCCCGGTGGACGGCGAGATTGCCCCCATCGCGGTCCGCGCCACCACATACCCGTTGCGGTGCAGCCCGAGGAAGATCTCCTGGGCCACCGCGTAGTGGTTGCGGGTCGTGGTGCGGGTGAACAGGTCGTAGGACAGGCCGAGCCCGCGCAGATCCTCGGCGATCACCTGGGAGTAGCGGTCGGCGAGCTGCTTGGGGGTGACGCCTTCCTTGTCGGCCGCCACCAGGATCGGCGTCCCGTGCTCATCGGTGCCGGAAATCATCAGGACCCGGTTGCCCGCCATCCGCTGGTACCGGCTGAAAACGTCGGACGGCACGCCGAAGCCGGCGACGTGACCGATGTGCCGCGGTCCGCTGGCGTACGGCCAGGCGACCGCGGTCAGGATGTGGCGGGGCGAGGGTTGCATGACCGCGATCCTAGGTGGCCGGCACCGACCGGGCGGGGCCCGCGCTCACCGCCGCATCATCGCCCTGACGGTGCACGCCGAACGTGGCGCGCACTGTCACATCGGTTCGCATGCTGCGCTGGCTCACGGCTTCTTTCCCGCAACCACCGCGTCGAAAACCACCCGCTTGGGCACCCCGGCGGCGCCGGCCACCGCGGCCATCGCGGCCTTCCGGTCCTCCCCGGCGGCCTCCCGGGCCGCCACCCGGGCGGCCAGCTCGCTCGGGTCGACGGGCCCGGAGGTCTCCGCGGCACCACCCACCACCAGCGTGATCTCGCCGCGCACGCCGTCGGCAGCCCACTCCGCCAGCTCGCGCAGGCAGCCGCGGCGGACCTCCTCGTAGGTCTTTGTCAGCTCGCGGCAGACCGCGGCCGGACGGGTCGGCCCGAACTCGGCGGCCATCGCCGCCAGGGTCGCCGCCAACCGGTGCGGAGCCTCGAAGAACACCAGGGTCCGTGGCTCGGCGACCAGCGCCGCGAGCCGGGCCCGCCGAGGGCCGGGACGGCGGGGCAGGAATCCCTCGAAGCAGAACCGGTCGGTCGGCAGGCCGGACACCGCCAACGCGGCCAGCGCCGCCGACGGGCCGGGGACCACCGTGACCGGCACGCCGGCGGCGATCGCCGCGGCGACCAGGCGGAACCCGGGGTCGGCGACCGTGGGCATGCCCGCGTCGGTCACCAGCAGCACGCGTGCCCCGTCGAGCAGGTCCGCCAGCAGCGCCGGGGTGCGGGCAACCTCGTTCGCCTCGAAGTACGACACCAACCGTCCGGTCAACCGGACGTCCAACGCAGCGGCCAGCCGCCGCAGCCTCCGGGTGTCCTCCGCGGCCACGACATCGGCGCCGGCCAGTTCGGCCGCCAGCCGCGGCGGGGCGTCGGCCGGATCCCCGATCGGCGTGCCCGCGAGCACCAGCACGCCGGGCGCGGCCGAGATCGTCATGCCGTGATCCTCCCCGAGCCGCCCGGTCGCTGCTGCGTATTGGGACTGCGAGCCTGCGCCACGCCGGCGCGGTGGAGCGGCCCCGGCCCGGCGCGCTCCGTAGCATGACGCCGATGGTCATCCAGCTCTCGCGTGGCACCACCGGCGTCCCGGCGCGGGTTGCGCGAACCCGAGCCGCCGGCCCGACCACCAGCCCGATGCCCACCGGCCCCTGGACCTGGATCGGCCCGCTGCTGGTGACATTGCTCGGCGGGATCGTCCGGTTCTACCGGCTGGGCCGCCCGCACGCGGTGGTCTTCGACGAGACGTACTACGTGAAGGACGCCTGGTCGCTGCTGCACCACGGGGCCGAACAGGCCTACGTCGCCGACGCGGACGCCAAGATGCTGGCCGGCAACACCCACATCATCACCAACGCGCCGACGTTCGTGGTCCACCCGCCGGACGGCAAGTGGCTGATCGGGCTCGGCGAGTGGATGGGCGGGCTGAACCCGTTCGGCTGGCGGTTGGCCGTGGCGCTGGTCGGCACCGCCTCGATCTTCCTGTTGGCCCGGATCGGGATCCGGTTCACCCGGTCGATCCTGCTCGGTTGCCTGGCCGGCCTGCTGCTGGCACTGGACGGGCTCGCCGTGGTGATGAGCCGAACCGCGCTGCTGGACGGCATGCTCATGTTTTGGGTGCTGGCCGCGTTCGGCTGCCTGCTGGTCGACCGCGATCGCACCCGGGAAGCGTTGGCCGTCCGGTCCGGACCCGCGGTCCGGCTTGGGCTGCGGCCCTGGCGGCTGGGGGCCGGTCTCTGCTTCGGCATCGCGTTGGGCACGAAGTGGAGTGCGCTGTTCTTCCTGGTCGTGTTCGGCGTGATGGCGCTGCTGTGGGACATCGCTGCGCGCCGTGCGGCCGGGGAACCTCGCCCGTACCGGACCACGCTGCGGGCCGACGTGCCCCGCGCCGCGTTGACGTTGGGCCTGCTGCCCCTGGCGGTCTACCTGGCCAGTTGGACCGGCTGGCTGATGACCAGCAACGGATGGTCCCGGCACTGGGCCGCCAACCGCTCCACCGACTACCCGTTCATCCCCGCCGCGCTGCGATCCCTGTGGCACTACCACTCCGAGATCCTCTATTTCCACACGCATCTGACGGAGCATCACCCGTACCAGTCCAGCGCCTGGGGCTGGACGGTGCTGGCCCGTCCGGTGGCCTACTACTCCACCGACCTCACCCAGGGCGCCGAGGACTGCCACGCGGCGTCGTGCACGCGCGAGGTCCTCGGGATCGGCACCCCGGTGCTGTGGTGGGCCGCGACCGCCGCCCTGGTGCACCTGCTGTGGCGCTGGGCGGGGGTTCGCGACTGGCGGGCCGGGGCGGTCCTGGCCGGGGTCGCCGCCGGTTGGCTGCCGTGGTTCCGCTACGGCGACCGGCCGATCTTCTACTTCTACGCGATCGCGTTCCTGCCGTTCCTGATCCTCGGCCTGGTGCTCTCGCTCGGGTGCCTGATCGGCCCGGAGCCGGAGCCGGCGCAGGACGCGAGCCGCGCGGCCGTGCGGCGCCGGGCGATCGGGGCGTCGGCCGCCGGTGCGCTGGTCGTGCTGATCGTGGTGAACTTCTTCTACATCTACCCGGTGCTGTCCGCGGGGACGCTGTCGCAGCAGGATTGGCTGTCCCGGATGTGGTTCCGCTCCTGGATCTGACAGCCCAGTAGGCGAGGTGGACCGTGCTGCCGACACCGGCCAACCTCCGCCGTTGCGCCCGGGCGCTGCAGTCCGCGACGACCAACGCCGTCGAGATAGCCCGCTCCGGCGGTCTGGCGACCGGGGAGCAGCCCAACCCGTTCACCGTGGTCCGCCGTACCCCGATGTTCCGGCTGCGTCGGTACTTCCCCGGTGAGTGCAGCGGGCCGGCCGTCCTGCTGATCCCACCGTTGATGATGTCCACGGAGGTCTACGACGTCTCCCCGGCCACCAGCGCGGTGGGGATCCTCGCGGCGCACGGGGTCGATCCGTGGGTGGTCGACTTCGGGGCGCCGGAACGCGAGGAGGGCGGGCTCGGGCGCAACGTCGCCGATCACATAGTTGCCGTCAGCGAAGCGGTGGACCTGGTGCGCAACCACACCGGCACCGACGTGCATCTGGCCGGTTACTCCCAGGGCGGCATGTTCGCATACCAGGCCGCCGCCTACCGCCGCTCGGTCGGCCTGGTGAGCGTGATCACGTTCGGCGCACCGGTCGACTGGCGGGCCACCCGGGCCTCCCGGGCCTTCGGGCCGTTCAACGAGGACATGGTCGTCGACGTGATGAGCGTGGTGGCCGACCGGGTGCTGGTTCACCTCACCGTTCCGGCCTGGGCAAACCGGCTGGGCTTTCGGCTGCTGGACCCGGTGAAGTCGGTCCGTACCCGGCTGGCTTTCCTGCGCCAACTGCACGACCGCGACGCGTTGCTGCCCCGGGAACGCCAGCGGCAGTTCCTGGACCACACCGGGTACGTGGCCTATCCGGGGCCGGCCATCGCGGAGTTGGTCAAGCAGTTCGTCGCGCAGAATCGGATGCTGGCCGGCGGCATCGCGGTCGGTGACGTACTTGCGAGCCTGGCCGACATCACCTGCCCGGTGCTCGCCTTCGTCGGCACTGTCGACACGATCGCGCCACCGGCGGCGGTCCGCGCCATCGCCCGGGCCGCGCCCGCCGCCGCGAGCTACGAGTGCCGGCTGGCGACCGGCCACTTCGGCCTGGTGGTCGGCGGCGGCGCCTCGACGCACACCTGGCCGACCGTTGCCGCCTGGGCCAATCGCGAGAACGCCGCGCTACCGGCCGGCGTGTTGCCGATGGAGGACACCGAAGCGGAACCCGCGCGCCTGCCGGGCCCGATCGGCATCGGACTGGAGGGCGGCGCAACGGCGATCTCGGCCGTCCGTGCGTCCGCCGGCGCCCTGTTGGACGGGGCGCGCTCGATCGGTTCGGTAGGCCTCGACGCGGTGCGTTCGATGCCCAATCTGTCCCGGCTGGAACTGCTGCGCTCGCAGACCCGGGTGTCGTTGGGCTCGGTGCTGTCCGAACGGGCCCGCCGAAACCCTGCCGACGTGTTCTTCGTGTTCGCCGGCCGGGGGCACACCTATGCCGCCGCCAACGCCCGGGTGGACGCGGTGGTCTCAGCCCTGCTCACGGTCGGGGTGCGTCAGGGCGAGCACGTCGGCGTGCTGATGCGCACCCGGCCGAGCGCGCTGAGCGCGGTCGCCGCGCTGAACCGAATCGGCGCGACTGTGGCGCTGCTGCGTCCGGACGGCCCGAGCGCCCGGGAGGCCGAGTTGGCCGCGATCACCCGGGTGGTGGCCGACGCCGAGCACGCGCAGGCGGCCGCCCGGCTCGGCGTGCCGGTCCTGGTACTGGGCAGCAGCACAGCCGGGGGGACCCTGCCGCCGGGCGCCGTCGATCTGGAGACGCTGGCCGCCGGCCCGCAACCGGCCTGGTATCAGCCCAACCCGGGGACCGCCGCCGAGACGGCATTCCTGTTGTTCGCCGGGCAGGGCGACACGACTCGGATCACGCCGGTGAGCAACGGCCGCTGGGCCTTGTCGGCCTTCGGCACCGCCTCGGCGGCACGGCTGCGCCCGACCGACACCGTCTACAGCATCACGCCGCTGCACCACCCGTCCGGACTGCTCACCGGAGTCGGCGGCTCGCTGGCGGGCGGCGCCCGGCTGGCGATGGCGGTCGACCGGGACCCGTCGACGTTCTGGGCCGAGGTGCGCCGTTACGGCGTGACCGTCGTCTCCTACACCTGGACGCTGTTGGCCGAGCTCATCGAGGCCGAGCCGACCATCGGCGAGCGACACCATCCGGTGCGGCTGTTCCTGGGCTCCGGGATGCCCGGGTGGTTGTGGCAACGCGCCCGGGACCGTTTCCCCTCGGTGGCAGTGTTGGAGTTCTTCGCGGCCGGCTCCACGGGCGTGGTGCTGGTGAATGCCGACGGGGCGAAGATCGGCGCCAAGGGTCGACCGCTGCCGGGCAGCGCACCGGTTCGGCTGGTCCGGTACGACCTGGCGGAGCGCCGGATCGCGACCGACGCGCGCGGGTTGGCGATCGAGGCCGCCGTGGGCGAGATCGGCCTGCTCGTCGCGCGGCCCACCGCCGAGGCGGTCGGCGACCGGGCGCTGCGCGGCCTGTTCGCCCCGGGCGATCGATGGGTGTCGACCGATCACCTGTTCCGGCGGGACGCGGACGGCGACCACTGGTTGATCGGCCACGTGAGTGAGCTGGTCACCACCGACGGTGGCGTGGCGGCGCCGAGCCTGGCCGAGGAGGCGCTCGGTGGACTGGACGCGGTGGCCTCGGTCGCCGCGTATCCCGCCGCCGTGCCGGGCGGGGCACAGCGACTGGTCGCGGCCGTGAAGCTACGGCCGGGTCGCCGGCTCATCGCCGCCGAGGTGGACGCCGTCACGCGGCGCCTGGCGCGGGTCGACCGCCCGGCCGTGATCCGGGTCGTCGCGGACATCCCGCTGACCACCTGGTGGCGGGCCGACCGGGAGGCGTTGCGCCGCTCGGACGCGGCCGCCGGATCCGGGGTGGCGGGATGGGTCCGGGACGCCGCCGGGGGTTATCGGGCGACGCCCGACCCGGTGCCGTCCGTCACCTCCGGTTGAGTCCCTGCGGGGGATGAACATTCGCCCCGTCATCGCGGCCACCAACGGTCCGTCGCGCTGGTTGTGGTTGGTGCACCCGACGGTGACCGCTGTCACCGCCACCGCCAACCACTACTGGTTGGACAGCATCGTCGCGTGCATCCTGTTGGTGATCGTCTGTCGAATGCCGATCCGGTCCCCCGGCGGCCTCGGGTTGCTCAGGACCCGCCGGTCCGAATCCATCGCCGGCTGACCTGCCGGGGCAACCCGAGCCCGACGCCGTCCGGCGTCGCTCCGTAACGCAGGCCGCCCGCGCTCAGGTCCATCTCGACCAACTCCGGCTCGAACTCGTCGCCGGCCTGCGCGGCGGCCCAGCAGATCCAACGGATCCACTCGAGGCTCGTGCCCCGGTTCGCGGTGCTGGTGACCCCGGCCTCCGGTGGGATCCGGGCCGCGATCTCGCCGTCGAGCATCAGCGGCTGCACCCCCGGGGCGCCGCGGCGGTAGCCGGCGAAGTACAGCAACCGGGTCACCGCGTCGGACTCCAGGTGCTCCAACCGGCAGTCGGTTTGCAGCCGCAGGAACGCGGTGCGCATGTCCGACATCGTGGGTTCGTCGATCCGCAGCCGACTGAGCGCGACGTCCAGCCGGTGGCCGTGCGGGTCGTCGGCCAGGATCCGGCCCGCCTGCCGACGGGCCTGCTTGGCCGCGCCCGCCGACCACATCACCACCGCCGTCAGCAACTGCCGTGACGTGGCGCGGTGCACCCGCCACCGCGCGGCCACCGCGAACACGTCGCGGCGCCAAACCTCGCCGTCGACCGGGAAGTCGCGCGGCCACGCATCCTCCGGCAACGCCGCCCGCCAGCGACCCGGGTCGAGCCGGGTCGGGTCGCCCTCGCCCGGCAACGCCCGCCGACGATCCGGCTCAGCCGATCGACGGCCGGAGCTGCGCTGGAAGGGTCCGATCATGGGCAGACGGTACGGGAGAGACATGATGCAATACGAGGGGCAAATGGTGATATTGCGCCGAATGAGCTGGGCGACCGGCCGAGGGTGCTGCCGGCCGACGGCGCGCCATCGCCACCCGGTGGGCGCAACCATGGTCTGCCGCCCGGCCGCTGTGCTAGCGTCCGGCGTCAGGTTGCAGTCTGTTGTTCCCCGATCGTTCTCGAACGTCCGCGGATACCTCAATCCGTGGGCGTTTTTTTTACTACCGGCGGGGCTCGCCAGGCCGACCTGGGTCGCGACCAGCGGCCAGTCCACAGTGCAGCGACAAGGAGCACAAACAGCATGACCCAGGGCACCGTGAAGTGGTTCAACGCCGAGAAGGGCTTTGGTTTCATCGCCCAGGACAACGGCGGCGCCGACGTGTTCGTGCACTACTCGGCGATCCAGGCTACCGGCTACCGGTCGCTTGAGGACAATCAGCGCGTCGAGTTCGAGATCACCCAGGGCGCCAAGGGTCCGCAGGCCGAAAACGTCCGTCCCATCTGAAGCTTCGATCGAAGGCCGGTCACGCGCCGCCGTGGCCGGCCTTCGGTGTCTACCGGGCACGTCTCAGCGACACTGCCGGCCACGGCCGGGCGCAGCTCATGGGTGTCTACCGGGCACGTCTCAGCGACACTGCCCGCCATGGCCGGCGATCGGCGGCCAGGTCCGGCCGATAATGCATCTCGTATCTGATTGAACAGCAGAATGCATCTCTGAACGGGGTCTGGGCCATTCGGCGCAGGAGCACCCGCCGCTGTCGACGTCGTGGTCACGCCGGCGTTCTGGCTGACGAGTCGTCAGAACCTTCCGTCGCGGGACAGCAGGCGGTCGATCGGGGAAGCCACCTGGGGCTGCGGGCCGTTCGAGTCCGCACCCGATCTGACCAACAATCAGATGGCATCCGGGTGGGCATTTGGACCAAGGCGTGACCGCCCGCGGCCCTACGAGCGCCTGGTATGCAGCTGGGGTACGTCCAGAACCGGCACGGCGCGAAGCATGAAGCGCACCTCAGCGACTTCAGGGCAGTTTATCTAAGTCAGATAAAGTTGCCTGAACTCGCCAAGACGGCCCGGGTGGGAGAATTCCGCGGCGGCTGCGGTCATCCTCTGCTCCCCTGCCGTCGGTCGAAGGCCCCGGTGCGCCGCAAAGCATCCCCGTCGGGCCATCATCGAAAGGTGGCCGTCATGCGTTGCGTGCGGCGGGTCGTCCCGCGGGCACCGGGTGCCCTGGGCCTGACCGCGGCGTTGGCGGTCCTGCTCTGCGCGTGCACCGGCACCCGGCCCGCCTCCGTCGCGTCCCCGGTCGTCCCGGCCCCCGCCCCGTCGACCGCGGCGGGGCCGGCGGGCGGCACGACCGGCCCGAGCACCGCACCGGCGTCGGGGCCGACGGCGGCAGCCGGGGCGGAGCCGACCCTGGGCTCGGCCGGGGACCCCGAACAGGACCCGGCCCGGCGCGGTTACGGGACGGTGCGACCGGTCGTGGTCGACAACGGTGGCGACCCGACCGGAATCGTCGAGGAGATCACCTGGAACAGCTGGGGAGGCCGCAGGGCCCTGGGCTCGGGAACCTCCTGGTACGACCCGCCGAACACCCCGGTCGCCGCGAGTACGGCCGCGCCGGTCACCATCGAGGCATTCGACCTGGGCAGCTGCCAAGGCCACCCGGCATACCTGAAAGTCCAATGGTGGTTCCCGACCCACGGTGAGACCGCCGAGAGCAACGGTCCGCCGGCCATCGATACCTGCCCCGGCGCCACGCCGGCGGCCGAGCCGACCCCGGGCGGCCGGTGACCCCGACGGGCAGAACAGGTACGGCTACGGGACAGTCCGACCGATCGAGATCGACAACGGCCGCGACCCCACCGAACTCCCCACAGTAACCCGCACCGGGCCGAGCACAAGCGCTGCCAGGACAGGGTCGCCGGGCTGAGCCGCCGCGCTCGTCCGTCGGCACAGAGCCGTTCGTACCATCAAGAACCGGCCATCGGTAGGACGCGCGGATCATGCACCGTCATATTCACTGGCAGAACGGGCATGTACTCCCCGGGGCGACGGCATCGCGCGCCGGCCGGCGAACATTCGAAACGATTCGTAAGGTTGCCAAGTTGTCTATCAAACCAATCCGGCGGTTCAGGACCACGCGCCCGGACGCCACGGCGGCCCACCTGGAACGGGGTGGCCGGTAGCCATGTTGAGTCTCTTCCTGCTCGTCCTGGTCGGCTTCCTCATCGCGCTGCTCCTTCGCGACGTCCGCTGACGACAACCCACGAACGGACCGGACCGCCGACGAGGCCGGCCGCCGAAGGCGCACCGAGCCAATACGTCCAGCGCCCCAAGGCGCCCGCCGGGTGCCGCTGGTTCCGGGAGTATCCGCAGGGTCGGTCCGGGCTCGAACCCGGCCGCGCCGGTGTACGGAACGGCTCGGGCCGACGTAGCATCCGCACCAACAGCACAACTGCGGATCGCGGGGACGCGGACATGAGACGGACAGCAGCAGGCGGCGCACTGTTCTGCACCGGGTTCGCGCTCGGGGCGTTCGGCGCGAACTTCCCCGGCCACCACGAACAACCACCAGCAGTCGTATCCATGCTGCTCCGGAACACTGCGCACACCCCTGTCGCCGGCCCGTTGCGACCGGTCTACAAACCCCTGGCCGCAAGTGGTCGAATCTTGGCGGCGGCCGTCACGACGGGGCGTCCGCCGGCACGCGACGCCGTCGCGTCGTCCGCGCCTCCCACGGGCACACCGGCCCCGGCACCCGCATCCGGGCTGTCCGCCGCCCCGGCCGGCCCCGGACCGGGAAACATCACCGGCATCGACGTCTCGCTGAACGTGCTCGGCCTGCTCGCCGGCGTGGCCGGCCCGATCTGCAACCTCGACGAGAACCCGAACGCCCCGACGGTGGACCGCACCTTCGCCCCCATCGGCATCGACACCTGCCGCAGCCTCCGGCAATTCACCGCCCTCACCCCCGGCCGGCAGGCCAGCGGCGACCGGACAGTGTCCGGTGCGAACGTCCCCCGAACATCGAACTGACGCAACGTCAGACACCGGTGCCGCGACGCGCGACACCGGCGTAGGGAGGCGCAACCGCGAGGGCCGTTCAACGACGTCGGACCTGAGCCCGCACTGCCGACCTCAGGCGCCACAAGCCCTGGTCGGTGAAAATGTCTCCGCCGACAAGCGCACCGCGGGGCGCACCCGATGTGACGGTAGGTCAGTTCCGGTTGCGCCCGCGCAGCCGGTGGATCTGCGCGAGCGGGCGCGAGATGTCCTGGCGATCAATGTCGCGCAGGGCCGGTACCTGCAGGGCCGGTGCCTGCAGGGCCGGTACCTGCAGGGCCGGTGCCTGCAGCGCCGAACCACCTGCGCAGTGCGTCGGTGAGGCCGTCGTCGTCGCCCGGGCCCACCCAGGCGACGTAGCCATCCGGTCGGACGAGCACCGCGGTGGGCGCGTCGACCTCGCCGAGCACCGGAAGATCCCACCGGCCGGCGTAGGTGGCGGCCAGGTACCGCACGTGGGCCGGCAGCGGTTCGACGGCAAGTGCGCCCGGTTCGCCCAGGTCGATCAGCAGACCTCGCGCGTCGTGCAGCAACTCGAAGGCGCGGACCGTACCGTCGGCGGTGTCCAGGTCGAGGTCGGGCATGCGGCGGCCGAGCAGCGGGTGGCCCGCACCGAGGTCGTAGCGGATGTCCAGGCCGGAGACCAGGCCGGCGAGGTGTTTGCGGGCGGGGTCGAGTGCGGCGAGTTCGGACACCTCGTCGACCAGCACCTGGAGCCGCTCGTCGCGGCGCTGCAGTGCGGTCTGCGCGATCGTGTGCCGCAGGATGCGTGCGGTGATCGGGTGCCGCTCGGCCTGGTAGGTGTCGAGCAGGCCGGTGTCGCAGATCCCGTCGAGGACCTGGGCCAGTTTCCAGCCCAGGTTCACCGCGTCCTGCACGCCCAGGCCCAGACCCTGGCCACCTGCCGGGTAGTGGATGTGGGCTGCGTCCCCGGCGAGCAGCACCCGACCGACACGGTAGGTGGCGGCCTGCCGGGTGGCGTCGGTGAACCTGGAAATCCAGGTCGGGTTGTGCACCCCGAAGTCCGTGCCGAACGCCGCGCGCAGCGACTCGCTCAACTCGCCCAGGGTCGGCTCGGTGCTCGGGCCGATCCGCCTCTCGGTCGTCACCACCCGCACCGTGCGCCCGTCCTCCATCCGGTGCAGGCCGTGGGCGCCGACTTCGTCGAAACGCGGGTCCGGCGGTGGTTCCTCGGTGACCTCGACCTCGGCGATCAGGTTGCTGCGCGTCGGCTCCCACCCGGGGAAGGCGATGCCCGCCGCCCTGCGGACGACACTGCGCCCGCCGTCGCAGCCGACCAGGTACTGCGCGCGCAGCGACCGGCCGCCCGCGAGCTGCACGTCGACGCCGGTGGAGTCCTGGACGAACCCGGTTACCTCGCACCCGTACTCGACCGGCACCCCCAGTTCGGCGATCCATTGCGCCAGGATCGCCTCGATCCGGTTCTGCCAGATCCCCAGCGTGTACGGGTGGCGCGTCGGGAAGTCACTGACGTGCAACCCGGTCGACCCGAACGACGCGACCTGAACCCGGCGACCCTCGGCCAGGAACCGCCCCGCGACACCCCGCTGGTCCAGCACCTCGATCGTGCGGGCGTGGAAGCCGCCCGCCCGCGAGCCCGCCAACACATGATCCGGGCGCCGCTCCAGGATCACGACATCGACCCGCGCGATCGCCAGCTCCGCCGCCAGCATCATCCCCGCCGGCCCGCCACCGGCGATCACCACCGAGCGCACCCCGCCCCCCTTCAGCGGCACCGGTCCACCGGCCCGGCGGCGTGCCGCAAACCCCAGCGCCGATCACCGGCGCTCGAGCCCCGAGCAAACCACCGCCGCAACTGGCGGGCCGTCAAATCCCCACCCGGGGTCGGCACGGGAGAGCCGGCCAGGACAGGACCCGACGACCGGCAAGCGCCCACAGCCGGACAGTGAATTGCATGGTGCGGTCCGGCGGGATCCGCCCGCAGCCTGGTGGGCGGCGTGCCGGTCCTCGATCAGGTGAGCGGGTCGAGGACCAGCACCGGGATGAGCCGATCGGTGTTCTTCTGGTAGTCCGCGTACGGCGGGTAGGCCTCGACAGCGCGCGCCCACCACTGTTCCCGCTCCACACCGTGGACCTCGCGGGCGAGGTATCTCGCGACCGCGGTCCCGTCCTGAGCGGTCACCTCGGGGTTCGCGCGCACGTTCGCGTACCACACCGGGTGCTCCGGCGCGCCGCCCTTGCTCGCGATCATCGCGTAGCGGCCCTCGTGCTCCACGCGCATCAACGGGACCAGACGCTGCTTCCCGCTCCGCGCACCGGTCACCGTGAACAGCACGACCGGCCGGTCCAGAACGGTCACCCCGTCCGTCGTGCCGGTGCGCAGGATCTGCTCGGTCTGGTCGCGGACCCACTCGGTCGGGCTCCGCTCGGCATTCGTCGTCATGAACGCGGGAACCACGCCGACCTCCCGCCCATTCCCCGAACTGACCCAAGTCCGCGATCGAACTCCCCGCGGCCCCGGGCCACGAAGCCGGCTCCGCCGGGCAGGCGAGCGCTGAAACGTGGGGTCGGGTGCGTGGAACCATGACGAGAGACGAGCAGAGAAATGAGCAGCCCAGTCGATCCCGGGCGCCCCAACTCGCGGACCGGGCGGCGCATCGATCGGCCAGGCCGTGGCCGCCCTGGTGCGCAGTCAGGCGCACCGCTCGGAGCTTGTTCAGGAACTTCCGTAGTTGTAGGTGTAGGAGATCGAACCGAACCGGGTGCGCTGGTGCTCCCCGATCCCGCCGTCACGCGCCTGCAGCCCGTAGTCCATCTGGACCGCGGGTGCGGTGAGGTATTTCCCGCTGGTGCCGGTGTCGGACGGTCCTGCGGCGCCGCTTTCC
>DATAUG010000105.1:0-16710 GCA_036268355.1 Sporichthyaceae bacterium
CGTCGCTGCGTCAGGCTTTCGCCCATTGCGCAATATTCCCCACTGCTGCCTCCCGTAGGAGTCTGGGCCGTGTCTCAGTCCCAGTGTGGCCGGTCGCCCTCTCAGGCCGGCTACCCGTCGTCGCCTTGGTGGGCCGTTACCTCACCAACAAGCTGATAGGCCGCGGGCCCATCCCTAGCCAGAATCCTTTCCACCTCGAAAGATGCCGCTCGAGGTCGTATCCGGTATTAGCCCCGGTTTCCCGGGGTTATCCCAGAGCTAGGGGCAGGTTGCCCACGTGTTACTCACCCGTTCGCCACTGATCACCACCGAAGTGGATCACCGTTCGACTTGCATGTGTTAAGCACGCCGCCAGCGTTCGTCCTGAGCCAGGATCAAACTCTCCGTTGATGTCTTTTGATGGACGACACCGGAGTGGTGTCCTGGCAGTCGACAACAAGCCACTGACGAACTTGTCATCGACGACCAAAGGAATCCGTCTTCGCGGGTGCACAAAGGCACCCGCCGACGGGGTTATTTTGGCATTGACTTTCGGCACGCTGTTGAGTTCTCAAGGTACGGACGCACACCGACACCGGCCTCCCGGCCATGTTTCGGGGCAACTCTCCGAGGTTACGCATCCCGGCTCCGACTGTCAAATCGAGGCCAAGTCCCGCCCCCGAAAACCATCGCCCGCCGCAGCTCATGCTGGGCAGGTGACCATGTTTCCGGGAGCCGCCCTCCGGACCGGCCACCAATGTGTCCGGCTCCCCTTGGGGGCAGCGGGGAAAGATTACGAGGGGTCCGGGTGCCAGTCAAATTCCGCTGCGAGTCGCGGCGTGGCGTCGCTCGGCGGTACCGCCACTTTCCGCGTCGCCGCAGATCAACGGCTTGCCGCGGGTCGCGGTGGGGTCGATCGGACCAACGCCACAACTACGTCGTCGACGGTCAGCACACCGATGGGCCCGGTCGCCGTGACGATCACGGCCATCGGGGCGCGGGCCTCTCGCAGTCGGGTCAACGCCTCCGGCAGTGGCGTCTCGGCCGGGATCGTCGGCATCGGCCGGACGGCCGGTGCGACCCAGGCACCGGTCTCTGACCTGTGCAGATGCAGCAGATCCTTGGCATGCACGTAGCCCACCGGGCGGCCGGCCGGGTCAACCACGGGAAAGCGCATGTGTCTGGTCCGTACCGCCAACTCCTCCAGCGCAGCGGCGTCCGCTCCCATCGGCAGGCAGTGCAGCCGGGCCATCGGGATGGTGACGTCCCGGGCCCGGGTGGCGGTGAATTCCAGGGCACCGGCCATCAGTCGGTACTCCGCCTCGTCGAGGAGCCCCTCGCGGTGCGACTCCTCGGCCATCGCGGCCACCTCGGGCAGGCCGAACGCCGATTCGCGGGCGTCGGGCGGCCGGATCCGGACCATCCGGAGCACCCCGTTGGCCATGCCGCGGATCCCCGCCAACCCCGGTCCAAGCCATCTGGAGAACCGGGCCAGCGGCGGTCCGAGCACGACGGCGACCCGGTCCGGGATCGCCAGCGTGAGGAATTTCGGGACCATCTCGCCGAACAGCACGTGCGCGACCATCACCACGAGCAGCGCGACCGCCAACGCAACCGGGTGGACCGCCCCGCTCGGCAGGCCGCAAGCGCGGGCCGGGCCGCGCAGCGCGTCGGAGAGTGCCGGCTCGGCCAGCGCGCCCAGCCCGACGGAACACAGCGTGACCCCCAACTGGGCCCCGGCCATCATCTGGACCAGCCGGTCCATCGCCTCCAGCGTGCGCTTTGCCCGCCGCGATCCCCCGGCAGCCAACTGCTCCACCTGCGAACGCCGGGCCGCGACCAGCGAGAACGAGGCGGCGACGAAGAAGGCATTGCCACCCAGGAGCACGACCGAAGCCGGCAAGGCCCACCCCGATGCGCTCACCGGTTCACCATCGCCCGACGGTGCACGCCGAATGTGCGCGCCCGGTGACCCTGGTTTGCTCGCAGCGCTCGCTCACTGCGACGGCCCCGCCGGGTCCGGAACCGGCGCCTCGCGGTGCATCTCCACCTGGTCGACCCGTCGCCCGTCCATCGCCACGACCCGCAGCCGGACGCCGTCCACCGTCATCTCGTCCCCGACGGCGGGCAGCCGGCCGAGGCTGGTCATGATCATTCCGCCCAAGGTCTCGTAGATGCCGGCACCGTCGGGCAGGTGCACGCCGGTCAGGTCGCGCACCTCGTCCGGGCGCAGCAACCCGGACAGCGCCCAGGTCGACACAGTCGGGTCGGCGCCGGTCGGCCGGTCCGGTTCGGTGTCGTGCTCGTCGACCACCTCGCCGACCAGCTCCTCGAGGAGGTCCTCGAGGCTGACCACGCCGTCGAGTCCGCCGAACTCGTCGAGCACTATCGCCAGTTGGGCCGACTCCGAGAGCAGGCCCGCCAGCAGGTCGTCGACCGGGAGCACCGACGGCACGAAGTGCGCCGGAGTGGTGATCTCACCGACTCGCGTCGTGTCGCGGCGGGCGGCGGGCACGGCGTAGGCGTCCAGCAGGCTGACCACTCCGCGGACGTCGTCGACGCTCTGGCCGAGCACCGGGAAACGGGTCCGGCCGGACTCTCGGGCCGTCTCCAACAGTTCGGCCACGGAGTCCGTGGTGCCCACCGTGGCGACGCGGGTTCGTGGGGTCATCACGTCCGAGGCTCGCTTCTCATCGAATATGAGCACTTTTCGCAACAACTCGGCGGTGGCGCCCTGCATCGCCCCGGCCTGCGCCGATCGCTGCACCAGGAACACCAGTTCCTCGGGATTGCGGGCCGAGGCCAGTTCGGCCGTCGGCTCGACGCCCAGCGCACCGACCATCCGGTTGGCGGCCGTGTTCAGCCCGCCGGTAACCGGCCGGGTGACGAACGTGAACAACCGCAGCGGCCGTTGCACTGCCCGGGCCACCCCCAACGGGTGCGTCAGGGCCAGATACTGCGGGACGAGTTCGCCGAGCACCATCGTGGCCACGGTCGCGATCACGAGCCCGGCAGCCACAGCGAAGGTGTCCGCCGTCGACGCGGACGCCCCCCAGTCCCGCAGCCGGGGGCGGACCAGGTCGGCGAACGACGGCTCTGCGAGATATCCGATCGCCAGGCTGGTCAGTGTGATGCCGACCTGCACGCCGGACAGCTGGGTGGTCAACGACCGCAGGGCGCGCAGCACCCCGGCCGCTCCCGGATCGCCGTTCTCGGCCGACTTCTCAACCGCCACGCGGCTCACCGACAGCAGGGAGAACTCCGCGGCGACGAACAGCCCGTTCCCGGCGATCAGCAGGAACGCCACCGCGAGCGCCGCAGCATCACCCACGACAGGACCGTCCGAAATGGCGCAGCGCCCCCATGACCTGCGCACCTTCAGGCATCGGCACCGCGGCGCGGCCGGCTCAGCCCGCCCCCAGGGTGGCCAAGGCCTTGTCCGCGTGGTCGGTGAATTTCGTCTCCCCGGTGATCACGTCGAGGATCCTCCGATCCGTCCCGATCACGTATGTGACCCGCCGCGTCGGTGCCAACTTGCCGAGCAGTGCGCCGCGACGCACCCCGTACTGCCCGGCGACCACCCCGTCCACGTCGGCCAGCAGCGGGTAGTCGAAACCGTGCAGCGCCGCGAACTGCTGCTGCTTGTCCACCGGATCCATGCTGATCCCGACGCGCTGCGCCCCGATCCGGGCGAACTCGGCGCCGAGGTCGCGGAAGTGGCAGGCCTCCCGGGTACAGCCGGACGTCATCGCGATCGGGTACCAGAACAGGACCACCGGCCCGTCGGCGAGCAGGTCGCGCAGCCGCCGCGGCCGACCGGTCTGGTCGGGAAGTTCGAATTCCGGGGCCTGACCGCCCACCACGAGCGTCACCGACACCTGCCCTTCTTCAAGCCTCCACAAGTCTGTCCCAACCGGCTCGGCCACGGACAGGTGGCCGGCGGGGCTGCCCCTGACCCGCTACCCGCACACCCTTGCCTCCGACCGGATGTGGCCTGTTGGGGTCGGACCCGCCGAGGTGCGAGGTGCGACTCCCGGGAGCGGGGGCAGGACGTGGGACGCTTCGCTCGTGCTCCGGGGATACCTCACGTGGCGAACTGGCCCGCCAGGGCCGGTCACGTGAGACACGCCCTTACCGCCATCGCGCATCGTTGCCCGCCGTCCGCAGCGCGGTGCGCCGAGTTGGTCGAACTGGGCGCGACCGTGTTCGAGATCGACGTCCAGTTCGTGGCCGGCGAGTTGGTCAGCTCCCACTTCCTGCCGTTGGTGCGGGCCTTCCCGAGGCTGCGCCTCGACGGCAGGCAGCTGACCTGGCAGGTCCGGGACCGTCGCGAGATCGGGTTGGTCCAGGCCGCAGGCGTGGTCCCGCGGCCGGCGCGGATCCTGCTGGACCTCAAGACCGACGTCGGACCGGCGGCTCATGCCCTGGCCGCGGCGGTCGTGGCGGCGGACCTGGAGCCTGGGCGCTTCATCGCGTGCACCAAGGGCTGGGACACCCTGCCGGCGCTCCGGGCGCACGGACTGCCGACTTGGCGCACTGTCGGCGACGCGGCGGCGCTGCGTGCCGTCCTGGCGGGCGGGCCGCTTCCCGACGAAGCGGTCACGGTCCACCACGAACTGCTCGACCCATCGGTCGTCGAGGCGCTGCACGGGTCGGGCACCCGGGTGATGACCTGGACGGTCAACAATGTTGCCCGGGCCCGGAGGCTGGTCGAGTTCGGCGTCGACGGCATCACCTCGGACAACCCCGAGGTCCTGCGGGAGGTCGCCGCAGCGCGCCGCTGAGGCAACGCGCCCCCGGCAGTCCGAACGGACCATCTCTCGAATTCCGGGTGGCCGAGCCGGTCGGAGGCTCCGCGAGCGAAGCGAGCCAGACGCGGCGCGGAGCGCCGCAATGTAACGACCGACGATCAGGTTCGCGCTTCCCGCGAACAAAACCCCCCGGAGGAGGTCCGCGGACACACCCGCCCGAGGAGGTCAGCGGACCATCTCTCGAACTCCGGTGGCAGAACCGGTCGGAGGCTCCGCGAGCGAAGCGAGCCAGACGCGGCGCGGAGCGCCGCAATGTAACGACCGACGAGCGCGGTCCGCGCTGTCCGCGGACACAACTGTCCCCAGGAGGAAACCCGCCCCACCGGCAGAGCCGGTGGGGCGGCAGGTCGGCCGTGATGCGATGGTCGCCTCGCGGCGGTTCGCACGAACGCAGCCCCAGCCGAACTGGGTTCCCGCGACGGCGGTTAATATGAGACCCGGGGACACATAGCGCACCCGTGCCGACCTGTAGGGCCCATCGTACGGCTAATCCGCGGAGCGTGCGCAGGGGACTCACCCGGCAGGCGGTAGTCGACGGGACCGACGGCGGCGGACCTGACGTTCACCCGCCGGTCGATCCGAGCCCGGACCGGTGACTCCGGTACCGGCCGGCGCCCAGCGGACCGGCTCAGCCCAGCGCGAGCCAGCCCTGCACGTCGACGTTCCAACCGGTGGACGCGTTGTTCTTCGCGTGCTCCACGCTGATCCGGACAGTGTGCTGACCGGGCTTCAGATTCGTGTTCAGGTAGAGGATCGACCGCTGCAACGGGTGCGCCGAGTACAGGTCGACGAGCCCGATCTTCACGCCGTCGATCTCGACCACGGCCCGCCCGAGATCGACACCCCGGTCGGCGACCCAGGCGATCTGCGTGCCGGTGAAGGTGAAGGTGGCCGTCGCCGATCGCGTGTTGCTGGACATCATGCCGCCGAACAGTGAACCGGCCGGCGCGGCCGTGGCCCAGGCCGTACCCGGCTCGTACGCCACCGACTGCACCTGGCCGGACAGCACCGCGTTGACCGGGCCGGCGGCGGACCAGTCGCCCGCGGTCCCCGACGCGGTGAAGGCCCGGGCACGGACGAACAGCGGTTCGCCAGGCTTCATCGCGATCGCGAGGGTTGTCGCCGTCGGGTCGGGCAGCACGACGTCGCCCCAGGTCTTGCCGTCGGCGCTGCGCTGCAACTGGTAGGACGCCGCCGTGACACCGGAGGTCGCGCCGAGACCCACCTGGACGGTCACCGACGACGGGCTCACCGTGCCGGGGACGAGCACCACGCTCGGCGGGGCGATGGCCGGGCCCGCGCTGATCGACTCGCCTCCGCGCGGCGCCAGTTCCGGCAGCACGGAGAACAACAGACGGTTGGGCGACCCCGCGCCCAGGCTGGTCAGCACACCGAGTGAGGACAACCCGATGATCGCGGCATCCACCTGGCTAGGTGTGGCGTCGGGGTTCTGCTGCAGGTACTGGGCCACGGCGCCGGCGACGTGCGGGGCGGCCATCGAGGTCCCGGACAGGGTGGCGATCTCGTTGTCGCCGGTGCCGTAGTCGGAGATGATCTCGTCGCCGGGTGCGAAGAGGGAGACGCACTTGCCGGAGTTCGAGTAGTCGGCCTCGGCGTCGGTGCGCGTGGTGGCGCCGACGGTGATCGTCCCGGGAACCCGACCCGGCGAGAACGTGCACGCGTTGCCGGTGTCGTTGCCTGCAGCGATCACGTAGGTGATGCCGTGCGCGATCGAGTTCGCCACTGCGGCGTCCAGGGTGTCCGAGGTGACCCCGCCCAGGCTCATGTTCGCCACCGAGGGCCCGACGTGATGGTTCGTCACCCAGTCGACGCCTTCGATGACCCCGGAGATCGTGCCGCTGCCCTCGCAGTCCAGAACGCGGATCGGGACCAGCTTGACTTCCTTGGCCACGCCGAAGTTCGTACCGCCGAGGGTGCCCGCCACATGGGTCCCATGGCCGTTGCAGTCGTCGGTGCCGTGCGAGTCCGACACGGTGCTGAAGCCCGCTTGGACGCGGCCGAGCAGGTCCCGGTGGGTAGCCCGGATCCCGGTGTCGATCACGTAGGCGGTGACACCGGCGCCGGTCTCGAAGTAGGTGTAGGAGTTGTCCAGCGGCAGGTGGTGCTGGTCGATGCGGTCCAGGCCCCAACTGGGCGGGTTGGGCTGGGCGGACATCATCCCGACCGTCATGTCCGGCTCGATGCTGACCACCCGGTGATCGGCACGCAGATGCCGCAGCGCCTGCGCGGTGAGCGAGGCCGCGAACCCCACAACGGCGTGGCTGTACGTGAAGTAGGCGTGTCCGCCGTCGGCGACGGCGCGGTCGCGCGCGTCGGCAACTGCAGCCGGCGGTGTCGCCGGGTCGAAGCGGACCACGAACCGGGACGGCACCCGGTGCGACTTGACGACCGGCACGACCCGCGGTCGGACCTGCTTCCAGACCGGCCCGTGGTCGTGGCCGTCGGCGGCGTCGGCCGGGCCGAGCAGACCACACACCAGCGACGCGGACGCGAGGACCGAGGCGTAGAAACGCGCCCTCACCCCGGTACGAGCCACGTGATCCCCCATACTGTGCCGGTCGTTGCCGACTGCGCTTTTCGGCAGGCGAACTAGCCGGTCGAACGGGACCCGTGCGCCGGCTCACCGAGTGCTCGTCCGCCCCCGCGAACGCGCCCGTCGGCGGTCGTCGAATCCCTCCCCCGCCCAACCTGGAGGAACGCTATGAGGCGCAGCCCGTTCACCGAGGGCGAATGACGCATTGCCACGAACAGTCCGGGATTGCACCGAATCGGCGGTACATTTCCCCTGCGTGCCGCGGCCGTCGGGCCGCCCGGAAAGAGATCTGACGTAGCGTCAGGTGTTCGCGCCGCGGGCGGCGACCCGCCACCTGTCGACCACCGCGCCGCCCCGGGCGACCACGAGTTCGTCAGCCAGATTCACCGCTGCACAAACGTGGTTGGGCACCACGGCGACCTGCGCACCCAAGGCGGGCGGATCCGGCCAGTGCACGTTTGCGTGGTGCTCGGACAAGCCGATCACCCGCGCCCGCGGCGCCGCCGGGACCGTGCCGAAGCCGGTGGCCCAGGGCGCGCGATCGGCGCCCAGCACCTTGCTGCCGGCGTCGAGAATCACCCGATCGGCGTAACGGCTCACCACGGTGCCGACCGCGACCAACGCGATCCCGTCGAGGTCGGCGGTGCCGAGCTCGAGTTGCTGCGAATCTCCGAACACGTAGACGCCGGGACGCAACTCGGTCAGCGCCTCCGGCACCGTGGCCGCCGCGCTGGGCGTCGACCCGCCGCTGCGGACCTCGACCGCCAGACCGGCGGCGCGCAGCGCGTCGACGGCACGGGAGATCGCGACGGCCTCACCCACGGCGGCGGGCGCCATTGCGCCCGGCGAATAGGCGTGCCCCGGGAACGTGAACACCCCGCGCACGGAGAGCCCGGCCCGGGCCGCTGCGGCGGCGACCCGACCGGCTTCACCGGGCACGACCCCGCTGCGCCGGTGGCCGCTGTCGACCTCGACGAGTACGTCCAAACCGGGGCCCAAGTGCCGCGCCAGCGCCCGCGCGGCCTCGGCCGAGTCGAGCCCGACGGCAAGGCGGCGCACGCGTTCGGCCACGGCCTGCAGGCGCCGGCCGCGGGCCTCGTCGACCCAGAGCGGGTACGCGATGAACAGGTCGTCGCAGATCGCGGCGAAGACCTCGGCCTCGGCGATGGTCGCCACGGTCAGCCCGCAAGCGCCGGCGGCAAGTTGCCGCGCGGCCACCGGCAGGCACTTGTGGGTCTTGGCGTGCGGGCGCAACTGCAGGCCCAGCCGGTCGGCCAGCGCCGCCATCGCCGCAACATTGGCGTCGAGGACGTCCAGATCGACCAGCAGGTACGGGGTGGTCAGTCCGGTGGGCAACAGCACCCCGGCATCCTCGCACCGGTCCGGGCATGCCCGCCCGACCCGTTTCGTCGGTGGCCCCTGAGAGGGTGTGACCGATGCTGCACATACACCGCTCCCAGGCACCCGACGCGTTGGTCGACGCGCTCGGCGAGTTGCTCGCGCAGCCCGCCGGGGATCCCTTCACGCCCGAGATCGTGGCGGTCCCGGCCAAGGGCGTCGAGCGGTGGTTGGCCCAGCGGTTGTCGCACCGGCTGGGTGCCGGGCCGGGCGGCGCCGGGGTGTGTGCCAATGTCCGGTTCCCGGCGCCGGACCGGTTGTTGGACGACGCGTTGGCGGCGGCGGTCCCCGAGGGATCGGCCGCGGCGAACGGTTGGGCGCCCGAACGCGCGGTGTGGCCGCTGCTGGAGGCGCTGTCCGACTCCGCGACCGGGGGCGCGACCGGGGGCGCGACCGGAGGCGCGGCCGGCCCGAACGGCTCAGCCCGCCGCTACGCCGTGGCGGCCCGCCTGGCCGAGATCTTCGCCCGATACGGGCAGGAACGTCCGGAGATGTTGCGGTCCTGGGCGGCCGGGCGCGACCTGCTCGACGACGGCCGGCCACTGCCTACCGACCTGGCCTGGCAGCCGGGGTTGTGGCGTCGGCTGCGGGAGCGGCTGGGCCCGAGCCCCGCCGAGTCCCAGCCCGAGGCGCTGGCTCGGCTGCGTGCCTGTCCCGAGGTCGTGGACCTGCCCGACCGTCTGTCGATCTACGGCCCGACCCGGCTGACGACGGCGCGGATCGCGGTGCTCGCAGCGCTGGCCGAGCGGCGCGAGGTTCACCTGTGGCTCAACCACGCCTCGCCTGCGGCGTGGGAAGCCGTGGCCGCCGGACGGCGTCCGAACCACCCGCTGCTCGCGTCCATGGCCCGCGAGGTCGAGGCCCTGCAGGGGCGACTGACAACGGCTGCCCCCCAGGCCGTACACCACCTGCATCCGGCGCCGACGCAACCGGCCACGCTGCTGGGCAGGCTGCGCCACGCCCTGGCCGCCGACCGCGTCCCGTCGGCCACGGATCGTCCGCTGCTGGCCGACGACGACGCCGGCCTCGTGGTGCATTCCTGCCACGGTCGGGCCCGGCAGGTCGAGGTGCTGCGCGATGCCGTGCTGCAGCGACTGGCGGCCGACCCCACGTTGCAACCGCGCGACATCCTCGTGATGTGCCCGGACATCGACGAGTTCGCGCCCTTGGTCGCCGCGGCGTTCGCCGGCACCGACGCGGCCCGCGGGGCCGGTTCCCACCCGGCCGGGCGGCTACGGGTGCGGTTGGCCGACCGGGCGCCGCAGACCGCGAACCCGCTGCTGGCCGCAGCGGCGACCCTGCTGCGGCTGGCCGCCGCTCGGGTCACCGCGTCCGAAGTTCTCGACCTGGCCGCGACCGCCCCGGTCAGCCGGCGGTTCGGCTTCGACGCCGACGACACGAGTCGGCTGCGCGACTGGGTCGGGCAGGCCCGGATCAGTTGGGGGCTGACTGCGGAACATCGGGCCGACTACGGACTGGCCGGGGTCGGCGAGGGCACCTGGCGCGACGGGCTCGATCGGCTGCTGCTGGGCGCCACGATGGACACCGACGCGGGGTGGCTGGGCACCGCCACGCCCTGCGACGACGTCGACTCGGCCGATCTGAATCTGCTCGGCCGGTTCGCCGAGTTCATCGACCGCTTGACGCACACCCTGGGGGCGTTCGGGAACCCGCGTTCGGTCCCCGACTGGGCGGCGGCGCTGCATCAGGCGGTGCTGTCGGTCGCTGCGCCGCTCGAGCCGTGGCAGGAGACGGCCTTCGCCGGCCGGCTCGCCGAGCTGGTGACGGAGGCGGCCGGCCACGAGGTCACGTTGAGCCTGGCCGACATGACCGAGCTGTGGGCGCGCCGCTGCAGCGCCCGACCAACGCGCGCCGGGTTCCGGACCGGGGGGCTGACGGTCGCCACGATGGTGCCGATGCGCTCGGTGCCGCACCGCGTGGTGGCGCTGCTCGGGATGGACGAGGGCAGCTTCCCGCGCGCCGGCGTGGTCGACGGCGACGATCTGCTGGCGCGCGACCGCCGGGCCGGCGAACGCGACCCGCGGTCCGAGGACCGGCAGCTGTTGCTCGACGCGGTCTGCGCCGCGGGCGAGCATCTGATGATCTTCTGCACCGGGGCCGACGAACGCTCCGGCCTGTCGGTCCCGCCGGCCGTACCGTTGGGTGAGCTGCTCGACGCAGTCGACGCGCTGGCGGTCGTCCCGGGAAGGCGGGTCGCCGACGAAGTGACGGTGCGTCACCGGCTGCAGGCCTTCGACCCGGAGAACTTCGCCACGAGCGACCACTTCCCTGGGCGGACCGCGATCCGACGACCCGTCAGTTTCGACGCGGCTGCGGTCGCCGGTGCCCGGGCGCTGCTGCGTCCCCGGGTTCCCGAGCCCCCGCTGATCGCCGCCGAGCTGCCCACCCTGCCGCCGGGCGAGGTGGAACTCGACGCCCTGCGGGCCCTGCTCACCCACCCGGCCAAGGAGTTCCTCTGGCAGCGCCTGGGTGTCCGGATCACCCGCGACGACCCGGATCCGACCGACGAGTTACCGATCAAGTTGGACCAACTGGCCGAGTGGTCGGTCGGGGAACGCTTCCTGGACTGCAGGATGCGTGATCTGACGGTGGATCAGTGCCTGGGAGCCGAGCGGCGGCGGGGCACCTTGCCGCCGGGCTCTCTCGGGCACGCCGAGGCGGTACGGATCGGCCGTACCGCCGAGGCGATCGCCAACGTCGCCCGGCAGCACACGACCCGCCCGCCGGACAATCTGGACGTGTCGGCGACCGTGTCGGTCGCCGGGCAGGAACGCACCGTGGTGGGCACGGTGACCGGCGTGCGCGGCGGCGAACTGGTCCGCTTCTCGTACTCCACTCTGGGCGCCAAGCCCCTGTTGGGCGCCTGGCTCGACCTCCTCGCGCTCACGGTGGCCCAGCCTGAAATGTCGTGGCGCGCCGTGGTGATCGGCCGGAAACGCCGCGAGGGTGCCCGCCAGATCCTGGGCCCGGTCGACGCCGGCGTGGCCGCCACGACGTTGGCCGACCTGGTCGCGCTCGGCGACCGCGGCCGCGGCCGTCCACTCCCGTTGCCGATCCGGACCGCTCACCAGTACGCGGAGGCCATCGCGCGGGGCAGCAACCATCGCAATGCGCTGCGCTCGGCGGCCACGGCCTGGCGCTCGCGCGACGGCGGCGAGGCGGTGGATGCGGCCAACGCGCTGGTGTGGGGCCCGGAGGCCGAGCTGGACGACCTGGTGGCAGCCGGCCTGGCCGGGTTCGCCACCGGGTTGTGGGAACCCCTCCGACGGGCGGGGGCACGTCAGTGACCGTCGCATTCTCAGCCGCCCGGGTACCGGACGAACTGCATCCGACCGCGTTCGACGTCCTGGGCCCGTTGCCGACCGGGACGACCCTGTTGGAGGCCAGCGCCGGGACCGGCAAGACCTGGACGATCGCGGCGCTGGTGACCCGCTACGTCGCCGAGGGGATCGTCGACCTCACCCAACTGCTGCTGGTCACCTTCGGCCGCGCTGCCACTCGGGAACTGCGCGAGCGGGTGCGGGAAAGGTTGACGCAGGCGCGCGACACCCTGGCGTCCGGCACCGGCCCGACCGCGGATCCCGTGATCGCGTACCTCGCCGACGCACCGGCCGACGTGGTCGCCCAACGCCTGGCCCGGCTGGCCACGGCCACCGCGGACTTCGACTCCGCCACGATCGTGACCACGCACCGCTTCTGCCAACTGGTGATCCGCGGACTGGGCTCGGCGGCCCACACCGACCCGGACACCGAGTTGGTGGAGGACATCGGCGAGTTGGTCCGCGAGGTCGCCCTCGACCTGTACGTCCGCCGCTGGGCCGGCGGGGACGAACCGACGTTCGACGCGGCCACCGCGGTGAAGATCGCCGCGGCCGCCGCGGGCGACCGGCACGCGACACTGGTGCCCGATCCCAGTAAGGAGAACGGCACGGCGGTGGTGCGGTCGCGGTTCGCGCACCGGGTCCGCACCGACGTGGCGGCCCGGTTGCGGGCACACCGTTCGATGAGCTTCGACGACCTGCTGATCGGGCTGCGCGACGTTCTCCGCGACCCGCAGGCGGGGCCCGCGGTCACGGCACGACTGCGGGGGGCGTTCCGGGTCGTGTTGGTCGACGAGTTCCAGGACACCGACCCGGTGCAGTGGGAGATCCTGCAGCGCTCGTTCCACGGCCACACGACGCTGGTGCTGATCGGGGACCCGAAGCAGGCGATCTACGCGTTCCGTGGCGCCGACCTCGTCACCTATCTCGACGCCGTCGGGCAAGCGACCGACAAGCAGACGCTGAGCCGTAACTGGCGCAGCGACTCCGAGTTGCTTGCCGCCTTCGACCTGGTGTTCGCCGGTGCCGCGATGGGGAGCGCCGACATCGTGGTGCGCCCGGTCGAGGCGGAGCACTCCGGTCGCCGGCTCGACCACGCGGGCGCGCCGTTGCGGATCCGGGTCGCGACCCGACCGCAGGCGGGAGCGGTCGACGGCAGCAAGCCCAGGGTCGCCGACACCCGACCGCTGATCGCCGAGGACGTCGCCGCCGACATCGTCGCGACACTATCCGGATCAGCAACGCTCACGATCGATGAGATCCAGCGACCGGTCACCCCGCACGACATCGCCGTCATCGTGCGGACGAACGACCAGGCCGCGCTGGTTCGGGCGTCACTGGCCGCGGCGCATGTCCCGGCTGTGGTGACCGGCACCCGCAGCGTCTTCGGCACCGACCTGGCGAAGGAGTGGCTGACCCTGCTCCGCGCGGTCGAGGCGCCGCACCGCTCGGGTCTCGCCCGGGCCGCCGCGCTCACCTGCTTCCTGGGCTGGCCGCCGGATCGGCTCGCCGACGCCGACGACACCACCGTCGACGAGCTCGGCCCGACGCTGCGCGGCTGGCGGGACCTGCTGGCCGAGCGAGGCGTCGCGGCGATGCTCGAGGTGATCGTGTCGAGCGAGGGTGTGATCGAGCGGCTGCTGGGTCGGGTCGGCGGCGAGCGCGACCTCACCGACCTCCGGCATATCGGCGAGGCGCTGCACGCCGTCGCGATCGCGGACCGGCTCGGGCCGGCCGCACTCGTCGAGTGGCTGCAGCGGCGCATCACCGAGGCGAAGCGGGACGCGACCGATACCAGGAGCTGGCGGCTGGACTCGGACGCCGACGCCGTGCAGATCGTGACGATCCACGCCAGCAAGGGCCTGGAGTTCCCGATCGTCTACGTCCCCTACGGCTGGGACCGCAACGTGCCCAGTACGCCGGATCCGTTGCGGCTGCACGACTTCTCGGGCCGGCGGGTGCTCGACATCGGCGGTCCGGGGACGCCGTCGTACGCCTCGAACCACGCCGCGCACGACCTCGAGGAGTACGGCGAGGACCTACGGCTGCTGTACGTCGCGATGACCCGGGCGCAGTGCCAGGTCGTCGCGTCGTGGGCGCCCGGAACGACGACGCCCGCGTCACCGCTGCACCGGCTGCTGTTCGCCGACGTGGTCCCGGGCGGTCTGGTCCCGGCAGCTGCAGCATTGCCCGATGACGACGCGGCCCGGCTGCGGCTCGACGCGTTGGCGGCGCGCTCGACGGGGACGATCAGCGTCGAGCCGGTGGCGGACGACCGTGCCGTGACCTGGGCTCCGGACTCGAACCCGGCCGACGCGTTGAGCGCCGCGACCTTCGCGCGTTCGCTCGACCTGATCTGGCGGCGTACGTCGTACTCCGGTCTGACCGCGGGTCTCTACGACGCCGCCGCCACCGCACCGGGTGTCGCGAGCGAGCCCGAGGTCACCGAACGCCAGGACGAGCCGCTCGAGCCCACGGTCATCGCCGCGGATCCGAGCGACGGCGCGTCCGCCCTGCGCGCGGTCCCGTCGCCGATGGCCGACCTGCCCGCGGGGGCGGCGTTCGGCACGCTGGTGCACGAGGTGCTGGAGGACGTGGACACCCGCGCACCCGACCTCGCCGCAGAGCTGCTCACCCGATGTCGGGATTCGGCACGGCGATTCGGTGCGGCGATCGACGCCGACGCGCTGGCCGCCGGCCTGCTGCCGGTGATGGACACGCCGCTCGGCACCCTCGCCGGTGACATCCGGCTGCGCGACATCACCCCGGCGGACCGGCTGGCCGAGATGAACTTCGAGCTGCCGCTGGCTGGTGGCGACGTCGCCGACGGCGTGCTCGCCGGCACCGTCACACAGATCGGCGCGCTGCTGCGCACGCATCTGCCCGCAACCGACCCGCTCGCGTCGTACCCCGACGTGCTCGACGCAGCCGGGATCGGCTGGCAGCAGCTGACCGGCTACCTCACCGGCAGCCTCGACGCCGTGGTGCGGATCCACGACGCGGCCGGCGACACCCGGTACGTCGTCATCGACTACAAGACGAACTGGCTCGCCAGCTTCAGCCAGGACGGTTCCGACCCGTTGACGGCCTGGCACTACCGGCCGGCGGCGATGGCGGCCGAGATGCTGCACGCGCACTATCCGTTGCAGGCACTGCTGTATTCCGTGGCGCTGCACCGGTACCTCCGCTGGCGGCAACCCGGTTACGACCCGCACACGCATCTCGGCGGCGCGCTGTATCTGTTCGTGCGCGGCATGTGCGGGCCGTCGACACCGGTGGTCGACGGAACGCCGTGCGGCGTCTTCGAGTGGCGGCCGCCCACCGCTCTGGTGGTCGACGTGTCGCGGCTGCTCGACGACGGCGGCATGCCATGACCGAGGTCGTGGCGGTCGACGCGTTCGACGTCCGCCTGGCGAGACGGGCGCCGGGCGTCCTTGCGGAGTTCAACGCCGCCGGCGTGCTCGGCGTCGCCGACGTCCACGTGGCGCAGACCCTCGGCCGGCTCGGCGAGGAGACCGACGACCGGGTGCTGCTCGCGATCGCACTGACCGTCCGCGCGGTCCGGCTCGGCTCGGTCTGCATCGATCTCGGCGAGGTCAGCGCGACCGTCTCGGCGGAGGGTGTCGACTCCGTCGAGCTGCCCGACCTGCCCTGGCCCGATCCGACCGAGTGGTACGCCGCCTGCCGGGCCAGCTCGCTGGTCGCGGACGGCATCGGCGGCGACGCGTCCCGGCCGCTGCGGCTGATCGACGAGCTGCTCTACCTGGATCGCTACTGGCGGCAGGAGGAGGTCGTCCGTGCCGAGCTCGACCTGCGAGCCACCGGTGCGCCGCCGTCGTTCGACGACGCGCGGTTCGCGGCGGCGCTCGGGCGGCTGTTCCCCGAGCCGGCTCCTGACTACCAGCGGTTGGCAGCGGCCGCCTGCGCGAGCGGCCTGGTCACGGTCATCGCCGGGGGTCCGGGCACCGGCAAGACCACGACGGTCGCCCGGCTGATCGCGCTGCTGATGGACTCCTTCGACACCGTGCCGCGAATCGCACTGGCTGCACCAACCGGCAAGGCAGCGGCGCGGCTGCAGGAGGCCGTCGCGCACGAGTCGGAGTCGCTGCGGGCAGCCGGCCTGGCTGACCTGCCGGTGCTGTCGGCCTCGACACTGCACCGGTTGCTGGGCTGGCGGCCGGGTTCGCAGAGCCGGTTCCGGCACGACCGGACCAACCGGCTCCCGTACGACGTGGTGATCGTCGACGAGACATCGATGGTCTCGCTGACCATGATGTCGCGGCTGCTCGAGGCGGTGCGGCCGGACGCACGCGTCGTCCTCGTTGGTGACCCGGACCAGCTTGCCTCGGTCGAGGCGGGCGCGGTGCTCGGTGACCTGGCGCATCGGCCGGCCCGGGCCGGCTCGGATGCGCGGCTGGCGACGCTGACCGACGCGCTGCCCGCCGACCTGCACCCGACCGGTGGCAACCCCGAGGTGAGCGCCGATGACATCGCCGCGGACCTCCGACGTGACGTTGTCCGGCTGCGCAAGCAGTACCGGTTCGGTGGCGTCATCGGCGAGCTCGCGGCAGCGATCCGGGTCGGTGATCAAGAAAAGGTCGTCTCCCTCCTGCACGGTGGGTCGAAG
>DATAUG010000106.1:0-2250 GCA_036268355.1 Sporichthyaceae bacterium
GGCCGCGGCCCGGACTTGCCTGGGCGCTGTCGCGTCGGTTCGGTTCGAACGTGTCGGGGCCGGACCCGGCCCGCCTGGTGTGAAGGCGGGTCGGTGCTCCGGTGATCACTTCGACTGACCGAAGGGACTATTCGGTTCCACCGGACGGACCACTTCTTTCTCCTCCGTTCGGCCCATATGTGGGGAACCGGGAGCAGTCGGGCGTCGTCCAAGATCCCGCGTGAGGGAAGCACACGTCCCACCACCCCGCTTCGAGACCGCCGGGACACCGTCGGTGCCCGGTGGGGGTGGTGGGTCCCGTCCCCGCTCCGGCGATGACGTCAAGCCGGGCCGTGTGGTTCGGGGTGTCCTGCCGTACCGCGGTGGGTCTCACCGTCAAGACCGGTCGGGCACCAAGGGTGCGGCGAAACCCGCTGCGCGGGGTTACCGCACCTCGACGCCGGCCGGTCGTGGACGGGTGAGCCTCGCCCACCACGACCAGCGCAGGCCCTTGCGGGCAGGCCCATGGGGGGCCTGCCCGGCACAGCCGGACACCACCGAAAACCCATACGAACAAGGAGAACGACGATGAGTGCTGCGATCACGATCTACGGGAACCTGGCCGAGGCGCCGAAACTGGCGACCACCACGAGCGGCAAGGCGACGGTACGGATGCGGGTGGCGGTGGACTCCCGCCACCGCGACGCCTCGGGGGAGTGGGTCGACGGTCAGACGTCCTGGTACACCGTCATCGCCTGGGACCGGCTGGCCGAGAACCTGGCCGACGTCGCGGGCAAGGGCGACCGGCTGATCGTGACCGGCCGGCTGGAGGAACGGGAATGGAGCACCGACGCGGGGGAGAAGCGCTCGGTGTGGGAGCTGACCGCGGAGGACGCGGGCCTGTCGCTGCGGATGCCCGCCCGCGGTGGGATCGCGGCGGGTTGGGACGAGCGGGCCGAAGACACCGGCGCCGCGAAGACTGTCGAGGACCGGACCGTCGGCGCGCGCCGCTGGGCCTCGTCGAAGACCGGTAGCCGCTCCTGAGTGAACTCGTCGGGCGGCCCGGCGGCAACGGGTCGCCCGACCGCTGCGGCCCGCCGTGCAACCGAGCACGGGCGGGTGCATGGGCTGTGCTCGGTCAGCCGACTGTGCTGCCCATGCCGTTCACCAGGAAGGCGCGAAGTTCCGCGACGATCCGCTCGTCGTCGCCCTCCGCGCAAAGGGCCCGGTGAATCTCCCGCAACGGGGTGGGCAGATCGCCCTGTCCCTCGGCGAACTGCAGGGCGATATCGGCATCGGGGGCCAGTCCGAGCTCGGTGCGCAGCCGCGCGGCGATCGCGGGCTCGTCGCACAAGTTGGCGATCGCCACGATCCGCTCCACCGGTTCCCCCCTTCAGGGGGTCAAGGACGAAGTGCAGATGAGAAACCGTACCGCCCCGCTCCTCACCGCGGCCGGTGTCTTCCTCGCCGGCTTCGTGGCGCTCGCCGAACCGGCCGCAGCTGCGACCTGCCTCGGCCTTGGCGCGAAACCGGTGTCCGACGGGTTGGAGGTGATCGGCAAGAACACCGCAGCGTGTTCCGGACGTGCCGGGAACGTGTCGGTCCACGTTGCCCTGGAATGGCAACTGCCGCACGAGGGTGGCTGGGTCGAGATCGCGAGGAACAGGACCACGATGAAGGTCGGGGAGAAGCGATCGATCACCGTCACCGCGGCGTGCAACGGCAACACCCGAAGCGGGTACCGCACGCGCGGGTCGATCTACCTCAACGGCATCCAGAAGAGCAGCTCACCGACCGTCCGACAGCTTCTTCCCAGCGGGCGGTGCAAACGCTGCCCACGACGTCGCCGGCATCGTTCGGACCGGGACGGACTGACCTGCCGTCAGATCTGCGATCGGTGCAACGCCGACGGACGGTGGTGCTGGAACAGGCCAAAGGCGCGTGCTGGCCGAGCACGGCGGCCTGGACATGGAGACATCCTTCGCCGCGCTGCGCCACTACGCCCGCGACCACAACCGCCGCCACGGCGACATCGCGGCGCTGTTGTCCCGCGAACTGCCCGGCCGCCAGGTACTCGACCACGCCCGGACCAGGGCCACACCCACCCCGGCCGCGGGGACGCGATTACCCCGGGCTTCTGCGCGGCTCGATACCGTCTGGTGACATGGCTGCGGTGCCCTTTGATGCCGGCGAGCGCGAACAGTTGTGTGCTCTGCTGGAGGAGCTCGGCCCGCACGCTCCGACGCTGCTCGATGGGTGGACCACCAACGA
>DATAUG010000107.1:0-2277 GCA_036268355.1 Sporichthyaceae bacterium
CCTGATGATCATGAAAACATCTTGCCGGTCGGCGAGCCTCCGCCGGTGCAGGCAGGTCGGAAATTGCCGGTGGCGCGTCGTTCAGCACCTCGTGGGTGCCCGTGCGGGTGCGACAGAAACGCTCGACACGCCGGGGCGGACGGTCTCCATTCTGACGATACGTCAGTTCCGATGATCGTCCGGAGTCGGTCAACTGCCTGGTCGGCCGGGGGTCGGGCTCGCGCGCCGGTGCCCGCGACGGCTCCGCAGGGCCGCCATCGGGCCTGGTTATTGGCGTGCCGAGCGGGATCGCTGGGATGCTCGTTGCGGGCGGGGAATCCTTGGGGGCGTGGTCGGCATGGAGCAGGGCGAGTCAGGAGTGCGCGTGTCGCGTCGGGTCAAGAACGTGCCGGTGCTCTTGGTGGTGATCCCGTCGGCGGTGGTAGTACTCGCCGCGCTCCTGCTGGACGGGCTCGGGATCGCGAGCAAAGCACTCGTGTTCGGTGTGCTGCTGGCAACGGTGCTGCCGACGGCTGCCCTGGTCCGCGCGGGCCGCAGCGGCGACGGCGACTGACCGCGTCCGGTCCACGTGCCAGGCAGATCAGCCTGCCGCGACCGCGCGGACCAGATCCTCGATGCCTGCAATGCGTTCGACGAGTTCCGGTGCCAGATGGTGCCGGGCGCCCAGGGCCGTCGGTCTCGTCCAGGCCAGCACGGTGGTCCCGGCGTCGTCGAGGATCAGTACCCGCAGGGGCAGGTCGAGCGCGCTCAACGGCGCCGCGGCCATGACCGGCGTCCCGGCCTTGGGACTCCCGAACACGACGACCTTCGTGTCGCGCAGTGTCAGACCGGCCGCGGCGGCCTCGCCGCTGTGATCGATCACGGCGAACACCTTCAGGCCCTTCACCTCCAACAGGGCCAGCAAGCGGTCGAGCGTCTGCGCCACCGTGCCCGCCGAGACGGTGGTGGCGATCCCCTCGGCGCCCTGGATGACGCCCGGCGAGTCGGTCATGACAGCTCCGCGTGGCTCGAGTGACGGACCGTCAGCTTCGCACGCTGTCGCGGGCCACCTCGAGGGGACGTGCCTAGCCGGGTCGGCGACCGATGCGTCGCCGACCCGGTGCCCGCGAGTTGGATCACCCGGTGGGGCAACCCGTTCCACCCGCTCCGGGCGCGGACGGCACTCCGGGGGCATCCGGAGCCTTGGGCACCTTGGGTGTGTTGGGCACACTCGGGGCGCTCGGTACCGAAGGTGCGCCGGGTGCCTTCGGAACCGGCGGCGCGCTGGGGACCGCGGGTGCGCCCGGGACCGGGCAGGGGGTGTCGATGGTGCCGGCGGCGTGGGCCGTACCGCTCAGCAGGGTGCCGAAGGCCAGGGTGGCCGCGGCCGCCAGGATTCGGTGGTTTCTCATCATTTGTGCTCCTTCAGCGTCATCGGTGCGCCCGAGGTCGCCCGGCCACATTCGCAGCGTCGGCCGGGCAGTACAGGCAGTAGTCGGCCCGTCCGCGAATTCGGGGAATTCGCGAGCCGATCAAGGTTTGCCCCACGCAATGCGGGGTAAGGGGATCCGGCGGTTGCAGGCGGGATCCCAGCTGTGTCAGGGAATTGCGGGTCTGCTGATCGTGCACGACTGCCTTATGCTGCCGCGCGCAGAATTGCTGGTGGACACACCTTGACATCGTGCAATTCGCCAGCAGCGTTACACGCTTTGTCGGGTTGTTTCCGCGGTGTCAGTAACCGGGGTAACCGTACCCGTAGTCGCCCGGGTAGCCCTCTTCCGCGTAGTGGTCGCCGGCGTTGTGGCTGGGCGGGCAGACGTCGCGGTCCATGGCGTATTCGGAGTCCGGGTCGTTGTTGCAGTTCGGGGCCCAGTGGTGATGGTGGTACGCAGGCGCGTACCCGGCGCTGGAAGACGCCGCGTCGGCCGAAAGGTTCGCCACGCCTGCATGGGCCGCTCCGGTGCCCACCGCAGTGGCACCGGCGACCAGCAAGGCCGCCGTCAACATCCGCTGTGCAATTCGGGTCGACATGATTCCTCCTGAAAGCTCCCGCCGAGGTCGGTCGGCATCGGCCCGACCTCTTGTGAAAGGCCAGTCACCGATAGTCAGTACCCGCGAACGGCCGGTTCTACCCTGTTCGCAGTGCGGTGGTCGTGGCCGACGTCTGCACATCTGACGATTCGTCAACTCGGTCGGCCTGCGGCGAACGGGCCGTCACGCGCGAACGATCGGCCCCCTGCTGTGACAGTCTCAGCGCATGTGCTCGCGCCCGGCGGCAGCTTTCGGTGACGCAGCGGC
>DATAUG010000108.1:0-13945 GCA_036268355.1 Sporichthyaceae bacterium
CGAGCTCGTAGAGGCACATGATCACCTGTGGGTACTTCGGCAGGAAGCGGTTCAGTTGGGCCTCGTAGACGATCAGGTCCTCGACGCCGGGCATGTGACGCAGTGCCCAGGTCATCTCGCCCGCGGCACGGGAGAACTCGAAGCCGTTCTCCAGGGCTCCGCCGACCGCGATGTCCCAGAACTCGAGCATCGCGTCGGTCGAGAACTTGCCCTCGTTCAGGTAGGTGTCCTCCGACCGGCGCATCTCGAGCTGCCGGGGCCCGTCGGCGCCATCGTCGTGCGGCGCACCGAATGCGTCCTCCAAGCCGGCGACATCGGGACCGTCGATGACGCAGATGCATTTGTCGCCGGCCGCGAGCCCTTCCCGGATGTAGGGCACGAGGATGTTGTCGCGCTCTTCGAGGCTGGGGTAGAAGGCGCAGATGTGGTCCCCGGGACGTAATTCTACGCCCGGTACAGCGAGCCCGATTCGGCTGGAGAACATTCGGCAGACTCCTTCGAGGTGCGAGTAAACCCTATGTGACCGCAGTCACGCGTCGAACCCGCACTATGAATCAAAATTGTTCGACTGTCCTCCAGGGACAATGTCGCAGGTTCCGGCCGGCCTCAAGACCTGGGCGAACGGGTTCTTGGACTCGCACTGGCGGGGGGAGTCGCCCGACGCGGGCCGGCCCTTCCAGGGCATGGCAGCAGCCGGCGCCGCTGCGTAGCGTCGTCGTCCGCCGGGGGGTCGGTGGCGACAGCAGAGGCGACGAAGGCGATGGCGCGACGGTTGGTGGTGATCGGCGGCGGCGCCGCCGGGATGTCGGCGGCCTCCGCGGCCCGACGCGTCGATCGGGACCTGGAGGTCGTCGTCCTCGAAGCCGGCGGTTACGCCGCCTACGGGATGTGCGGGTTGCCCTACTACCTCGGCGGCGAGGTCGAGGAGGCCGAGCAGCTACTGGCCTACCCCCCGCAGTTCTTCGCGGAGAAGCGCGGCATCGATCTACGGCTGAATACGGCGGCCACGGGTCTGGACGTCGAGCAGCGGCGCGTGCGATTCCGTACCGGCGCAGCCGGCACCCCGAGCGACTGCGAGGAGCACAAGCGAGCAACAAGCACCGGCGAGCGCACCGAGCAGGAACTGGGCTACGACCGTCTGGTGATGGCCGCGGGTGGGATACCCGTCCGGCCGCAGGCGCTGGGTTTGGACGACCCGGGCGTGTTCACGGTCCGGTCGCTGGCCGACGCGGTCCGGTTGCGGGGCCTGCTCGAGGCGAAACAGGTGACCACGGCGGTGGTGGTCGGGGCCGGCTACATCGGACTGGAGATGGCCGAGGCCCTGGCGGCGCAGGGGGTGGACGTCACCGTGGTGGAGGCCGCGCCGGTGGCCCTGCCGATGGTGGATCCCCCGATGAGCGAGATGGTCGCCGAGGAGGTGCGCCGCCACGGCGTCGAGCTGTGCCTGGGCGCCACGGTCACCGGGCTGAGCCGGTCCGGCGAGCGACTGGTCGTGGCGGCCGGCGCCGCCGAGTGGGTGGTCGACCTCGTCGTGGTCGCGGTCGGGGTACGGCCGGCCGTCGGACTCGTTGCCGCGGCCGGTGCCGCCACCGGCCCGGCCGGGGCGTTGCTGGTCGACGACCGGATGCGCACCAGCCTGCCGGACGTGTTTGCGGCGGGGGACTGCATCGCGGTCCATCACCGCGTGCTCGACGGGCCGGCCTACGTACCGCTTGGTCCGGCCGCCAACAAGACCGGCCAGGTCGCCGGGATCGTGGCCGCCGGCGGGGACGCGCGCTTCCCCGGAGTGGTCGGCACGGCGGTGGTGAAGGTCTTCGACCTGACCGTCGCCCTTACCGGCCTGAGCCTGGCCGAGGCCCGAGCCGCCGGGATGGTCGCCGAGGTGACCGAATCCGTGGGCCGATCGCGCGCCAAGTACTACCCCGGCGCGAGCCCGGTCACGATCCGGCTGGTCCACGGCGCCGGCGGGCGTCTGCTCGGCGCCCAGATGGCCGGTCGGGATCCGTCGGTCGCCAAACGGATCGACGCGCTGGCCGTCGCCCTGCACGCCGGTCTCGGCCTGGAGGACCTGGCCGCCCTGGACCTTTCCTACGCCCCGCCGTACGCACCGGTCTATGAACCGGTACTGCTCGCCGCGCGCAGCGCCGTACCGATACCCGGATGACCCGGCGCACCGACCCGTCCGACTGCATTGAGAGGACCTGCGATGACCGGAACGTTCGCTGGAAAAGTAGCTCTGATCACCGGGGCCGGCTCGGGCATCGGCCGGGCCGCGGCCCTGCTGTTCGCCGAGGCCGGCGCCGCCGTGGCGGTGCTCGACATGCGTGAGGACGCCGCCAAGGAGACCACCGACGAGATCCTCGCCGCGGGCGGTCAGGCGATCGCGGTGGCCGCCGACGTGACCTCGGCGAGCGAGGTCACCGACGCCGTGGAACGAGTCGTCGCCGAACTGGGCCGGCTCGACGTCGTCTACAACAACGCCGGGTGCGACAGCAAGGGCTCGGTCGCCGACGCCACCGAGGCCGACTGGGACCGCGCCATGTCCGTCAACGGCAAGGGCACCTTCCTGGTGTCCCGGGCCGCCGTCCCGCACCTGATCGCCGCCGGTGGGGGCGCGATCGTGAACCAGGGCTCGGTGGCCGCGATGGTCGGCGTGCCCAACTTCGCCTCGTACTGCGCCGCCAAGGGCGCGGTGGTCGCGTTGACCCGGTCGATGGCGATCGACCTGGCCAAGCACGGCATCCGGGTCAACGTGATCTGCCCGGGCACGGTGTTCACCCCGCTGATGGAGCCGATGCTGCGCGCCCGCGGCGACGGGGACCTCGAGGTCGGGCTGGCCCGGACGATCGTCAAGTACCCGATCGGCCGGCTGGGCACCCCGGAGGACATCGCAGCGGTCGCGGTGTTCCTGGCCGGCGACGGAGCAGCTTTCATGACCGGTGCGACCGTGGCCGCCGACGGCGGCATGACGGCCGTCTAGCAACGGCACAACGACTGGAGCGGATGCGGCAATGCCTTTCCACCTGGCACCGGACAAGGTCGTCGATCTGTCGACGGCCGTGCGATACGTGACCGACGGCGCGATCATCGCGCTCGGCGGCGGACTGTCGGCGCGCCTGCCGATGGCGGCGGTCCGTGAGCTGATCCGGCAGGGCCGCCGGGATCTGCACGTGATCGGCTCGGCGCACTCGATCGACGTGGACCTGTTGATCGCGGCGGGCGCCTTGCGTACCTGCGAGGAGAGCTACGTCGGGTTCGAGCAGGACCTCGGGCTCGCACCGGCGTACCGGCGCGCCGCCGAGTCGGGTGAGTTGGAGATCCGCGAGAGCTGCTGCGGGACGATCCTCAACCAGCTGCGGGCGGCCGCGCTCGGCCTGCCGTTCATCCCGGTGCGCGGGGTGATCGGTTCCGACATCCCGCGGCTGCACCCGGAGTACCGCGAGATCGACTGCCCGTTCACCGGGGAGACGTTGGTCGCGGTGCCCGCGCTGCACCCGGACGTCGCACTGCTGCACGCGCCGCTCGGCGACGCCCGGGGCAACGTCCACCTGGACCGGCCGTACGTCCTGGACGAGTTCTTCGCCCAGGCCTCGCGGGAGGTCGTGGTCACGGTCGAGCGGATCGTGCCCACCGACCAGGTCGCGGCCGCCGGGGTGACCATCCCGGCCCACCTGGTCAGCGCGATCACCGCCGTGCCCTACGGGGCGCACCCGGCGTCGTGCTACCCGGACTACGCCTACGACCGCCCACACCTGGCCGAGTACGTGGGCGCGGTCGGCGCCGGCCGCGACCAGGCCGCGGACTACGTGGCCCGGTATGTGTCCGGGACCTCGACCGAGGAGGACTACCGACAGTTGGTCGGAGCCGACCGGCTCGCGGCACTGGGCCGCTGGCCGGCGTCGACGCAGGCCTGGCAGGAGTTGTTCGCATGACAGTTGCAGAGCCCCGAGTCGTCGAGGTCGACGCCGACACCTTCGGCCTGGACGAATGGTTCGTGGTCGCGTTGGCCCGGACCATCCGCGACCGGGAGACCGTGTTCCACGGTTTCGGCAGCCCGTGCGCGCAGGTGGCCATGCACCTGGCCCGGCGCACCCATGCTCCGGACATGCTGCTGGTGGAGGGTGCGACCTACGCGGTCAACCCCGAACCGCTGTTCATCCCGCCCACCGGGAACGACCTTTCGCTGCAGGCCGGTTCGTTCTTCCAGATGCGGTTCGAGGAGTTCTTCGACGCGGCGGCCCGGGGCGACGTCGACCGGATGTTCCTGTCCGGTGGCCAGATCGACGCCTACGGCAACACCAACGTCACCGCGATCGGCTCGCTCGCCAACCCGAAGGTGAAGCTCGGCGGCGGTGGCGGCGGGTGCAACTTGTCGGCCACGATCCGGACGCTGACCCTGTGGACGACCCGGCACCGCGGTGGGCGCACGCTGGTCGACCGATGCGACTTCATCACCGACATGGGACATTCGGCGGCCACCGGCCGCCGCAGCGGCGGGACCGGCGGCGGACCGCAGTGGCTGATCACCGAGTTGGGACTCTTCGACTTCGACGCCGACGGGCACGCGCGGCTGTGCGCGACCTTCCCGGACATCGATCCGGACGCGGTCGCGGCCGCCACCGGGTTCAAACTGCGGACCCTCGACACAGTCGGGGTGATCCCGGCACCGACCCCGGACCAGGTTGCGCTCATCCGTCGGATCGACCCGCTGGGCGTGCGGCGGGCGGAATTCGCGCCCGCCGAACTCCAACGGAGGTTCGGATACCCGGGGCAGACCCTGTAGAAGCGCCGGTGGCATCCGCGTACCCACCGCCGAGTCCACGGCGGGCGGTGCCCGCCGAGCCGAGCCACCCTGTAGGGGGTGGCACCCCCGCCGAATTCACCCCGACACACGGAGGAACACCGCCCCGCCTCTTCCTAGCCTCGTCCCCGTTGGGTGTCGCAATTTCACGAGAGAAGGCGTCAGTATGAGAGTCGGAACCGAAGAAATCCTGCTGCCCACCTCGATGGTCGGGAACTACCCCAACCCCCGCTGGTACGACGGTCATGGGTTTGCGCAGTTCCCGCTGGGCGAGTTCATCTACGACTCCATCAGCCGGGAAGCCCTCGAGGACGCCATCCTGGCGATCGTGCACGACCAAGAGATGGCCGGGATCGACATCATCTCCGACGGCCGGGTCTACGGCGGCGACTCGCCGTACGCCCAGATCGTCTACCACTACTGGCAGCGGATGAGCGGTTTCAAGATGTCCGGCGGCAACATCGGACTGCCGATCTACTCGACGCTGTTCTCCCCGGTCTGCGTCGGCGAGGTCAAGCGCGAGCACCCGTTCCACCTGGCCACGCTGCGGGCCACCCGCAAGGCGACCAAGAAGCCGGTGAAGATCTCCTACGCCGGTCTCGGTGTGCTGGTCGCGGCCACCACCAACGAGTACTACAAGGACACCAAGGAACTGGCGATGGCCATCGCCAAGGCGTTCAACGAGGACTTCAAGGAACTGGCCGACAACGGCTGCGACATCATCCAGATGGACGAGTTCGTCTGGCCGTACGGCATGGGCGACTGGGAGGTCGAGTCGATCAACGCCGCGATGGAGGGCGTCGACTGCCAGTTCTGGGTGCACACCTGCTGGGGCAACTACTCCGGAACCCCGGGCTACGCCCCCGACGGCAAGGAGAAGGACGTCTGGAACGCCTCGGTCCTGGACTCCCGCTCCCACAATGCGATCGACCAGGGACAACGGGCTGCGGCGATCTTCCCGAAGACCAACGACACCAAGATCGACGTGCTCAACTACGAGGTGGGCCGGACCGGTCCGGACGACCTGAAGCCGCTGATCGACAACAACTGGGACCGCCCGTTCGTCGCCGGTGTCATCGACGTCAAGTCGACGATCACCGAGTCCGCCGAAGAGGTGGCCGACCGGATCCGGGCCGTCCTCGAGTACGTCCCGGCCGACCGGCTGGGTGTGGGCACCGACTGCGGTCTGATCAACCACAACCGGATGGTCGCCTCCAGCAAGCTGCACGCGCTGGTCGCCGGGGCCGAGATCGTCCGCGCGGAACTGCGCGCCGCCCAGTAGTCCTGCTCGCCCGGCCCGGTCGTCATCGACCGGCTCGACCGCTGCGACACCTCGCGCGGGCATCTGATGGCCAATCAGGTGCCCGCGCGTTCGCGTGCCCGCCTTTCACTTCCCCACTTCTGCGCCCCCGTCGTACCTGTGAAGGTGCTCGGACAGGTATGACAGGGGCGCAGAAGTGAGGTGTTACGCCTGCCCGGACGCAGTGCCTACCCGGACGCAGTGCCGGCCCGGGACAGTTTCGTCCCGGGCCGGCGACTCCCTCGGCGGGCCTCGCAATCGGTGGCTCCCTCAGTCGCGACCGTACTTCGCCCAGTAGGCACCGAACAAGTCGGTCGGGTTCGCCGCCCGCGGCGTGATCGGGCGGGACACCCAGGTCAGGTTGACGAAGTGGCGGGCGTTGACGTTCTCGGTGGTGATGTTCCCGCCCCACGTGCCGCAGGACAGGCTCAGCGTGAACGGCAATCCGTTGCGGGCGCTCCCGGCGCCCTCGTTGAGGTTCTGATTCACCATCACCCGGGCGGTCCGAGTCCCGTTCGCGAGCGCCTCGACCGCGGCGTCGGAGTTCGTGTGGATCCCGCAGGTGTGCCCGAGGCCCTGGTAGCCGGTGATCGCATTGACGATGCCGACCGCCTCGTCGATACCCCGACCGTAGCGGTACAGCGCGAGCACCACGCAGAGCTTCTCGCCGGAGAAGGGATGCTCGTGACCGGCCCCGTCCTCCTCGACGATCAGGAAGGTGCGGTCGTCGGGGATGTCGAATCCGGCCAGGGCAGCGATCGCCTGCGCGGGCTTGGCGATCACGTCGATCGACGGGATGTGTCCGCCGTCGGGCCACATCGCTTTCTGCAACGCGGTTTTCTGGTCCGCGTCGCACAGGTAGCCGCCACGCGCCACGAGCCCCGCGAGGAGCTCGTCGTAGATCGGGGCCGCCGCCACGACCGAGTTGTCCGCCAGACAGCTGGTGGCGTAGTCGAAGGTCTTGGCGTCCGCGATGGTCTGGGCCGCGTCGGCGAGGTCCGCGGTCTCGTCCACCACGTGCACGGAGTTGCCGACGCCGACGCCGTAGGCGGGGGTTCCGGAGCTGTAGGCCGCCTTGACCATCCCGGCGCCTCCGGTGGCGACGACCAGGTCGGCGCCCGCCATCAACTCCTTGGTGCGGGCCACCGAGGGCGACGGCACGGTCTGGATGAGGTCCGCGGGCGCTCCCACCCGGGTGCACGCCTCACGCATGCAGTCGACGACGGCCTGCGTGGTCGCCGCGGTCCGGGGGTGCGGCGACATGATGATCGCGTTGCGGCCCTTCAGCGCGAACAGAGCTTTCATGGGCGGGGTCGCATCCGGGCCGGTGGTGGGGATGAGCGCCGCCACCACGCCGACCGGCTTGGCGATCTTCACCAGCCCACGGGCGTCGTTGCGTTCGACAACACCCACCGTGCGGACCGGCAGGATGTCGGCCAGGGCACCGGTGACGCGACGCCCGATCTTCGTCACCTTGTCCTCGTAGTTCCCGAAGCCCCCCTCGTCCACGGCCACCTTGGCCAGGTGCTCCGCACGGTCCGGGCGGGCCACCGCCCACGCAACCGCGGTGCACAGCTCGTCGACCTGCTCCTGGGTCCAGTTGTCGATCGCCGCCTGGGCCGCGCGGGCCCGGGCCAGCACCTCGGCGATGGGAAGTGGCGGGGCATCGACGCTCGCGTCGTTCGTCAAGGATTGGGTCATGCCAGAAATTGTGGCGACCGTACGGCGCTCATTTCCTCGGCCCGGAGGAGGAATTGGGCTGGCGGCGCTTGTCCCTGAGATGACAGCCCGGCAGGGGGTCTTGATCGGGGCGGTCGGCGGTTGTTCAGCCTGACGGTACGAAGCGGTCGAAATAGATGTGCCGCGGCTTGCAGCCGTTGTCGCTCAGCACCACGACCGCGGCGTCGATCATCCCGGGCGGACCGCACATGTAGGCCTCGTGCTTGCGGGCGTCGGGCACCAGTCGAGCGAGCACCTCGGTGACCAGCCCACGCTCGCCGGTCCAGTCGGCGTCGTCCGGGTGGTCCTCGCTCAGCGCCGGCACGTACGTGAACCAGTCGTGCTTGCGCTCCAGTTCCTCGAGTTCGGCGCGCATCACGAGATCCTTGGCGGTGCGGGCGCCGTAGCAGAAGAGCACCTCGCGGCGGTTGGAATTGGCCGCCAGGTCCTGCAGCATCGACCAGACCGGGGCGATGCCGGAGCCGCCGGCCACCATGACCATCGGTCGGTGCGACCAGCGCAACGCGAAACTGCCCTGCGGGCCGCGGAGGCGCACGGAATCGCCGGGGCCCAGGCCGCGCTGCAGCGCACCGGAGAACGCACCGTCGGGGATGATCTTGATGACCAGGTCGACCCGGCCTTCTTCACCGGGGGAGTTGGCCAGGGAGAACGAGCGCCACGCGTCCGGCGTTCCGGGGATGTGCAGGTCCACGTACTGGCCGGGCATCAACGGCAATTTCCCGCCGTCGCAGAGTGCGACGCCCAGCCACACGATGTCGTGGCTGAGTTGTTCGCGGCGGTCCACGACGCCGGAGAACTCCAGGACCTCGATCCCGGCGCGGTAGGTCGTCTCGTCGAGGTCGTCCATCGTCTCGGCGACGTCTATCACCAGATCGGTCTGCGGGTACGTCGAGCAGAGCAGCACGATCCCTGCCGCGCGGTCGGCGTCGGACAGCGAGAACGAGGTGTTGTCGGAGAGCGCGAACTCACCATCGACCACGAATGCTCGGCAGGTGCTGCACCCCCCGTGCTTGCAGCCGTACTTGACGAACCGGTTCTGGCGCAGGATCGCCTTGAGCACCGATTCGCCGTCCTCGACCTGAAGGGTCTCGCCGAAGGGAAGGATGGTCACATCCGCGGACACGGCGAACTCCTCGTCTGTAGAGCTTGTCTGTAGAGATGGACCGGCGCCCGGCCGGCGGGTACGCCGCCGACCGGGCGCCGGGGGTTTCTCGAATTCGCGCAGGTCAGTCCCGCAGCGGGTCCTTGACCTCGTAGCCGATCTTGCGGATGTCGTCGATCGTCCACATCCGCTCGGCGTTCAGGTGCGGCTGGCCGACGAGGGTCTTGCCGTCCGGACGGACGTAACCGAGCGCGATGATCACGTCGGCCAGGTCCATGCCGTGCCAGCGCTCCCACCAGTTCGCGCACCCGGTGTAGATGGTCGGGTTCAGGTGGAAGATCCAGTTGCAGCCTTCGCTGCAGACCGCGTAGCGCTTGTCCTGGTAGTCGAAGATCCGGGTCTCCGGCGCTCCGATGTAGGGCATGACGCACGGCACGTGGCAGACCTGGCAGAACGGCGGCAGGGCCGGCAGGTGCTTCATGAGCAGGTCGCCGCACGACGGGTCGGTCATCGAGCGGAACGCGTCCCAGTGGCCGCCGTACTTCTCGGTCCACCCGGGGTAGTGGTTCTCGAACCACTCGTAGTCCGCCGGACCCATGGCGTCGCAGCGCCAGAAGTTCAGCGGCCAGATCACGGCCAGCGCGAGCGCGGCCGAGTGGTGCATGTCGTCCACGAACCGGGCGACATCGGCGAGGCGGTCCGGCGGACGCAGCCCGAACGGGCTGAGCCGGCTCATGTAGGAGCCGACGAAGTCGTCGACCACCCACTCCTCCCAGACATCGCGGTAGGCCCACGGACGGTTGACGGCGTAATACTCCGAGACGACGCCGACCAACGTGTCCATCGACATGTGCTGGTGCCAGAAGTGCCGCTCCAGCGCCTCCTGCATGAACGGCACGTTGTCGGGCTCCTGGATGCAGCACATCAAGGTGCCGTAGCCGTTGGCCATGTGCCGTGACTCGTCGGACTGGATCGACAGGAAGGCCGTCGGCATGGCCTGGTCGCCGTTGACCGCGGCCACCTGCGGCAGCGCGACCACGAGCGGGTTGGTGTAGGCGGTTTCCAGCACCACGTTCAGGCACATGGAGACCTCGATCGGGTCCCCGGTGTTGAACGGCTGGAACGACGCCCGCGCCAGGGTGCCGATCGGGTGGCTGCCGAGGGCCTGCTGGCCGATGTCGTAGCCGGCCGGGTCGTGGTAGTTCTTCAGGTAGTACTTGCGCAGGCCGACCTCGAGTTGGGTGTGCCGGACCTCGTCGAGCATCTGGCCGAGATAGCCCTGGCGCAGTTCCTGGTTCTTCACCGAGGCGATCAGGAATCCGGCTCCGCAGATGGCCTGGTACTCGGCGTCGGTGAACGCCGGTACCGCGAACTTCATGGCCTCGATGAACCGTGGTTCCGCGACGTTCGCGTTGCGGTAACGGACGTTGGTGTCCAGACCACCGAGGACTCGGTTGTCCTTCTCCGTCTCCATCTTCGCGTAGTCACGCAGCATCACGCGGAACGGGTCCTTGCCCTTCGGCGGGATGATGTAGCGCGTGGGGAACTTAGCCGCCGGACGGGCGTAGTCCATGTTCCAGTCGTAGCGCTTGCTCTTCTCGTGCACGACCTCGAGCTTGGGTGCCATCGCTTATGTCTCTCCTCAGTCCCGGAACCGCTCGGGCAGGATCTCCGCGTGGATCTCGACCACACCGTCGTTGATGACGATCCGGCCGTAGTACGACGTCATGTTCACCAGGAAGTCCTGCACGGTGAACGCCCGGCCGACGCGCTCTCCCAGCTCGGCCATGTCGAAGCGGATCAGTCCCTCGGCCTCGACCTTGTAGTAGCAGTCGTTGTCGGTGATTCGGGCCTCGGGCATCTGCTCGCGGACCATCTCGATGGCGGCGGTTGTCTCCTCGCTGCCGATCAGGGATATGCCGACGGTGTCCCTGACCTTTGTCAGATCCTTCAATGTGTCCTCCGTTTCATGCTCGGATCTGCCTGTCAGGTACGGATGGCGGGGGCTGACAACCCGAGCTCGCTCAGGTAGGCGGCCTGCTTGGCCTCCACCCGGGCCATGGCCGACTTGTAGGTGCCGGCCTTGGTGGGGGCTTGTTCGAACACCGGAGCGAATGCGTCGCAGGCCGCGAGGGAGTACTCCTGCCACTTCGCGATCCAGCCGTTGATGACCTGCTTGTTGTTCGCCCCGTGGCTCGGGTCGCGCAGCACGTGGTGGAAGAGCTCGGTGGTGAACCGCATCGTGCGCGCGGTGTCGGCCTCGGAGGAGGCGATGATGATCGGGGTGACCGTGTCGCCGTTGGCCGCCGCGAAGCGGCTGAAGTACTCGACCTTGGCCAGCTCGCCGAAGAGTCGGTCCATGCACAGGTTGATCGCTACCACGACCTCCATCCAGTCGTAGGAGGCGACGATGAACTCCACGGCCTTCCGGGCGCCCTGCCAGATCGGATCCTTGGCCCACGCATCCGCGCAGCCGCTGTCGTCGAAGCCCGGGAAGGCCTCGGCGAGTTCGAACGAGTAGTAGACGACGTCCTGCAGGTGCCGGACCTTGTCCGCCGCCTCGAACACCAGCGAGATCGTGGCGGTGTCCGACAACGCCTCACGTTCGGCGTAGCACAGCGCGAGGAACTGCCCGTACTCCACGTACGGGTAGGTCATGTAGTTCTTGCCGATGCCCTCGGCGATCCAGTTCGGGTCGGCGAACTCGAACAACCCCGCGGCCTGCGCGCCGGCCAGCGACCGCTCGAGCGCGACCTCCGACTCATGCATCCCGGTCACGTAGGAGCGCTGGGTGGTCTGGTTCGGGTCGCGGTAGGCGTACCAGTCGCTGGACTTGATCAGCGTGGAACTGTCGCTGTACGGGTCCCGGCCGTCGTCGAACCGGATCGGCCAACCCTGGTAGGCGTACTGGGCCGGCGTCGACTGCTGCCCGACCGTGTAGTCCTCGTACTCCGTGGGTCGCTTGCCCGCGGGAGTCACCCAGGTGAACGTGCGTGCGCCTGAGAGGTCCGGGCGTTTCGGCGCCGTGTATACGGCCATTGCTCAACCTCCGATCATTGTCGGGCCGCCCGGCGCCGGTCGATGAGCGCTGTGCCGGGAAGGTGGACTTACCGTAGAAACGCAGTGGTCACGCCCGCATGCCAACTGGAAGGACAAATCCCAGATCCGGTTTGGCCGTGGGGGGTTGGGTCGACCGTTTCGGGTACGGGACCGTTTCGGGTTTGCGCCGCCTGCGGACGTGATTTCTCCGGCCTCGCCGGCGCTGGGGCGGCGTCACGCGCGCACCCCGCATACCCCCCCGTGCGTGCTGAGATTTTGACCGCGGGCGCAGGAGCCGGCGGTACTCGACGGCCCGCCGATGCCCGAGGGGGCCACGCCCGGCATATCCTCCAAGGACGTCGTGGACTGGACTGGGGCGCGGCAGAGGAGGAAGGTCCCGTGGCGGAGTCGAGCGGAGCGCCACCTGGCTTGCGCGGGGGCGGACCCTCGCGCCGGCCGCGGCTGGGTCGCAAGCAGTCGCCGCCCGCGCCGGCGCCGCCGTGGCGGGTCGAGGGGCTGCCGCACCCACCGGGGACCGCGGGTCAAGCGCCGCCGCCCGGCGGGTCGCTGCGCCGGCCCCGCTGGTGGGTGATCCTGGCCGGCCTCCTGCTCGTCAACTGGATCATCTCGGCGTTGCTGCTCAGCTCGGCCAACCGTGCCCAGGTCTCCTACACGTTCTTCACCCAGCAGGTCGACGCGGGCAACGTCGCCGAGATCACCTCGACCGCCGACACGATCCAGGGCGACTTCAAGACCAAGGTCGCGTACCCGCCCGGGGCGTCGCCGTCCGATGCCGTGCAGGTGCAGTACTTCACGACCCAACGTCCGTCGTTCGCCGGCGACAAGCTGCTGAGCGATCTGACCGACCACAACGTGATCGTGAACGCGAAGTCCCCCGACCAGCCGACCCCGCTCTGGGAGCAACTGCTGGCCGGGTTCGGTCCGACGTTGCTGTTGGTCGGTCTGGGCGTCTGGTTCTTCCGACGCCAAGCGGCCGGCGGCGGCGGGATCGGCGGGATCGGCAAGTCCCGGGCCAAGCTCTACCAACCGGAGGCCGGCACGCGCACCACGTTCGAGGACGTGGCCGGGATCGACGAGGTGGAGAACGAGGTCTCGGAGATCGTCGACTTCCTGCGCGACCCGGAGCGCTTCCGGCGGCTGGGCGCGCAGATCCCGCGCGGGGTGCTGCTGTGCGGCCAACCGGGCACCGGCAAGACGTTGCTCGCCCGTGCGGTGGCCGGTGAGGCCGGGGTGCCGTTCTTCTCGATGTCGGCCAGCGAGTTCGTCGAGATGATCGTCGGCGTCGGCGCCTCCCGGGTCCGCGACCTGTTCGCGCAGGCCAAGAAGGTCGCGCCGGCGATCATCTTCATCGACGAGCTCGACGCGATCGGGCGGGCGCGAGGCGGCGGGGCCTCGATCGGGGGCCACGACGAACGTGAGCAGACCCTCAACCAGATCCTCACCGAGATGGACGGGTTCACCGGCAGCGAGGGCGTGATCGTGCTGGCCGCCACCAACCGGCCGGAGATCCTCGACGCGGCGCTGATGCGCCCGGGCCGGTTCGACCGCCGGGTCATGGTGAGCCCACCGGACCTGACCGGCCGGCGCGCCATCCTCGAGGTGCACACCCGCAACGTGCCGTTGGCCGACGACGTCGACCTGGGAGCGATCGCGGGCTCGACCCCGGGCATGGTCGGGGCCGACTTGAAGAACCTGGTCAACGAGGCCGCGTTGTCCGCGGCGCGGCGCAACTATCTGGCGGTGACCGCGGCGGACTTCTCCGACGCGCTGGAGAAGATCATCCTGGGGACCGCCCGGGGCATCATGCTGTCGAAGGACGAGAAGGAGCGCACCGCGTTCCACGAGTCCGGCCATGCGGTGCTGGGGATGTTGACCCCCGGGGCCGACCCGGTCCGCAAGGTCACGATCATCCCTCGTGGGCAAGCCCTCGGGGTCACCTTCC
>DATAUG010000109.1:0-9375 GCA_036268355.1 Sporichthyaceae bacterium
CCGAACTCGGCAGCTAACCCTCTCGGAACCCGGCAGCTAACGCCGCCCCGGCGGGCCGTGACCCCGTCCGCCACCCCCCGAGACACCCGTCCCACCGGGGACAGCGCCACCCCGAGAACAGCGCCACCCCCGCGACCGTGACACCCCCCGGCCGCCACACCACAAGCCTCTAATGCAAGTCCACCCGCTGAGGGTGAACCTGGCTGAGCTAGGCGAGCTCGAAAAACGGTTGACCCACCAAGCCCGCACGGGATCGGGTCGCCTACGCCACCGAGGACTAGGTCCTCGATCTCGGTGTTCATGGCGAGAGCGCTTTCGTCCCCGCGCGGGCATGGCTCGCGGCTAGTCTTTCTTGCTTCCCAGACCTTGGGCATATCTCCTGAGTTGGTGCACTAGGACTTGACGGTCGCCGTCGTGGACACTGAGGTGTACCACGTGTCGCCCGAGAAGGTCACGGTAAAAGTGGTGTTCGCCCTGACCGCATAGACGACGGTGAGCTGGTCCTTGGAATTGATAGTGGAACTCTTGATCACCTTCTTCGCACCGCCCTTGGGCTGCGCGTAGATGACCAGCGTCCGGTTGGCGTGCGGCGCCTCCAGGGTGGCGGTCACCGTCACGTTCTTGCCAGGCTTGACCGACTTGGCCGAGACCGCCAGCTTGAGGGTCGGCTTCGCGGCGGTGACCTTCACCGTGACCGAGTGCGTAGCCGGCAGGTATGCGCCGCTGGTGTAGCTCGCGTCGTAGACGTAGGTGCCGGTGGCCGGCGGGACGTTCGTGACCATGAAGGTGCCCCCGGCCGCGGTCTTGGCGGTCAGGGTGGCTGAGTCGGCCGTGCTGCCGGACAGATGGCGGGTGATCTTCACCGTGTCCCCGGCCGCCGCGACGGCGCCGTTGAGGGTGAGCTTGCCCTTCAGGGTCACCTTGGTCCCGGCCTTGTAGCTGGCCGCGGTCGAGGTCAGGGTCACCGCGCTCGGCTTGAGGGTCTTCAGGACCACGATCGACTCGGCCGGGAGGGTGATACCGCCAGCGATCGCGCTTGCGGTGGTCGTCCCCGACACGATCTTCGTCTTCGCCGCGTTCTGGTTGCCGGCGCTGTAGGTCTCCTTCGTCAGATTCCCGGTCAGCGAGGTGCCGACCGTGAAGGGCTCCGCGGTCGAGGTGTTGGTGTTGATGAGGGCCACCGCGGTCTGCCCGTTCGGCAGCACCGACTGGAACGCGATCACGTCGGCCGGGTCGGCCGGGTCGACGGTCGTCAGCGATGAGAGCCGCGCGTTCGGCTGGGCCAGCTGGGAGGCGAGAAGGTAACCCGTGTACGGCGACAGCGGCTGCGGCGTGCCGGTCTTCGGGTTAGTGAACATCGCCTCGTCGGGCTTGCAGTCGGCAGCGGTGTAGTTGATGTTGGAGTTCGTGTTCAACGGCCACCAATCGACGGTCTCCGCTCCACTCGCCAGCCACTCGAGCGCGTCGCCCGCCGCGAACAGCGCGCCTGCAGGCGTGCAGGGAACGTTCGTGTCCTGGTAGCTCACGCCGGTCTCGCCGACGATGACCTTCGCGCTCGCGTCGCCGTCGGCGCTCAGCGTGTCCTTGATCTCGGCGTCCTCGGAGGGAATCGTCTCGACCGACTGGATCACGTCCTGGGCCGTCGGGTTGCCGCCCACGCCCGTGTCGCCGACAAATCCGAAGTCGTACCAGTGCTCGTCCACGGCACCGATGTACTTGGCGTCGTCGCCGATCACGGTGTTGTTCCATTCGGTGTTGTCAGCAACGCTCGCGCCGACCACCGTCCCGTCATTCGCGTAGGGCACGACGAGCTGAGCGTTTGCGTTCACGGCCTTCATGGCCTTCATGAAGGTCGCGGCGTTCTTGGCGTAGGAGGTCGCCAGTTCCGTCATGCCGGCGTCAGGGTTTGCCGGGTCGATCGGGCAGTCGGCGGCGACGTTCGGCTGGAAGCCGGCAATATAGTCGTTGGGTTCCCAGCACCCGTAGTTCTCGTTACCGATCTCATAGTCGGCGACGGCCTGGCCGGACGTGGTCGTCGCCTGCTTCACCCACTGCGCGGCCCAGGCGGCCGTGCCAGTGCCGTAGTTGACCGTCACCATGCTCTGCGCGCCGATCGCCCGCGCCTCCTGCGACAGCGTGGAGAACTTGAGCGCGTCCACGTTATGCGTGGCGCACTTGGCGCTGTAGTCCGCCGCCGACATCGTTTTGCAATTGCTGATGTCGGTGTCGTTCTCATAGTTGTACTCGTCGGCGGTCGTCCCGCCGCCATAGTGGATCTGGGTGACGCCGGCTGCCTTGAGCTGTGCCCGCAGGGCTGTCAGCGTCGCGGGATTGGTCCACGGTGCGACGTCGATGCCAAGCGGTCCCGCGGAGAGCTTTACCCCTGCGACCACGTTCGGTCTAGCGGTGGCCGCGCCGGCCGGGCCCGGCCACGCCGCTCCCGCCAAAACCGCGAGGGCGACGCTAACGCCCCCGCACACCGCTTGCTTCCGGCTCCGTCGAGACAGTTTTGTCACAGTTATCCCCGCCGTTCATGGTTTACAAAGGCCAATACAAGCTAAATCGGCCGAATCATCTGCGCACGAGAAACGCCAAGATTGTGACCGAGAGCGTGATGCGAGCCAGGGCTCCCGCGTTCGTAGCAGGATGAGGCGGGCCGTCCAGCCGGTCTCACCGTGCGCACCGCACGAGAGCGCTCGCACGCCGGGGCCGTCCCCGTCCTGGGCAGAGATTCGAGGCGATCTTGACCCGCGCCGGCTGACGCCCCGCGAACACCCCCATCACCGCGCAGGCCCGCCCGGCGACACCCGGGCGCCCGGCATCCGAGGCCGGGGCAGCGTGCTGACCAGCGCACATCCCGCCCGGCAGGCCCCTAGTCACCCACCGCCCGTACGGGCCATACCCGGCCGGCCCCCCGCGGGAGCCGACGCCGCGCAAACCCCTGCCGCGCCGGAACCGCCGCCCGAATCACCCGCCCGCAACCCCCATAGCCCAGACGGGCTATTTGGGTGATTTGCCCTCAAATGAGCCGAAAGTCCTGTCATGCTCCTCGATGAGCAAGAACGCCAGGCCCGGCGAGAGGCCAGTTGCCGAGTAGCCGGGCACAGATTCGGATTAAGGCAGGTTCGTGAGCCAAGGAGCACAACCCAGCGGGACCCAGAAGGCCAAGGGGCGCCACCGGCGGCCCTCCGCAGTACGGAAGGCGGCGCTGGCCGCCCCGGTCGTCATGGCCTCCGGCGCCATGGCGGTCGCCCCCGCGTTCATGACCGCGCCGCAGGCGCACCTCGCGCTGGCCCAGGCCACCACGCACGCCGCCACCGCCCGCCTCGACGCCGTCGTGACGCCCGCCGCGCCCGCGGCGGCCGCCGCGACCGCCGCGACCGCCCCGGGCAGCTACGCGGTGCAGGCCGGCAACACGCTCTACGGGATCGCGCTGAGCTACTACGGCAACGGCTACGACTGGCCCACGGTGTACCAGGCCAACCAGACCCAGATCAGCAACCCGAACCTGATCTACGCCGGCCAGGTCCTGACCATCCCCCAGACCGCCGCGGCCCCGGCCACGCCCGCCCCGGCGGCGACCACGACCTCCACACCGGCCCCGGCCACCCCGGCCCCGACCACGGCCACCACCCCGGCCCCGACCACGGCCACCACGCCGGCCCCGGCCACGGCCACCACCACGACCACCTCCACCACCGGCGGGAGCGCGGCCGTCCAGACAGACATCGCCGACGGCGACTACCTGCTCGCCATCGGCCAGTACCTGGTCGACAACGGCTACTCCGCGGCCGCGGCCGCGGGCGTCGCCTCCTGCATCGACGGCGAGTCCGGCGGCAACCCCGAGTCCCAAGGCGACGGCGGCGGCGGCCTGATCGGCTGGACGCCACTCGGCTCCGCCACCCCCGACACCGACATCATCACCGGCAACCCCGCCACCGACCTGCTCACCCAGCTGGCCGACATCCTCTACTACAACACCAACGAGATCGGCCAGACCCAGGTCGACGAGCTCAACAGCCAGACCGACCCCGTCGCGGCAGCCGACTTCTACTCGCAGAACTTCGAGAGGCCAGCCGTCACCGACTCCGACGTCGTCCCCTCCGTCGCCGAGCAGATCTACTCCGAACTCGGCAGCTAACCCTCTCGGAACCCGGCAGCTAACGCCGCCCCGGCGGGCCGTGACCCCGTCCGCCACCCCCCGAGACACCCGTCCCACCGGGGACAGTTACGATCCCCGGAGCCCGCATCGCCCCCTGACGCGCACGCTCAGGCTGACGCCCGGGCCGCCGAGGCGATGCCCGGCGACATCCACCCGCCTGGTCCCGCTCCCGCCGAGCGCCCCGGCAAGGTTGGCACGAACTCCTCGATTTCCTCCAGCGTCGCTGATGGCGTCACCTTCCCACCCGTTCGAGCAGGTGGTCGCCGACTCGCTACTGGCTAGCGGGAATGCCGTTTGTAGGGCCAGCACCACACGATGACTGGCGCTGGCTGCGATGTGTGATCCTGCGGTCCGCGCAATTCTTGTTCTCAGGGGCTCTGGTCGGCCGGAATGACGCGAGCCGGCCAGAGCGATCCAGATCGTCCCTGACGTGTAGTGCCCCATGATCGCAAGGAAGAGAAAATGGGAGACTAGCGATGACCAGCGTTCCCGGCCCCTATGGCGAGGACTCCAACGGCGACGGCACTAATGAGGGCGGCTCAGGGCCGCCTCGCAGGCCGCGGCGGGCCACTCGCGTGCTGAGGTTCCTGGCGGTGGCGGTGGCGGTGGCCGGCGCCGGGGCCGGGATCGGAGTGACCCTGGCAGTGGAGCAGCCCGCCGCCACCACGACGACGACGTCCCTGCCCGGCGCCGGGCACTCTCCCGCCACGTCGCCGTCGGTCGGACGGACCACGGGGAAGGTCGACGCGCAGGATGTCGTGAACAAGGTCGAGCCGGGCCTGGTAGTCGTCAACACCACGCTGAAGTACAGCGACCAGGCCGCGGCCGGCACCGGCATGGTGATCAACCCCGACGGGCTGGTGCTCACCAACAACCACGTCATCGAGAACTCCGCCAAGATCACCGCCACCGTGACCACGACCGGCAAGACCTACCCGGCGACCGTCATCGGCTACGACGAGACCGCCGACGTTGCCCTGATCCGCCTGCAAGGCGCCACCGGCCTGCGCACCATCCCGATCGGCAACTCCGCCGTGGCCAAGACCGGCGAGCAGGTGGTGGCGCTGGGCAACGCCGAGGGGACGGGCGCCATCGTCCCGGCCGGCGGACGGGTCACCGGGCTGGACAAGGCCGTCATCGCCTCCGACGAGGCCACGGCGGACGATGCCGAAACCCTGAGCGACATGATCCAGATCAACGCCGGCATCGTCCCCGGCGACTCCGGCGGTCCGCTGAACACCTCCGCCGGGCAGGTCATCGGCATGGACACCGCCGGGAACAGCACCAGCACCGGCAAGCAGCCGCCGGAAGGGTTCGCGATCCCGATCGACACCGCGCTGTCGATCGCGGGGCAGGTCGCCGCCGGCCACGCCAGCTCGACGGTAACCGTCGGCTACCCGCCGTTCATCGGGATCTTCACTGGCTCCGGGACAAGCACCGACCCGCAGATCCAGGCCCAGCAGCAGCAACAACAGAACGGCTTCGGCGACGGGACCGGCGGGCTTGGCGGCTATAACGGCTTCGGCCGGTCCGGCAGCAGCCCGGCCTGCTTCACCAGCGACACCAGCCTGACCGTCCCCACCACGATCGCTCGGGTCGGCGCCGGCACCCTGATCGACGGGACCATCTGCGGCGGCCCGGCTGCCACCGCCGGGATGACCGCCGGATCGGTCGTCACCGCGATCAACGGGCAAGCGGCCGGCTCCCCGGCCAGTCTGGCCAGCATCCTGGCCCGGTTCAAGCCGGGCGACACCATCTCGGTCACCTGGGTCAGCCCGGCCGGCCAGCCGACCACCAGCGCCGTGCACCTGACCGCCGGACCTCCGCACTAAGTCGGTTGGCGGTACTACCCTGACCCGGGCGCCGGGCCGGTGCTTTCGCGCACGACCAGACGCGTTTCCAGTTCCATGCTCAGCGCTTCGTGGGCGTGCCCGTCGAGCTGGCGCATCAGCATGGTGACGGCGGTGCGGCCCATCTCCTGCAGCGGCTGGCGGACGGTGGTGAGGCGGGGCGTGCTGGCCCGGCTGACGTCGATGTCGTCGAAGCCCGTGACGGACAGGTCCTCGGGTACCCGCAGCCCGCGCGCCGCGGCGATCTCCAGCACCCCGACCGCGACCTTGTCGTTGAAACAGACCACGGCGCTCGGCCGCGGCCGCAGATCGAGCAGCTCCTGGCCGGCCCACACCCCCGTCTTGGTGGCCGGCTCGCCGGACCGCATCAGCTCCGGGTCGACCAGCATCCCGGCTTCGGCCAGCGCGGCGAGGTGCCCGCCGACCCGGTCGTCGCGGGTGTGCCAGTGCGGCGGCCCGGTGATCACACCGATCCGGCGGTGGCCGAGCTCGATCAGGTGCCGGGTGACGGCCCGGGCGCCGGAGAAGTGCGCCGCCGAGACCGACACCATGCCCCGCGGCACGTCGGTGCGCGGATCCACCACCACCAGCGGGTAGTCCCGCGCGAGCAGCGCCTCCAGGTCGGCCCGGGGCTCCGGGGGGAGGATCAGAACCGCGCCGTGCACGGCCCGGCGGCGCGGCAGCTCGCGCAGCGCGGTGGACCTGACCACCGCGTCCCCGGCGTCGAGGAGCATGCTCTGCTCGTGCAGCGCCAGCGTCTCGGCGATCGACGTGACGATGTGCCCGAAGTAGTCGGTCAGCAGGTAGGGGCAGCGCACGAAGACGGGCGGCCTGGTTGACCGGGCGGGCGCCCGCCGACGCGGCTCAGGCGCCCGCTCACCGAGCCGTTCGACCACCTCAGACACCCGCTGGCGGGTACCGGCGGCCACGTTGTCGCTGCCATTGAGCACGCGCGAGACGGTGGCGATCGACAGCCCGGTCTCGGCCGCGATCGCGCGCACGGTTACTCGGCCGGTACCTGAAACAGATTCCGAAACAGACTCTTGTTTCATCGTTTCACCATAAGAGTCCCTTCGGCAGAAATTAACAAATTCTCAACATGGCCGATACGTATTGACGCGCCCGTAAGCAAATGCTCCAATCCTCGTAAACAGGATAGTTTCTTTACTGTTTCAGAAACAAGCCCTATCCACTTTACCCCGGCGGGTCATCCCGCGCCCGCCGGACCGCTCGGCCGAAGGGATCGCCGGATCACCATGCGACTACCAAGAATCCTCAGGAAACCGTCGTCAGCCGCCCTCGTGCTGGCCGCTGCGACCGCGCTCGGGTCTGGCGGCCTCGCGCTCGCCACCGCCGGCCCTGCCGCCGCGGCGGGCTCCGCCTTCCCGGCGCACTACGCCGCGCCGTACCTGCAGATTTCCTCCTCGGACGCCGGCGACATGGCCGCCGACATGGCCGCGACCGGCACGAAGTACTACACGCTGGCCTTCCTCACCCCGCAGTCCGGCTGCACCCCGGAATGGGAGGACGGCGGCAACTCCGTGGGTGCCTTCACCTCGCAGGTCAGCGCGATTCAGGCGGCCGGCGGCAACGTCATCATCTCCTTCGGCGGCGAGCCCGACGGTAATAACCCCAATGAGATCGCGCAGACCTGCACGAACGTCTCACAGCTGACCGCCGCCTACCAGAACGTGGTGAACACCTACGGCGTCACCCGGCTCGACTTCGACATCGAGGGCAGCGTGCTCTCGGACACCGCCGCCACCTCGCTGCGCGACCAGGCGCTGGCCGCGCTGCAAGCCGAGGACCCGGCCGTGCAAGTCGACTTCACCCTCGCGGTCGCCCCGAATGGACTGCCCACCGGCAGCGGCTCGGAGTACGCGCTGCTGCAGGACGCCAAGGCCAAGGGCGTGAAGGTGTCGGTCGTGAACATCATGACGATGGACTTCGGCGCCGGGTCCAACGACCTCGCGGACGCCGAGTCCGCCGCCCAGGACACCGCCGGCCAGCTCTCCAGCCTGTACGGGATCTCCACCTCGGCGGCTTACGGCATGATGGGCCTGACGCCGATCGCCGGCACCAACGACGACGGCACCGTCTTCTCCACGTCAAACGCCTCGTCGCTGGAGAGCTTCGCCGCCTCCAACGGCGTCGCCGAGCTGTCCTTCTGGGAAGTCGACGGCTACGACAAGGGGACCGGCTACCAGTACTCGTCGATCTTCAACAAGATCACCGGCGGCGGGGGTACCACTCCTCCCACCGGGAGCACCGGGCCGATCACCGGGTACGAGGGCCTGTGCCTGGACGACCGCTCGGCCAGCACCGCCGACTTCAACCCGATCCAGGTCTACACCTGCAACGGGACCAACGCACAGAGCTGGACCGTGAACAGCAACGGCACCCTGACGGTCCTGGGCGACTGCCTCGACGTCGCCGGCGCGGGCACGGCCAACGGCACCCTGGTGGACCTGTATCCCTGCAACGGCACCGGCGCGCAGTCCTGGGTGCACGAGTCCAACGGCGAGCTCGTGAATACGAACTCGGGCAAGTGCCTCGATGACACCGGCTACGGCGGCTCCGGCACCCAGGTCCAGATCTGGGCCTGCGCCGACACCTCCAACCAGCAGTGGAACGTGCCGTGAAGCGGCGACTCCTCAGCACCCTCGCGGCGGTAGCCCTCGTATTCGGGCTCGGCACGGCCGTCGCCACCTACCACGTGCAATCGGCAGCGGCCGCCACGGGGGCCACCGGCCCGATCACCGGGTACGAGGGCCTGTGCCTGGACGACCGCTCCGCCAGCACCGCCGACTTCAACCCGATCCAGGTCTACACCTGCAACGGGACCAACGCACAGCAGTGGACCGTCGGATCAGGCAACACCCTGCAGGTGCTCGGCATGTGCATGGACGTCGACGCGGCCGGCACCGCCAACGGCACCCTGGTCGACCTCTACACCTGCAACGGCACCGCGGCCCAAGTCTGGGACCCCCAGTCCAACGGCGAGCTAGTCAACCCCAACTCCGGCAAGTGCCTCGACGACACCGGCTACGGCGGCTCCGGCACCCAGGTCCAGATCTGGGCCTGCGCCGACAGCTCTAACCAGCAATGGACGCTGCCGAGCGGTTCGACGACACCGCCCCCCGGCAACACGCCGAACTTCGGCCCGAATGTCTACGTGTTCACCCCCTCGATGTCGACTTCCACGATCCAGAGCGACATCAACGCGGTCTACAACACGCAGCAGTCGAACCAGTTCGGCACCCAGCGCTATGAGCTGATGTTCGAGCCCGGCACCTACAACGTCAGCGTCCCGGTCGGCTTCTACACCGAGGTCGTCGGCCTCGGCCAGAACCCGACGCAGAC
>DATAUG010000110.1:0-7890 GCA_036268355.1 Sporichthyaceae bacterium
GACATCGCGATACATGTAGTGCGTGTCAAGGCCGTTGATCCGCACGGACACCGTTTTTCCCTTGCCCGCCCAGTCGATGTCGTTGAGCGCGGCGATGACGTTCTTGCGGGCCTGCTCCTTCTCGGGTGGCGCGACCGCGTCCTCGAGGTCGAGGAAGATGTAGTCGGCTTCGCTGTCGGCGGCCTTGTCGATGAAGCTCGGATTGGAACCGGGCACCGCCAGTTCGCTGCGGTGCAGTCGAGTGACCCTGGTCGGGTGGAGGGTATGGCTCATCGAGGTCTCTCCTCGGATAATGGCCGGGGATGGCCGATGATTCAGGCCCGTGCTGACGCGAGCGGGACAGTTGTCGATCCGTGTTCTGCCGCGGCGAGCGCAGCTCGGTAGTAGCGCTGGGCCGCCGCGACCCCGGCACCGAACTCGATCTCGGCGCCCGCGTCGGCCAGCGCCAGTTCGGCGCCGGCCAGCGCCGCGAGGCAGCTGACCTCGTTGAGGTCACCGAGGTGACCGATCCGGAAGACTTCTCCGGCCACTCTGGACAGTCCGCCGCCGAAGGAGGTGCGGTAGCGTTCGTAGCCGATTCGGACCACCTCGGCCGCGTCGACACCGGCCGGGACCCGGACGGCGGAGACCGTGTCGGAGTACCAGACCGGGTGCGTTGCGCAGAGCGAGAGTCCCAGCGCGGCAACGGCCTGCCGAACACCTTCGGCCAGCCGGTGGTGCCGGGCGAACACGTTGGGCAGCCCTTCGGCGAACAGCAGGTCCATCGCCGCCCGCAGGCCATGCAGCAACTGGGTCGGGGGCGTGTAGGGGAAGTAGCCCGCGTCGTTGGCCTTGATCTGGTCGGCGAAGCTGAAGTAGCTGCGGGGCAACGTCGCGGACCAGGATGCTTCCAGGGCCTTGCGACTCACGCCGAGCATCGAGAGGCCGGCCGGCAGCATGAAACCCTTCTGCGATCCGGTGACCGCGAGGTCGACTCCCCATTCCTCCTGACGGAAGTCGACGGACGCGATCGACGACACGCCGTCGACCAACAGCAGGGCCGACGAGCCGAGTTCGTCGAGCGCGGTCCGCACCGCGGCCACGTCGGAGCTCACCCCGGTCGCGGTTTCGTTGTGTGTCACGAAAACCGCCTTGAAACCGAGGTCGTGGGCGAGGTAGCGCCGGTAGGCGTCCACCGGAACCCCCTCGCCCCAGTCCACGTCGATGCACTCGACGTCCAGGCCCAGGCGCTGGGCCATGTCCACCCACAGGGCGGAGAACTGACCGAAACGCGACATGAGCACCCGGTCGCCGGGACTGAGCGTGTTGGAGATCGCGGCTTCCCAGGCACCAGTGCCGGAAGAGGGGTAGAGGAAGACGCGGCCGGTCTCGTTGCCGAAGATCTTCTTCAGGTCTTCGAACAGCGGCAGGGTCAACGCGGGGAAGTCGGGCGCCCGTTGGTCCTGCATCGGCACGTTCATCGCCTGCCGGACGGCTTCCGGGATGTTGGTAGGGCCGGGAATGCACAGATGGGTCATACCGTTACGCACGCTCGTCGCCTCCGTGTCGATGGCTGTTCCGCCCTCCGAGTGCCCGGGAGCGACCTCATGCGGCGGGTCAGTGGGATGGCTGGTGGAATTCGCCGAGTCTCACGCCGTGACGGCGAGTCGCCCCTGCCGATCGTCGATCCGGAACTGGCCTCGGTTGATCTGTCGCACCCAGTCGGCGGTGGCCGACACGGCTCCGAACGGGAAGAAGTGCACACCGCGGATCAGGCTCTCGGTGTCGCGCCGCACCGAATCCGCGATGCCCAGCAGGGTCTGGTCGGGGTGGTACACGGACTGCTTGGTGAGCCTGAGCAACCCGCCGCCCTGCTTACGCAGCACCTTCAACGACGGTCCGACGCCACAGGCCAGACCGAATTTCACCAGGCTGGCCGGGGAGGCGAGGCCGGGAAGTCCGATGTGGACCGGAAGTCGATTGCCCTGGTCCCGGATGCGCCGTTCCCACCGGACAATGGGTCCGGCCGCGAAGCAGAACTGCGTCAACAGATAGACCTCGCATCCGCTCGACGCCGCGAAGGCGTTCTTCTCCGCCAGTGACCTCGCCAGTTCGGCCTCGCCGATGTCGCCGTTGCCCTCCGGATGCCCGGCCAGGCCAACCCTGCTGATCCCGTGCCGGTCGAGCACGCCGGAGCGCAGTACCTGCAGGGACTCGGTGATCGAGCCACGGGGACTGCTCAACGATCCCGCGATCACCAACAGTTCGCGGACCCCGACGTCGGCCAGCCTGCCGACGAGTTGGTCAAGGTCCCGCTCGTCGACGAGGTTGCGCGCGGCGACGTGCGGGACCGGTCGCATGCCCTGCTCGACCAGGATCGACGCGGCGTCGACGGTGTCCGAGAACGGCGTGTTGGGCAGGAACGTGGTGTAGACACGGGTCCCGGCCGGTAGCGCGTCGGCGCACAGGCCCGGGTTCTTACGCAGCTCACGAGGTGTCACCTCAAGGGTGAACTCGTCGGTCAGCGAGACCACGGCCTGCGAGAGCGGGGCGCTCGCGGGCAGTTGCTCAGTCATCGGCGCGGCTCCAGGAATCCGGTCACGATGCGACAGGCCGGGCCGTCGGATAGCACGTCATTGCGGCCTGATTCGCGGCGGCGAGGAGTCATCGCCCACTCGATATTCTGCCCTGGACGTAAGATAATTTCAAGCGCAGCCATAGCCAATAATTGCACCTAGATCGCTCAAGACTACCGGAGCAGCGAATGAAAACCTCACGCATGGGTGAGATATCACAACCGGACGCCGGCAGGCTCCGTCGTGGGCCCGCGACCGAGGGCGCCACCACGCCACCCGACCGGATCACCGTGCTGGGCGTACTCAACGTCACGCCCGACTCGTTCAGTGACGGGGGCCGGTGGGTCCGGATCGCGGACGCGGTCGAGCATGGTGTCGCGATGGCCGCGACCGGAGCCGACATCATCGATGTCGGCGGCGAATCGACGAGGCCGGGAGCCGACCGGATCACCGAGCAGGAGGAACTGCGCCGCATCCTGCCCGTGGTGGCGGAACTCAGCGCGGGCGGCATCGTGGTCAGCGTCGACACCACCCGCGCCCGCGTCGCGGCCGAGGCGCTGCGGGCCGGCGCGCAACTGGTCAACGACGTGTCCGGCGGAGCGGCCGACCCGGAAATGGGCCCGGTGGTCGGAGAAGCCCGCTGTCGATGGATTCTCATGCACAGCAGGGGAACCAGCTCGACCATGCGCGAACGCGCGACCTATCGGGATGTGGTCGCCGAGGTCGTCGACGAACTGTCCGTCCGGGTGGCGGCCGCCCTCGATCAGGGTGTCCGCCCGGATGCCCTGATCATCGATCCCGGCCTCGGTTTCGCCAAGCAGCCCGAGCACGACTGGCGGCTGCTGGCCCATCTCGACCGACTGCACCAGCTGGGATTCCCCGTCCTGCTCGGCGCGTCGCGCAAGTCGTTCCTCGGCACGCTGTTGGCGGGCCGGGACGGCACCCCACGGGCGACATCCGGTCGCGAGGACGCCACCGCCGCGGTGAGCACCTATGCCGCGCTGGCCGGCGCCTGGGGAGTGCGGGTGCACGACGTGCGCGCCAGCATCGATGCCGCGGCCGTCGCCGCCGCCATCCGGTGCGCGGCCACGTCCTGACCACGGCACCCGGCAGCGGGAGCAGCCCGACCTCGGCCGCCAGGCAGCCCGGATTCGTTCGTTCGGGCCATACCCTCGAACGTCGAGGTTCCCCGAGCACCAAGCACGCGGTCGCGCCGGCACCGCAGGCCACCACGCGTCCCGCCCGTCACCAGCCGGTCGATACGACGTTCTCCATGCGGTGATCGGCCCGGTCCATCACGGGGCGCCGAGCCACCGGGCGGCCTCCGCGGTGTTGCCGAGCAACAGCGCCGAGGTCACCGGACCGACCCCGCCCGGCACCGGCGTCAACGCACCGGCGATCCCCGTCACCGACGCGGAATCGACGTCGCCGACGATCCCTCCGGAGTCCTCGGGATTCGTCCCGACATCGATGACGACGGCGTCGGGGCGCACGTGCTCCCCGGTGATCATCCGGGCGCGCCCGGCCGCGACGACGAGCACCTCGGCGCCTCGGGTGTGCCAGGCCAGCTCACGCGTGCGCGAATGACACACCGTCACCGTGGCGTCGCGGCCGAGCAGCAGTTGGGCCACGGGCTTGCCGACCACGGTGGAACGGCCGACCACGACGACCCGCTTGCCGGCGAGATCGATCTGGTGGTGGTCGAGCAGCGCGAGCACCGCCTGCGCGGTTGCCGGGGCGAAGGTCCGCTGTCCGGCGAGCAGGCGTCCCAGGCTGAGCGGGTTGGCGCCGTCGACGTCCTTCGCCGGATCGATCGCGACCGCCAGGCCGGTCGCGGACAGCCCGGCCGGCAACGGGGTCTGCAGGATGATGCCGTGCACGGTCGGGTCGCCGCTGAGCTTGTGCAGCGTGTCCCGGATGTCCTCCGCCGAGACAGCGGGACCGAGATCGACCACATCGGCGGCGATCCGAACCTTGGCCGCCGACCGCACGATGGAACCGACATAGGACGCGGTGGCCTCGTCGGAGGTGGCCACCACCACCGCGAGTCGGGGAAACACCTCCCGCTCGGCCAGTCCGCGCACGGTCGACGCGGCGCGTTCCCGGATCTGGGCGGCCAGTTCTCGGCCGGACAACGACACCGTGCTCATCGAAGGACCTCCGCGCGCACCGCGGCGCTGACCGCGTCGGCGCGCTCGACGACAGCGCCCACGGTGTCGACGACTCCACACAGGCGCTCGCACTCCGCTTCGTCACGCATGCCCTTGAGATTGATCTCCACGTTCACCCGCGCCGTGCTCGCCGCGGCCCGGGCCGCGTCCGCCGCGGCAGCCACGTCGGTGAGCACGTTGCGGTTGCCGATCGGCAGCAACTCCTCGGCCAGGGTGACGATCCGACGAGCGCAGACGATCACCTCGGCCGGTGGCCGGGCGGCGGCACCCAGTGCGACGGCGATCGCGGCCGAGCGCGCCGCCTTCTGCCGCTCGTCCGAGCGCGGCAGCCGATACGCCTCGGCCACCGCACCGAACGCGGCCGCATCGTCCTCGACGAGGCGAAGAGCCTGCTGGCGCAATTGTTCGGCCCGACCGAGAACGCGGGCCACCGTCGCGGCGTGCTCGGCGTGCTTCGCACCGTCGGTGTAGCGGGCCACCATGGCCACCAGCGCGGCACCCTGGGCCGCGTGCAACGCGGCGGCCGCTCCCCCACCCGGCGCCGGCACCCGCTCGGCGAGTTCGTCGAGGTACTTGGCCATCGTCTGATCGCGCATGAAGTCAGATCCTTTTCCGGAAGGAAATCCACAAAGATCCGCGAATCGAAACGCCAGCCCGGCACCAGCAGGTTCGGCTGCCTCAGCTCGCGAAAAATCTTACGCGCACGTACGATCGATGGCAACCTTCGAACACCGATCCAGCCTGCTGGGCATGGCTTATCCGGCACCGGGCAGCAACCCTGCCAACGTCACCAGGAACGGATCGATCACGGTCGGCCCGCGCACCGTGAGCCGAAGCCAGTCGGTGCCGAGGCCGGGAAAGGTGTCACCCCTTCGGACCGCGTAGCCCTCGACTCGCAGGCGGGCCCGGATCAGGTCGGCGCGTGGCAGTCGCACCAGCACGAACGGGCCACGTGGGCGGCCGCTCACCTCGACACCCAACGAACGCAGACCCTCGACGAGGTGGTCGCGATCCCGCTCGACCAGAGCGGCCCGCGCGGCGGCCTGCGCGAGCGCGCCCGGCGTGCTGCACGAAATGACCGCACGGGCCGCGAGCGCCGAAACCGACCACGGCGGCTGGACCGCGCGCAGGGCGCGCACCACCTCCGCGCCTGCCAACAGATAGCCCGCGCGCAGCCCGGCGATGCCCCAGGTCTTGGTCAGGCTTCTGATCACCACAAGTCCCCGCACCGACTCCTCGGCCAATGACCCGGGCTCGTCGACCACCGCGTCCATGAACGCCTCGTCGACAACGACCAGCCGCCCCGGCCGGAGCAGTTTTCTGAGTGTCCGGGCCGAGTGCAACACCGAGGTCGGGTTGGTCGGGTTGCCGACGAACACGAGGTCCGACTCGGCCGGGACCAGTTCGGGCCGCAACACGAAACCGGTCTCCGGGGTCAGTAGAACTCGCCGCACCGCATGGCCTGCCGTGCGCAATGCCACCTCCGGCTCGGTGAACTGTGGATGCACCACCACCGCGTGCCGGGGCCGCAACGCGCCGGCCAGCAGCCGGAACGCCTCGGCGGCACCGGACGTGACCAGGACCTCCGACACCGGGCGGCGGTGTCGGGCCGCCAGCGCCTCCGCCGCCGCCCTCGGATCCGGATAGGCCGCCAACCCGGCCAGTTCGTCGGCGAGTTCACGCCGCAGCCAATCGGGCGGCGCGGACAGCATGACGTTGACGGCGAGGTCGACGAGGTCCTCGCGGACCTCACGATCGCCGTGATGGTCCAGATCGTGGTCAGACATCGAACATCCGGGACAAGCGCCTCACCGCGTCACGCTCAGCCCGTGTCGCGCATGGCGGCAGCGACGCCGTTGACGGTGAGCAGCAGCGCACGGATGAGGTCCGGATCCGGATCCCCCCGCTGGGCTCGTACCCGCGCGAGCAGATCCACCTGGAGGTAGGACAGCGGCGTCAGGTAGGCGTCCCGCACGGCCAGCGTCCGCTTCAGCGCGGGAGCGTCGTCGAGCAACTCCGTCTCGCCCGTGACCCGCAGGATCTCGGCAACGCTGCGCGCGCATTCCTCGCGGATGGTGTCGAAGACGTGCTGTAGGGGCACCGGCACGAGGCCCGCGACGTACTGGGAAGTCACCCGTAGATCGGTCTTCGCGAGCATCATCTCCACATTGGACACGAAGGTTCGGAAGAAGTGCCACTGCTCGTGCATTTCCGCGAGGACCTCCGCGAAGCCCGCCTCCCGCGCGGCGGCGAGGCCGGACCCGACGCCGAACCAGCCGGGCACGATCTGCCGCGACTGCGTCCAGCCGAACACCCACGGAATCGCGCGCAGGCCATCGATCCCGCCGCCCGAGGAAGGCCGTCGGGCCGGCCGGGAGCCGATGTTCAGCGAGCCGAGTTGCTCGACCGGTGTCGAGGCAAGGAAGTAGGCGGGCAGGTCGGGGTCGTCCACCAGCGCCCGGTAGGCGGCGTACGCCGCGTCGCTGACCACGTCCATACAGCGGTCCCAGCGGGCGATCCGTTCGGCCGGCTTGCGGGGCGTGCGGTGCAGGGTCGACGCGGTGAGCGCGGCTGCCACGGTGAGTTCCAGGTTCTCCCTGGCCAGTTCGGGCAACGCGTACTTGTCGCTGATCACCTCGCCCTGCTCGGTGAACTTGAGTTGGCCGTCCAACACACCCCACGGCTGGGCCAGGATCGAATCGTAGGTCGGTCCCCCTCCCCGGCCGACCGTGCCGCCCCGCCCGTGGAACAGCCGCAGCCGCACGCCGTGCCGGGCCGCCAGGTCGCGCATGGTGCGCTGTGCCCGGTGGATCTCCCACTGCGAGGTGGTGATGCCGGCCTGCTTGTTGGAGTCCGAGTAGCCGAGCATCACCTCCTGTATGTCGCCGCGCAGCCGCAGGATCTGCCGGTAGGTCGGCTCTGCCAGCAGGTCGCCGAGCACCCGCCCGCTCTCGCGCAGTTCGTCCACCGTCTCCAGGAGCGGAACGAAGCCGATCCGCGCGAACGGATCACCGGAGGTGTGGACGTTGACCAGTCCGGCCTCGCGGGCCAGCACGACCGCGGCGAACACGTCGTCCGCGCCTCTGGTCATCGACACGATGTAGCTCTCCACGACCTCGGGGCCGTAGGTGTCCAGCGCCGCGCGAATCTCGGTGAACACCGCG
>DATAUG010000111.1:0-1513 GCA_036268355.1 Sporichthyaceae bacterium
GAAACCGCGTACGAGCGTCGCCGAGGTTCTGGAGCAACACCTGGCCCGAGGGGCGCCGGACCTGTCTTGAGACTACGGCCTTTTCGGGATTGCCGATACGCGACCGCGCCGCCCGCCGCCACCGGATGGGTCGACAAGTCCGTGATCTGCGTCAACGGGTCCAGGATGGAAGGATTTATGTCCCACCCGGCGGATTGCCTGCGGCGGTAAGCTCGTGTGCGGAGCGCCGGGAAGCCTGGTCGGCATGTCGTCGACCCATGCCGAGGTATTGATGAGCGGCACGCCGCCCCGTTTGCTCCCTGCGCTGTCGGACTGGCGCCGCGAGGCGATGCGGACCAACCTGTGGCTGGTACCCAGTATCGAGACTGCGGCTGCCGCGGCCCTGTTCGCCGTTACCGTCACGATGGACCGGTCGGTGTACGGCGGGAGTCTGGCCCTGCCGGGTTGGGTGAACAACGGCTCGGCGGACGCCGCCCGCACGATCCTCACCGCGATCGCCGCAGCCGTGGTAACCGTGGTCAGCCTCGTCTTCTCGATCACGATCGTCGCGTTGACACTTGCGTCGAGCCAGCTCGGTCCGCGGATGTTGCGCAACTTCATCCGCGACAGGACCACCCAGCTGACGCTGGGTACCTATGTGGCCACGTTCGTCTACGCCGTTCTCGCGCTGGCGTCGATCGGCCCGGGTGGCCACGGGGACTTCGTCCCGCACCTGTCCATCACCGTTGCGTTGGGGTTGCTGCTGATCGACGTCGGGGTCCTGATCATCTTCATCCACCGGATCGCGATGTCGATCCAGCTGCCCCGGGTGATCGCCGGGATAGCCGACGAACTGGCCGCGGCCATCGATCTCGAGTTCCGTCCTGCAGGCAAAGCGGGCGTGCCGCTGCAGAGCGGCCTGTCTGTCACCGAACTGGCATTACGGATGGCCGAGTCGGGCGCGCCGGTCCCCGCCGCCCGCAGCGGCTACCTCCAATTCGTGGCCCACGACGCATTGGTCGATCTGGCCACCCGACACGATGCGGTGATAACCCTGGCCCATCGGCCCGGTCATTTCGTGGTGGAGGGCCTCCCGTTCGCGACGGTCTGGCCTCCGCAGGCCGCAGCTGCCGTGGCGGCGGCGGTCGCCCGGGGGAACTTCACCGGACCGAACCGGACCCTGGCCCAGGACCTCACCTTCGCGATCGACCAACTGGTCGAGATTGCCCTCCGAGCCTTGTCGCCTGCGGTTAACGACACGTTCACTGCGCTGACCTGCATCGACTGGCTCGGCGACGGCTTGGGCAGGCTGAGCGCCAAGTGGCAAGCCCCCGAACCACGGCGGGACCGGCAGGGCCACATCCGGGTGATCCCGGCCGAGACCCGCTACGAGCGATTCGTGCAACGCGCGTTCGACAAGGTCCGACAGGCGGCGACCGGCATGCCCGCAGTGCTGAGCCGGCAGCTCGATGCGCTTGCCCGGATCGGCGCCAAGGTACCGGCCGGTCTGGACCGGGGCGTGTTGATCGAGCAG